>CAWHIT010000008.1:0-203216 GCA_963829495.1 uncultured Alphaproteobacteria bacterium
TGTTAATGGCCATGCCATCACCGGATGCCAAAAAGGGCCGCGAACGGCCCAGCGTGACAAAATCCCCGCGTGTGAGATGCGCCCTGTATAGGGCCGAAAGCTGCCATTTGCAAGAGTTGCGGCCTGGAAAGCCGGTGCAAATCGGGCGCGGATGGTTATTGCTTGTTTGCAAAATTCCGGGCCGGGGGCAAGTGTGCATGGGAGAGTTCCCACGGCCCGCACCGTTGGCTAAACATGCTGTTATTTAAAGTCCTCGGTCTCATTCTTGTCGGCGCTCTTCTTGCCCTCGGCGCCGGAGCGATCTTTTTCGTGAGTCTTTTCGAGGCGCCCACGCTCATGGCCGGTTGGCTTCCAGGGCCGTTGGCCGACAAAATCGGTCTTGAGGGTGTGGCGCTGTTCGGAGCAGCCACCCCTGAATGCAACGAGGGAAACGGCTCGGTTGCGCTGCGTCGCATCCTTGACCGTCTGCAGAACGCTTCCGCTTACGGCCGGCGGTTCAAGCTCCATCTCGTGAAGGGTGAGCAGGAGAACGCCTTCGCTCTGCCCGGCCGTCACATCGTTCTCGTTTCAGGGCTTCTTAAGGCGGCGAAGGCTCCCGAAGAGATTGCGGGGGTGCTCGCGCACGAAATGGGCCATGGTCTGGAAAAAGACCCCGAAGCGCTTTTCCTCCGAAACATCGGAATGAACGTCATTGTCAAGTTCACGACCTGGGCCGAGGATAGCCGGACGGCCTTCCGAGCCATGCTTATGCAGCTTCGCTATTCCCGCGACGCCGAGGTCAAGGCGGACGCCCATGCCGTTGCCATATTGAGGCGCGCGCGCATTTCCTCGCACTATGCCGGAGATTTTATCCTCCGCAGCGCTGCCGAAAGTCCAACCGGCGAAAGCACACTAAATGACTTTGGCGCCCACCTTTCCGCGGAAGCCCGCGCGACGCTTTTTCTCTCTCAGCCTGCCTACGACGTCGTTCCCATCCTGAGCGAACAAGAATGGGCTGCCGCCAAGGCGGTTTGCGCGCAAAGCGTGCCGAGCGAACACCCGCTCGAATAGAGCTGTATCGACTTGCCTGACGCGCCACCGCATCGCCGCCGCCGTCTTCCCGGAACTTGATTACCCGCATGTTTCCGCTAGCAGAGGAAGCCATGAAAACATTGGCGAATTTTCGCTCCACCGTCATGGCCGGGCTTGACCCGGCCATCCAGTTATAACTTGGAATACCTTGTGATTTTCTGGATGGCCGCCTCCAAGGGCGGCCATGACGATGGAATTGGCGAAAACATGCGGGTAATCAAGTCCCGGAAAGGCGACGCCTTATCCTGGATCGTAACCAATTGAAACGCCTTAATTTTTTTGATCCCGGGTGCGCTTCGCTTAGCCGCGATGACAAAGCTTGCTTCTGTGCATCCGTTTTAGGGTAAGCGCTTTTTTGGAACGCGGCGGCTTGGCCGCCGCAAAACTGGCTGAGGAAACCTTACGCGCCCATAATGACGAGTTCCTGCCATCACGTTATGATGCCCGCCGGCGAAGGAGCGGTTGATGCAAGGAAAATCCATTCTCCTCATTATTGGCGGAGGCGTTGCCGCCTATAAATGCCTGGATTTCATTCGGCGCGCCAAGGAACGCGGCGCAAAAGTTCGATGCATTCTCACGCGCGCCTCTCAGCATTTCGTGACGCCGCTTTCGGCTGCGGTTTTGTCCGAGGAGCCTGCTTTTACGGAATTGTTCGATCTCAAGAACGAGACGGAGATCGGGCACATCCGCCTTTCCCGCGAAGCAGACCTGATCGTCATCGCCCCGGCCACCGCGGACTTTCTCGCCAAGATGGCGCATGGCCTCGCCGATGATCTCGCCAGCACGGTGCTTCTCGCCGCCGACAAGCCGGTGCTCGCCGCGCCTGCCATGAATTGGCGCATGTGGGAGCATCCGGCCACGCGCCGGAATTTGAGCCAGCTCAAGGCCGATGGCGTCTATTTCGTAGGGCCGAACGAAGGGCCGATGGCGTGTGGCGAGACTGGTTTCGGGCGCATGGCGGAGGTGGACGAAATCCTCGCGGCCGCCGAGCGTATCCTCGAAGGCGAGTGCGCGAAGCCCTTGGCGGGCCGAAGCGTCCTCATCACCGCCGGGCCGACCTTCGAGCCGATCGATCCCGTGCGCTTTATCGGCAACCGGTCAAGCGGCAAGCAGGGTTATGCCATCGCGCTTGCCGCCGCCCGTCTTGGCGCGCACGTGACGCTGATCGCCGGTCCTAACGCCCTCCCCGATCCTCGCGGCGTGGTCACGGTCCATGTCGAAACGGCGCAAAAGATGCTGGAAGCGGCGGAAGCCGCGCTGCCCGCCGACATCGCGGTTTTCAGCGCCGCCGTCGCGGACTGGCGCGCCGCCTCTGTTCAGGCTGAGAAGATCAAGAAAGGCGAAAGCACGCCGGAGCTTCGGCTGGTCGAAAACCCCGACATCCTGAGAACCATCGCGAAGCGCGCGGTGAACAGGCCACGCCTCGTGATCGGCTTCGCAGCGGAGACCGGTAACATTATTGCGCAGGCGGTTCAGAAGCTTGAGAGCAAGGGCTGCGACTGGATTGTCGCCAATGACGTTTCGCCGGAGGGGGTGTCTTCGGCCGCAACCGGAACGCCGTTCATGTGATCACGCCATCGCGCGTGCAAAGCTGGCCGGAGATGTCGAAGGAAGAGGTTGCGGACCGGCTGGTGCGGGCGGCAAGCTGATTGGCTCGTCCGAGCAAAAGCGGCGATGCCGCCGCGGTGCGCTCAGACGATGACGCCGTGCGCTATAGGTCCTGCCCCATGGCGAAGGGCTGCCTGCCGCCGTCTTACCGAAGCGAGCAGGCCGCTGGGCTGGACCTGTCTGCGGCCCTGCCGCCGGAGGCGCCGCTGACCCTGCTCTCCGGGTGAGCGAGCCCTTATTCCGACTGGCATAGCCCTTGAAATTGCCAATGGGTTTCGAGGCCCAGGTCCGTCCGCGCTCCGGGCTCGCTCTTCGACATGGACGTGACGGTGCTCAATTCGCCTGGCACGATCGACGCCGATTACCGGGGAGAGATACAAGTTCTTCTCATCAACCTCGGCAACGAATCCGTTATCCTATAAGCGAGGTGACAGAATTGCGCAGCTTGTGATCGCCCCGGTATCGATGGTAAACTTGAAACGTGCGAAATCGCTTGCCACTACCGGGCGTGGCAGCGGAGGCTTTGGCTCCACCGGGCGTCCTGAGCGCGATATTCCGCAGAGCGCCACGTCATGGGTCCTATGCATCGCGTGGATTGTGGAATTATACACCCTGCATGCCATATACGGTTGTGACCTAGTAAGGCCAAGCCAATTGGCCCCGAACATCCAGAGGAGGTTCTCATGCCTGAATCTCAAATCTGGGGAGGAACAATTAGAAAGATGTGGCTGTCGGAAAGCGACAAGTTCCGCGACCACCTTCTGAGGCTTGACAGAGACAGCCGCCGGATGCGATTCGGCATGGCTGTTAGCGATGCCTTCATCATAGATTATGCGTCTCGTCTCAATGAGATGAGGTGCATCGTCTACGGCTTCTTCATCGATAACGAAATCCGAGCTGCCGCAGAAATGCGTCAGATCGGGAACTCATGGTCATCGGATGCGGAAGGCGCGTTCTCCGTCGAACATGAGTATCAAAATCGCGGCATCGGCACGGAACTGCTGGGCCGGATCATCCGTGCGGCGCGCAATCGCGGCGTGACCGAGCTTTACATGAATTGCCTCGCCGAGAACCATAAGATGCAGCGCATTTGCCGCAAATACGAGGCGGAGCTGGTTTTCGATCACGGCGAAGTCGTCGGCCGTGTGATCCCGTCGCTTTGCCGACATACATCTCTCTTTGGGAGGAAGCCATCGACGACTCGAGCGGCTTCGTCATGGCGGTCCTCGACATGCCCGTCGCCGAGCCTGTGGCTTAAAACGTTCGCCTCTTGATGAGGGGCGATTGCTTTATGTCCGCCCTCCACTGGACGGCGCGGCGTGCTCTACACTCGTCATCCGGCCGCCAGCGTGAGCCGGGCCACGGAGCATTTCCATTTCTTACAATCCCGGCAAGCTGCGCTTCGCGGCTATTACCCGCATGTTTCCGCCGCGAGACCAGTCGCTACACTGTGTGGCCGGGATGACCCGGCCAGTATAACTTGGAATACTTGTATTTTTCTGGATGGCCGCCTTCCCTCCGGGGCGGCCATGACGAAGGGTTGGCGGAAACAGCGGGTCATCAGCCGTGGGTGCAGGCCGGCGGCCATCACCGTCGAAAATCTAGTTTTTCGTCTTATCGACCAGCGCGCGATCGGCGATCCACGGCATCATTGCGCGCAGCCGCCGGCCCGTCTCCTCGATGGGGTGGTTGTCGCATTTTGCGCGCATGGCCTTGAAGCTCGTCTGATTGACCTTGTTCTCCAGCATCCAGTCGCGCGTGAACCTGCCGCCCTGAATGTCGGCCAGAACCGCCTTCATCGCCTCCTTCACGCGGGCGTCCACGATGCGCGGGCCGCTGACATACTCGCCATATTCGGCCGTGTTCGAGACCGAGTAATTCATGTTCGCGATGCCGCCTTCATAGATGAGGTCGACGATCAGCTTCACCTCATGAACGCACTCGAAATAGGCCATCTCGGGCGCATATCCGGCCTCGACCAGCGTCTCGTAGCCCGCGCGCATCAGTTCGACGAGGCCGCCGCACAGAACGGTCTGCTCGCCGAAAAGGTCGGTCTCGCATTCCTCCTTGAAGCTGGTCTCAATGATGCCGGCGCGCCCGCCGCCGATAGCGCTTGCGTAGGAGAGGCAGAGCTCATGCGCATTGCCGCTCGCATCCTTGGCGATGGCGATCAGGCAAGGGACGCCCGCGCCGCGCAAATATTCGCCGCGCACCGTGTGCCCTGGCCCTTTCGGCGCCACCATGCCGACGTCGAGGTCGGCGCGCGGCTCGATAAGATTGAAATGGATGTTGAGCCCATGCGCGAAAAGCAGCGCTGCCCCTCGCGGAGATTGTTGTGCAAGGTGATCGCGATAAATGTCGGCCTGCAATTCGTCCGGCGTCAGCATCATGACCACGTCGGCCCATTTCGCCGCCTCGGCCACTTCGAGGACGCGAGATTTTCTGGCCTCGGCCTTCTTGGCGGAGTTCGAGCCCTTGCGCAAAGCGACGGCGACCTCGGCCACGCCCGAATCCCGCAAGTTCAGCGTGTGAGCATGGCCCTGGCTGCCATAACCGATGATGGCGACTTTCTTGCCCTTGATGAGATTGATGTCGGCATCGCGATCGTAATAAACGCGCATGGAGATTCCCTTCCTCAGAGTTTCTTGATGGACGATCAGGGCGCGGCGTCTGGTCGCTGATGCGCGAAAGACGCGATACGCTCTGAAATTGAAGTCCGGCTTAAGCAGCAAAGCCTGCAAGGTCAATGGAATTAGCCGTTCCGGGCGCAACCTGGAGCTGCGCCGGAAACTGCGCTTGCGAGAGCGATCACATCGCGTCCGGACCGCGGCCGATGGCGGCAACGCCTGTTCGCGCGACTTCCACAAGTCCGAGCGGCTTCATGAGGGCGATGAAGTTCTCGATTTTCGAGATCCGGCCCGTGATCTCGAAAACAAAGTGATCCGTGGTCGCGTCCACTACCTGCGCGCGAAACGCCTCCGCAAGCCTCAGGCTCTCGACGCGCTTCTCGCCCTTGCCCGCCACCTTCACAAGCGCGAGTTCGCGTTCGATCGGGTCGCCCTTCACCGTCAGATCGGTGACGCCATGAACCGGAACGAGCCGGCCAAGCTGGCTCTTGATCTGATCGATGATCTCGACCGAGCCGTTGGTGACGATGGTGATGCGCGACTCGTTGGCCTCGCTGGCTGACCTCGGTCACGGTCAGGCTGTCGATGTTATATCCGCGCCCCGCAAACAGGCCGATGACGCGCGCCAGAACGCCCGCCTCGTTATCGACGAGCACCGCGATCGTATGCCTTTCAATACGCGTCTGTTGGCTCCCCCGACGGCATCGCCGAACCCCACTCCATCTTATTCATCGCATTGCACCTTTAGCTCCGATCATCGCCTTGCGACGATGCGCAAACGGCCTGTCAAACCAAGGCCTTGCCGGCGTCGGAGACCTCGAACGAGATATCCTCGTTCGCCGACTCGTCGCCGAAGATCATGTTGTTGTGCGCTTCGCCCGACGGGATCATCGGGAAGCAGTTCGCGAGCTTCGACACGCGGCAATCGAAGATCACCGGCTTCGGCGTCTCGATCATCTGGATGATGAGATCGTCGAGTTCGTCCGGCTTCTCCGCGCGCAAGCCGACGCCATGGAAGGCTTCCGCGAGCTTCACGAAATCCGGCAGCGCCTCCGCATAGGAATGCGAGTAGCGCCCGCCATGCAGCAAGCTCCTGCCATTGGCGCACCATGCCCATATATTCGTTGTTCAGGATGAAGATCTTGATCGGCAGGTCGTACTGCGCCGCCGTCGACATCTCCTGCATGGTCATCATCACCGGAGAACTCGCCCGCGATGTCGATGACGAGGCTTTCGGGATGCGCCACCTGCACGCCGACGGCCGCCGGCAGGCCGTAACCCATGGTGCCGAGGCCGCCGCTTGTCATCCAGCGGTTCGGCTCGTCGAAACTGGTAGAACTGCGCCGCCCACATCTGATGCTGGCCGACCTCGGTCGTGATGTAGGTATCGCGGTTCTTCGTCAGCTCGTACAGCCGCTGGATCGCGTATTGCGGCATGATCACGTCGTCGCGGTTCTTGTATTTCAGGCAATCGCGCTCGCGCCACGTGTTGATCTGCGTCCACCAGGCCTTGAGCGCCTTCTTGTCGACCTGCGGCGACCGCGCGCGCCACACGCGAAGCATTTCCTCGAGCACGTAGCCGCAATCGCCGATGATCGGGATATCGGCGCGCACGTTCTTGGAGATCTGCGAAGGATCGATATCGATATGGATCTTCTTCGAGCCCGGCGAGAAGGCGTTGAGGCGGCCCGTGATGCGGTCGTCGAAGCGCGCGCCGACGCAGATCATCACGTCGCAGTCATGCATGGCGAGGTTCGCCTCGTAGGTGCCGTGCATGCCGAGCATGCCGAGCCACTGCTGCGACGACGCCGGATAGGCGCCGAGCCCCATGAGCGTCGAGGTGATCGGGAAGCCGGTCAGGTCCACGAGTTCGCGCAAAAGCTTGGACGCGTTCGGCCCGGAATTGATGACGCCGCCGCCCGTGTAGAAGATCGGGCGCTTGGCGTTTGCGATCAGGTCGACCGCTTCGCGGATCGCCTGCGGGTTGCCCTTCACCTGCGGCCGGTAGGTCTTATGAACGACCTTGCTCGGGCCGACATACTGGCCCCTTCGCGAACTGGACGTCCTTCGGAATGTCGATGACGACAGGTCCCGGCCGCCCGTTCTGCGCCACATAGAACGCCTCGTGCATGATGCGCGCGAGGTCGTTCACGTCCTTCACGAGGTAATTGTGCTTCGTGCAGGGGCGCGTGATGCCGACCGTGTCGCATTCCTGGAAGGCGTCGGAGCCGATCAGCGCGTGCCGAACCTGGCCCGTGATGCAGACGACCGGGATGGAATCCATCAGCGCGTCGGCGAGGCCCGTCACCGCATTCGTCGCGCCGGGGCCGGAGGTGACGAGCACCACGCCCACCTTGCCGCTCGACCGGGCATAGCCTTCCGCCGCGTGGACCGCGCCCTGCTCGTGGCGCACGAGGAAGTGCTTGATCGCCGGTTTGCTTGAAAATCTCGTCGTAGATCGGAAGAACAGCGCCGCCGGGATATCCGAAGATATGCTCCACGCCCTGATCGGCGAGGGCTTGCAGGACGATCTCGGCGCCTGTCATCGCGCGTGCCATAGCGAACTCCAAAGAAATGCGGCCGCCAACCGGCCGCCCCACCAGTGAGATTGCGGTAACCCCTTAGCGCGCGGAGGTCAAGCCATCTTTGGACGAAAGATTGTCGATGTCACGTTTTGTTCTTTCCATTTCTTTCCCTGAATACGCGATTCCATGATGAAAAGTTGCCGTTATCCAAGTTATCTGTCGCTTGGCGTAATTGCGCGTGCTCGTCTTCGCGCGCTCCGCGAGCCTCGTCGAGAGCGATTTCGCCGCGCGCATACGCGATGAGCGGCGGCAGCCCCACGGCCCGCATCGCGGGCAGCGCCGGGTCGAGGCCGAGCGCCTCGACGGCCGCGCGCTTCCTCGATCGCGCCCTCCGCGATCATCGCGATCGAAGCGCGCATCGCAGCGGCGATACAGCTCGGCGCGGTCCACGCTCATGGCGAGAGGGAAGGCGTGGGCGAGCGGCAGCAGCGGCGGCTGCTTTCGTGGCCTGCCACTCGGCGAGCGGGCGGCCCGTGGCTTCCAGCACCTCCAGCGCGCGGACGATGCGCTGCGGATCGCTGGGACGGAGCCGCGCGGCGGTAAGCGGATCGCGGCGCGCGAGCTCGGCGTGGAGCGCTTCCGGCGGCTCCGTCCTGCGCTGCGAGCCGGTAGCGCGCGCGAATCTCCTCCGGGAATCTCGGGGATTTCGGACAGACCTTCCGTCAGCGCCTTGAAGTAGAGCCCCGTGCCGCCGACGATGATCGGCAGCCGCCCCTGCCGCGCTCGCCTCCGCCAGCTCCGCCTTCACATCCGCGAGCCACAGCGCCGCGGAATAAGGCTCGCGCGCGGGCCGGACGCCGTAAAGCCGGTGCGGCGCGCTCGCCTCGTCCGCGGGCGCGGGCCGGTTCGTGATGATGCGCAGCTCGGCATAGACCTGCATCGAGTTCGGCGTTGATGACGACGCCGCCGAACTCGCGCGCCAGCTCAAGCGCAAGCGCCGACTTGCCGCTCGCCGTCGGCCCGCAGATCAGCACCGCCCTTGTGTCGCTTCCGCCTATCCATCCCAGCTTTGCCTTCGCCGCCGCGCGCCGTATAATCCGCACACGTTTATTTAAGCATTGCGGGGCGCGATATGAAATTTTCCGGCCTCATGTAGCAAGCGCACCATCGAAAATATAGACAGATCAAAGCCCCATCCTCTAAATTTAGAGGATAGCTAAATCCCACGTCATAAGCGCCCTCAAGGCCAAGCAGGAAGAAGTCAAGAAAAGGAGCCCAGATGGCTGCACCCATCCGCCAAGCTGCATGATGGCTATGTATCGGTATCGGTTTATAGACCGAGGGAAGACCGTCAAGGAGCGCAGAGGGCAGGAAGGCAGTGGAGGTTGGCCTAACAGCTTCCTGCTCTTAGGAGGAATCGGAAGAACCTGAGCTTATTGACCAAGAAGTATCTCTTTTTCTTTTCTCTCGAAGAGAACCTTCATGTTTGAAAGCGGAAATAGAAATAAGGCTTTATCGTCAAAAGCCGGAACTAAACGAGACTTCCCGAGCGTTTCCTCTCGCTTTACGTACCATTCAATGGCTTGTTTCGCGCTTTCTCGTCTTTCTTGGTCTGGAAAGGCTTTTTCTAACCCTCGGAGCGCGAAATCTGAGAACTTAACATCTGGCCGCTTCATTTTCTATTTCATGTCTAATCGAACGAGCTTCAGCAATTGCTGCTTCAATGTCATCGTCAGTCACAGCGCCTAGGCAGTAAGCCATATGCCGAGTGATAAGGAAGCGTCTCGCCTATTTCTGCTGCTTTCCACGGCTCTATGTGGCTTAATTCACTTATCTCTTTTGCAGAGTGCTCACAGACGAATCCGATGACATCGTTGATTAGCGCTATTTCAGAGTTGCTTAGCCTTGAGGCGGACGGATTTTGGACGGAGAAATAATCAGTTTTCTTGAACCCGTAGTAATCCCTCTTTTGAACCCTTAGGGCACCTTCTTTGCAAAGCTCGTTTAAAGCCCAGCTTAAGTGACGGGCAACAGGTCCGAAGCTCTGTTTTTGATATTCGACACCAGTAAGCGGCTTGTTAGCTGACAAAAAATGCAGCATGTCCGCGAAGTATAGGATCTTGTGAAGCTTCACATTGCCAAGCTCATCTTGGCGGCACTGCGCGCACACATAATGAACCACATCCTTTAATTTTTGAAGGTCGCCTTTTTGGCTCTGGTCAAGGTCCATGGTGAAATCTCCTTGACGGAGGTTGGCATGGAACAAACAGCGAACGCAAGCAAAAACGGAAATGCGAGTCAAGATGTTCACTGATTCCGCTGCCAGTATCCAGCCCATAGGCGGCTAACCGGATGCGCCATCGCAAGAGTGAGTTCTTATAGCTCAGTTCACCATTTGATCTCTGGATGGACGCCCATGTCCTCGGACTTGATCCGGGGATCAAGGTCGGCCATGACAATGAGCGGCAAGCCCGGCCATGACCCGACGACGGCGCAAAGCGGGAGCCCCAACGGTAAACGGATTGTTTCCATTTGTAGAGGCGGCCATGCGTTTACCTGAATAGGGTTAACAGAAGCGCGCCGGAATTATTTCCTGTCAGCTTTATCCTTAAAAGTCCGTTTATACCCGCAAAACGAGGAGCGCCGGGCCTTAAGCTGGGACGTAAGCAATATTTTATAACCTACTGTAAATAATGAGCTTTTTATCCTTAATAGATTGCCCATTAAATAGAATTTAATGCCGGAATTTTCTCATTTACTGGGACGAGCAAAAGTCCGTTAAATATATTCTGGCTTTGCAAATTAACCGTGTCTGCGCCGTCCGAAGCCGCCGCAGCGCCCATGCTTTCCAGAATTTTTCTCGATTTATCAATAGCTTAACGCCGTTAACACCCCGGCAAGGCGCTTTTTCGTACAATACCTCCTCAGGAAATGCGTAAGCGCAAGCCAACGCGAAGTTCGGACCATCGGACCAGAAGAAGATGCCGCCTTTCGTTAACCTGCTCGCCCAGGGCAACCCGCAGCACAAGGGACGCCGCGGGCGTTGCCGGTCAGATCATGTGCGAAACGAGGCCGTCGGCGAGCTTCGGTTCGAACCACGTGGACTTGGGCGGCATCACCTCGCCCGCATCCGCCACCGCCATCAGATCCGCCATGGAGGTGGGGTGGAAGGCGAAGGCCACGGCCATCTCGCCCGAGTTCGACGCGCCGCTCCAGCTCCGCGAGGCCGCGGATGCCGCCAACGAAATCGATGCGCTTGTCGCGCCGCTGATCGGCGATGCCGAGAATGGGGCCGATGAGGTTGTCCTGCAGGAGGCTCACGTCCAGGCGCTTCACCGGGTCCTGATGCGGGATCAGCTCCGGCTTGATGGTGAGCCGGTACCACTGGCGGCCGAGATACATGCCGAATTCGCCTGCCCTGCCCGGCTTGCACTGGCCTGCCGCCTTTTCCACGGTGAAGGCGTTCTTGAGGCTCGCCAGGAGCTGCTCGGGGCTGTTGCCGTGGAGGTCCTTGAGCAGGCGGTTGTAATCGAGGATCTGCATCTGGTTGTCGGGGAAGATCACCGACAGGAAAGAGTTGTAGGCCTCGTCTCCGGTGTGGCGCGGGTTGGCGGCCTTACGCGCAGCGGCCACGCGCGAGGCGGCGGCGGAGCGGTGGTGGCCGTCCGCGATGTAGAGGCAATCCATGGCATCGAAGGTGCGGGTGATGAGATCGAGTTGCGCCGCGTCGCGGATCACCCACAGGGAGTGGCGCACGCCGGTGTCGGCGACGAGGTCGATCTCGGGCGGAGCCACGGTCGCCTTGGCCACCAGCTCATCAATCGCGGCATTGTGCTTGTAGGTGAGGAACACCGGCCCGGTCTGGGCGCTGAGCGTGTCCACCTGGCGCACGCGGTCGTCCTCCTTGTCGGGGCGGGTGAACTCGTGCTTGCGGATGCGGCCCTTGTCGTAGTCGGCCACGCTGGCGGCCGCGACGAGGCCCGTCTGCTGGTGATCGCCCATGATCAGCCGGTAGAGATAGTAGCTAGGCGCGCTGTCCTGCTTCAGCACGCCTTCCGCGATCATGCGGTCGAAGTTTTCCTTGCCCTTGGCGTAAACCGCCGCGTCGTAGGGATCGGTGCCGGGCGGCAGATCGATCTCGGGCTTGGAGATGTGGAGGAAGCTCCAGGGCTTGCCGGCGGCGCGCTCGCGGGCCTCGTTGCTGTCGAGGACGTCGTAAGGGGGCGCGGCCACTTCGGCGGCTTTATCGGGCAGGGGGCGCAGGCCGGGGAAGGGGCGAACGAGCGGCATGGGAGATAGTCCTGGTTGAAAGGCTTAACGGCAGCGTATTAGAACCGGAGCCCTGTCGGGTCAAACGAAACGCCTCTGGGCCGCCGTTTCGCCGCATGACTTCACTGAAGAGATTCCAGGCTTCGCCAACGTTAGCGCGCTTGCCAGATCGGTGCTGACAGATGCCACTCTATTCAAATTGAATGGCATTTGGATACAAGGCCCAGAAAAGCTCGACACGATTGGTTGTAAGTTCCTGGCCCATTTTGATTTTCGTCAGAGCCCGGAATTGTCTGCGGTCAGGGACAAACTCTACGTTCCAGTTCTTTCCCAGGTCCCTCATGTGAAGACTATGGAGCTCCACCCCAAAACCATGATCAGCCACAAGAAGTTTATGAGCACACCCATCCTCAACAATGCCTTGATCGAGGACCAGGTACATTTGTGGCTGCGCCAGATTAAATTCACGCAAGCGCTCGGTGGAGACGACGAAGAAATTCGGCACCGGGCTCCAGAGCCATTCTCCCTGCTTAATCTCACATAAAGCCTCGACACTGGTCTCGAAACTCGATTCCAATCCGACCCTAAGTCGAGTTTTAACTCCCTGTTTCAGGTGATCGAAAAATTCTGTAGAATTACTAATCTGTAGCATCTGGTTCTCCTGCCGGTTTCCGGGGATTTACCTGTGAACGCGAAACTTTCCGAACTCTTTGCAAGATCATAGGAGGGACCGGTTTCGAACGAACACAATTTTTACATTTGGCCGTGCGTCGCCATCGAATACCTATTTCCTATATTCTCCAGAAGTTATGGATCAGTTCACGGTGATTTTATTACATAGCTGTGACGGAACGGTTGCGATCACGGGCTTCTCTAGCGCCCTAGTGGCTCAATGCAATCAATTCGTCACAACGCACCGCTTTCCTGCCGAGGGTTGGGGTGGGACCAAGCTTGACCCTCGCCGCGCGCAACTTGCCAGACTTTGCTGTCGGGGGTCAAGTGGCTGCGACCTTACATAGAGGCTATAAGCTGAATCAACCAAGCGGTGATCGCTGAGGTTTCCATGGCTTGCAACAAAAGCGGCAATTGGGCCATGCTGCATTTTGCTGGCGCGCCATGGCCCTTCCGGCTACTTGAGCGCAGCTTTGAAGCGCTCCCGCCGCCGGGCTGCTCAAGTGCAAGTTCATCACCGGATTCAAGCTCGTCATGGAAATCGCGATCACTGTTACCGCCGCCCCTTCGCAGGACAAGTTGCTGCTCGATGTCGCGGCGGCTCTGCAACGCGATTTTGGCGGGACGCTGGAATTCCGCTGGCTGTGCCAAGGCGCGGCAATGGATTTAATTTTGCAAGACAATTCCCCTTCACCCCAGCCCTCTCCCGCCAGGGGCGACGTCCCTTCTCCCCTTGTGAGAGAAGGACAGGATGAGGGAGACCTGACCTGCGTCAAGCAGATGGCAGCGGAGGCGATTGCAAATGCGCCCGTCGACTGGTGCGTTCAGCCTGCCGCCCGGCGCAGGAAACGGATGCTCATCGCCGACATGGATTCAACCATCATCGGCCAGGAAAGCATCGACGAGATGGCGGACCTGAAAGGCATCAGGCCCGAGATCGCAGCGCTGACCGAGCGGACGATGCGCGGCGAACTCGATTTCGAGTCTTCCTTGCGAGAGCGGCTGCGGCTGCTTCGCGGGATGACCACGGACGGCCTGCAGCGCGTGCTTGACGAGCGCATCACGCTCAATCCTGGCGCGCGGACGCTGGTGCAGACAATGAGGGCGCATGGCGCGCATACGGTGCTGGTTTCGGGCGGCTTCACTTTTTTCACGAGCGCGGTCGCCGCACAGGCAGGGTTTGCGACGAACCGCGGGAACGCCCTTCTGTGGGAGCATGGCCGCATTTCCGGCGTAGCCGAGCCGATCCTCGGACGCGAGGCCAAAGCCACCACGCTGAAGGAGGAAGCCGCCGCGCATGGAATCTCGCCGGCGGAGGTGATCGCGGTGGGCGATGGTGCGAACGACCTCGCCATGCTCCATGCTGCCGGGCTGGGCGTGGCCTACCGCGCGAAGCCCATCGTTGCCGCCGAGGCCGATGCACGGGTCCGGTATACCGATCTCACTGCGCTTCTCTACTTTCAGGGCTACCGGCGCGAATATTTCGCCGCCTAAGCGCCCTCGCCCCATTCCCTCATCTCGGGCATGGAGAGAAGCGTCTCCGCATAAGCTGCCGCGGTCCCGTCATCGCCGAAGTCCGCAAGATCAATGCCGTAAGTTTGAAACCGCGTTGCAACCGGCGCGTACATGGCATCGGCGATGGTGAAGGCGCCGAACAGGAAGGGGCCGCTCGCGCCAAAACTGCGGCGCGTTTCCCGCCAGATCTCGGTCACACGTGCGATGTCCCGGCGCGCCTGCTCGGAGGGGGTGCAATCGGCGATCCGGGCATGGAAGTCCATCGGGAATTCTGTGCGCAACGCGTGAAAACCGGAATGCATTTCAGCCGAGACCGAGCGCGCCACGCGCGCGCGTATCCGCATCTTCGGGCCAGAGGCGAGCCTTGGGAGCGATCTCCGCCAGATATTCGCAAATGGCAAGGCTGTCCCAGATCGTGAGCTTCCCCCGCTTCAGGACCGGCACGCGCGCGGAGGGGGAATGGCGTGCAATCTGTTCCGCCGTATCCGGCTGCCGCAACCGGATCTGCACCTCGCGAAACGGAAGCTTTGCCACCTTGGCGGCCAGCCACGGGCGAAGACTCCACGAGGACCACGCCTTGTCGCCGATGATGAGGGCAATCTCTTCCTGCATGAGGTACCTCACATAGCCTGTCGAATACGATAATGAAACATGGCGCGTGCTTGCAAAGCAAAAAGCTATTGCACAACTTGGGATGATCAATGAGCGGACCTTGCCCCTGCCGTTGTCATTGTCTAAGAGTTCGGCTTGATTTTCGTAGCGAGGGTGCTTCCAGTGAATATTTGCATGATCGGGGCCGGATATGTGGGCCTGGTTTCCGCCGCTTGTTTCTCCGAATTCGGCTGGAACGTTACCTGCGTCGAGAAGGACGCGCGCAAGGTTGAGAAGCTGAACAGCGGCGAAATCCCGATCTACGAGCCGGGGCTTGACGTTCTCGTTGAGAAGAACGTGAAGTCGGGCCGGCTGCACTTCACCACGGAGCTTGCCTCTGTCGCGCAGGCGGCAGACTTGATCTTTCTCGCGGTCGGCACCCCCATGCGGCGCGGCGACGGCTATGCCGACCTCTCCTATGTCTACCAAGCCGTCGAAGAGATTGTCCCGCATTTGTCGGGCTTTACCGTCATCACCACGAAATCGACGGTGCCGGTCGGCACGAGCCGCGAGATCGAGCGGCGCATGAAGCGGATCCGCCCCGATGCCGATTTCGCGGTCTGCTCCAACCCCGAATTCCTGCGGGAAGGTTCAGCCATCCAGGATTTCACCCATCCAGACCGCGTTCTCGTCGGCGTGGATGATCCGCGAGCGCGCGAGGTGATGGAGCGCGTCTACGAGCCGCTTCGCCTTCGCAATGCGCCCGTCATGTTCGTTAGCCGCGAGAGCGCGGAGCTCGCGAAATATGCGGCAAATGCTTTCCTCGCCATGAAGATCAGCTTCATCAACGAAATCTCCGACCTCTGCGAAGAGGTGGGCGCGAATGTGCAGCAGGTGGCGACCGCCATCGGCTCCGACGGCCGGATCGGGGACAAATTCCTGCACCCAGGGCCGGGATATGGCGGCTCCTGCTTCCCCAAGGACGTCTCGGCGCTCGCGCGGACAGCCCGCGAGGCGCGCGCGCCGCTGACCCTCATCGAGCAAGTCGAGAAGGTCAACAACGAGCGCAAAATCGCCATGGCGCACAAGGTTATCCGCGCGGCGGGCGGCAATGTGGCGGGCAAGACCATCGCGATCTTCGGCGTCACCTTCAAGCAGAACACGGACGACATGCGCGACGCCCCGAGCCTCGTCATCGTACCCATGTTGCAGGAGCGAGGCGCTACCGTTCGCGTCTACGATCCGCAGGGCCGCCACCAGGCGGAGCCGCTCTTACCACACGTCGTCTGGTGCAAGAGCGTGCTGGAGGCAGCCGAGGGCGCCGACGCTGCGGTTGTGCTGACCGAATGGAACGAGTTCCGCGCGGTGAACCTCTCCATGCTTGGCGCGAAAATGCGCGGAAACGTTCTCATCGACCTGCGCAATATCTATCGGCCCGAACACGCTCGCCAGGCGGGGCTGAGCTATTTTAGCATTGGCCGGCCCGATAAGGCGCGACTCAGCGGTGAGCCAATCGAATCCTAAGCGGGTCTCCGGACGCGCCGACCGATCGCGCCGCCGTCATCCCGGCGGCGAACAAGCGGTGACAAAAAAATTAGCCGCGCCAACTGTTACGATCTCGGATAGCCCTTCGCCTTCCCAGGACTTGATTACCCCGTTGTTTTCGCCGACTTGCCCGCCGCAGGGGATTCGGCCTTCCAACCCAACTAACTTTTGGCGTGCACATTGCACATGGTCCATTTCGCTTGAACTTCCCGGCTGCGCTTTCGTTCGGCGTCCGCATCGCCTGAGAGTCTAAGAAAAAGCGCCTTACCGAGGAGTTAAGCTCGATAACGCATTGAATTTCATAGGAAAACTACGAAAGGGACGGCGCCGCCAACCGGCGCGCCGCCGCTGCAAGGGGCCGGGTGATGGTTAACATGGGCGGCCACAACATATTTAACCGGCTTTATCGCGTCCCAGTAAAGGAAGAAATTCCGGCATTAAATTCCATCTAACGGGGTTGGTCGATGGCAAAAAAGCTGATCAACTTCAATGCGTTAGAACAGCCTGCCTACCGCCGCCCGTAGGCGTCTTCGGCGCCGGATAAACGCCTCCTTAAGCTTAATCAAGCGTATTTGGACCAGAAATAAATCAGGCCCGCCGAAATTAACCATCCATTCGTTAACGCCTTTTCGGCGCGGCAACGATCCATTGACCATGATCGTGGCTTACGTCTTGGGGATTGCTGGTCTACAGTTCGAATAAGCCGAACTGTAGGCTTACGAGGGGAAGATAGGGAGGTAATCAAGTCCCGGAAAGGCGAAGCCTGATCCGGGATCGTAACAAATTGAAACGCCTACCTTTTTGCGATCCCGGCTCGCGCTTCGCTTGGCCGGGATGACGGACGGGAGAGAGCGGCGTCCGGGATAACAATCCGAGCGAAGGTTGCTTCTTTAGGTGGCCCACAAATGGCGAAGCGGCGGGCCCGGAGCTATCGCCTGCACCGCTTCGGCGATGCCACGCGCATCGATGCCAAAATGCCGGTACAGGTCTCCGAGCGCGGCAGATTGACCGAAGTTCTGAACGCCAAGCGATCGCGTCCTGTGCCCGCACACGGAGCCAAGCCAGCCCAAAGTTGCCGGATGGCCGTCGATGACGGTAACGAGCCCGCAATAGGAAGGAAGACCAGCCATGATTTCCTCGACATGGCTAACGGCTGGCGCGAGTCCTTGCTCCCGGGCCTTTTGCGCTCTTGTCCAATCCGCGTAAAGACGATCCGCCGAGGTGACCGCAAGCAGGCCCACATCGCGGCGATCCTCCCCGACAAGGCCGGTCGCATCGATCGCTCCTGGAGCGACGGCGCCGGTAAAGGCGATGGCAATTTGCGCGTTCGGGCCGGGCTTTCTCAGCCAATAGCCGCCCTTCAAGATGGCGTTTTCCAAGTCAGCGGTCATCTCTCTCCGAGGCTGATCAAGTGAACGCGTGGAAAGCCTCAAGTAAACCGATCCGCCGTCGTCTCCCTTGGCAGGCGCCTGAATATGCTCGAAACCCCATCGGAGAATGACAGCGAGTTCATCGGCGAACGCCGGCTCGAAGGAGATCAGCCGGTCTTGCGCCATGCCGATCAGGGGTGTTGCAATCGATTGGTGGGCGCCGCCCTCGGGGGCCAATGTTACACCCGACGGCGTTGCCACTAGAATGAAGCGCGCATCCTGATAGCAGGCGTAATTCAAGGCATCGAGGCCGCGCTCGATGAATGGATCGTACAGCGTGCCGATGGGAAGCAGTCTTTCGCCCGAAATGGCATGGGCCAACCCCATCGCCGACAGCATCGCAAAGAGGTTCATTTCGGCGATGCCAAGCTCGAAATGCTGCCCCTTGGGAGACATCGACCAGTTGTAAGCTGAAGGAATGTGTTCGGCGCGGAATAGGTCTTGGATCTGATCCCGCCCATAGACGTTTCTTCTGTTCACCCAGGCGCCAAGGTTCGTCGACACGGTAACGTCGGGCGAGACGGTCGCAATTCGCGCCGCGAACTCATCCTCGCGCTTGGCAATTTCGTGCATGAGCAACCCGAAAGCCTGCTGGGTCGACATCGAAGGCTGCTTCGGATAGCTGAGGCAAGCGGGCGTCTCGATACGCGGCGCTTCGGCAGGATGCAGCGGCTTCTGAGCAGCGCCCGTTCCCGAAAGGAACTGCTCCAGTTCCGGGGCGGTCGCTCGCAACCCCTCGAAGGCGTCCCATTCATGGCCTTCCCGGATGTTCATCGACACCCGCAAGCCCTCGATCTGAGCCGGCGTCATGAGACCCGCATGGTTGTCCTTATGGCCCGCGAGCGGCAGGCCGAACCCCTTGATGGTATAAGCGATAAAGCAGACCGGCCGGTCGTGCCCGCCAGCCTCGGCGAAGGCTTCCAGCAGCGTTTCAAGATCGTGCCCGCCCAGGTTTCCCATCAGCGCGGCGAGTTCCTCGTCGCTGCGCCTTTCGATCAGAGCCGAGACCTCAGCCTGATCGCCAATGTCGTCCAGGAGCCGTTTGCGCCAAGCCGCGCCTCCTCGGAACCCGAGTGCGGAATAGAGTTCGTTGGGGCATCTCTCGATCCACCCGCGCAGCGCCTCGCCGCCGGGCTCCGCGAAAGCGCTTTGCTGAAGCTTTCCGTGCCGCGAGCACAGTGACATCCCAGCCGAAATTGCGGAACATGGCTTCGATTTTCGCCCACAGGCCCTCGTGGATGACGGCGTCGAGGCTCTGCCGATTGTAATCGACGATCCACCACGTGTTGCGCAGGCCGTGCTTCCATCCCTCAAGCATCGCCTCGGAGATGTTGCCCTCATCAAGTTCCGCATCGCCCAGAAGCGCAATCATCCGCCCTTCCGGCGCCTTGGCGCCCCAATCTTTCGCGCGGATGTAATCCTGCACCAGCGACGAAAACAGCGTCTGAGCGACGCCGAGCCCGACAGAGCCCGTCGAAAAATCGACGCCATCGTTATCCTTGGTGCGCGACGGATAGGATTGCGCCCCACCGTATCCCCTGAACTTCTCCAGTCTTTCTTTGGTCTGGCGGCCGAGGAGATATTGAATGGCGTGGAAGACAGGCCCGGCATGAGGCTTTACCGCGACACGATCTTCGGCTCTCAAAACCGCGAAATAAAGCGCCGTCATGATGGTCGCCGCCGAGGCGCAGGAGGCCTGGTGCCCGCCGACCTTCAGCCCGTCGCGATTTTCCCGCAAGTGATTGGCGTTGTGGATCGTCCACGCCGACAGCCAGAGCACTTTGCGTTCAAGCTCCTTAAGCATCTCAAGCTTTGAGACCGTCATCGGAAGAGCCTCCCGAACCCTCATCTTCGAGTAACTGATTTTAGCTCAAAAAGGGCTGCAGCCGGAGCTATTCCTAAGAAAACTTCGCTCATCCGGCCAACGGATTGTTATCCCGGACGCCGCTCGCTCCGCGTCCGTCATCCCGGCCAAGCGAAGCGCGATCCGGAATCGCAAAAAGGTATGCTCCAACGTCATGGCCAGGCCATGCCCTTGGGCTTGACCCGAGGGTTGACCCGGCCATCATGCAATCCAGTTATAACTTGAAATACCTTGTGTTTTTCTGGATGGCCGCCACCAAGGGCGGCCATGACGGAATTGGCGGAAACTCTGTTTAGCGACAGATTGGCCCGTGGCGTAAGGCGTCAGAAAGCGCACACCTGCCACCGCGCAAGGGAGAGCGGAATGCTGGCGCGGCTCATTCCGTTGCCTCGGGGAGCCAGACGCCGTGGAAGCCTTGCGGGACGCGGTTTGGCAGCTGAATGCGAGCAACGGGCTTAGCGCCGACGCGCTGCGCATCGAAGATCATCAGATCGCTGGCGTCGCGCGCGCGATCGTAAACAAAGCCGATGAGCCAGCCCTCGTCCTCTAGAGCGCCCGCAGCCGGCACCATAGCAAACTCACTTGGAACCCGGCTTTCCCCAAGATCGTGGTATTGGGTCTCCCCGGTTTTCAGATCATAGCGCAATAGGCCGCCAAAGGAGCCGCTTTCGAGATCGCGATTGTTCGCGAGCGCGTAGACGATATTGTGCGGCCTGCCAGTGTTGCGATCGTCGATGCGCGGGAACTCGATCTTCTGATCGTCGAGCCGCACTTCCTCCGCTTGGCTTGCTCCTGGCGGGATGCGCCATCGCCTCAGGCGCGCGCCTGACCTCTTCCCGTCAGGACGCCAGGCATACTCGTACCAGGCGACGTCCAGGGATATCGTTCCGTCCGCCGTCTCGAAAGCGTTCGCGACATGATAGACGTAGCAGGGCTCCACCTCGACCCAACGCAGCGCTTCGAGGCCCGCGCCGCGGGGCAAAATGCCCAGACGCGCCCCGTAGGTGTCGCTCCAGGTGAAGGGGATGCTCGCGTTCATCGCGCGCTCCAGATCGAAGACGACAGGCAGCTCCATGAAGATGACATGGCCCGAGGTCAGCGCAAAATCATGCATCATGGTCGGGCCTTTGACCGGAACCTCAAGGCTGCGCAGGAGCTTACCCTCGGCATCGGCGACGTGATAGGTCAGGAAGGGCGGCACCACCCTATATCCGAAGAAGTGCAGTTCGCCCGTCAGCGGACAAATCTTGGGATGCGCCGTAAACGGGGTTTTCAGAGCGCCGCCGAAATCGTGGAAGCCAACAGTATCGAGTTCGCGGGTTATTTCCATGGGCAGCGCGTTCTCGGCCAGCGTCAGGATGCGCCTGGCATGCATGACGACGCTCGTATTTGCGACGCTGCAGCGGATATCCAGCGCTGTCTCAGGCGTGAGCTTCTGACCGAAGAAACAGGGCGTCCGGACCCATCGATTGCGATACCACTGGGCTTTGCCGTCCTTGATCGAGACCCCGTGAACCATGCCGTCGCCGAGAAACCAGTGACCGGTTACGCCCTCCCGGGGGTTGGCGCCATTTCTGGCATAAAGGCCGCGAAGCTCCGGCGGTATGCTCCCTTCCACGGGCAACTCAAACGCCGTCACCTCCTCGCTTACCGGCGCGTAGTTGCCTCTCATCCATAACGGGGTTTCGGCTTTATCCTGCATCTGCATCGTCTCCTGCGAGCCAAGCAGATAGGCGGCGCCGGGTCGTTTCGCCAGGACAGGGGCAGCCGCAATTTTGGCCGCCGATGCTATTGGATCCCGCTCTTAGCCCAGGCCGGCGTGGGCGCTCGCAATTCCAACTCAGGCGCGGAAGTATGCTCGCTCCCCAAGGCTATTACTTATTCAAGCAATCAAATTTTACGATTTCGAAAATACTAACATTTTTACAACATAAGGTTGCAATCCATTTTCCTAACCGATTTTTAGCGAGCTATACGGGGTGGTGGCTGCTATCAAGCTCACGCTTAGGTTGAGCTGATTTCAGCTCGTACAAGTATGCATTGGTCAGATAGCTTACTCGGAGTCTCCCATGAGAAGAACATTCTTACGCCGATTTCGCGCTGCGGGATTGGCGATGTGTGCGATAGGAGTTCTTTGTAGTAGTGCTTGGGCGCAGATCATTAAAGACGCCCCTCAACATGGCGCGGTAACTTATTGGCATCCAGATTCCAATATGCAAAAGCCGAGCGACGTGGGGGTTAACGCTCATACCAACGTTATTGGCGTGATCCTTCCCGAGCTCAACATAAAGCCTAATCCTATAGTGGGTTTTGGCATCATCAATCCCAATACTTCTCCGAATACCGGTTACTATTATGAGACGCCATCTTCGCTAGCCTGCGTCTATGGCTTCATAACCCAGACAGCGGGATGTAATCCTATAACCGCGAACGCAGTCATCACCGGCGGCTCGGGCCTTTCCATCGCTATCGTCGATGCTTATGACAACCCGAACGCGAAGACGGATCTGGCGAAGTTCGACACCCAGTTCGGCCTGCCCGCTCCGCCTGCGTTCACGGTTGTTTATGCCTCCGGCACCAAGCCTGCTGCCAGCTCAGGATGGGCCCTGGAATCGTCTTTGGACATCGAGTGGGCTCACGCGATGTCCCCTAATGCCAAGCTTTATCTGGTTGAGGCCGCCTCCAACTCCAATACCGACCTTCTGGTGGCTGTAGATAAAGCAGCTGCGCTGGTTGCAGCCGATGGCGGCGGCGTCGTCTCGATGAGCTGGGGTGGAAGCGAGTTTGGGACGGCAGAGTCCTCGTACGACAAGCATTTCCAAGTGAAGAATGTTACGTTCTTCGCTTCCACCGGCGACGCGCCTGGCACCGAATGGCCCAGCGTATCGCCGTATGTGGTTGCTGTCGGCGGCACATCGATAAGCCGGAATCCCGCTAACGGCAATTATATTGGAGAGCTGGTCTGGCAACAAACGGGATCTGGAATAAGCCCATACGTGGCAACACCTGCTTTCCAAACCCCGCTCAGCTCCATAGTCGGCACCAAGCGTGGCGTGCCCGACATCGCGGGCGTTGCAGATCCTGATACAGGGGTTTGGGTATACTCAGGCTATAATGCAGGCTGGTATGCCGTCGGAGGAACAAGCGTTGCAGCCCCCGTCGAGGCTGGCATCGTAAGCCACAAGGGCTTAAAGTATACCGACTATCAGGGTTTCCTGACCAATCTCTATGCTGGCAACATCGGCAACCTCCGTGACATAACAAGCGGAAATTGCGGTCGCTATGCGGGCTATATCGCCAGCGTGAATTATGATCTCTGCACAGGCCGTGGAAGCCAGCTTGGCGGGCTGACGTTGAACGTCATCGCCAAGGCCGTTCCATAATGCCCGGCGGCAACACAAGACGATCGCCTTAAGGGCGGATGGTCTAGAGGATGGATAAACCCCTGCTTCAGGGGTTTATTCTTTTTTGACGCGCCACCTCGGATTGCGTCATGGTTGATCGGCCAGTGTCGAGCGTCTTTCCGGGGGAGGCGTTCGCTGACGAAGCCAGGAGTGTTTGCTCAGCACGTTTCCTCATCGACGATCGTGTGAAAAGGAAGCTCGACCGTGCAGACCAGCCCTTCGGTCCTGAAGTCGAGATCGACCTTGCCCTCGAGCGCGTAAGCCAAACTGCGCTCCAGAAGCAAACGCCCGAACCCTGTGCGGCTGGGAGGTTTGATGCTTGGCCCGCCATGCTCAACCCACCGTAGCGTCAACCAGCGCCGCCCGTTTCGGCTGCCAGCGGTCCAGCTTACAACCACTCGGCCTGCCGCTGCGGAAAGCGCTCCATATTTCGCGGCGTTCGTCGCCAATTCATGAAGCGCGAGCGCGACGCTGAGCGCAGCCTTCGGCTTCAGGATCAGCTTCGAGCCTGCGACCCTCACCCGCTCCGTGAAAGGCGCCGTCTGCTCGGCCACGAGGTCTCGCAGGTCAACGCCCTCCCAGCGGCTCTGTGTGAGAAGATCGTGGGTGCGCGCCATCGCATTCAGCCGCTCAAGAATGCCCTCCTTATACGCCTCCAGGCTTGGGGCGTTGGTCGCGGAGCCCCTCACGAGAGCTTGAGTAATCGCGATGGCGTTCTTCACACGATGGTCGAGTTCAGCCATCAGAAAATCTTGTTGTTTGCGCGCTTGCTCGCGTTCCCGAATGACCTGATCGAGATGGCGAAGGATAACTTCCAGGATCGATGTGCGAAACTCCTGGGCGGCCTCCAAGATAACCGGGTGCCAGGGCTGCGAACGCCCTTGCACGGTTTCCTGCCATGCCGAAAAGGATTTCCTCGGGCCGATGTGAACGCCATCGTCCGCGATGTCGACGGGTTTGGTTGGATTTCCCGCCCAGGTTACGGTGCGGCACTGTTCCGGCCTGAACCAGAGGAGATAGTCACGCGGCGCTCGCGACACCGAGAGCGCGAGAAGACCGCTTGCCGTGTTGGAGTAGTCTTTGGCGGCGGGATAGTGTGTCGCGAGGCAATCCGTTACGAACACCCCCTCCGGCACGCTCGCGTTCAGCCAGCTCACCAGTGATGCCAACTGCTCATCCGTGGGCGTTGTCCCAATCTTCGTCAATTTTCCTTGCCATGAGACCGCCGCTCCCCCGGCGGGGACAAAATCCAGAAGGCTTGGACGGCCCTCGATCAGCACCTGATGAGGGTTGTCCTTCCCGACCATGGCTTCAACAAGCATAGCCTGCACACGCCTCATGCGCAGCCGCTCGCCTTGCGCTTCATTGGCGAGCTTCTCGCCAAGCTGCAGCGAGATGAGGTGGGTGAACAACTCGCACACACCACGCACCGCCTGCGAAATGTACCGTGGCGTCCGGTGATGGCATGCTATCAATCCCCAGAGATTGCCGCCTATCACAAGCGAAAGCGACATGGACGCTGCGACGCCCATATTGGCGAGATATTCAAGATGGACGGGCGAGACCGACCGCAACACGCTGAAAGTAAGGTCGAGAGGCCTGCCCGTGATTGGATTTATCGCCGGCGTGATTGGAGCAGGCGTATAGCGTGTATCCGGGATCAGTCTTATCCGGTTGCGCAAGTAGAGTCCCCGCGCCTGTTTCGGGATATCGGACGCCGGGTAATGCTGTCCAAGATAGGGTTCGAGTTCCGAGGCCTTGTCCTCGGCGATCACCACTCCGCTGTCATCCTCCTGAAAGCGATAGAGCATAACCCGCTCGAAACCGGTCGCTGCGCGAACCTCTTCGGTCGCCGATTGCAGAAAACTCGATACGTCTGGCGCGTCCTGTACGCGCGTGAGCATGTTTTGGACATGCGTCAGGGCCTTGAAGCCCGGGCCGCCCGGCGCGGGTTCGAACTCAACCACAAGCAGGCCATCGCTTTGATGAACGGTCGCATCAAGCACCCTGCCTCGATGCGCGATCTCCATTTCAAATGGGAAGCAGGAGCGGGGAAGGCTCGAATTCTGTGGGTCAATCGCACACAAGCGCTCCATCTCGGAACGGTCCATGATTGACAGGAGGCCATGGCCGAGGACCTGCGAGGGCTGAAGGCCAAGGAGGGGTTCGGTATCGCCAGCCAGTTGCACAACCTCGAACTCTGCGGGGTCGACAACAAGCAAAATCCCATGAGGCTGAATGGTGCCAGGGACGTGAATTGGCTCCTGATCGCAATTTGCGAGGTACACGCTCTCGGGTGACGGCGCTTGATCAGCCATCACTCAGCCCTTTTTGGGGGAGCGCTTCACAACGCTGGAACTTACGCACAGACTTTGCCAAGCACATGGTCGGCGAACTCTTGAGCCATGGTCTACAAGCTAAAGATGAACGGCTCCCCTGCGTCCGGCGACAACATCGCTTTCACAGGGAGCACGGCTAGCGCCGGAAGATAAACCTCATCTGTTAACGTGGCAAAATAAACTTATGCAAAAAGCTGGATGCATACTCGCGAACGTGCAGGTTACCCAAACGCGAAGTCTTTACACGCGTCAATCGGAATTTAGGTCTACCTTTTCGAAACACGATCGCGACGTTTCCATTTGCGCTGCCGCCGCTTCCCGAACCCTTAAAGATTATCCCGATGAGCAGGCGGCGGCCATTCAGCTTCGCCGCCGCCATTAGCGGGGCCGCCGGTTTGTTGATAGCCTCATCAACATGAGCGAAATTCCTATATGCCAAGCGGCTGAACAGATCGCGCGTCGGCATCTTCAATCGGCCCTGCCCCGGAGATGGATGCATGTCGAAGCGGTTGCGCACAAGGCGGAACGGCTGGCGGATTCGCTGTTCGCCGGCGCAAATGCCGAGGTTCTTCGCGCGGCGGCGTGGCTGCACGATATTGGCTACGCGCCGGATATTCGCGACACGGGTTTTCATCCTCTCGATGCAGCTGTGTGGCTGCGCAAGGCGGGTTTCGAAGATCGCGTCTCGGCGCTTGTCGCCTATCACACCTGCGCCGAGATCGAAGCGCAGGAACGCGGCTTTGCAGACAGGCTCAGGGCATTTCCGCGTGAGACGTCGCTTGTAGCCGATGCGCTCCTATATGCGGACATGACTTCCGGGCCCGACGGGCAGGATTTGTCTGTCGTTGCAAGAATGGACGAAATTGTTTCCCGCTATGGCGAAGACCATGACGTTGCACATTTCATCAGGCGGGCGAAGCCGGTTATTCTTGAGGCGGCTCAGCGCGTTGAGACGCGGTTGGCCGATCGCCTTATCTCTCGCCTTTAGGGTGCCTGCTTTTTTGTGCTCGGTGCAATCTCGAAGCGGGCTTTCCTACAGCGGCTCCAGCGTGAACATGACGTCTTCGCCTTCTTTCACGGCGGTAAGCTTGAGCGAAGCTTCCGTTGCCAGGCGGGCGGCGTAGTAGGCAATCACGAGCCTTCCATCGATGGTTCGCGTGTCCTTTCCAGCGAAGACATCCGCGATCCCCTCCGCTACGCGCGCCGAACGGCCCCGGCACAGGATGATCAATTTGAGCCTGGACTTCGACCGTTCCTTCGTTTTTGTCACCGAAAGGCCGACGTAGAAATCACCGCCGGCAGGGAGCGCTGTCAAGGAAACCGACAGCAAAGCCAGGAGGAGTTTTGCATGCTCCTTCTCGACGTCCTGCACATTGGCCTGCCAATGCAGCCTGCGCTTGCCGTTTTCGAGATAGCGGCGCGCGACCTGCTCGACATGGGCAAGCGGCACCACCGCCCCGAGGCTCGACGCAACGCCAAAGGCAAGACGATTGAAATCAAGCTGGGCCCACGCTGCCTTGGCGCTGTTCTGAATAAGCTCTAGCGCATAATAGCGGGTATCCTCGTCGTTCTCCTCCTCGAGAAGCTCAAGGCCATTGTTGATCGCGCCGATTTGCCCGGCAAGGTCATGACAAATTTTACTCGATATCAACGCCGCAAGGGCGGTGTCTTCGAGGATTGCATTAGCTGTCACGATATGTCCTCCTGCTCAGGCATATGATTGCGCCCGTGGAAGCGCCGGGACTCCCAAGATTTAAACGTCCAGGCACCATGATTTGGCCTTGCACTTCAACCACTGCTCGTAAAAAAAGTAGGTACGCAAGCACAAAAGTTACAGCATCCGTGCCCTGCCCGTGAAAACGGCATCAAACTAAACACAGAGGACCTTAGAAAATCGTGACCGATAAAGCGCCCCCCATTGAGGAACTGGCTCAGCCAATGATCTCTATCGCCCAGCGCGCCGGAGCGGTCATCATGGACATTTACAGCACGAACCCGAACACCCGCTACAAGGCGGATCGATCTCCCGTGACAGACGCCGACCACGCTGCGGAGAACCTAATCCTCGAAATCTCTTTCGAAGCTTTTCCCTGAAATCCCGGTCATCGCGGAGGAGCGCCTCGCCGCCGGCGATATCCCCGACGTCCAGAACTGCTTCTTCCTCGTCGATCCTATCGATGGCACCAAGGAGTTCATCAAGAAAAACGGCGAGTTCACGGTCAATATTGCCCTTGTCGAAGCCAGACGGCCGGTATTCGGCCTCATCTACGCACCCGACAAGGCTGATTGCTACGTAACGCTCGGAAGCACCAGAGCGGCCCGATGCAAGCTTCTTCCGGACCGAAACCCCTCCCCCCGCCAAAAGTTCGAGTTTCAAATACTGACAGGCGAACCCGGCGAGCCAAGGCCGATGACAGCCATGATAAGCCGCTCTCACCTGACACCCGCAACCGAATCCTTCCTCAAAAAGCTCGGCGACCCCGAGAGGCTTTCCTTGGGCTCGTCTCTCAAGTTCTGCGTGATCGCAAGGGGCGACGCGGATGTCTATCCGCGCCTCGGGCAGACGTCCGAATGGGACACTGCCGCCGGCCACGCCATCCTCAATGCAACCGGGGGATGCGTTCTGACAGGCGACGGCCAGCCGTTCCTGTATGGGAAAAAGGAAGAGCGTTTCCTTAACCCGCCATTCGTCGCATGGCGTCGTCCGCCAAACGCTATTGTAAGCTGAGGCGGCCTGGCGCGGCCGACCTGTGGAGAGCCCAAAGCGCAAGGGCAAACAAAATGATCGCATTGGCTTGGTGCGCCAGCGCAATCTCAAGCGGGACGCCGTAGACGATGGTTGCGACCCCAAGCACGATCTGGGCGAATACTGCTGCTGTTGTTGCGAGCATCGGTAGCCGCAGGGCCTGTAATTCGCGGCAATTCCAGATCCGGACGGCAAATCCGGCCGCAAAAATGGCGATGATATAGGCCAGGGTGCGGTGCAGGAATTGGGCTGTCAGCGGGTTCTCAAAAAGATTGACATACCAAGGAGAGTAAGCGTCGAGCCCTGGAGGGACGACTTCACCATTCATGAGCGGCCATGTGTTCGAGGCGTGCCCCGCTTTCAGACCCGCCACGAACGCGCCCGCGATGATTTGCAAATAGATGAGACCCGCGAGTATGCCTGTCCCGAGTTTGGCCACGGGGGCGCCGGGCGCGCTTTCCTTGTTTCAGTTGAGTTCCCCATGGAGAGGGCAAGCCAGAAGGCATAGCCCGCAATGGCGACGGCAAGCGCAAGATGAGCGGCGAGCCGGTATTGGCTCACATCCACCCGGTCTGCGAGCCCGCTCTTGACCATGAACCAGCCAAGCGCACCCTGCGCTCCTCCAAGCACGAAAAGCGCCGCGATCCTCGGTATGAACCGCCGTGGAATGCTGCTGCGCGCAAGGAAAACCGCGAAGGGGATGAAAAATACGACACCGATGAGCCGTCCGAGAAGCCGGTGCGTCCATTCCCACCAATAGATGGCCTTGAAGCCTTGGAGGGTCATGCCGGGATTGATCTGGCTGTACTCGGGAATGTGCCGGTACTTTTCGAAGGCCTCCTGCCACGCGGCCTCGCTCATCGGCGGCACGATGCCAAGGATGGGCTGCCATTCCGTGATCGACAGGCCGGAGCCCGTGAGCCGCGTTGCGCCGCCCACGATCACCATGGCGAACACCATCCCCGCGATGGCGAAAAGCCATATGCGCACGGCTCTAAGCCACGGGCTTAAGCTTCTCGTTCCAGCGAGACCGGTGTCAGCGGCATTCGCAAGCAATGTCATGACAAAAAGAACCTACTTCGGCCACAACCGAGGTAGGCTCTCAACGCACAAACTTAAAGGTCTGAGGCTTTGCTCACCACCGCCGCTCGCCCGCGCGCAGAAGCGGGGTGCCGATGTAGTATTGAGGCACGGCAAGAGCGTTATCGATGGGGCTCGCATCCCTGTCCCAGCGGTAGGGGAAAGGAAGATCCTCGTCGTAGGCATATCGGCTGTAGTGGTATCGCCCAAGGCAGGTTCCGCGCGCGCAAGGGCTGACGCGATAGCAATTGTAGGCGCACCAGTTGCTGAAAAGACCGCCGCCGCGCCGGTGATGGGAAACCTGGACGATCCCACTTGTTGAGCTGGAGAGCTGCGCCTTTGGTGTGTTCAGGGCGGCAGCCTCATTCACGAAAACAATCGTGGCGACGATGGCCGCGCAAAAAGAAACGAGCGCTTTCATGCGATTGGGTCCTTGGCTGGAAGCTCTATCGAGCCGCTATCTCAGGATGGGCGACCTTAGCTAAGAAAGCGTTGCATCCCGGCAAATTTTTTTGCATCGGAAGGGGAGGAATTTTTCACCTCCCCTTGCCCGAGCCTACCAGCCGAATATACCGCCAAAAAAGCCGCCACATCTCCAGGTGTAACCGCCGTAGCCACATCCGCCGCAGCCACAGCCGCCATTGCAGGGTACGACGTAGGTGTAGAGGCTGTAATATCCGCAGCAGGAACCGCGGTGGTAGTAATGCGGACGATGGTGACAACCGCAGCTCACTTTGATTGCGGAGGACGGCGCCGCTTCCAGCGTTTTGGCGGCGGTTCCGGGAATGGCAAAAGCACTGCCTGAAACGAGCGTGGCTGCCAGAATGGCGGCGGTCGCGACGACGAGTTTTTTCATGTTTCCCTCAAGAATAGCAAAATGTCGGCAGCACCGGGCTGCCTTATCACGGTAAATCCGGAGGGATACGTTTCTATTAACTAGGTTCTTTAGAAGAAGGGTGCCGGATTTACAAACCGCTTCGTGGCATTTACTAAGGGGCAAGCTTGCCCGAAGTTGGCGCGCTCAAGCGGGACCGGCGCCGCTCTGGAGCGGAACGATCGCGGTGTAAAGCAGGATCGGCGCAGCATTCCTGGAAGAATAGATTATCGTCATGAGCATCCGTCAAAGAAAACTGATCGGCACCGTGATTTTTGTTACGGGGTCCGTCTTCTACTTCTTCGTCGCTATCACCATCGCGATTGCGAGGCTTCCGGATACTGCAATGAGCACGCAGCTTCTCTTCTATCTCATCATCACACTGATCTGGGTTTTCTTCTCGGCGCTCTTGATACGCTGGATGCAGAAACCCGATCCGAAGCAAACCGCCTGAGAAGCAAAAGGGCCGCTTGCGCGGCCCTCTCGAAGAAAACTCAGAGTTTTTTAATACGGACCGCCGCCTCCGCCATACGGGCCGCCGGGACCACCGTAGCCACCGCCAGGTCCGGGACCGCCTGGGCCGCCACCGGGACCATAGGGACCGGGACCGCCCGGACCGCCGCCTCCGCCGCCATAAGGACCAGGGCCACCATAACCTGAGCCGCCGCCATAGGGGCCGGGACCGCCGCCTCCGCCATACGGTCCACCGGGACCGCCATAGCTCGGACCTGCCATCCTGGGACCGTAACCTCCACCGGGGCCACCCATGCCGGGAGGACCGTAACCGCCACCCCGGAAGCCGGAACCACCCATGCCGGAAGGAGGACCGTAAGGACTACCCCTGAAGCCCGGGCCACCCATGCCGGGAGGTCCGTAACCGCCACCCCTGAAGCCGGGACCGCCCATGCCGGGAGGACCGTAACCGCCACCCCTGAAGCCGGGCCGCCCATGCCGGGAGGTCCGTAACCGCCACCCCTGAAGCCGGGACCGCCCATGCCGGGAGGACCGTAACCGCCAGGATTCCCATAGGCTGGCATACCCATACGCCGGCCGCCGTAGATCGGGCCACTCATGCGCGGACCGCCGTAGAACTGCTCGCCGCCCATGCGCGGACCATAACCGGGCCCGGCCATGCGACCACGGTAAGCGGGTCCACCCATACCCTGCCCGCCATAAGCGGGACCGCCCATCCGGGGAGGCGGAAGATAACCTGGACCACTTTGCGGAGCGCCATAGGGCCCGTTCATTCCAGGACGACCGTAGGCTCCAGCCATACGAGGCCCCCCATAAGGGGCGCGCATACCCGGACCGCCATAGGGTCCGCGCGGAGGACCGTATGGGCCAGCCATGCGAGGATTACCGCCATAGGGCCCGGCCATTCGCGGCCTACCGTAGGGCCCGGCCATGCGAGCCCCTCCGTACGGTCCAGCCATGCGCGAACCACCGTAGGGTCCGGCCATGCGGCCGCGATAGACAGGAGGAGCTCCCATTCCGGGACCGCCATGGGGACCAACGACGCGAACGGCACCCTTAACGTGCGGCGTGCCGATATAGGCGCCCTGCCGCACAAGTGTAAAGGTACTCTTTGGATTGACCTCGACTGCCGGTTTTATGGAGGTCGCATCAGCCGCACCGTCTCCGGCAGCCGAAGCCCCACCCCCCGTCATGGATAACCCCAATGCAGCCAGAGCCGCTACCATGACTCGTGTCATTGACATGACACCCCTCCTTACTAACTGACATACCCTCGGCCACAACGGGGTCGACGCCGCCAAATCAGTTACGCTCGGCCTCCGCACCCGATTGGAGTTTGTGCGAGCCTCGAACCTATTTAATCGAAGTTTGTTAAAATTTTCCTTAACGGCACATGAACGGCCGTAGAGGCCAACAAAAAAAGGGCCGCTCGAGCGGCCCCAAGAGTCAGATGCACCTTTTAGTAGCAGAAATTATAGGCGTACGCGCTGCAGTAGCCCGGGCTATACCCTTGAGACCGGCAGTTCCAGTAGCAACTGCCGCCGCCATAACCATAGCCATAGTCCCACAAGCCGACGCCAAAGAACGGGTAGAAGTGCCCATGGCGCCAATAACCGCGATGACCGTTATGGATGACTGTGCGTCCGCCATGGACGATCCCAGGACGATAGAACGCCGTTCTGCCACCGTTAAAGCGACCAGGGCCAAAGTTGTGGCCCCCGTTGAATCCCATGGCGTGACCACTGAACCCCATGCCGTGGCCCATACTGCCACTGAACCCCATGCCGCCGTGGCCACCGCTGAACCCCACTCCGCCACCGCCACCGAAGCTGTGGCCACCGCCGCCGAAACCGCCACCACCACCACCGCCGCCGTGACCACCGCCGCCGCCACCGCCGTGGACAAGCGTGAAGGTGCTCGGCACCTTCGCTGACGACAGCGGAGCACCCTCATTTACAGGACCGGCCGAGGCAGAGTACGCCCCCAGCGACAGCCCAAGCGTCGCGACGGCAACGACGGTAAGTTTCTTGATAGACATGATAACGTCTCCCACTTCGTTCGCGATCCCTTCTCGGCCCAGACAGGATCGTTGGCTCCTTGAGCCAAACTGATATCCAGGCCAACCCTGTCGCCAAGGCTTTGTTCCAAGCGGAAGCAGTCCCGTTAAGAAATCGAGGAAGACGTTTTAGTACCTTTAAATGTAAATGTTTGTATCAATGCACGGCGATTTAACTCCGCCGTGCAATTGCATCTCTCCAATACTAAGCAGCGACTGGCACAAGCCGGTCGACAACCTTTGCAGAGCAAATCACGCCGGGGATACCGGCGCCCGGGTGAGTGCCTGCACCTGTCAGATAAAGGTTTTTGATCCCCTCTGCCTTATTGTGAAAGCGGAAAAAGGCTGACTGGGTGAAGTGCGGCGCGATCGAGAAACCGGCTCCGGCATGGCTGAGATAGTTGGTTTTGAAGTCCACCGGCGTCATCATCATCTCGGCCCTGATCGTCTCGCTGAGCCCCGGCAGTACGGTGCGTTCGAGGCCCGCCACAATACGGTCTCTGAGGCGAGGCGCTTCGGCCTTCCAATCGATATCGGCCAGAAGATTGGGCACAGGACAAAGAACATAATAAGCGTCGCAGCCTGCGGGCGCGAAGCTCGGGTCGGTCGCGGTCGGGCGATGGATATAAAGCGAGAAATCCTCGGCCAGGATTTTCCGCCTGAAGATGTCGTCCAGCAATCCCTTGTAACGCTTGCCGAGCCAGATGGTGTGGCGCGCGAGTTCCGGGTACTGCCGGCTTGTCCCGAAATACATGAGGAACAGGCCCATCGAAAGCCTCGCCGTTTTCCGCTTCAGGCGAGCCGTCATTCCCTGGTCGCGGGCGGGGATCATGTCGCCGAACAGATGCATGGGATCGGCGTCGGAGACAACGATATCCGCGGGAACGACCGTGCCATTCTCAAGCCGCACGCCTGTCGCCGTTCCGCCCTCGATGACTATGGAGGAAACGGTCGTGTTCAGGCGGATGTTGACGCCCTCCTCCTCCATCAGCTTGCCGAGCGCCGCGACGATCGCGCCCGTGCCGCCTTCCGCATAGAAAACGCCCCATTTCCGCTCAAGATAATGGATCAGGCCGTAGATGCTGGTGGTGTCGAACGGACTGCCGCCAACGAGCAGCGGCTGGATGGAAAGCGCCTGCCTGATTTTCGGGCTATGGAAGTATTTCGTGACGAAATCCCAGACGCTTCGGTAGCTGCCAAGCTGAACAAGGCGCGGGATTTGCCCCACCATGGTCAGTGGATTATGGAAGGGCTGGTCGGCAAGGTTCGTGAAACCGGCATCGAAAAGCGCCTTCGAGTGCTCGAGCATCCTGAGATAGCCGTCGCCGTCGAGCGGATCTATGGCGCGCATCGCAGCGAGCGTCTCTTCGAGCGTGCCGCCATAATCGAAGGTCGAGCCGTCTTCGTCGAAAAAGAAGCGATACCAGGGGGAGAGCGGCTTCAGCGTGAAATAATCGCCGCTCTTCTTGTCGAAAAGCTCGAAAAGCTCCTCAAGCAGAAACGGCGCTGTGATCACGGTTGGGCCGGCGTCATGCTTGAAGCCGTCTTTCTCGAAGACCTGCGCGCGTCCGCCGAGCATGGGCGCCCGGTCGAGAAGCGTCACCCGATAGCCCTTTGCCGCAAGCCTGAGCGCCGAGGCGATGCCGCCAAACCCCGCGCCGACCACGACGGCCCTGTTTCTCGTTCCGGACGAAACGCGGTTGCTTGTCTGTGCGACGATCTGATCCATGACTTACCCTTTTTATTTTTAAGGCTCGACGCCTTCGACAATGACGATTTCGGCGGTTGCGGCTGCGAGGCGATGGGCGCGGGCTGCCTGATAGTCTTTCGAGTTGTAGCAATCCAGCGCCGCCTGATACGATGGAAATTCGATAATAACGTTACGGCTGCGCGCCTGTCCTTCAGCCGCCGTGAAGGACCCGCCGCGCACGAGGTGTTTCGCGCCGTATTCTTTGAATGCCGCGGCCGCGCCGGAAACGTAGTCCTTGTACTTCTCGGGATCGCTGACATCGATGCGAGCGATCCAGTATGCTTTCGGCACGGCCTTCTCCGTCAACCAGAATAGACAGCAGGACGGTTGAGCATGTAAACTCTAGTTTACAAAACTTGGCTTATGGGTCATACGGTGCTGATGGCTAAGCTGTTTTCCACAGGCTTTCAATAGGGCGTATCGACTAAGCGCTCAAAAGTTCGGGAAGATGATTAGCCTGGCGTCGAGGCAGGGACTGCGAGAACGTTAAATGAGCAGCCAGTTAGAGTACTTTATGAAGCTGCGTGCTCGCGTAGAGGCACGGCTTGCGGAACTCGTTCCATCGGGCGCTTCGGGAAATCCTTTGCAGGGATCGATGCGGCACAGCCTGCTCGCCCCGGCGAAGCGGGTGCGGGCCGTGTTGATGATGATCGCGGCGCGCGAGCTTGGCGGCAAGGAAGAGCACGCCCTCGATCTGGCCTGCTCGCTTGAAATGCTTCACGCCGCATCGCTGATCCTCGACGATCTGCCGGCGATGGACGATGCCGAAACGCGCAGAGGCCTGCCCGCGAACCACCGTGTTTACGGCGAGGCGACGGCCATTCTTGCTGCGATCGGCCTGATGAACCACGCCTATGGCGTCGCGGCGGCCTCGGAGGTGTTGAACCTCCAACAACGCGTTGACGCGGTCGATGTTTTGCAATGGTCGATTGGCCTTGACGGTCTGGTCCGCGGCCAGCAGGACGACCTCGCCGATGACCGCGCCACGATGACGCACGCCGAGCTGGAGCGCATGTACGCCCGCAAGACAGGTGCGCTTTTTGCCGCAGCCGCCGAATGCGGAGCGATTGTGGCAAAAAATGCCGCCGCCCGCCCCGCCATGCGGCGTTTTGGTCTTGATCTTGGCGTAGGATTTCAGATGTTAGATGATGTCCTCGACGCGCGCTGCACTCGCGACCGCGCGGGTAAGGACGTCGATCAGGATTGCGGGCGGACCACGTTTGCGAGCCTGCTCGGGGTTAATGGAGCTGCGGCGCTCGCGCGTTCGAAGATAGAGGGCGGCGTGACTGCGGCCTGCATGGCAGCAAGGTTGGCGGGCGGAGACGGCCGGATGTTTACGGCCTTCGCCGCGAGGCTCGCCGCAGCATTTTCGGATTTAATGCCGGAGTTCCAGGGGGAGCTCGCGGCCAGCGGATAAGCAGGTGTCGATGAGCGATTGGCTCTTGTACTTTGGAATATTTCTTGCCGTATTTTTGTTCATGGAAGGCGTGGCTTGGTTTCTGCATAAATACGTTATGCACGGCTTCCTCTGGGTCCTGCACAAGAGCCACCACGAGCCCCGCAAAGGCGCGTGGGAACTGAACGATGTCTTCGGCTTGTTCTTCGCCGGGATCTCGGTCGTTTTATTTGCTTGGAGCGTCCAACTCGGCGGACCCACCTGGGCGCTGTTTGTCGCCCTTGGCATTACCGCCTATGGCTTCGTCTACTTCCTCGCCCACGACGTCCTCGTACACCACCGCGTCAATATCGGCCTCAATCCCAAGAGAGGCTATCTGCGGCGGCTCTATCAAGCGCACCGCCTGCATCATGCGGTGGACGGCAGGGATGGCTGCGTGTCTTTCGGCTTCGTTTTCTCGCGCTCACCCGAGCACCTCAAGCGCAAGCTTCAAGAACTCGCGCCATTGAGGGCGGAGCAATACAGCAAGATCGACGCAAAACGCACGCTGCACTAAGCCAACGGGTCGCCCAATTCCGTCGTCATGGCCGCCCAGGAGGCGGCCATCCAGTAAAATACAAGGTATTCCAAGTTATAACTGGATTGCCGGGTCAAGCCCGACCATGACAGTGGAGCGAAAATTAGCCAATGTTTTCATGGCTTCTTCTGCTAGTGGAAACATGCGGGTAATTAAATCCCGGAAAGGCGAAGCCTGATCCGGGATAGTAACATATTGAACCGCATACCCTTTTGCGATCCCGGCTCGCGCTTCGCTTGGCCGGGATGACGAAGAGGGGATGAGCGGCGTTCGTTGGCCGGACCGGCGAAGTTGCTTAAGAGTTTTCCGACTTAGATTGAAGCATAACCAGCGTTCCTGAAGTAGGCAGCGCACTCGGCTGGATGGAAGCATTTGAGCAGCGATCCGATCCTTTCCAGACGGCCTCGACGGTGCGCTCCCGGCTTTTCTGAGGAGCGTTTTGAGCTTGGCGAAGACTTGTTCGATCGGGTTCAGATCGGGACTGTAAGGGGGCAGAAACACCAAGCGTGCGCCGGCGGCGCGAATGGCGTTGCGGATTGCCCGGTTCTTGTGAGACCCCAGATTGTCCATGACGACGACGTCGCCCCGCTTGAGCGTGGGAACCAGAATCTGCTCGACATAGGCAAGGAAGGCCTCGCCGTTGATGGGGCCATCCAGCACGCAAGGCGCGGTAATCGCGTCCTGCCGCAGCGCGGCGAGAAACGTCAGCGTCTTCCAGTGGCCGTGCGGAACCTTGGCGACGAGCGGCTTGCCGCGGCGACACCAGCCGCGGGTGCGGGTCATGTTCGTTTTGGCCCAGGTTTCGTCAATGAAAACAAGGCGGGAGGGATCAATCCGCGCCTGGTATTTTTTCCAGCGGAGGCGGCGCCGGGCGACATCGGGACGGTCCTGCTCGGCGGCGAACAAGGTTTTTTTTAAAGCTGATCTCCTGGCGTTTCAGGAAGCGCCACAGCGTGTCGCAGGAAACGGCGACGCCCCGCTCGCGCAGTTCGCCGCGCAGCGCATGAAGCGTCAAATCGGGCTTTTCATCGAGCCGCGCCAGTAGCCAATCGCGCTCCGCTTCCAAAGAAATGGGCGCTTGCCGCCCATGGGCTTGGCGGCCGCGCTGCCGCTTGCCCTAACGCGTTGCGTCCACTTCACGACGCTCGCCACGCTGACATCGAACGCGGCTGAGGCCGCCCGCGTCGTCTGACCGCTCGTAACAAACGCCACCACCCGCTCACGCAGGTCGGAGAATAAGCTCGCGCCATGCATGCTGGCCTCCGCCCCAGCATGCAGTTTAAATCACTGTTCGCGCCGGATGGGAATCCCCAGTGATTCAATTAAAGTCGGAAGGAATAGAGCGAAGCGTGACTAAAGTCAGTCTGGCGCGGATTTCCCCTATGGACGGCCATAAGCCGCGAGAAACACTTTGATTGCACCCTCGATATTGTGGGCGATCTCCGCCTGACTTGGCCTGCTTCGGTCTCCGAGCATCATGCGCAGATGAATGCCGGTTTTGCACAAATCCAGGAATTGGCGCGCGGCGAGTTGCGGATCCTCGACGACAAGGATGCCTTCATTGGTGAGGCGGCGGATGTATGAGGCAAGCCTGTTCATGCCAATGCAAGGACCGGCCTCAAAGTACGCCTTGCCAAGCTGCGGAAATTTGGTCGAGGCGCCGACTACAATGCGCAGGAAGTCCAGATGGTCTAGGCTTAAGAGCATGTCGAGGAAGGTCTGGGCGAGCTTTCGAAGCACGCGGACCACGTCCTTATCGAACTCATCCAGCGTAAACAAAGCTTCGGCCTGCTTTAGACGGTCTTCAATGATGAGCGCCTCGAACAGCTTCTCCTTGCTGGGGAAATACGCGTAGAGAGTGCCTTTCGACACGCCCGCGGTGCGGACGATATCGCCGATGCTGGCCCCGTCGAAACCATCGTGCAAAAAAACGCGGCGCGCGCCCTCCATGATCTGCTGACGCTTGGCAGTGTCGCAGGTGTGGGCAGAGCCCGAAAGCGCGTCGAGCGGATAGTGGTCCATGGCTACATCTGCGTTCGAGATTCAGTCATTAATCTTCTCAATCGGGCCGCGGCATCGTCCAAATATAGGTTGGCAGATTTGCCTGGGCCCGACTTTCACCAGTTTTTGCTCTTGACGCTGTCCAGGTCCTCGCTTACTTGCGAGGCTGAACCGAACGGTTCGGTTCAGATGTCCTTCGACGAGCGAAACGTCAAGAGCAAAGTATGATGAAAACCGATTTGGACGTCGCGCACCACGATCTATCAGGCTCGCAGCTTGAAGCCGGGGAAGCGCCTGCCGTCGGCGATGACTTCGAAGAGGAAGCCGCGATTCCGCGCGCGGAAGCAAAAGCATTTCGGGCGACAACTTTCGATCCAGCCCCGAACACGGCCGTGCCTGATGTCGTCAAGGCGCCCAGCAAACGCCGCGCCCTTCTCGCGCTCGGCTTGATTGCCGCGCTTGGGATCGGCGGCTATTATGGCCACTATTGGTGGACCGAAGGCCGGTTCTACGTTTCGACCGACGATGCCTATGTGAGGGCCGACCTCTCGGTCATATCGGCGAAAGTCTCCGGCATCATCACCGCCGTTCCCGTCAGGGACAACATCACCGTCCGCGCTGGCGATGTTCTCGCCCAGATTGACGACCGCGATTACACGATCGCCGTCGATTCGGCCCGCAACAAGCTCGCGACCCAGGACGCGACAATCGAACGGCTGAAACAGCAGGCAATCGCGCAGCAGGCCATGATCGATCAGGCGAAGGCGCAAGTCGCCTCCGTGAAGGCGAGCCTCGTGCGGGCGTCTGCCGATTTCGACCGCGCCCAGACGCTGGCGCAACAGGAATATGGCAGCAAGCAGAAGCTTGACCTGGCGAGGGCGGAACGCGATCAGGGACAAGCCGCCGTCAAGGCTGCGGAAGCCGCCCAGGCTTCCACGGAGGCCAATCTCACGGTGCTGAACGCGCAAGTCAAGGAAGCCCAGGGTGTGCGGGCAGAGTTGCAATCGAGCCTGGACAAGGCGCTGCTGGACCTGAGCTACGCGACAGTCAGGGCGCCGTTTAACGGCGTGATTGGCAACAAGGTTGTGCAGGTGGGCCAATATGCGCAGCCGGGCACGCGACTGCTTGCGCTTGTGCCGCTCGACACGGCCTACATCGAAGCGAACTACAAGGAGACCCAGCTGGACAGCATCCGCCCTGGCCAACCGGCAGATGTTGCGGTCGATGCCGCTGAAGGCCGCGTCTACCATGGGGTCGTCGAAAGCATCGCGCCAGCATCCGGCTCGCAGTATTCGCTGCTGCCGCCGGAAAACGCGACCGGTAACTTCACCAAAATTGTGCAGCGCGTGCCAGTGCGGATCCGCGTTGACGGCGAAGCCATTCGCGAGGGCGTTTTGCGGCCCGGTCTTTCCGTCGTGACTTACGTGAACACAAGGGGCGGCGTGGCGGAAGGCCGCAGCTGCGCAGACATCGAAGCGACGATTAGGGAATCAAGCCCCCTCACCCCAGCCCTCTCCCGCAAGGGGAGAGGCAGTAGGTGGCGTTCGCAACAGCGTTCCATCTCCCCTTGCGGGAGAAGGACAGGATGAGGGGGCTTTAAAACATGGCAGCGTCCGCACAATCCATCCCGGCGCTACCGACGCGGAAGCACATCGAGCCCGCCACCGCGCCGATGCACGCCGCCGAACCACAGGTCACAACCCGCCGGGTGGTGGCTTTCATCGTCATGGTCTTCGGCATGTTCATGGCGATTCTGGACATCCAGATCGTGTCGGCGTCGCTCTCGGAAATCCAGGCGGGCATCTCGGCGAGCGCGGATGAAATCCCGTGGGTGCAGACGAGTTATCTGATCGCCGAAGTGATCATGATCCCGCTGTCGGGATTCCTGTCGCGCGCGCTCTCCACCCGCTATCTCTTCGTGATCTCGGCGGCGGGCTTCACGCTGATGAGCATCATGTGCGCGACCGCGACCTCAATCGAGGAGATGATCGTCTGGCGAGCGCTTCAAGGCTTCATCGGCGGCGGTATGATCCCGACCGTGTTCGCGTCGGCCTTTACGATCTTCCCCAAAAGCAAGCAACCCGCAATCCAGCCTCTCATCGGGCTTGTCGCTACGCTCGCGCCCACGATCGGCCCGACAATAGGCGGCTATCTCACCGATCTCTTCTCCTGGCATTGGCTGTTTCTCGTAAACGTGCTGCCGGGCGTCCTTGTTACGACCATCTCCTTCTTCCTGATCGATTTCGATAAACCCAATTTCAAGCTTTTACGCCAGTTCGACTGGATCGGCTTTCTGACAATGGCGGGCTTCCTCGGTGCGCTCGAATACATCCTGGAAGAAGGACCGACCGATAACTGGTTCGACAGCGATCACATCACCATGGGCGTGATCTTCTCCGCCACATGCGCCATCTTCTTCTTCTGGCGCGTGCTGACGGCGGAACACCCGGTCGTCGATCTTTCGGCTTTCAAGGATCGCAATTTTGCGACGGGCTCGCTGTTTTCCTTCGTGCTCGGCGTCGGCCTCTACGGGCTGACCTATCTTTACCCCGTCTATCTCGCCCGCGTGCGCGGCTATTCGGCCCTGCAGATCGGCGAGACCATGTTCGTCACCGGCATTTGCATGTTTGTCATGGCGCCCATATCCGGCAAGCTGATGCAGCGTGGCGTCGATCCGCGCCTTATGCTCGCGCTAGGCTTCTCGGGCTTCGCGGTTGGCACCTATCAAGCGTCGCTCCTCACCAGCGAATGGGATTTCTGGGAGCTTTTGATCCCGCAAATTCTGCGCGGGATTTCACTCATGCTCATCATGATCCCGGTGACGACCACGGCGCTTGGAACGACACCGCCGTGGAAGCTCAAGAACGCTTCGGGACTGTTCAATCTGACGCGCAATCTTGGCGGCGCGGTCGGGCTGGCGTTGATCAACACACTTCTGAACAAGCGCCTCGATCTGCATCTGGCTCGCCTGCACGAGCAGGTGACCTGGGGACGCGCCGCGGCCGAGGAAACGCTCGCGAAGCTGACCGAGCAGATGGCGCATTTCGGCTCGGACGCCTCGCTCGCTGCGACAAAGAAACTCGCGCAGCTTGTACGCAAGCAGGCGACCGTCATGGCCATCGGAGATGTGTTCTGGGCGCTGACAGTGCTATTCCTGCTGATCGCGCTCCTGGCTCCTATCGTGCGCCGTCCTAATTCGCAAGGCGGCGGAGGAGGACACTGAGGGAAAGGCCCTCTATTTGCAAACATTCTTGGGTTCGCCAACAAATCCAGCAGCGGAAACAATCGGATAAGCGGTCAATGCCTGCAGGTGCCCCCTAAGTAGTGCGTTTTCCCCTTCCGATCGGCACATCTAGGCGGTGGTGGTTTGCCGGCTGCGGAAGAAAAACGACAGGATCATCCCGGCGATGAACCCTCCGATATGAGCGACATAGGCGATGCCGCCCGCGCCTGTGGGGTGTGCTCTGACAAGCTCCCCTCCAACGCTGATGAATTGTAGCGCGATCCAGCCGCCGATGGCGATCAGGGCTGGCAAGCGCACGATCCCCTGATTGGTCAAGAACTTCACCGTGCCGTTTGGAAACATCACGAGGTAAGCGCCCAGAATCCCCGCAATGGCGCCAGAAGCACCCAGATTTGGCAGGACGGAATGCGGTGTGTAAGCGCCTTGGGCGATGATGGCGGCGATGCCCGACAGCATGTAGAAGACGAGAAAGGGGAAATGGCCGAAATCATCCTCGACATTGTCGCCAAAGGTCCAGAGGTAGGCCATGTTGCCAAGGAGGTGCAGCCAGCTTCCATGCAGAAACATGGCGGTGATTAGGGTTGGAAAATGCCCGGACGGGTCAGCGAAGAACTGGTGCGGTATGAACGCCCAACGGTGCACAAAGGCCTCGCCCCGGCTCTGTTCGATGAGAAACATCACAACGTTCGCAATGATGAGCAAGTATGTGGTTATTGGCGGGCTGCCGTGTTCGCTTTCGTCGGTTCCGATCGGAAAAACCATCGCGCCTCCTCCAATACAAACGTGTCCACCGGAACCGGCATGTCAATCGAAGGAATGTTTTTGTTGGAAAGTTCCTCCGCCCGGCAGAACTACGGCGCAAAAATCATAAACCCGGGATCAATCTGGAACTTGATTACCCCGTTGTTCCTCCCCGACTTGCCTGCCGCACGGAACCTCCAACCCAGCTAACTTTTGGCGTGCACATTGCACATGGTCCATTTCGCTTGAACTTCCCGGCTGCGCTTTCGTTCGGCGTCCGCATCGCCTGAGAGTTTAAGAAAAAGCGCCTTACCGAGGAGTTAAGCTCGATAACGCCTTGAATTTCATAGGAAAACTACGAAAGGGACGGCGCCGCCGACCGGCGCAGGGGACCCCGTGATGGTTAACATGGGCGGCCACAACATATTTAACCGGCTTTATCGCGTCCCAGTAAAGGAAGAAATTCCGGCATTAAATTCCATCTAACGGGGTTGGTCGAAGGCAAAAAAGCTGATCAACTTCAATGCGTTAGAACAGCCTGCCTACCGCCGCCCGTAGGCGTCTTCGGCGCCGGATAAACGCCTCCTTAAGCTTAATCAAGCGTATTTGAACCAGAAATAAATCAGGCCCGCCGAAATTAACCATCCACTCGTTAACGCCTTTTCGGCGCGGCAACGATCCATTGACCATGATCGTGGCTTACGTCTTGGGGACTGCTGGCCTACAGTTCGAATAAGCCGAACTGTAGGCTTACGAGGCGAAGATAGGGAGGTAATCAGTTTCCGGTATGGACTGCACTTAGGGACTGGCAAGGAGATTGCCGTGGCCATCAGCCAGCGGCCGGACCTATGTCACGCCCCTGATGTGCCGTTCGCGGCGCTTCGCCCGGCAACCAGTTCGTGGATAATGGATTGTTCGATGCAAAGCCGCTTTGGAGCACAGGATGCAGCTGGATATCACCCCGACATCGTCATCCGATCCGGCTCCGTCGGATGAAACCGCAAAAGAGTACATCGATGCGCCGGACCTCCGGCTCTTCGTGTTCGCGCTTTTCTTCATCTTTGGCGGCATCACGAGCTTAAACGACGTCGTGATTCCGAAGCTGAAGGCGCTGTTCACGCTATCCTACGCCGAGGCCATGCTCGTGCAGTCGGCGTTCTTCGCGGCGTATCTTATGATCTCGCTGCCGGCTGCGGCAATCGTGCGTCGCGCCGGCTACATGCGCGCCGCCGCGATCGGTCTCGTGACGATGGCCCTCGGGTGTCTTCTGTTCGTGCCCGCCTCGTCGTTTGGGCTCTTCGCGACGTTCCTTTTCGCGATCTTCGTGCTGGCCTCCGGCATCACGATCGTGCAGGTGGTCGCCAATCCGCTGATCTCGATGCTGGGCGCTCCTGCAACCGCGCATAGCCGCCTCACCTTTGCGCAAGCGTTCAACTCGCTTGGGACGACGATATTCCCGTATGTCGGCTCGATCCTGATCCTGAAGTCACTTAACGCGCATGATCCGGCCACGCTCACCGGTGCGGCGCTTAGCGCGTTCCGCGTGCAGGAAAGCCAGGTAATCGTGCTGACCTATCTCGGCCTTGCATTTGTGCTTCTGGTCGTGGCGGTGGCTGTATGGGCGCGCCGCAATCGCCTTCAGGCGCAGCCGGTCGCCAAGACGCCGATCAGCCACGCCTTCGGACTGCTGCGGCAACCGCGCTTCGGCTTCGGCGCGCTCGGGATCTTCCTCTATGTCGGCGCCGAGGTGGCGATCGGGTCGGTGATCGTAAGTTTCCTTGATGCAGCCTGACGTCTTCGGGCTTAGCGCGCAGGCCGCGGGCGAACGGGTTCCGTTTTATTGGGGCGGTGCAATGATCGGGCGCTTCATCGGCGCATACCTCTTGCGCGTTTATTCTCCAGGCAAGGTGCTTGCGAGCGCCGCCACCGTCGCAATTTTGCTCCTGGCTGTTGCCGCCACCGGCACCGGTGCGCTCACTGGCTGGGCGTTGCTTGCGATCGGCCTCTTCAACTCGATCATGTTTCCGACAATCTTCACGCTCGCCTCGGAAGGCCTCGGCAGCCGCGCGCACGAGGGCTCCGGCATTATCTGCATTGCGATTGTCGGGGGTGCGATCGTACCGCTGATTATGGGGCACACGGCGGATGTCGCGGGTCTCAAGGTGGCGCTCGCGGTGCCGGCCGTGTGCTACGCGGGGATTCTCGCCTTCGGCATCTACGCCCGCCGGCCATTTAGCGTGCGCAGCTACGGCGCGTTATCTCCGCAGCGCGTGGCATGACGCAGTATATTGAGGTTTTCCAGGGCAAACTTGCATTCGACGAAGCGCCAATGCCTGCCTTGGCGTCGATGCGCCACCGCATTGTTTGCAGCGTTCCCCCTGCGCGCGAGCCGGCGTAGACTTTTCCACCGCTAAAGTTAGTGTACGACACCTACGCCGCGTGAATTTCGGTCCGGCGAATAGGCAGCAACACGAGCCCCGTTTCTATCTGTAGCATTTGTTTCCTAAATTGTTGCGCGTCAGTAACAGACGCCGCCCCATGTCGGTGCTATCCATCTATAGAGTTGAGAGTGTGTAGTCGTGTGTGGGGATATTATGAGTCGTTTCCGTCTGGCTGCCGCTCTGGCCGCAGCCTGTTTTTCGTCAGCCTTTGCACAAGGTTCTGATCAAACAATCTCCTTCGAGGATCGCTCTTCGGAGTCAGGCGCAGGCGGAGCCTCCCAGGCAAACCCAAATCAAACTGCGCAGTCTGCCACCAGCCAGATCGCGGCCTACTTCGTCACCGTAAACCGTTCGACGAATGTTTTCCGCGCCCTCTCGCCATCGCCGGAGGCGGTCCAGGCGATTGGCGCCGCGAACACCAAGGTTGCCCAGCTCTATGGCGAAGGAAAGTATGCCGATGCGCTGGAACTTGCGCGGCAGACTTTGGAGCGGGCTGAAACAGAGCTCGGCGGGGAACACCCCGGTACGCTTACAAGCGTCAACAATCTCGCCTTTCTCTATAAGGCTCAGGGCCGCTATGGCGAGGCCGAGCCGCTCTATAAACGCGTGCTCGATGTACTCGAGCGCGTTCTGGGCCAAGCCCATCCCAATACGCTGGCCAGCATCAATAATCTGGCGGCGCTCTATTCTGATCAAGGCCGCTCCGCTGAAGCCGAGCCGCTCTACAGGCGCGCGCTTGAGGTCTCGGAACGCGTGCGCGGCAGGGAGCATCCCGATACGCTCGGAATTAAGGGCAACCTTACGGCCTTGCTCACGAGAGAGGGCAAAACAGACGAGGCGTTCAGGGAATTTCAAGACATTGAGAACGGGCTTGCCTTCTGGCTCGACGCTGAGACCGGCAGCCCCGAAAAGGTGGCCATCCGCCGCCGCGTCCTCGAAGCCAATTCCGGCTATCAGGATGCCATGCTGAGCTTCGCCCTTAGATATCCGTCCGAGGCGTCGGCTCGCTTTGCCGCCGATGTCATCTTGCACTGGAAGAAGCGCCCGCTTCAGGATCAGGCTTACCTTGCCAATCTGATGCGGGATTCCGACGACGCGAACATCGTTGCCGCCGCCCGGTCGGTGCGAGAGCGCGCGGCCGCGCTAGCCGCTGTCGCTCTTGGTCAGAAGCCGGCGCCTGAGGCGGTCGGGTCCCTGAAGCAAAGCCTCGAAGCGGCCGAAGAGGATTTGCGGCAGCGATCCCAGAGCTACCGCCAATATTTGCAAGCCAAGCGCACGACCGCCCAGGCTGTGCAAAGCGGCTTGCCGAAAAAGGGGGCCTACATCGAATACCGCTTTTTCAACGCTTTTGATTTTGAGAAGAACGCTTTCGGCAGCCCCCATCTCCTCGCTGTCGTGCTGAAGCCCGATGCAGCGCCCGTGCTTGTCGATCTTGGCGAGGCAAAGCCCATCGTTGATGCGCAGCAGGCTTTGATCGATGCGCGGGCGAGCGAGGGAAACGGTGCTTCACTGCCAGCAATGCGGCGGTTCACCTATGACAAGCTGATAGCGCCTCTGAAGGACCGCCTCGCCGGGGCCAAGACCTTGATCATCTCGCCGGACGGTCCGCTCAATGGGCTGCCGTTCAATTCTCTGTTGAGCGACAAGATGGAGGCTATCCTCAGTCTTTATCCCGCCTGAGGAATGCCGGGCTGAATAAAGCTGAGCTTTTTCAATGGGATAGGCGGCCTGTTCGCCCGGCCGGACGCGGCCGCTCTGATGTTTTGGACCTTTGGGGGCGCAAATTCAGGCCGGAAGTAAATGCCGTTAACCATCGCGGGTTAACGCATCAGCGGCTTACCATCATGGCGCGCCAGGCGATAGTAAGGCGCCATAGGCTTACAAGGCGGAGATAGCAGGGCGATCAAGTTCCAGGATCGGCCTTAGCCCGTAGCTGCGCCGCGAACCGTTGTCATATCCGTGCAAGTTAGGTGTGCAATGAACGGGACGAAGAGCAACAGGAAGGACGTAAAGTGATGGAGATCACTCTCTGTAAAACCGCATCCTGCCCAAGCGCCCCGGACTGCTATCGGTACACGGCGCCCCAGAGTAGCGCAAAGCAAGCCGCGTTTTCAGGCGATCCGCGCAAGGATGACGGCTCTTGCGAGCACTTTTTGCCGACGCCCAATCGAGGGATTGCCCAGTCTGAGCAACAGCAAGGAAGGCACTGCGCACCGCATCAAGGCAGGTAGACCCGTCGGCCAAAATCCATGATGAGTTTTGTGGCCTGGGGTTCGCGGCCCAGTGCGCAGGAGAAGTGCGCAAGCTTGTGCGTAGATGAGTGCGCCAAGCTTGCGCTTCTACCCAAGGTAGAAATAACCTACTTCCCAGCATGGCCTTTTTGCCTGAGCCGCCGCTCGGAGGGGCATCCTGCTGCCCGATTGCCTCGAACGAAACGGGCATAGAAATGGCCTGTGGCTCAGTCATGTCGCGGCCGAGATCAGGGACGAATTTGCAGCACGCCGCACCCGGGCGGAGCGCCGAGTTCATTATCGCGCCGGACATCCTGGTCAGAGGCAATGCGCGGCTCTTGAGGGTCGTCCTGACAGACTGTGCTGTACGTGCGCGATAATGGCGTCGGGTTCGATATGGACTATGCCGGAAGACTATTCGGCGCTTTCCAGCGCCTTCATGGCGTTCGTGAATTTCCCGGTACGGGCATCGGCCTCGCAACGGTTCAGCGTATCGTCCACAAACATGGAGGACGCATCTGGACCGACGCTGCCCCCGGCGAAGGTGCAATCTTCCGCTTCATCCGTGCTGAGGCGGGAGACGCTCCTTTACAAGAGGGCTCCTGAGCGGCTGACGCCTGATTTGCGCACCTGCTTCTAATCAAATTCCACGGCTTCGCACACTCACTGCGCGGACACTTCTCGCTGCCTTAGCCCCTTGCCGTAATCAGCTGCTTCTTCTGGCGAATCTTCCACCATCCTAAACTCATCATGATGTTCGACGTGAAAATAGCGCGTGGTTCCTGCCCCAAGAATGAAGTCTCGCTTGAGCACTCCGTAAATCGGCAAGCCCACATCCAGTCCCAAGACATGCTCGCCCGAAGGAACCTGCATCACCAAATATTCGCCGGACGTAATAGCGCCAACGCGCTTTCCGTTCAGGACTACCGGTACAGCCGAGTTGAACTTATCCAAGAAGCCGAAGTCGAGCGCTGGTCTTGGCCAATAAAGATGGATGGTTGCCGGTGGCCCGCTTGGTGCTTTCGCTTCCTTGCTCGTTTTCGTATCGCCACCAAAGAGCGCCACTAAAACGCCCTCATCTTTTTTCGGTTCCTTGTCGGGCACCGCAGCTTGAGACGTGTTAGCTTGAGACGTGTTAGCTTGCCCGGCAGCTTGAGACGTGGCAGGTTGAGACGGAGAGGCTTTGCCTTCGTCTTTAGGTTCGCCGCCGGATAGCACGGCTTGAGCTGTAGGGGCGTCAAGTTCGCTCGCGGTAATCGTCCATCCTTGATGGATGATTTGGAGATAAAGAGGTCTTTGCGCAGAAACTGTGATCTGCGTCGCCTTCGGCGGTCTTATATTCTCGAGCCAATCGTCATACGGTTTCAACTCGAGTGTGTGAGGGCCATTTGGAAGGCTGACCGTCAGCGGCGCATCCTCCTTGACCATGCCAACGCGGGCCTTATCGACCCAAACCTCCATATTTGATTCAAGCACCTGACCAACGGCATTGCTCGCGCGGAGTTTCGGCCAAAAAACGGTGACCTGCCCCGTTGGACTTTCGACAACGCAGGGCGGCTTGTTCTTATTCGAGGCGGAAGTGCAGTCGGGCGTGCTCGCGGGTTTGCGGGTTTGGGCGGCCCAAACGCCATCCGCACAAAGACACATACAAAGACACAAAAGAAGATTGACGGCGACAAAAAGCCGATTTGGAAAAGCGTTGCCTACCCGAACAAGCTGTTTCAGCATATCGAAAAGCTCCTCTGTCGAACTCGCAGAACAGCGCCTTTGATCGCTTCAGAAAATCAGTACTCCTAACAAGATCAGTTTCAGAAGTTTTCAAGCGGCTCCAAAAACCGTATTCAGTCAGCACTAACCCGCTCGGGACCACACTTCAAGCGCTGGCGTTAGCTTGGCCACCGCTTTTGAGCTTTGCGCCAACGCCGAACACTTTTACCTCACTTGTCATGGCGACCCTGGCGGCTCATCGGACTTCTATTCACCACGGAGCTGTTACAGCCGCGTCATGCGAAAATTTGCGCGCGATAGATCCTGGGCTCGCGCTCGAAAAGGCAGCTTCTCTTGTGGCGACGGAAAGCGTAATCCGTGACGCTGGCGAAACTCGCAGGGACGCTCCCATGACACATCCGCTTCCTGATTTCCGCGATCCCTCGCTCGCAGAAGCACAAGTGCGTGCCGCACTCGAATTGCTGCCTCATCCTGAGGGCGGCCATTATCGCGAGCTGTGGCGGGACGTTCCAACAAACGGCGGACGGGGCGCAGCAAGCTCGATCCTGTTCCTTCTTGCGGCGGGCGAGCGCTCCCACTGGCACCGCGTCGACGCTGCGGAAATCTGGATCTGGCAGGCCGGCGCTCCTCTGCTCCTTGAGGTTTGCGACGCGGGCGCAAGCCGAAAATGGATAAGGCTCGGTCCTGCCACCCAAGACGGCGAGACATTTCAGGGCGTTGTTCCACCCTATGCCTGGCAGGCCGCATCGACTTTAGGCGCTTGGACCTTGGTAAGCTGCATTGTCGCGCCCGCCTTTCAATTCGAGGGCTTCGAGCTTGCACCTCCCGGCTGGTCCCCCGCGTAGATCAAGCGGACTGCATCGTGCGCGATCCGCATTGGAGCAAATCGGACAGCAAACGCATTACCCATCACGGTGACGTCGACCGCGGCTCAATGATCCGGCCGTAACTGCATCGCCAACATCAGCGTAACGGTCCGGAGATGAAATCTGTTAGTGAAAAACTCTCGACGGAAGCTCGCACGCAAAGCTTCCCCGCGAAGATATCAACATTTTTCATAATACTTGCAATATTCGCATTCCTTTACTTCTTTTTTGGAGTCTTCGTCCTGGCTTTCAGTGCCGTGCTTGTTGCGGTGCTGCTCACCCTCTTGGCTCGCCCTATCAGGAAAGGGCTCAAATGGCCGCACTGGGCCGCGCTAACATTTGCAGGTCTTTTGCTGCTCGGAGTCATAGCGGTTGCGGGATACCTCTTCGGAACAAGAATAGCGCTCGACATTCAGGATGTGCTTGCCCGCATGGAGGCTGCGCAAAAAGAAATCAGGGCGGAACTGGGAAGCTCGCCTCTCGGGAGCCTCGTTCTTTCGGGACTTGGATCGAACGGCATTCCCATTACTCAGATTCTCACCAGGGTCTTTGCCATCAGTACAAGCGTCATTGCCGGCGTTGTCGTATCGGTCATCGCCGGGATCTACTTCGCGGCGAACCCGTCCCTGTATCTGAACGGCTTCTTGACGCTGTTCCCTGCGGAACGGCGGTCCGAGGCCGAGGAAACCACGAAGGATATCGGAAATGCGCTTCGCCTTTGGCTTCAGGGGCAGTTCATGTCCATGCTGCTGGTTGGCCTCCTCTCCACCGTCGCCACTTGGGCGATCGGCTTGCCATCGCCGATTGCGCTCGGCCTAATCGCTGCTCTGACGGAATTCATACCCTATGTGGGGCCGGTTATTGCCGCGGTTCCGGCCGTGCTCGTCGCGGCGACTTAAGGGCCAGACCAGATCGTCTGGACGCTTGTGGCTTATCTCGCGATCCATACCGCGGAAGGAAATTTCATAGCACCGCTCATCCAGCGTCGAATGGTCTACATTCCGCCCGCCGTGATGATCCTCGGCATCGCCGCCATTGGTTTCATCTTCGGCACGGTGGCCGTGATTTTCGCGGCGCCGATGACGGTGGTGCTTTTTGTTCTTGTAAAGAAGCTTTATGTCCGGGATTTTCTTAACGAGCCGACAGTAATCCCTGGGGAGAAACGGTAGACCGACGCGATGCGCATTCTCTTAACGGGAGCCTCCGGCGGCATTGGATCGCGGCTTCGTCGCCTTCTGCCTCCGCTTTACGACCTGGTGCTGACGGATTTGGAGCCGCCCTCCGATCTGCGTCCTGAAGAGACCTTCATCGCCGCCGACCTCGCCGACGCCGCAGCCATTGAGCGTGCAGCCGCTGGCATTGACGGGATATTGCATTTCGGCGGCCAATCCGTCGAGGCGCCCTGGGACACAATCCTTAGGTCGAACCTCATTGGCACCTATAATCTTTTCGAAGCCGCGCGAAAGCAAAAGGTGGGACGCGTGGTGTTCGCCTCCACGAACCACGTGGTGGGGTTCTATCCGCGCGCCCAAACGCTAGGGCCGCAGGCGCTGCCTTTGCCGGATTCGCGCTACGGTGTCAGCAAGGCATTCGGCGAGGCGCTTGGCGCGCTTTATGCCTTCAAGTTCGGCTTGAGCGTCTTCTGCATCCGAATCGGCAGCGTTTCAGAACGCCCCGTTGATGCGCGGCGGCTCGCGATCTGGCTGAAGCCCGAGGACCTTGTGTCGCTGATTCGAATCGGCCTCGAGCAGGAGGGGCTCCTCTACGAAGTTGTCTACGGCATGTCGGATAACGCGAGGGCCTGGTGGGACAACTCACGCGCCGCCGAACTAGGTTACCAGCCTGAAGGTCAATCCGAGGCGTTTGCGGCGGAGGCGCTCGCGGCGCAGGCGCTCCGTGCTCCCGACGACATCGGCGACCTTTTCCAGGGCGGCCCCTTCTGCTCGGAAGAGTTTGATGGCCAAGCCGATCGCATCAAGCAATGAAGCAAAGCAATTCGCAGACTACGGCGGCACGCTCAAGACTTGCGATTCGGTTTTTCGAATTCTTTTGAGATTGCCGCGGCAGTTGCATCCTGTCCGCCAGAAGCGTCGATCATGACCCAGTCCTGCGGAGGCTCGATTGTTCTCACTTGCTTTTCGATAATGACGGCATTCGCATCGGAGGCATCGTCGCCCCTCGCAGCCACGCGCTCCCTGAGAAGCCTCTCGTCGGCATAAAGCCAGAATGCATTGAAACCGGCATTGGTTCTCAACGCAAGGTCGCGAAGCTGAGTGCGTTGCGAAGGCACTGGGAACACCGCGTCGACGATAACGGAACATCCGCTATCGAGCGCGACTTCGGCCTTCCTGAAGATTTGCCTGTAGACCTCGTCCCGGCTCTCTGGCGTGTAGGCTTCCAGCGGAAGGCGGTGGGTGAGGGCGACGCCGTGCATGATCTTGCGTTCGACGTCGGTCCGAAGGTGAAGCGCGCCGGGGGGAGAACCGATCGCGGAGGCCACCTCCCGCGCCACGGAGCTCTTTCCCACGCCCGAAAGCCCTCCCATCGCGACAAGCTGCGGCTTGCTTGGCGAAAGCACGCTTGCAGCAAAAGCCGCGTAGCTTTCGATTTCCGGCACCAGACTCTCGCATTCAGCCTTGCCGCATACGGCAAGCGCATGGAGTCCCGTCATTGCCCGGATCGCGGACCGGAAGGAGATGAACAGCGGCAGCAAGGCGAGGCCTTGGATCTCGCGAATAGACGCACACTGAAGGTAGTGGTTCAGGATGACATTCGCCTCACGTCTCAGGCCGCGATGCCAGAGATCCATGAGCAGGAAGGCAAGATCGTAGAAGACGTCGATGGTCGCGAGCCGGTCGTCGAATTCGATCGCGTCGAAAAGCCTGGGCCTTCCCTCCCAAAGCACGATGTTCTTGAGATGCAGGTCGCCATGACAGCGGCGGACGAATCCCTCTCGCTCCCGCTCTTCGATGATGGCAAGTTTCGAGCTGAGCTCGTGCCGGAGATTTTCAATATAGGAGCAGGCCTTCACTCCCCTTGCCTGTGCGACAGGGCCGCACAAGGCATTTTGGATGTCGGCAACAATATGCTCGAGAGAGTGGGCAAATCCGGCTTTTTCGATTACGGGAGCATGGCGATGAAAATGCTCGATCGTGTTGGCTAGCTCCATAACGAGCTCGCGGGTCAAACGCCCCTCGCAAGCCATTTTGTGCAGCAGAGCGTCCTGACCGAACCGGCGCATCACGAGCAGCCAGTCGACAGGAATACCCGAGCCCCCCAGTTCCAGGCTTCCGTCCGGGCTGCGCGTCAAGGGCATGATCGACAGATAAAGCTCGGGCGTTGCCCGGGAATTGATTTCAAGCTCCCGTTCTATGACGGCCCGGCGCTTTTCCAGGGTGGAGAAATCAAGATACGGAAGCTTGACCGCGCGCTTGAGTTTATAGGCCCGATCACCGGCGAGGAAAACGATTGCGGCGTGCGTCCCAATGAGCTTGACGGCGTCGGCCTTCGGGTAGTTTTGCGGATTTGAAAGGAAGGATATGACAGCAGACTGATCGTCGCCGCCACCGGTGTTGCCCAGATGTGTCACTCGACGAGTCCTCGCTTCTGCCAGTTCCCGGTCGAACATCATCCTTATGTTCACGAGGAAGCGCAATTATAAATACTGCGGAGAGGTGCGCCCCCACCAATCGGCCTCGCCAAAAAACTTGGTCGCTCTGTCATGCCGATTCGCGCTTTCCGTGGGGTGCGCGCATTTGAGTGAGTAAGGGATCGGGATCAAAAACGGCGCCCGCGGGCGCCGTTCCTGATCGCTGCTCTCCTGCGGGGCAGCCTTAAATCGCGTTCCTCTAAGCGCTATTTCATAGGCGCGTAGCTGTGACCGAGAAGATAGTTGAACCCGAGCTTCACGGTGTCGATGGTCAGATCGCCATGCGTGAATTGGGTGTCATTCCATGTGTTGTTGAAGCTTGCCAGATCGAAGTGGAGATACTCGACCTTCATCGTCCAGTTCGGATTCAGCATGTACTCAACGCCGCCGCCAAGCGTCCAGCCTGTCAGAGTGTCGTCGAAGGAGTGACTCCCTGACGTGGTATCGACAGTGCCACCGAGAATGTCTACATCGGTATGGGTACCGGACACGCTGATGTTCTCCTGCAACCAGGCGAAACCTCCCTTCGCATAGAGGAGTCCTGGACCCCAAGTATAACCAAGGCGGCCCGTGACATCGCCGTAGAAGCCCCCTTCGGCTTTCACCCTGAGCGCGATGGAGGAAGTCCCCACGGGAATGCCGGCCGGGATCGGGGCCGCCAAAGCGTTGGTATAGGCCGTTGCCGAAGCTCCGAAAGTGCGGTCAGCATTGGCGGCCATGCCACCAAGATCGACTTCGAGACCGAGCACCCAGTTGGACGCCTGCCAGTTATACCCGAGCTGGCCGCCGCCGAAAGCGCCGCCCGTTGTATGTAGCGTGTCCCCTCCAAATGTGCTGTAGCCGTAATTATAAGTGCCGGGGAAGTTAGCGTCCAGCCAGGGGGAATCCGCCTCGAGTGTGTGACTATTGGTTTGCAGGTCAGCCCACCCGGCGCCAAGGTGAGCGCCGAAATAGAACCCCGTCCACATCGGAGCCGGAACATAAACAGGCGCGTCCTTCATACCGCCGGAGTAGAGGTCCGCCGCATTAACCTGGGTAGCCATGGCGAGCGCACCAACTGTGGCGGCGCCCGCCCGTATGAATTTCGTGAGAGTCATAATCCTCTCTCCTCTTCCCGCTAGTTGTATTTTTGAGATGACGCACGCAACTGCTATTTTGATTGCATGATGGAAGCTTAAACTCAAGGTAGAGAACTCCAAATATGTACACTTTTTAGGGGAGTTTTCCGGTGCACATTGAACAGAGGCATTGTTTTCAATGGCTTAGCCTCCGCCTCGGCAAGCGTTTTGTTGATTTTATGCAACAGTGCGGGCAGGGCCGGCAGTCAAATAAGACTGCCGCGCGGGAAAGGGAGATGAAAATGCTAAGACTCCAACTCGCGGCAGGATTGCGCGGCGTCGATCAGAACCGGCGCTTAGAGGAACAGCAACCCTATTGCAGCGAAATGCAATATTCGGCGTCACTAAAAGACTTTGTCGTCTTAGGAGACTGAAGACAGAGGAGTGCATCTTTCCTATGAGGGCTTGTTGATTCACAAATCTCATGCTCACCAATTCCCTGGGAACGGTGTCCCGCAACATCAAGTAGCTTTTGCAGATTTCAATCAAGGTGATGTCGACTTACGCGGTAATTCCCGCCGGAGACGGAATTCGACTTGGCTTTTGCCTGTCTTGAAGACTTCGCGTTGCTGCCAGTCTTTCAACCAGAGCGTTTGCAAAAAGAATCGGTGTCCGTAGCCGTGCATGTAAAAAGTGAAGCGCGCGGCAGACATTTCCCTATAGAGAGCGGCGATTGTTCTCCTGAGGGCGGAGAGAGCCGCGGACGAGGGCGACCTCCGCGCCGTCTCCTTCCTGTGCCCGAGCAGCGCGCTTGCTTTCGGTGCCGCATGAGCTATATCAGGCGCAGAGCGGGCTCACCTTATTTGCAGCAATCTGTCGTCTGAACGCGCTCATTTTCATGTGCCGCGCGGGCTGGGTAAGTGGCGCGCTTCAAAATTGAACCGGAACGGAATGATGAGCGTGAAAACCGAAGCAACCCAGGAAAAGAAAGAAAACAGCGCTTTCGATCTTGCCGTCGTTCTACTGCAAGCCGTCGCCATTGCGATCGTCATCCGCATCTTCTTGTTCCAGCCGTTCAATATCCCTTCCGGATCGATGATTCCGACGCTGCTCGTCGGCGATTACCTGTTCGTTTCGAAGTACAGCTACGGCTATAGCCGGTACTCTTTCCCCTTCGGTCTGGATCTATTCCAGGGCCGCGTTCTCTTCTCTGACCCGAACCGGGGCGATGTCATTGTCTTCAAGACCCCTCGGGACAATTCGACCGATTACATCAAGCGGCTTGTGGGCCTTCCCGGCGACCGCATCCAGATGATCGGCGGCGTCTTGAACATCAACGGCCAGCCCGTGAAGCGTGAGCGCGTCGCGGATGTGGTTGAAGATACGAAGTGCGGCCCGAATCAGGTGGTTCACCAATATCGCGAGACAATGCCGAGCGGGGTTTCCTATCTTACACAAAAGCTATCGGAAACATGTCGCTTCGGCCGGTTCGGTGCGGCTGACGACACCGAGGTGTTCGTTGTGCCGCCCCACCATTTCTTCATGATGGGAGACAACCGCGACGATTCGGCCGATAGCCGCTTCACCGATGGCAACGGCGTCGGCTACGTACCGGAGGAAAATCTGGTTGGGCGCGCACGCATTCTCTTCTTCTCCATCGACGAGAATGCGAGTTGGTTTGCACCCTGGCAGTGGCCGTTGGAGATCCGCTGGTCGCGCATTGGAAATGTGATCCACTGAGTGCCTGTCAAGAAACCTCACATCCAAGAGCTTGAGGCTCTGCTCGGCTACACATTCGAGGACAAGGGCCTTCTCAACGAGGCGCTGACCCACTCCAGTGCGCGAAACGAGCATGGCGGCCGGGATAACGAGCGGCTCGAATTTCTGGGCGATCGCGTGCTGGGCCTCTCCATAGCGGCGCTGCTTGTTTGCCCGCTTTCCCCAGGCTCGCGAGGTGGAGCTGGCGCGGCATTTCAACTCGCTCGTCTGCAAGACAGCGTGCGCCGAAATCGCCCAGCGGCTGGAACTTGGGTTGCATATCACCATGGCGGCGAGCGAGGCGCGCTCCGGCGGCCGGAAAAAGGAAGTGATTCTGGCTGACGCCTGCGAGGCGCTGCTGGGGGCGATTCTGGTGGACGGTGGCTCGCTCGCGTCGGAGGCCGCGGTGCGCGCGCTTGTGGGCGCCGCTGATCGCGGTCGGCAGAGGCTCCGGCTCCAGACGCAAAAACTGCGCTGCAGGAATATGCCCAAAGCCAGAAGTGGGGGTTTCCCGAATACAGGGAGGTTGGCCGGAGCGGCGCGGACCACGCGCCAAGTTTTACGGTCGGAGGTGTCTGTCAGGGGCTTGAAACCCGAATGCGGCGCCGGGCCATCGCTGAAGAAAGCTCAGCAGGCGGCCGCGGAGGCTCTTCTGAAACGCGAAGCAGTCTGGCCGGTGGAGGGGAGCATGCCTGAAAAAGAGACAACCTGGAGTGGCCCGCACTGCGGGTTCGTCGCCGTCATCGGCGCCCCGAACGCAGGCAAATCCACACTGGTGAACGCGCTCGTGGGCGCGAAGGTCTCGATCGTGACCCACAAAGCGCAAACCACGCGCGCGCGCCTGCGTGGCATTGCTATCGCGGGCAAGAGCCAGATCATTCTTGTCGATACGCCCGGCATATTCACCCCGAAGCGGCGGCTCGATCGCGCCATGGTGGCCACGGCATGGACCGAAGCGCGCGAGGCGGACGTGGCCGTGCTCGTCGTCGATGCGGCCCGTGGCTTGGACGATGTTGTCGAACCCATTTTTCAACAGGCGCAGCGAGTTCTCGATCTCGCTCGTCCTCGCTCTCAATAAGGTCGATAAGATCGAGAAGGCGAAGCTTCTGGCTCTCGCCGAGGAAGCGTCGAAGCGGCTAACGCTGGAGCGGCTCTTCATGATCTCGGCCTTGTCGGGCGACGGGGTGGAGGACTTGAAGGAGTATCTCGCCGGCCGGATGCCGCTTGGCCCTTGGCTTTTCCCCGAGGATCAGATCGCCGACGCCCCGCTTCGCCAATGGGCGGCGGAAGTCACCCGCGAGAAGATGTTCCTGCGGCTTCATGACGAAATCCCATACTCCTCCACGGTCGAGACGACGGATTGGAAGCAGCGGAAAGACGGCTCGATTCGCATCGATCAAACAATCTTTGTAGAGCGCGAGAGCCAGCGCAAAATCGTGCTTGGAGCAAAAGGCCAGGCCATCAAGCAAATCTCGATGGAGGCGCGCCGCGAGATCGGCGAGGGCATAGAATCGCCGGTGCATCTTTTCCTTTTTGTGAAAGTGAGGGAGAATTGGGCTGACGATCCGGAGCGCTACCGGGAGATGGGACTCGAGTTTCCGAAGTCATGACTACGCCCGCCGCGGACATGCATCATGAGATGGGCTGACGACGGCATCTTTCTGCTGGGCCGCCCGCATGGCGAAACGAGCGTGATTGCCGATATCTTCACCCGCGAAAACGGGCGTGCACGCGGCCTTGTGAAGGGCGGACGCTCCCGGCGCATCCGGCCTATTCTTCAAACGGGAAATGGTCTCAAGGTAGAATGGCGCGCGCGCCTCGACGATCAACTCGGCGTCTATACCGCAGAGTTGACGGAGCCCACCGCGTCGCGGGTTCTCGACGATAAGCTGTCGCTTGCGGGTATCACGGCGCTTGTAGCGCTGTTGCAGGTCTTACCGGAGCGCGATCCTCATCCGGGGCTGTTCGACGCCGCCAAAGCCTGCCTCAGCGCAGCGGGCGACGAAAGCTTTCCCGCATCCCTGATCCGGTTCGAACTTCGATTTCTCGACGAGCTTGGGTTCGGCCTGAACCTGACGGCTTGCGCGGCCACAGGCCGAACGGATGATCTCGCCTATGTCTCGCCGAAATCCGGCCAGGCGGTAACCCGAGAAGCCGGAGAGCCTTACCGTGACAGGCTGCTTCCGCTGCCAGCCTTCCTGAACAACGCGGCCGGAACAGATCAGCCATGCCGTGCCGATTTACAGGCGGCCTTCGCAATGACAGGTTATTTCCTTGGCGCACATGTCTTCGAGGAGAATGGCAGACCTATTCCCAAAGCGCGGGAAGAGTTCACAAGGCTTTTGCACAGATGCAGCAATTGAAGCACAATCTGATGGTAAACCGCTGAAGCTTGGCTTTCGGCAGCAAAAACTTAGGTGTTGCCGTGGTGTTATATTGGTGGTAGCCGCGTTTCTGGATTGCGAGATAAGCTCTCAAGGCAGGGGAGCGCGGAACTGGAGTTGTGGGGGGATAGCAAGCCGAACGCACTGCACGAACAGTTGCTGACAAAAGTTAGGTGGGGCTTGCCATCCGGGTAGGAAAAAAGGGAATTCTGTGAATTTTTCGACGCCATAGTTTCGCTCGATCCGGCAACCATCAAGTTGTATGTGCTCCATCACAAAGCCTGGGCTGGCCCCATCCTTGGCGGGATCGCGTTCGGCGAGTCCCTGGTCCTCGTGGGCCTCTTTTTCCCAGCCACGCTTATTATGGTTTTCGCCGGACTCGCGATCCAGCAGGGCAGGCTCGATGCGTCTTCGGTCATAGGGTGGTCCATCGCCGGAGCCGTTGTCGGCGATATTGTTACATACTGGATCGGGCGCTGGATTGGGCCGAGCGTGGTTCATCATTGGCCCCTCAACCGCGATAAGGCCGCCGTTGCTCGGGCCCGGCTGTTTTTCCGGAAATACGGCTTCCTTTCGATATTTATCGGCCGCTTCCTCGGGCCGGTGCGGCCTACCATCCCGCTCGTCGCCGGAATCATGCGCATGCGCCATCTGACATTTCAGATCGCAAACGTGACTTCGGCGATGGTCTGGGTGCCCTTCATGCTGTTTTGGGGCTACGCCTTTTCGAGGGCCGTCGGCGATCTCAGCCGAATGACGACAGGCAATTGGGTGGCTCTCGTCGTGTTCCTTGTCGCGGTGATGGTGAGCTTGACCGTCGCCACCGTTAAGCTGCAGGGAAAGAGCGCCAAGGACAGGCGGCAGGAGGTACAGAAGCGGTCTGCTGCCGTGAAGCTTGCGGAGTAGCGCCGGCTGAGTTCATGCAGGGCATCACGATCGATACGCGCGGCTTATCCTGTCCGCTTCCGGTGCTGAAGGTGCGAAAGGCAATGCGCACCATCGAGCCCGGGACGGCGGTCCAGGTTCTCGCCACCGATCCGCTCGCGGACCAGGATTTGCGGGCTTACTGCAAGGCGTCGGGATGCGCTTTTCTTTCCACCGACAGGCTCGACGGCGACGTGCTCTCTATTATAATTCAGAAACGCTGATATCGGGACCCAATCGCTCGATCAGGTCTTTCGTGGCGAGCTTGAGGCGGTTTTCGTCAGGCGAGCGAAGAACGAGGGTCGTGCCGAACCGTCCCCCCTCGAAAGATGGGTAGCTGCCCATGGCAACGTCGGGAAAGGCGCGCTGGCAGTCCGCAAGAGGCGCCGCAACCTGTCCCTCCGGAGCGTGGACACGAAGCGACTTCGATAAAAGCTTCGAGCCGGTCTTGAGCCTTGGCGTCACAGCAAGAAGCATTGTCTCCATGATGGCGGGTACGCCTGCCATGACGATGACATTGCCGAGCTGGAAGCCCGGAGCCTTCGAAACGGAGTTCTCAATCAACTCGGCGCCATGCGGAATGCGCGCCATGCGAAGCCTGACTGGCGTCAAATCGGCTTCGGCGTATCGTTCGCGGAGCAAAGCAACGGCTCTTTGATCGACCGCGATGCCTACGCCGAAAGCGCGGGCGATCGAATCCGCGGTGATGTCATCGTGGGTTGGGCCAATGCCGCCTGTTGTGAAAACATAGGTGTGGGCGTGCCTTAGAGCATTGACCGCACCGATGATTGCCTCCTCGTCGTCAGCCACTATGCGGACTTCCTTGAGACGGATTCCGATATGGGTGCAGTGATCGGCAACGAATCCGATGTTCTTATCCTTCGTTCTCCCCGACAGAATCTCATCTCCGATCACGAGGAGTGCGGCCGTAACGTCTTCCTGAGGCATAGCGTCTTGCTGAGGCATGGCAAATTTTCGCACACGAGACAAAACGGTGACATTCATTTCTTTATCTTTCGTGGCTCCTGAAAGGCTTCTGTCACCTCGATGCTCGCAATTAGTGAGTCAGTAAAAGCGTTGTGCGCGGTGTTGAACACCTAGCAACCTTGATAGGTGCCGAGGCGGCCAAAAACCGCATCGGAGGCGGTGCGCAATGGAAAGAGCGGGTGCTGATATGAGCTGTTCCTGCGCAAATAGCCGCTTTGATTGTCTCCGCTGACATCATGGTTCAGCTCCGCTGCATGGGTAACGGGAGCTTTTTCCGGGCGCACCAGCTTAGGGTGTTGAGACTTTGACCCATACCTGCCATATTTCGACTACGGGACTATCTCTACCCTACGCTGGTGGTGTTCTGCCTGATGGACAGGTCCGGCCCACATCCTAACAACCGAAACGGGCGCCGCGCGCAGACTTCATCACCATGAACGGATCGGAATACGGCGCGCCTATCAGGTTCGCGAACGACGGTAAGATCAGACTGCATGGGCCGGAAGCCTTTGAGGGCATGCGCCGGGCCGGGCAGCTTGTGGCCACGTCACTTGACATCCTTGTCGATTTCGTCCGGCCAGGTGTGACGACGGAGGCGATCGACGAACTCGTCTTCGAGTACGCCATGAAACACAACGCGGTGCCCGCAACTCTCAACTACCGCGGGTATCCGAAGTCGTGCTGTACGTCCCTCAACCATGTGGTTTGCCACGGCATTCCAGGCCCGCGCCTGCTCGTCGAAGGCGACATCATCAATGTCGACGTCACCCTTATCGTGGATGGCTGGCACGGCAATTCGAGCCGCATGTATACCGTGGGCCGTGTGCCGCGAAAGGCGGAACGCCTGATCGAGGTGACGTATGAGGCCATGATGCGGGGCATCGCGGTCATCAAGCCGGGAGCGAAGGTCGGCGATATCGGCCACGCGATCCAGAAATATGCGGAGAGCGAGCGCTGCAGCGTCGTGCGCGATTTCTGCGGCCATGGCCTGGGGCTCGTCTTCCACGACAAACCCAATATCCTGCACTATGGGACGCAGGGCGAAGGCGTCACGCTTGAGCCCGGCATGCTGTTCACCGTCGAGCCCATGATCAATCTGGGCAAGCCGCATGTGAAGATGCTTTCGGATGGCTGGACGGCGGTCACGCGCGACCGCTCGCTGTCGGCGCAGTTCGAGCACACGGTCGGCGTCACCGAAACCGGCGTCGAGGTTTTCACCTACAGCCCGGAGGGATGGCACAAGCCGCCATACCCAGGACAAGACTAGTACGCCCCGCGGGAAGTCCTGACCCATTTGCTGCCGGCGCTGACAGGACTTCCCGCGGATAAGGCGTACTAGCAACTTATTGATTCCAGTACAGCTTATCCGAGGCAAGTTCGCTAAAGCGCGTGCGGCAAATGGGGGCGAACTTGCCTCGGGCTGTACTAGGCGGACGCGCCGTCCCGGAAGGCGAAGCCTTTGTCCGGGATTTTCACTAATTGGAGCGCCTACCTTTTTGCGATCCCGGCTCGCGCTTCGCTTGGCCGGGATGACGTAGCACGGCGCGAGCGGCGTCTGGGACAGAAACCCGCTGACCAAACCCGCAGAGTTTAGTTTTTATTCGCCTTTTAGTAAAACTGCTTATTCTCTATGACGAGAATGCCGTGTATAACGTTCTCGCGTTGTGTCATGTTTGCGTTGGCGATTTTGATGTCGAACAGTTTCGAAGAGAGCCCCCTATTCGAATTGCTTAGCCTGGAAACGGGCGCCAATGTTCCCCCACCGCAACCTCCCCGGCCGATCCCGCACTATTGGGGCCACCGGGACCGCCTGAGAAAGCGTTTTCGCGAAGGCGGGGCGGAGGCGCTTCCCGATTACGAATTGATGGAACTCATCCTTTTCCGGGCGATCCCGCGCCGCGATGTGAAGCCGCTGGCGAAGGAGATCCTCGCGCGCTTCGGATCGTTCGCCGAAGCTGTGGCGGCGCAACCCGAGCGTCTCATGGAAATCGAAGGTGTGACGGACGCCGTCGTGACCGAGATAAAGGTCATCCAGGCCGCTGCGCTGAGATCGTCGCAAAGCGAAGTCAGGAAGCGGCCCGTGCTGGCGGCGATGTCGACAGTTCTGTCTTATCTGCGTTCCGCGATGGCGTTCGAGGACCGCGAACAGTTCCGCATCCTGTTTCTCGACCGCCGCAACAAGCTCATCGCGGACGAGGTGCAGACGCGCGGCACCGTCGACCACACGCCCGTTTATACACGCGAGGTGATGAAGCGGGCGCTGGAGCTTTCGGCATCCGCGATCATTCTGGCTCACAACCATCCGTCGGGCGACCCGACGCCCTCGAAGGCCGATATCGACATGACAAAGCAGATCGTCGACGTCGCGACAAAGCTCGGCGTTCTCGTCCACGATCACATCATCCTGGGCCGCGACGGCCACCTGAGCATGAAATCCGTCGGGATAATCTGATCTTCCCTGGCGAGAGTGAGGGCGCTCACGGCGCATAGAGAGCCGCCATTTCTCCATCTATGGCCGGGATCCCCCATCTCAGGGCAGCGAAAATAATCGCAGCCGAGATCACCGTGCTCGCGGCGACAAATACCGCAATTCTAACAACGGACAGCGCGTGCCACGGAAAATCGTAGCCTTCGCGCCGAATATAGCTGCCTCTTAAATCGTGAAGCATGGGGGACGGCTCACAAATCTAAAGCGCCTCTAGAGTGCGTCCGGAAAAGTGCGAAGCGGTTTTCCGATAAGACGCACGACAAAACAGAAACCTAGAGCCCGCTTTTGATTCCATCAAAAGCGGATAGGCTCTAGTGCTATAGCGTAAAGCCTCATTCCCTCGGGCGCGCATCACCCAAATGGATGATACACGCTAAAATAGTAGTGAACATTTCAGACAATCGACCAGAAAGCCGCGCCCCGCCCCGGTCGGCGGCCTGATGCGCCCTCGCCACGAATACAAAGAATTACAACCCTGAACGAATTCTAAACGCCGCCTTTCGCCTGCGTTCAGCCAGCGAAGGCTAAGCTCCATTCATCGTTTCGAGATGGAGGTCTCCCATGAAACGCAGTCTTTTCGCACTGGCCATCGGCGCTTTCGCCCTTCTGCCCCTCGGCCTGTCGCAGCCCGCTTCCGCCTACGATTCCTACTACGGCGGCCACTATGGCGCTTACGACGGCTATGGCCGCGACGGCCGCCTCGAACGCGACATCGGCCACGACCGCGCGCGCCTCGATCGCGACTATGCCGAGCATCGCTATTACACCGAGCGCGAGGATCAGGCCCTTCGCGACGGCCACTACCTGAGCGCGTGGTGGTTCAATCATCTCCGCCGCCACGAGGAGCGCGAGATCGACCATCGCCGCAGCGACCTTTACCGCGATCATGCGCGGCTCGATCGCTACGGCTATTAGAGGTTGCGTCAGTTGCGTCGTGTTCCGTCCGTTGAGTGGCGTCGGGTTGCATAGAGTTGCGCTGGTTGTGTGCGTGGATGTTGCGTCAGTCGCATAGAGTTGTCGCGTGAGTACTCAGTCGCGTCGTGTTCCTTTGGTTGAGTGGCGTCGGGTTGCGTAGAGTTGCGCTGGTTGCGCGCGTGGATGTTGCTTCAGTCGCATAGGGTTGTCGCGTGAGTACTCAGTTGCGTCGTGTTCCGTTCGTCGCGTGGCGCCGGGTTGCGTAGAGTTGCGTTGGTTGCGCGCGTGGATGTTGCGTCGGTTGCATAGAGTTGTTGCGTGCGTTGCATAGGCTCAGTTGCATGGAGATGTTGCGTTTTTTGCGTGCCCTTGTGTCATCCCGAATGCGGCACTTGCCGAGCCCGGGACCGTCTCTTCACAGCGTTCCCCCCCGTTGTATCTGTTCCCCGATTGATCCCGGAAAGGCCGAGCCTTCTCCGGGATCTTTCGTGCTAGTCCATTTCGCACGAACGCCTGGACCCGTTTGCTCTTGTGTCCGAATGAAGCCGGGATTGTAGGTAAAAGCGCCTTGCCGGGAGGTTAATTGACGTAAGCCATTGATATATAAGAGAAAAACGCAAGGGGATGCTTGTGCCGGCGCGGCTGCGAAGACCGTTGCATGGTTAACACGCGAGTTAGAAACATATTTAACGGACTTTTGCGCGTCCCAGTAAATGAAAAAATTCCGCCATTAAATTCCGTTTAATGGGAGGCCACATGCGCAGGAAAGTTGTTCATTTCCAATAGGTTAGTGCAATTATTTCGCGTCACATCCAAGGCGCGGCGCTTCTCGTCTCGAGTCGAATAAACGACTTTTTAAGCAAACCACCGGGGGGAAATAAATCCGCCGCGCCCTTGTTAACTATACAACGATTAAATTTACTGGGGGCTTATTGCGCGGCAACACTTTTTTCATCCCGATAGCTGGGTTTTGCGCCTTGCGTTGCACAATCGGAATCAATTTGTCATGGCCGGGCTCCGACCCGGCCATCCAGTGACAAACTCAACCGTATGGATGGCCGGGTCACGCCCGGCCATGACATGGGTTCCATAGCCGCACTACTCTCCCAGCGCCGCAAGCTGCTCCTTGGCCTGGTCGAGCCATTTTTTATAAGTTGGCGCGAGACGGCCCTCATCATTGAGGCGCTGCAGAATACCGACCACTTTTCGCCAATGCTCTTTGGGCTCGTCGCCGTGCTGGGCGAGCCGCCAATATGAAAAAGCGACATCAACTTGCCATCCCGCATTGCCGGGATCGGCCTTGGCGAGGCGCTCTCTGATGGCGAGGCTGTCGCGATAGGCTTTCAGCGCCTCGGGCAGGGTGCCCTGGGCCACAAGCACATCGCCCACCTTGTCATAGGAGACCGAGAGATCGCGCTGCCATCCCGCATTGCCGGGATCGGCCTTGGCGAGGCGCTCTGCGATGGCGAGGCTGTCGCGATAGGCTTTCAGCGCCTCGGGCAGGTGTGCCCTGGGCACAGCACATCGCCCACCTTGTTATAGGAGACCGAGAGATCGCGCTGCCATCCCGCATTGCCGGGATCGGCCTTGGCGAGGCGCTCTCTGATGGCGAGGCTGTCGCGATAGGCTTTCAGCGCCTCGGGCAGGTTGCCCTGGGCCACAAGCACATCGCCCACCTTGTCATAGGAGACCGAGAGATCGCGCTGCCATCCCGCATTGCCGGGATCGGCCTTGGCGAGGCGCTCTCCGATGGCGAGGCTGTCGCGATAGGCTTTCAGCGCCTCGGGCAGGTTGCCCTGGGCCACAAGCACATCGCCCACCTTTCATAGGAGACCGAGAGATCGCGCTGCCATCCCGCATTGCCGGGATCGGCCTTGGCGAGGCGCTCGGCGATGGCGAGGCTGTCGCGATAGGCTTTCAGCGCCTCGGGCAGGTTGCCCTGGGCCACAAGCACATCGCCCACCTTGTCATAGGAGACCGAGAGATCGCGCTGCCATCCCGCATTGCCGGGATCGGCCTTGGCGAGGCGCTCGCCGATGGCGAGGCTGTCGCGATAGGCTTTCAGCGCCTCGGGCAGGTTGCCCTGGGCCACGAGCACATCGCCCACCTTGTTATAGGAGACCGAGAGATCGCGCTGCCAGCCCGCATTGCCGGGATCGGCCTTGGCGAGGCGCTCGTGGCCTGTCCATAGGCTTTCAGCGCCTCGGAGGTTGCCCTGGGCCACAAGCACATCGCCCACCTTGTTATAGGCGACCGAGAGATTGCGGATCGCTTGGCGACGCTGCGATGCGAGCTTTCGGCGTCATAGGCCGTGCGCGCTGGGCTGAGTTCGCCACGGCTTACACGAAAATCGCCGATTAAATTGCAAACCCATAATGGTTTGGCCGGCAGCCTTGGCCTAAGCGGTGCATGATCCATAGCTGCCAGGGCGTGAGGAAGCCATGCCGAGCGGCGGTGCTGGTCTCGACCGCGCCGCTGCGTCATCGTAGGCGTCGTAAAGAAGCTGGATCGCCAGCGCCGCCGTTTCCTCGAAGCGGCCGGAGTTGCGCAGGCGGCCGCGCATGACTTCCTGCACGAGGCGATGGACGGAGACGGCGGGCGTGCCGTCGGGGAGGCTGTCATAGGCCGCGAGCGAGACCGAAGTCAGCGCCACAAGCGCGTCGTCGCGCTGCTTCTCGGAAAGCACGTCCTCCGGGATCAGCCACAGGGGGATCTTGTCCGGCGCGAAGAAGGCGAGCAGCGCCATGAGCGTCTCGGCTTCGGCGCATTTTTCCGCCGCGCGCTTGATCGCGAGATTGAACGTAGCGAACACCGGAGTGGGGATAGCGTCGCATCCTTCCGGCTTTTCATCGATGACCTCGGCCAGCAGCGCGATGTACTTGTCGAAGCTCCAGTTGCGCGTCCCAGCAATAGGCCCGCGCATGAGACAGCGCCAGCGGCAGGCATTTGAGCGCGTCCGCAAGCCGCCCCGCCGCGTCCGCGTCGCCGTTGCGCGCCTGCGCCACGAGATAGGCGATCGCGGTGTCGCGGTCGAACACGTCAACGGCAAGCTCCTCGTCCGTCTCGCCGTGCCAGTCGGTGCGGCGCGTGGTGATGAGCACGTGCGCATTGTCGGCGGGCGTGAACTTGCGCAAAAGGGCGGGGCCATCCGCGTTGTCGTAGATGAGGAGCCAGGGCTTCCCGGTGTGCATCTGCGCGAGCTGGTCCACGGTTTTCAGCGCCGCGTCTTCCGGCTTCATGTCGCCAAGGCCGGGGATGAAGCGCGCGCCGAGCGCCGCGAGGTCGTCCATCAGCGTGTCCTGCAGCTCCGCGCGGACCCACCAGATGCCGTGATAGTGCTCGCGGTTGCGCCAGGCATATTCCTGGGCGAGCACGGTTTTGCCGACGCCGCCCATGCCGCGCATGGCGAGCGTGGTTTGCGTGGAGTTGCGGATGGCGACGGAGCTTTTCGCGGCGAGCTTTGTGAGAGCGCGTCGAGCATCTCGTCGCGGCCCGTGAAGCCGTTCACCTTGCGGATGTTCGGGTGCCGGATTTGCTGGCCCGCGCGAGCCAGCGTGTCCGAGATGCTGCCGGGCGTGCGTTTGTCGATGCCGAGCGCTTCCCGCACCGCTTCGCGCACGGCCTGGCGCAAGGCTTCGCAGTCGTTCAGAACCGGCACGAGATCGGTATAGGCGAGCGTCGCGAGATTTCCCGTAGGGCGCGCAATTGGTAACGCGGAGGACGATCACGCGCTGCTTGAGATTGCCGGGGTCGTTGGCCAGGAAGGTGTTGTATTCCTTCCGGCAATGCTCCGACTGCTGATATTTGTGCGAAAGCAGCGCGATGAGCTTCGCTGCCCCTCGAAGCCCTGTTCCATCATGCGCATGAAGTCGGCGTGCCCGAAATCCTCGTCCTGATAGAACGGCGTCAGCCCCGCCTCGCGGATGATGCTCGCGATCAGCTCAGCCGCGCCCTTGTCCGCGCCCGTCCGCGAAATGAAAAAGTCAGGATGTGCCGCCGCCCCGCCCACGCGCCTCTCCGCCACCGCCAGCGGAAAGTGTTCTAACCAATTTGATGAAGAAGCGCCAGCTTCACCAACGGATCGTCCGTTCCCGGACAAGATGAAGCGCGATCCGGGACCGGTCAACCCGGGGTGAGCGCTTCGATTTGTGGCGATCCCGGATAAGGCTTCGCCTTTCCGGGACGGCGATAGGCAGCGTATTTTACTCGCTTGCGTCTTCCCCGCCCTCGGGCTCGAGCACGCAGAACGAGGTTCCGCGCTCCCGCAGGCGCGCAGGCGGAGGCGATTGGCGAGCGCGGCCGTGCGCGGCCCCGGATTGCCCGCGTTGCGCCGCTTCGGGTTCGGCAGCGCGGCGGCAAGTTGCGCCGCTTCCGCGGCGTGAGGTCGTCGGCGGATTTGCCGAAATGATGCTGGGCCGCCGCCTCCGCGCCGAACACGCCCGGCGCCCATTCCACGATGTTGAGGTAGATCTCCATCACGCGGCTCTTGCCGAGCACGAAATCCATGTAATGTGGCGAGCGGGATTTCGAACGGCTTGCGCAGGATGGCGGGCTTGTTCCAGAGGAAGAGGTTTTTCGCGGTCTGCATCGTGATGGTGCTGCCGCCGCCTTTCGGCTTGCCGTCCACCACCGCGTCGGCGGCCTTGTCGAGCGCCTTCCAGTCGACGCCGTGATGCTTGCAGAAGCGCCCGTCTTCCGAGGTCACGACCTGCGCGATGAGGTTCGGCGAAATCTGGTCGAGATCGCGCCATTCGTAGGAGACCGAGCCTCCCGTCAGCACCTGCCGCAGCATCAGCGCCGAGAAAGGGGGATCAACGAAGATGTAAAGTGTTGTCAGAAGATACGGCGTCAGGAAGAAGACGGCGAAGGCGACGAGAACGATGCGGAAAACGAGCTTCCGCCGGGAAGTCGTTTCCTTGATCTCGTCTTTGATCTCGCCGGCCGAAACCTGCGGCGGCTCTATCGCTTGCGGTGCAATATCCGTCATGACGCAGTTCACAAAACACGCTTGAGCATAGCACTAACATGGTCCATGGTGCGCGCGCACGCATCGTCCGCTCGCCAACAATTGCAGTTCTCGCCATGACTTTTACAGAACGCCTCGAAGCCCATGCAAGCCGTGTTGAAGGCCATCTCGACCATTGGCTGACGCGAGAACGCCTCGGCGCGGTTCCGGCGAGGCTGTTGGAAGCGATGCGCTATGGCTCGCTCGGCGGCGGCAAGCGGTTCCGGCCTTTCCTCGTGATCGAGAGCGCGGCCCTGTTCGGCGTGGGCGTGGAGCAGGCGCTGAACGCGGCCTGCGCGCTGGAATGCGTGCATTGCTATTCCCTGATCCATGATGACCTCCCCGCGATGGACGACGACGATCTGCGGCGGGGGCGCCCGACGGTGCACAAGGCGTTCGACGAGGCGACCGCGATCCTTGCAGGCGATACTTTGCTGACGCTGGCTTTCGAGATCCTTGCCGATCCGAGCACGCATCCAAATCCGGCTGTGCGGGCCGAGCTTGGTTGCAGCTTGCGCGGGCGAGCGGCGGCGCGGGCATGGCAGGCGGGCAGGTTCTCGACCTCGAAGCGCCGGGCAAGACGCTCACCGAGGCCGACATCCGCAACCTGCAAGCCATGAAGACGGGCGCGCTCATCACCTTCGGCTGCGTCGCCGGCGGCATTCTCGGCGAGACTTCGGAGAAGAATATCGCGGCGCTGCGCACCTTCGGCGACGCGCTCGGCGCAGCCTTCCAACTCGCGGACGATCTGCTCGATGCCGAGGGCGACGCGGCTGTTGTCGGCAAGGCCACCGGCAAGGATCAGGAGGCCGGAAAAGGGACGCTGGTCTCGCTGCTGGGCATCGAGGCCGCTCATGCCAAGCTGCAGGAGATCAAGGCCGAGGCGCTTGCGGCGCTCGCGCCCTTCCGCTCGCACGAAGCCATGCTGGCAGGGGCGGCCGAGTTCGTCGTCGCCCGCAAGTTCTAAAGAAAAAAAGCGCGACAAAGATGCCAAAATCGCTTCGGCGCGGACATTTTCATCCAGGGCGGGTCGGCCGCAAGCCGGTGTGAAATATCTGCGGGTGTGGATATGCATGTCCGCAACCCGTTTCATTCGCAGTGGCTCGGCTGCAAGGCCGGTGTCGAACTAACAAAAAACTCGCCACCTGAAGATGCTGATATGAACGCCCGCAACTTGTTTCATTCATCGGGGTCGGCCGACAGGCTGGTGCAGAACTAAGAGGGGTCGCCGGATCGCCAGCCCCGTCATCCCGGCCAAGCGAAGCGCGAGCCGGGATCGCACAAAAGCAGGCGTTGCGACTTGTTACGATCCCGGATAAGGCTTCGCCTTTCCGGGACGACGAAAGGCCAAATCGTCGCTGACCGGGTGGTTTCGGCACGGAAAAGCGGCAATAGCGTTTTTCTTAAATGGCAGCCGCTGGCGCGGGAGTGAGACATGAAAGTTCGCGGTGTTCATTACCGGACGATCTGGGCCAACGCTGATGGCTCCGTCGGCATCATCGACCAGACGCGCCTTCCTCATGCCTTCGAGACCCTCACGCTTGGGACGCTGGCCGAGGCGGCGCGCGCCATCAAGACCATGCAGGTGCGCGGCGCGCCGCTGATCGGCGTCACAGCCGCTTATGGCGTGTGCCTCGCGCTCAACGCGGATGCGTCCGATGCCGGATTGGAAAGCGCCTGCGCAACGCTCGCCGCGACCAGACCCACGGCCGTGAACCTCAACTGGGCGCTGCGCGAGATGCAGAAAGCGCTAAGCCGCGTTCCGCCTTCGGAGCGCGTAGCTGCGGCTTATGCGAAGGCCGCGCAAATGGCCGAGGAGGATGTCGAGACGTCCCGCTTGATCGGGCTCCACGGGAAGGCCGTTATTGCAGGCATCGCCGCCCGGAAAAACGGCCGTGTGAACGTGCTCACCCACTGCAACGCCGGCTGGCTCGCGACCGTCGACTGGGGAACAGCCCTCTCGCCGATCTATCATGCGCATGATGCTGGGATTGCAATCCATGTCTGGGTCGACGAGACCCGGCCCCGCAACCAGGGCGCGGCGCTGACCGCCTTCGAGCTTGGCGCGCACGGCGTGCCGCACACCATCATCGCCGACAACGCTGGCGGCCACCTGATGCAGCATGGCGAGGTCGATCTCTGCATCGTCGGGTGCGACCGGCTGACGGCGACAGGCGATGCCGCGAACAAGATCGGGACCTATCTCAAGGCGCTCGCGGCGAAGGATAACGGCGTACCCTTCTACGTCGCGCTTCCGCAATCAACCATCGACTGGACGCTCTCGGACGGCGTTAGCGAAATCCCGATCGAGGAGCGCGACGAAAAAGAGGTGACGCACATGAGCGGCAGCACCGCGAGCGGAGACATCGTCACCGTTCAAGTGACCGCCCCCGGCAGTGAGGCCGCAAACCCTGCCTTCGACGTCACGCCCGCACGGCTTATCACCGGCCTGATGACCGAGCGCGGTGTTACGCCCGCGTCTCGTGACGGGCTCGCGCAGCTCTATCCGGACAGGATAGAGGTAGCAACCGCTTAGTTCGACACCGGCGTTGCCGACCCACTGCGAATGAAACGAGTTGCGGACATCTATATCCACATCCGTAGATAGCGAGTTTCTTAGGGCATACCCCGTCAAGGCCGAAGGATGCTAACACGCTTTACGTAGCCGCTAACTAAAGGGCTGACTGAGCGCAGCGTTGCCCGCGGCTTCATGAGACTTGGTTACCCGGATGTGTCCGCCAATTCCGTCGTCATGGCCGGGCTTGGAGGACTCTGGAAGCAGCAATCCAGAAAAAATACAAGGTATTCCAAGTTATGACTGATGGCCGGGTCAAGCCCGGCCATGACAGTGGAGCGAAAACTCGCCAATGTTTTTCATGGCTTCTTCCGCTAGCGGAAACATCGGGGTAATCAAGTCATGGGATGGGTGGCAAAACTGTATCCAGACAGCATACGAGGTTGCAGCCGCCTAAAGCAAACTTCGCTCATCTAGGGATGCGGCTGGCTCCGCGCATCGTCATCCCGGCCAAGCGAAGCGCGAGCCGGGATCGTAAAAAGACCGGCGATTCAATTTGTTACGATCCCGGATAAGGCGTCGCCTTTCCGCGATGACAGCGGCGGCGATCCGGTGGAGCGTCAGGCAAACACTGCTCAGGGCATAATCGCCAAGCCGCGGAAAAGCATCACGAAGCCCTTCAGTGAAGGGCTCTTTCAAAGCCCTATTTTTTCTTGCGTGGCCACCTCTTGGGGCGGCCACGTTGCGGATGACCGAACTGCTCAGTCGCCGGAGCCGGGGTTGGGAGAGAAATACTTCTCGAACTTTCCGGTTTCCTGCTCGTACTTGCTGGCGTCTTCGGCGTGGGGCTTCTTCACGGTGATGTTCGGCCAAGCCGCTGAATATTCGCGGTTAAGCTCCAGCCACGTCTCAAGTCCAGGTTCGGTATCGGGCTTGATGGCGTCGGCCGGGCATTCCGGCTCGCAAACGCCGCAGTCTATGCACTCGTCCGGATTGATGACGAGCATGTTTTCGCCCTCGTAGAAGCAGTCCACGGGGCAGACTTCAACACAATCGGTGAATTTGCACTTGATGCATGCATCCAGCACGACGTAGGTCATGGGGTATCTCCGAAGCCGAAGCACCGGCTTTTATTTCTAGGCGCGTCAGTAACGCAATCTCTGGGGGTTAACAAGCGGGCAAATGCTTGATCCCGATGGCACATTGCCACGGAAAAAGCACCCGCCCGATTGAATTAACGTGAATAGAACTCGACGACGAGATTCGGCTCCATAATAACGGGATAGGGCACGTCGGTAAGCTGCGGAACACGCGCAAGCCTAGCCGTCATCTTGCTGTGATCGACCTCGAGATAATCGGGAACGTCGCGCTCCGCGCTCTGTATAGCTTCAAGAACCAGCGCGAGCGCTTTCGATTTCTCCCGGACTTCGACGACGTCGCCCTGCCGGCACCGGTAGCTCGGGATGTTGACCCGGCGGCCGTTCACGGAAATATGGCCGTGGCTCACAAACTGCCTCGCGGCAAACGGGGTCGCCACAAACTTCGCGCGGTAAACGACGGCATCGAGGCGGCGCTCAAGGAGGCCGATGAGGTTCTCCGAGGTATCTCCCCGCAGTCGCGTGGCTTCCGCATAGATGAGCCGGAACTGGCGCTCGGTGATGTTGGCGTAGTAGCCCTTCAGCTTCTGTTTCGCCTTCAGCTGCGTTCCGAAGTCCGACGTCTTGCCGCGGCGGCGCTGACCGTGCTGGCCAGGTCCGTATTCGCGTTTGTTGAGCGGGCTTTTCGGCCGGCCCCAGAGATTTTCCCCAAGGCGGCGATCAATTTTATGTTTGGCGCTGATGCGCTTTGTCATGTCTATGCTCCAAAAGAGAGAGGTGGTGGAGCAGGCCCTCCTCCTGCGGGTTTCCCCGCCGACAGACGGCGGAAGCCGTCACGGGCATGCAAAAAAGGCGGCCGAAGCCGCCTGCCGCAAGGAATAACGGTTCGTCGGCGTCGAGGCAAGCGCAATTACGACGGGTGTGAAGCGCGGGGTGTGGAGTGGAGAGTAAATCGCTGCTTTCAGAAGCGCGATTGGAAGTCAAGTGACTAAATAGATTGTGACGCCGAACTCAAGGAAACTTTATCCGCTTGGTGCCGTTGACATAAGTCAATTTGTCGGCAGAGTCAGAGCATGAACAACAGCCATTTCGACGTCATCCTCGCGGGCGGCGGCCTTGCAGCCACGCTCACGGCCTATCGCCTCCGTCAGCTGAGGCCCAATCTCCGGCTATGCGTGCTGGAAGCGGGCGAAAAGCTGGGAGGGAACCACACCTGGTCGTTCCACGACAAGGATATTAGCAGGGACGCATGGCGCTGGATCGCGCCATTCGTCGCACATTCCTGGGCCGAACAGCAGGTGCGCTTCCCCAAGCACTCGCGCATGCTGATGTCCGGGTATAATTCGATCTTTTCGGAAACGCTGCATGGCGCGGCTTATCCGGCGCTTGAGGATTGCGTGCACTTTGGCACGCGGGTCATGAGCGTTGGGCCGCATCAGGTGGAGCTTTCCGGGGGAGAAATCCTTCGCGCGCCGTGCGTGATCGATGCAAGGGGAATCGGGCGGGTGGACGGTCTTACGATCGGATACCAGAAGTTCTTGGGGCTGGTGGTCCGCTTCGAACGGCCGCATGGTCAGCCATACCCCATCATCATGGATGCAAAGGTCAAGCAGCGCGATGGATATCGCTTCGTCTACACGCTGCCGTTCACCCATGACAGCATGCTGATCGAGGACACCTACTACAGCGACACCGCGAGCATCGATACGCCAACCCTTCGCCAGCTTTGTCTGGACTACGCCCAGGAGCGCGGCTGGGAGATTGCAGAAATCGTTCGCGAGGAGCGGGGCGTACTGCCGATCGTGCTCGGCGGCAATGTCGACAGCATCCTTGAGAAGAATACGCCAGGAGTGCCGGCGCTCGGCCTTCGCGGCGGCTTCTTCCACCACACCACGAGCTATTCATTTCCGTTCGCGGTGAAATGCGCGGAAGCCATAGCAGCGATCGATCACCTCACAAGCGAGACGCTCGATCATCTGACGCAGAAGTGGGCTCGTCAGCACTGGAAGGATCAGGGATTCTTCCGGCTTTTGAACCGGATGCTGTTTTGGGCAGCCAGGACGCCCACTGAGCGCTACCGTGTGCTCGAACGCTTCTACATGCTCGGCGACCCTCTCATAGAGCGCTTTTATAGCTCAAGCCTGACACTTGCGGACCAGGCCCGTCTTCTAGTAGGCTGGCCTCCAGTTCCTATCAGCAGAGCGCTGCGGGTCATGGCCGAGACAAGTGTCAACCCCATACCGCAGCCGGTCTCGTCACCGAGCTAGTCGTATGGACCCGATCATCTCTCTAAGCCACGAGCTTATCAAAAAAGGTTCCAAAAGCTTCGCTATGGCCGCGAAGCTTTTGCCGCGTGACGTTCGCTATGACGCCATGATGCTTTACGCATGGTGCCGCCACTGTGATGACGTCATCGACGACCAGATCCTCGGATTTGCGAGGCCGACAGCGAGCACCGAAACGCCCGAGGAGCGGCTCGCGCAGCTTAGGGAGAAAACCAGGCGCGCGCTTGAAGGGCATGCCGATGAGCCGGTGTTCATCGCCCTTGGGCGCGTCACCCGGAAGCACGGCATACCGGAACGCCATCCCATGGAGCTCTTGAATGGCTTCGAGATGGACGTGAATGGCCGTGTGTACAACACGATCGAGGATACGCTCGATTATTGCTATCACGTCGCAGGTGTCGTTGGCGTGATGATGGCCATGATTATGGGTGTGCGCGAGCGTCCGGTGCTGAATCGCGCTTCGGATCTCGGCATTGCCTTCCAGCTTACCAATATCTCGCGTGACGTGGTCGAAGATGCCAAGGGCGGCCGGTGCTACCTGCCGCGCGAATGGCTGCGTGAGGCTGGGATTGAGGACGCGGATCTCAGCGACCCGCAGCATCGCAAGGCCGTGTTCCAGGTGACGCACAAGCTGCTGCGCGAGGGGGACGAGTATTACCGTTCGGCGCTGTTCGGGATGCAACAGCTTCCACTGGGCGCCGCCGTCGGTATCGGCTGCGCTCGCCGCGTCTATCGCGATATAGGGCGTATTGTCGCAAATCGCGGAGAAAGCGCCTGGGACGGCCGCGCCATCGTTGGCAGGAGCCGAAAGGCTGCAGCCGCGATATCGGGCGCAATCGCCGCGCTTCGGGCTCATACGACGCTTCGCTTCGGATACGCCCCAGGTCGCAATGGGCTTTGGACCGTGCCCGAGCTTGGGAAAGCGGTCCCCAGGAACCGTCCCTTCGCCTTTCTCGTCCGCCAGCACATGAGAGAACGGCTGAAGGCGTAGCGGCGACGCGATTTGCTCAAGCGCTCGCTGCTCTAGTGTGTCGAGCATAGCTGGAACTGAATATTTCGCAGCCGAGGGTTGTGCCCCGAAACCGCGCTGCGCCCCTATCGGAAAGAGGGCTAAGCGCTTCGAAGCGGCGCACTAGCCCTGGACCTTGGGCCGTGCTAGGCATACATCCCAATCATACCTTGGCCTTCACGCTCCCCCCCCGATGCGCACCTATCTCGACTTTGAAAAACCTATCGCCGAACTCGAAAGCAAGATCGAGGAACTGAGCGCGCTTGGCGAAGGCGACAGCGCTGTTTCCATCAAGGAAGAACTCGCCCGGCTCAGGGAGAAAGCGCAGGCGGCGCTGGAGGAAACGTACGGCAGCCTCGATCCCTGGCAGAAGACGCAAGTGGCGCGGCACCCGCAAAGACCGCACACCTGCGACTATATCCGGGAGTTGATCGTCGACTTCACCCCGCTGGGCGGCGACCGCTATTTCGGCGAGGACCTTGCGATCATCGGGGGCCTTGGCCAGTTCCATGGCCGCACCATCATGATCCTCGGCCACGAAAAGGGCGCCGACACGCAAGGCCGGCTGCGGCACAATTTCGGCATGGCGAAACCCGAAGGCTATCGCAAGGCCGTGCGACTCATGCAGATGGCGGACCGGTTCGGCATGCCGGTGGTGAGCCTCGTCGATACAGCGGGGGCCTATCCCGGCATCGAGGCGGAGGAGCGCGGACAGGCCGAAGCCATCGCGCGCTCTACAGATTGCTGCCTGTCGCTCACGGTGCCCATGATCGCGATCATCATCGGCGAGGGCGGCTCAGGCGGCGCGGTCGCGGTGGCTTCCGCAAATCGCGTTCTCATGATGGAGCACGCAATCTACAGCGTGATCTCGCCCGAAGGCGCGGCGTCGATCCTTTGGAGGGATAGCGCGAAAGCCCGCGACGCGGCGACCAGCATGAAGATCACGGCGCAAGATCTGCTTCAGCTCGGCGTCATCGAAGGCATCATACCGGAGCCGGTTGGCGGCGCTCACCGCGATCCCGATGCCGCTATCAAGAAGGTGAGCGACGCGATCGAGCTGGCTCTCGCCGACTTCAAGTTGCTCGATGGCGCGGAAATCCGCAAGCAACGCCACGAAAAATTCCTGAGCATCGGAAGATCGATTACTTCAGGGCGTTAGATCCGGCTTTTCTTCCCCCTGCGTCGCATTTTAGCCCTAAAAGATTCGGAAATTCCCGCAAATAGGCGATTCGAATCAGGAGCTTACAATCTTAGGATGCGACCGCTAAAATTCTACCTTGGATTGCAACGGATCTTTAACGCAAAATATCCATCTTCTTCCGATAATGTATCAGTGCGGGAGTTGAGGGTAATGAAAGTTGCGTTGCGTTTTGCTGTGGTTGCGCCACTCTTGGTTTGCCTTACCGGATGCCTGAGTTTCCTAGGCGGGGGCGGCTCCGAAGATGCCGTTGCACCTTCCGAGCGACAGCTGCCGACCTCCACGCAGGCGCTTCTCGCCATCAAGGGGATGAAGCAGGAATCGCCGATTTTCGTTCGAATTTTCAAAGAAGAATCGGAATTTGAGGTATGGAAATATAAGGATGGCCGCTTCCAGCATTTCCGTACTTATCCCATCTGCGCCTGGTCGGGCGAACTCGGTCCGAAGGTGCAGCAAGGCGACCGGCAGGCTCCCGAGGGCTTCTACACGGTAAACCGTGCTCAGATAAATCCGCACAGTCTTTATCATCTGGCGTTCAATATCGGCTTCCCGAACACATACGATCAGGTCAACGGCCATTCGGGCTCAGCCCTCATGGTGCACGGCAATTGCAAATCCGCCGGCTGCTACGCCATGACCGATGCCTATATCGAAGAAATCTACATCCTGGCTCGCGAAGCCTTCAACGCGGGTCAAACGAAGTTCCATGTCCAGGCGCTTCCATTCCGTATGACCACCTGGAACATGATGCGGCACCGCCTGAACCAATGGTATCCGTTCTGGGTCAAGCTCAAAGAGGGGTACGATGCCTTTGAGGAGACGGGAAAGCCGCCGATCGTAAAGGTGTGCGGCAAGCAGTATCTCGTCAATGTCTCCTTCCCCGGCGGCGAGCCGGCGCCAAACGCTCCGTGTCCGATGTACGCCAAAATCAATCCATCCCAGATGCCCGGCATTGATGGCGTTCCGCAGACCGTTCTTGCCAGCTTGAACAAGAGTGAGACGCCTTCCCATCAGCAAACACCGGCTCCGGCGCCTGTAGCCGTGGCAGCGGCGACGCCGCCGCAAGTTCCTTCCAAGCCCCTGGCGGCGCCTGTTGTGATGGCGGATACTTCTGCTTCGCCCGTGATTACGCGCACGGTGGGACGACCCAGGTGGCAAGTCTGCAGCCGAAAGCACCAGCCGCGCCGGTCTATACAAGTGCGCCGAAAACAGCGGCTCCAGCGCCTTTGCCAGCGCCTGTTCGCGTAGCAAGCAGCGTTGTTCAGCCAGTAACCTATCGTTTCGGCGAAGTTACGTCAGTTCCTGCTACAGCTGAAGAGCCTTCCAAAGCGGTCGATCCCGACGCGGTTCAAAAGCCGAACCGCTCAGGCAAAGGCGGCAAGCTGAGCGGCTCCTCATCCGGCAGCGACGCTCAGCAGTAATGTCTTCGTGCGGCTCACATGAACCGCACGCCCTTTGTCGAGCGGGGCCTGTCGAAGTCGGGTTGCGTTGCCGCAATGCCGAATGGAAGCTCAAGCTGGGCGGGTGCCACCGGTTTGTACTCTGGATTGAGAAATCCGTTCCCGAGCTTGCCTGGCAATGCACGATCCGGCTTTTGTTGAGTACGTCCAACAATCTCGCGCGGCGGAACTTTTGACTGCGCACCCTTCCGAATCGCTTTTGTTCTAGTGTCCATAAGCACCTCATTGACGATCGAGCCGAGTTGCCGCCATTGATAGTCTTCACTCATGGTCGTACTCCATTATTTACTAACCAACTCCAAATCCCTAAGGTCGGGATTGAGACCAAGCGTCAAGTGATTCGGTGGCTCCATTGCGACAGTGCAAGCGAATTTTTGATTACATTTTTGAAAATGGCAAGGCCGCCGAGAGCATTATTATCTGACTTCTGGGGAGTGAGACCTTTTGCGCTATTTCGAGCACCTCTCCCGAAAGGCCGTGTGGAGCTACAGGATAGCCCTTTTGTCGGTTCTCGTATTCGCGGGGGCATTCGTCTGGCATCGGTTTTTCGGGCTGCCAACCCCGCTCGCGCTCAAGGTTCTGGGTGGCGCGGTTGCCGTTGCAGTCGTCAGTCTGGTTTTGGCCGTGGCGGCTTTCGTATCGATTTGGAACGAAGGACATCTTGGCGTTGGCCGCGCTTCCGCCGCCGTCTTTTTCAGCGCTCTTGTGCTCGCCGTTCCCTTGTGGTCGCTTCCGGGTCTTCTGAATTTGCCGCGTCTCTATGAGGTCACGACGGACACAGCCGCGCCCCCTGCCTTCGACCGCGTCGCGAAAATCCGCCAGGGGCAGGCGAACCCCGTTCACTACGAGCCGTCTTTCGGCGCCCTCCAATCCAAAGCCTATCCGGACATCAAGCCCCTTCAAATTCAGCGTTCGCTGATCGACGTTTATTCAGCCGTACGCGACGTCGTCAAAGCGTTGAATTGGAAGATCATCGATGAGCAAGCGCCCGAAGCCACAAGAAGCGGCCACATCGAGGCCGTGGATCGCACCCTGTTTTTCGGGTTCACCGACGACATTGCGATCCGCGTTACCGGGTCCGCTAGAGCGGCGAAAGTCGATATCCGGTCCTCATCGCGCTTCGGCCAGCACGATCTCGGACGCAATGCCCAGCGCATCCGGCGTTTCATGTCGGAGGTCAAACACCGCTTAGCCGAGTTGGAACGCCTCGATCGTATGGAGCGCGTGATTGCGTCGAAGGCTGCGGATAAGGACAAGTCGAAGACGGCGCTGAAGGTCAACCGGAAGTAGCGCAGTTCGCGACGCGCTCGCCCTATGAAGGAGATGCGGCCGCTGCCTCGGGCCGCCGCCTTCTCCACCGCCGTCTGCGGAGCCCGTCCAGCCAAAGGTAGATAACCGGCGTCGTGTAGATCGTCAGAAGCTGGGAGACCGCAAGGCCGCCGACGATCGTATAGCCGAGCGGCGTCCTGAGCTCCGACCCCGGACCGGAAGCGAGAACCAGGGGCAAAGCGCCAAACATTGCCGCGAGCGTGGTCATCAGAATGGGCCGGAAACGCTCAAGACAGGCCTGCCTGATGGCATCCTCGCTCGACATGCCCCTCGTCCGCTCGGCGTCGAGCGCGAAATCTACGAGCATGATCCCGTTCTTCTTCACAATGCCGATAAGCAGGATGATGCCGATAAAGGCGATGATCGAGAGCCCCTGCCCCGTCGCATGCAACGTCAGCAGCGCACCGAACCCGGCGGACGGCAGCGTCGACAGAATGGTGAGCGGATGGACGAGATCCTCGTAAAGGATGCCGAGCACGAGATAGACGGAGATCAGCGCAGCGACGATGAGCAAGACCTCGGACGTCTGCTCCTGTTGTAAGGCCAGCGTTTCCCCGGCAAGCTCAAGATGCAGAGAGTCCGGAAGCTGCAGATCGTTAGCAATCTGCAGGACCTGCGGCAGGACCTGTCCGATCGTTACATTCGGGGCCGTGTTGAAGCTGATCGTCACGGCCGGGAATTGCCCGGTGTGGTTGACGACAAGCGGCACGGAGTTCACGCTGATCGTCGCGATTGCCGTCAACGGCACCTGCTGCCCTTGGCTGCCCTTCACATAAACGCGTTCGAGCCCTTGGAGGCTGCGCTGCATGTCAAGGTTCGCTTCCAGGACAACGTTGTACTGATTGCGATAGGAATAGATCGTCGAGACCGCGCGCTGGGAGAAGGCGTCGTTGAGCGCCGCGTCGATGTCCTTGACCGAAACGCCGTATTTGCCCGCCTTAACGCGGTCGATGGTCACCATGGCCTGCGGGCCGCCGGCCTCTCGGTCATTATTGACATCGACAACGCCAGGCACCTGCTTCACGCGGGCCTGAATCTTTGGAAGCCATTCGCCGATCTCCTTCAACTCCGGTCCCCAAAGCGTAACTTGATATTGCGCGCGCGATTGCCGGCCGCCGAACTGGAGTTCCTGGCCTGGGAACATCGTGACATCGATGCCCTTGACCCCGGCCAGCTTCTTCCGCAGCCGCCCGATCACAGCCATAGCGTTCTCTTTGCGCTCCTCGATCGGCTTCAGCGCCATGTAGAAGCGCGCCTGGTTGCTCTGTCCAAAGCCGGAAGTCCCGCCAATAGAGACGGCGACGCCCTCAACGGCGGGGTCGGAGGTCAAAATCGCGGTGACCTGTTTCTGGATGTCTTCGAGCGCGTCGAACGAAACCTCAGGAGCAGCACGGGCGTACCCGATCACGAGGCCGGTGTCCCCCATCGGTATAAGGCCCTTCGGCATCACGATGTACATGTTGATGGTCAGCCCAAGCGTCGTCAACGTAACCAGCAGCATGAGCCATCGGTGCCGAAGCGCATAGGTCAGCGAGCGCTCGTAACCCCGTATAAGGCTTTCGAAAAACGGCTCGACCCGCCGGTCCAGCCAGGTTTCGCGTGGGCGCGGCAGGCGGCGGATGAAGCGGCCGCAAATCATCGGCGTAAGCGTGAGCGAGACAACGGCCGAAAGCAGAATTGCATAGGTTAGCGTCCACGCGAATTCGCCGAAAAGTCGCCCGATCGGGCCGCCCATGAAGAGAAGCGGAATGAAGGCGGCCACGAGCGACAGGCTGATGGATATGATCGTAAAGCCGATCTGCCGCGAGCCTTGAAGCGCGGCTTCGAGCGGCTTCAGCCCGGCTTCCATGTTGCGGTAGCAGTTCTCGATGACGACGATGGCATCGTCCACGACGAAGCCGACGGAGATCGTCAAGGCGAGAAGCGAAATGTTGTCGAGGCTATATCCCGAGAGCCACATGAGCCCCACTGTGCCCGCAAGCGAGAGGGGCACCGCGACGCCTGCGGCGATGGTCGGAACCGCGCGGCGAAGAAAGATGAGCACCACCATCATGACGAGCACGATGCTTGCAAAGAGCGTTTTCTGAATATCCGCTATGCTGGCCCTGATGCTCTTGGTTCGATCGTTGAGGACAGTCAGTTTCACGTCAGCCGGTAACAACCGGTGCAACTCAGGAAACAGAGCGTCGATTTGATCGACAGTGCTAACGACGTTCGCATCCGGTGTCTTGAACAGGATGAAAATGACGGCGTTGTCTTTGTTGTAGTATCCGGCCGCAAGCCTGTTGCTGGTGCCGGTAGAAACCTGAGCGATGTCGCCGATGCGGACGACGTCGCCGTTCTTCACCTTCACCACAAGCGCTTCATACTCCGAAGGCTTGCTGATCTGCCCGTTTGTCGTAACGATCGTCGACTTCTCCGCGCCGTCCAGCGTTCCGATCGGCACGAGCGAATTGGCCTGCGTGATGGCCGTGCGCACATCCTCGAAGCCGATGCTACGCGATTCAAGCGCCCCTGGGTCCGCCACGACGCGCACCGAAGGCGTCTGCGCGCCGCCGATCAAGACCTCGGCGATGCCGCTGATCTGGCTGATGCGCGTGGAGACGATGAGATCGCCCAGATCGTAGAGATCGGTCGGCCGCCTGATCGGGGAGGTCATGGCAAGGATCATGATCGGCGCGGCGGCGGCGTTTGATTTCCTGATCGTGGGCCGCCGCGTCAAAGTCGTGGGCAGATCGGCCTGAGCGGCATTGATCGCCGCCTGCACATCGCGCGCCGCATCGTCGGAACTTCGCGACAGGTCGAACTGAACCTGGATGCTTGCGGAGCCGAGCTGGCTCGTCGAGGTCAGTTCGTTCACGCCAGCTATCGCGCCGATATGGCGCTCGAGAGGCGCGGCGATGGTGGCGGCGACGGTTTCGGGATCGGCTCCCGGCAGGGATGCGCTGATGCGGACAGCCGGCATGTCGACGCTGGGCAGGCTAGCGACCGGCAGCTTGAAATAGGAAACAACGCCGGCGAGGAAAATCCCGACCGCGAGCAGGATCGTCCCTATCGGCCTGCGGATGAAAAGCGCTGACGGGTTCATGCGAGCCTAGCCCCGTATTTCCGGTGCGGCGGGCGCCGGGGATGGCGGCGGCAATGCGGCCGGTCCGCTTGGCGGCGTCGCGCTTTCCTCGCTCACACCGAACAGACGCTCGATCCGGCGCTTCAAGTTATCCATGGCGAGGTAGATCACGGGCGTCGTGTAAAGCGTGAGGAACTGGCTCAGGAGCAAGCCGCCGATGATGGTGATGCCGAGAGGCGTCCTGAGCTCCGACCCCGGGCCGCGACCGAGAACCAGGGGAAGCGCGCCAAGCAGCGCCGCAACCGTCGTCATCATGATGGGGCGAAAGCGAAGGAGGCACGCCTCGCGGATCGCCTGCAGGGGCGCCATCCCCCGGTGGCGCTCGGCGTCGAGGGCGAAGTCGATCATGATGATCGCGTTCTTCTTCACGATGCCCATCAGGAGGACGATGCCGATCAGCGCGATGAACGAGAACTCCATGCCGAATAATTCGAGCGCAAGCAGCGCGCCGATACCGGCAGAAGGAAGCGTGGTCAGAATCGTGAACGGGTGAATGAAGCTCTCGTAAAGGATGCCAAGAATGATGTAGATCGTCACCACAGCCGCGAGAACGAGGAACGGCGTGCTTTTCAGCGAGGCGTTGAACTCCGCAGCGGCGCCGGTGTAGCTGCCAACTATCGAGCTCGGAATTCCGATGCGTGCGCTCGCCTCGGCGACGGCCTGAACGGCGGCGTCGAGCGAAACATCGGGCGCGACATCGAAGCTGATCGTCGCTGACGGATATTGCTGGACGTGATTGACGGACAGCGGCGCTACGGTTTTCTCGATGGTCGAAAATGATGCAAGAGGGACTTGCGAACCGCGGCCTTGTCCGACGGGAGGCACGGCGGTGATGGACGATCCCGTCGGCCCGCCGCCCCCGCCCGAAGCAAGGCCGGAGAACGAGTTGCCGGTGGTGGAATTGCTTATGGCGTTGCCGGGTACGTAGATCGAGCCGAGCGCCGCAAGGTCGGTCTGGAATTTCGGATCGACTTCCAGGATCACCCGATACTGGTTCGACTGCCCATAAATCGTCGAGACCTGCCGCTGCCCGAACGCATCGTAGAGTGTGTCGTTCAGCGATTGCATGGTAACGCCAAGCCTGCCTGCAATCACGCGGTCGGTCTTGATCATGACGGCATTGCCGTCTTCCTGAAGGTCCGACGAAACATTGATCAGGCGCCTGTCGCGCTTCAGCTCTGCTTCGAGCTTGTTGGCCCAGCCCGAGAAGCCTTCACGGTCGAGCCCGACAAGGATGTATTGATACTGCGTGCTGCTTCGCGCGGTCCCGATCTGGATGTCCTGCACGATCTGGAATGTCGTGTTGATCCCCGCAATGCCCTTTGTCGCAGCCGTAAGGCGCTTCATGATGTCGGATGCACTTGCAGCGCGATCGTTCTTCGGCTTCAAGGTCAGCGCGAAATGAGCAATATTTGGGGTCGGGTTCGTGGTTCCGACGCCTACGACGGACACGACGCCGAGAACATCAGGGTCGTTGCGGATGATTTTCTCGACGGTGGCCTGACGCGCTTGCATGCGTTCGAACGACACGTCGGAGGCGGTTTCCGTCTGCGCCGTCAGAAAGCCCGTATCCTGGTCCGGCAGAAAGCCTTTCGGGATCGCCAAATACATCGTGATCGTCAGAACGAGCGTCAGCGCCGCTACGATCAGCGTGGCCTTCCGAAATCGCAGCACCATGTCGAGGGTGACCCGGTAGAATGCATAAAGCGCGGCGAGGGGCGCTTCTGCCAGCCTCGCATACCAGGGCGCGCTCTCACCGTGACGCGGCAGTCGCAAGAGCCGCCCGCTCATCATAGGGGTCAGCGTGAGTGAAATCACCATGGAGGTGAGCACCGCGATGGTCAGCGTCAGCGCGAACTCCCGGAACAGCCGCCCGACGATGCCCGTCATGAACAAAAGCGGGATGAAAACCGCGATGAGCGAGACGGTCAGCGATACGATGGTGAACCCGATCTCACCCGCGCCCTTATAGGCGGCGGCCATCGGGGTCTCGCCTCTCTCGATGTAGCGCATGATGTTTTCGATCATCACGATGGCGTCGTCGACCACGAAACCCGTCGCGATGGTCAGCGCCATGAGCGAGAGGTTATCCAGGCTGAAGCCCGCGAAATACATGATGCCGAAAGAGGCGATCAGCGACAGCGGCAAGGTCACGCCCGCCACGATGGTCGCGCTCAGCGTGCGCAGGAAGAGGAGCACGACCATAACGACGAGCACGACACTGAGCACGAGGGTAAACTGCACGTCCCTGACCGACGCGCGAATGGTGCCCGTGCGGTCGGCGACGACCTGCACCTTCACGCCCGCCGGAAGCGCGGCCTCCAGCTTGGGCAGGATTTTCTTGATCCGGTCGACTGTGCCGACGATGTTCGCGCCCGGCTGGCGCTGGATGTCGATGATGACGGCGGGAGTGCCATTATAGCTCGCCGCAACCTTGTTGTTCTCCAGCCCCGCGATCACGGTGGCAACGTTGCGCAGCAACACCGGCGCGCCGTTGCTGTAGGCCACAACGATGTCTTCGTAGGCCTTCGCGGTTTCGAGCTGATCGTTAGCGCCGATAAGGAAGGCTTTGTCCGATCCGCTAAGCACGCCTTTCGAGCCGGTCACGTTGGCGTTGGCGATTGCCGCCCGCAGCGTCTCAAGCGCGAGCCCGTAAGAAGAGAGTTGCAGCGGGTTGGCCTGAATGCGGATGGCGGGGCGAATGTTGCCCTGCACCGTCACGCGCCCGACGCCTGACACCTGGCTGAGCCTTGGGCTCAGAAGCGTGTCGGCGAGATCGCTCAGCTTTTCCATGGAAAGGCCGGTCGATGTCAGCGCGATGGTCAGGATCGGCGGGTCGGACGGATTAACCTTGGCGTAGACTGGCGGGTAAGGCAGGTTTTGCGGCAACGTCCCGCCAGCCGCGCTGATCGCGGACTGCACGTCCTGTCCGGCGGAGTTGATATCGCGGTCGAGGTTGAATTGCAGCGTGATCTGGCTGAGGCCCTGCGAACTCGTGGAACTCATGCCTTCGAGCGACGGGATCTGCCCGAGTTGGCGCTCAAGCGGCGCCGTGACAAGGCGCGCCATGGTGTCCGCGTTAGCGCCGGGAAGCTGCGTCGTCACCTGGATGACGGGGAAGTCGACCTGCGGAAGCGACGAAATCGGCAAAAAAGAATAGGCAAGCACGCTGCTCAAAAGAACGGCGACGGCGAGCAGCGAGGTGGCAATGGGGCGCGCGATAAACGGCGCAGAAATGCTCATGGCCGGCGGGTGCCGTCGGTGGTAGCCGCCTCGGCCTGGCCACCGGACCGGGCAGGCTTCTTCGCGCTGGGGTCTTGATCCCCGCCCGGAGCTTCCCCTTCAGCCGCGGCTTCTTTTCTGTGCCGCCTGCGCTCGGGCTTCCCGTCTTTGGAGCCCTCTTCTGCGGGCTTTGCTGCATTTTCCTGCGCTGGAGCCGCACTCGCGGATGGAACTCCGGCGGCCGGACCCGTATCGAGCTTTATCTTCGCGCCATCCTGCAGGCTCGCAAACCCGGTCGTGATGACCATATCGCCTGCCGCGACGCCCTCGCCGATCACCGACTGCTTCTCACCTTCCTGAACCACTTTCACATAGGTGAGCTTCGCCGTGTTTTCAGGCGTTACGAGGTAGACATAGCTTCCGTTCGCCCCTTGCTGGATCGCCACGGAAGACACCACGATTGCATTCTCCAACGTCTTCAGCTTGAGCTTTACGTTGACGAACTGGCCCGGCCAAAGCCGGTTTTTGTCGTTCGGAAAGATGCCCTTGATCTTCACAGTGCCCGTGGTCTGGTCGATCTGATTGTCGAGGACAAGCAGCGTTCCCTCGCCAAGGAGGCCCACGCCGGTCACGGCCTGCAACGGCACAGGGCCTCTCTCCTGCGCCTCAAGGATACCCGCCACCGTATTTTCGGGCAGCGTGAAGACAACGGATATCGGGTGCAGCTGGGTTATGATCACGATGCCGGTGGCATCTGACGCGCTGACCAGATTGCCCTTGTCGACAAGCCTGATGCCCGTCCTTCCAGCGATCGGCGCCCTGATCGTGGTCCATTGGAGATTCGTCTTGGCGTTGTCGATCAAGGCCTGATCGAGCTTGACCTGGGCTTCGTTTTGACGGACGGCCCATTTCGCCGTGTCGGCCTGCTGCTGCGTGGCAGCGTTTGACTTCACGAGGTCGGAATATCGCTTCTCGTCCTGGCGCGAATTGGCGAGAAGCGCTTCATCCTTTGCCTTCTGCGCGACGGTCTGATCGTAAGCCGCTTGATAGAGGGCCGCGTCTACGACCGCAAGGACGTCGCCTTCCTTGACATCCTGACCTTCTTTATATGGCACGTCGATCAGACGGCCGCTAACCTGGGTGCGGACAATCGACGTGTTGAAGGCCTGCACAGTGCCTACACCGCTCAAGTAGACCGGGACGTTGTCCGTTCGCGCCTTCTCCGCAACGACAGGCACCACCTGACTGCCGCGTCGGAAGCTGCCTTGCGGGCTTCTCCCCGGCGCGCCTGTCATGCCCTGCGGCGGTCCATCGGCTCCGGCCTGCGGCGGGAAAATCCGGTCCTTGTACACGAAAGCGATCAGGCCGCCCGTTACAAACACAAAAATAAGGTAGGGCAGAAGCCTTCTCATGGCACCCTTGCTTTCACTTCCATGACCGATGCAACTTCGGCGATCGCAGCGTCGCTTGGCTTATACCACCCACCGCCAAGAGCCTGATATAGGGTAACGGCAGCCTGAAGGCGAGTTTGTCTGATTTGTGCGTACGCTATTTCGGCCGTGAACAAGGTTTGTTGAACCTGGAGAAGCGTCGTCACATCGATGATGCCGCCCTTCAATTGCGCTTGCGAAAGATCGAAGGCTCTCCTCGCGGATAGCACCGCCTCGTGCTGCAGGCGCTCCTGCTCGGCATCCTTGGCGTAAGCGATCAAGGCATCTTCAACGTTCTGGAACGCGGAAACGATCGCTTTGCGGTAATCCTGAAGGAATTCTCCATATGTCGCGCGCTGAAGGTCGAGTTGCGCCTGCAATTGGTACAGGTTCGTAAGAGGCTGGGTAATGCTGACCGCGGCGTTGTAGAAAGCGTTTTGGGGCTGCAACAGGTTCGCCAGCGCTGCGCTTTGGAAGCCGCCATTGGCTGTAAGCTGGATGCTTGGGAACATTGCCGCCCGCGCCGATGAAACATCAAACTTCTCCGCCGAAAGCTGAGCTTCGGCGCTCGCTATGTCAGGCCTGCGGCACAGAAGCTCCGACGGCAGGCCAGCAGGGATTTTAGGGACTGCAATCGAGAAAAGTTTGTCGCCTTTGTAACTGAAAAACTCAGGCGCCGTTCCGACGAGCACGGCAAGCGCGTGCTTGAACTGCTCGAGCTGGCGTTCGAGCGGCGGTATCGTGACGGCGACGTTGTCTACGAGCGTTTCCTGCTGCGCCACATCGAGGCCGCTCGCGGTTCCCGCCGCAAACCGGTCGCGGATGGCTTTCAATATGCGCTTGGCCGCGTCCAGGTTTCGTTTCGCTATATCGATCTGCTCTTGGGTGCCGATCGCTTCGAAATAGGTATTCGCAACGCTGGCGTCCGTGGAAATGGCGACGGTGGCGGCGGCAAAGCTTTGATTGTACTGGTTTGCTATCGCAGCATAGACGAGCGCCCGGTTTTGCCCCCAGAAATCGAGCGTGTAACTTGCGTTCAATTGCGCAATGATTGATGTCGAACCCACAGCCTGACCGGCGACGTGTGTCAGGCTCTTGGTGGCTGTGCCATTGGCTTGAATGAGCGGTATGAGCGCCTGTGTCGCGATCCGGACCTGCGCTTCCGCCTCTTGGATGCGGGCAATCGCCGCACCGATGTCGAAGTTGAAGCCCCGGCCCAGCGCGACGAGTTCGGTCAGCTTCTTCGACTTGAATACCGCGAAATCGTAAGGCGAGGCGGCCGGGTTCGCAGGGGTTGCGCTTTTTCCGATATAGGCGTCCGGAATATCGATGTCAGGCGTGGGCACGTGGGGGTTAAGGAGCGTACAACCGGCAAACAGGCAGAGCGACGCCAATCCCGCCACCGCGAAGCCGCGCCGTTTTGCCCCCCTCTTGATGTCGTGCTGCGCGATTGCGCTTCCCATGCCCGCCTGGATTTGAATGAGTTCCGGTCAAGCTCTTCCCACCCCGAACAAAGAGAATTCGCACAATTATGAATGCCCTGGATTGTGACTGTTAAGGGATTATTTACCTCGGGCGCCAGCGCAAAAAGTGTAACTGATTTGCGATAGCCGCTTTCGGGCACAGGAGCGTGCTTTTTTAGCATCAGTGTCTGCGTCGGAGGGTTTAAAAGCCAACGTGGCCCATCGTTATCCCGGAAGCTGCTTGCGGCTATCCGGGACCATTACAGCGGAACGATCCTGTGGAACGCCTGCAGCGTTCGCGGGACAACGCCTGTTTCCCTTAGCCGGCTGAGAGCCGGATGGGCTGACCGGAGTAGGAAATCAGTTCCAGGAGAGTTTGGTCGGTCAAGCGGCCCGTGAGCGGAATGCCGCGATGCCGCTCAAAATCCCTGATCGCGTTCGAGGTCCAGACATCGACGCGGCCGGAGAACGTGCCGCGGAAAAACCCAAGCCCCAGAAGCATTTTCTGAGCTTCGATTACAAGCTTTGCGTTCGTCTCGGCCCTGTCCGCAAAGACGCCGCGCGGACCTTGGTTGTTGTCGAAAAGGACACGCTTCAGAAGGTCTTCGGTGGGCTCTCCCGTCAAAGGCAGGCCGTTGTCGAACTCATAAGCAAGCACGGCAAGCTTCAGCCCGTTCGCTCGCGACTGAAGCTGGGCCGTATATCCCCGCCGCGCAAGCTCCCGTTGCAGGGCCACGTGAAGGCGAGGCCCCCTCGTGTCCGGCTCCCATGACGGCGGCGCACTGGCGTCCGGAGTTGTCTTGTCCGTGGGAAACTGGGTCAGCGACACTGCGGTGCTGGGCAAGCCCAGGCGCCTGCGGTCTTGCAGAAACAGCGCATTGCTCGCTGTCGCAAGGAAGATCGCGGTGATTGCGAATAGGCTCAGACGCGCATGTAACCGGGTCATGGCGGGATAATCGCACAAAGCCCCATTTAAAGAAAGATGGTTCTATACACGGAAAGGACTGGGTAATAGTAACGAGAAAGAGTTGCTTTATTTACTGATCAAATTCCAGCTATCCAAAATTCATTTAGAGAAAATACCTCTAAAACTTTCCGATACTACCTTTTCTTTTATTTCGATTTTGAGACCTAGAATACTGGCCCAGGTGTGGCCATGAGTGTTGCGTTATGCTTTTTTTGCTCCGCCTGGGCTTCTGGATCATGCTGATCTGTTTGCTTTTGCCCAGTTCGCGCCAAGACAATCGGCGATTGATTAGCTCGGCCGAGCAGACCGTCAACGACATGAGGGGTTTCTGCCAACGAAATCCGCAGGTATGCGACGACGTGCGCATGACCATGACCTCCCTTCTGGCCAGGTTCAGGAGCGGTGTGGAACTGCTCCAGACTTGGCTGGCCGAACACGCCAGGGAGAGCGTGGAGAGCCGGCTGTGCCCGTTCCGGAACGGATCATGCCGCAGAATTTGCACAGATCAGGCAAGAGCGAGCTAGCCCGCCCCACAGCCCGTAACGAAATGGCAGGATAGTCTGAATTTTACCGACAGGCAGATGCCCTGGCGCGGCCCGCCAGGGTTCTGACATTCGGGCAGCGGCTATTCAAGCCGCGTAGAAACGAGATGCTCGGCAAGGAACCACGTCTGCTTCTCGTTGAGCCTGATGACATCGCTCACTAGGAGATCGTTCGTACCGTCGTCGCCCGCATCCGCCGCGTGTTTGGCCGCCTGCCGGGATTCAGCCAGGATGTGCCGGTGCGCTTCCACAAGACGCGTGATCTGCATGGCGGGCGTCTCGCGGCCTTTCGGCGGACGCCGGATCATCGTCATTTCAGCGACATCGTGCGCCATCGCGACCGAAACGCCCCCGAGAGACATGATGCGCTCGGCGATTGTATCCACCAACTCCGCCTGCTCCTCGTAGTGGGCGTCAAAGAGGAGGTGAAGCTGGTAGAAGGTCGGGCCGCTCACCTGCCAGTGATGCTTCTTGTACATATCCCTGAGCGAGATCGTGTCGGCGAGCAACTGGTTCAGGGCTTCGATGCTCTGGGTCCGCGTCTGTTCGTCGAGCGCAATGGGGAGGTCCGTCAAGGTTCCCCACGGCTGCGTCTCCTGTCCCTTGTCGAGGTCGAGGTGCGGTTGCGCTTCCACGGCGCGGACAATTGTCTTCTGCGGCGACTTTGATGACATTTTCATGCTCATTCCCTGTTTCGAAAGGCTGGGACTGAGGGGAATTCGCTGGCTCTGCAAAGTGTTCCGGCGAGCCTTAGGCCTTTAATGACCCGGCGCGGGCGCGTGAGCCTGCATGCCAAGCGGCACAGGGCCCTTTAGAGTGTTTGTCCGCCAGCAGCGGTCTTGGAGGTGACGATCGCACTCGAAATTTCCTTGCCGTGGTCCAAGAGCTTGAGCTCGATCGTGAGCTCGTCGCCAGGTTCGAGATTGATCGACGTCGACGACAAGGCTTTTGCTTCGTTGGGAGCGAGGTCGAACCGGCCCGATTGCCGGGTGCTCGAGCTGTTGCCCTTGTTCTGACGGCGAAGGGAAAAAGTAAAATCCATGCCGCTGACCGCGTCGAGCGCAAGCGCATGGCCTGTTATCTGGATCATGTTGCGCCCTGGCGCGGGTTTCAATTCAACCCAGGCCGAGGCGGATTGAGCATGCGCTGCGCCAGTCATCAAAGCCCCCGACATCAAAATGAAAGCGGCGAGGCGCCACCTTCGGGATGCGCAAACCGCCTTCCCGAAGCGAGACTTGCAAGAGAACGTCATCGATTTTCGCCTTCTCTCCCGCTCAACCATAGATTGTTGTCAGCATAATCTATCGTTTCCACCGCATAAAGCGATACTCCGCCAAGGGCCATGAACAAGAAAGTTGAGGCAATTCGAGCTTTCCGCCAGCTGAGACGCCGCCAGAGCAGAGAGCAGCTACAGCGGCAGGGTTCACGTCCTTGCATGAAGCTGGGTGGAGCGAAGCGGTAACGCTTGCATCCTGGCGGATGCGACGATGGCTACCCTTACGGCAGCCTGGGACCGGCTCCGCAGAGAGCGCCGTTGTAGCGCCTTCTCATGAGCCTCGATGGAGGGATCGATGAGCTTTTCGCGAAGCTGTCCGTTCGATCCCTCACTTCAATCGGCGAAACGTGACACGCCTTCGCCTGAAATGTCGGATTATCGACATCTCAGGCGCGAGCGATTAGTGAAGGCAGCCCTAAGCCGCCTTGAGCGTGGCGCCACCGACGGCGCGGTTGCAGGGGCACAATTCTGCGGTTTGCAGCGCGTCGAGAACGCGAAGCGTGTCCGCCGGATTGCGGCCGACATTGAGGTTCGTCGCATAAACGTGCTGGATCGTGTTTTCGGGATCCACAACAAAGGTGTAGCGATAGGCGACACCGGCCGGCGAGCGAACGCCGAGACCGTCGATGAGCGACCCCTTCGTGTCGGCGAATTGCCAAATGCCGAGCTTGTTCAGGTCCTTATGGTCGCGCCGCCATGCGAGTTTGCAAAACTCGTTGTCGCTCGACCCGCCGAGAACCACGGCGTCGCGGTCTGAAAACTCGTTCCCCAGCCTCGCAAACTCGGCGATCTCGGTCGGGCAAACGAAGGTGAAATCCTTCGGATAGAAGAAGATAATCTTCCACTTGCCGGGGAAGCTTTTCTCAGTCAACGGCTCGAAAGCGCTCTGGCCCTTCTCCTCGTGAACATTGAACCCGGGCTTCACGCCCATAACCTCGAACGGCGGAAGCTTGTCACCAATTCCCAACATACACATTCCCCATTTTTGTGGACACGTCCTTATTAACAGCAAGGCCTATGCCATACACAACCTCGTTGCTGCCCGGAATAGCTGTCATGACTAAAGCGAAAACGTGGCCATTCCCCTGGGCCCGATCAAATACTCCAGAGCCCGGAGGGGCCGACGAGACATCAAAATCTGCGATGTCGAACTCGGCTACACAGAGCCGGCGAATTTCACATGCGCGTTCCGGAAATGGACAGGCCTCACGCCGTCGCAGTTCCGCACTCATCAATTAACGGCTGAGAGCGATACCTGCCCGGTTTCATCTTATAACACGGCTTCTCCCAACGCCGCAGCACGACAGTTATAATATTAACTGTTTAATATTAATGCATGAGCAATAAGTTCTGCGCGCAATAGTGTCTCCTAAATTCAGAAGCGATGAAGACTTTATGGTAATATTACTTCGAAACGAAGCTCACCCCTCTAACGTGCCCTAAATTTCTAGACGTTACGATACTTCTGCAGCGCTCCAGCTGCTTGCAATCGAGGTTCGTATGAAAAAACTTGCTCTTGCCGCCGCCCTAATGGCAGCGACTGCCTTCTCGGGAAGCGCGTTCGCTTTGTCCGCAGAACTCTGCCAAGGGACTGCAGGTCTCAAGTGATGCTGTGAAAGTCAGCTGCTATAGGCCCGTCCGTCATCGCCATTGTTGCCATTGTTGCGCCACTCGCGTCTACGTCGTGAGAGGATCCGGCTGTTCTACATGGGGTTGGGGCGGATTCTGGTTCTGGCCATACTAAGAAAAGGTAATGGGCAGTCGCAAATCAAAATAGATCCGCGGGGTCAAAGCCGCGGATCTGATTTAAGCAAAGGAAACCCGAGTGAGGGGGCGTCGCTGCTGGCTCGTTCAAGGATGCGAAAGTCAGCCTTGGCGGCATCTTCATCGATTGGCTTCCGCCCGCAAGCGCTCGATGAACTGGGCGATGGTGGCGTCGTCCGGGCGAAGAACGCGAAGACGCTCGGCATAGGCAAGAGCACCTTTCAGATCGCGCGACTTGAGCGCATCCTGCAAGAGCGCGGTCAGGATTTCGACGTTGGAGGGATTTGCGAGAAGCGCCGCTTTAAGGACGCGGCGCCCTTCATCCGCTTGTCCAGTCGATTGCAGAGCCACGCCATAGACATAGGCATAGCGGGGCTGAGCCGGTTCCAGCTCGGTTGCACGCTTCAGGCTCTCGATCGCCTCGGCGTAACGTTTCTGCCGGATGAGTGCGAGGCCAAGGGCATGATGCGCTGCTGCGGCATCCGGAACTTGAGAAATTGCCTGGCGCAGGACGGTTTCGGCTTCCGCCTCCCGGCCCGATGCCCTGTACAGATCGGCGAGATCGACGCGTGGAGGGCTCTGCCGGGGTGCAAGCTTGATGGCGGCCAGATACTCCTGCTCCGCAAGGTCGGCCTTGCCCTGCTTTACATAGAAATGAGCGAGATTGGCGCGCTCCTCGGCCCGGTCGGCATTGAACCGCCTCGACGCGATGTACTCTTGCGAGGCCTTATCCCAGGCGTTCCGCTCGGCGCTGGTCATGTTCGGCAGGGGCACGTCTGCAAGGAGATTAGCCGCTTCCAACCTCACCGCGCGGACGGCATCGGCCAGTGCCGCCTTCCCTTTCGTCCAGCGGACATCGATCGGCAGTTGCTCCATCGCCCTTAACGCCCCGAGGCGCACCATGGGATCCGGGTCGCGAAGACCGCGCTCGATCTCGGCTTCGGCGGCGGCAGAGGGCCTGTCTCGCAGTTCCTCAAGAGCTGTTGCACGCGCGATTGCCGGAACCGCCGGGTCTCGGGCGACTTTCAGAAGCAGATCGCTGGCTTCGGGCTGATCGAGACGGGCCGCGTGAAAGGCTTCGGCATAGGTCTGGAAGCCCTTGCGCACCGGTCCGTGCCATTTCTCGATTGCCGCGGCAGCCCAGGCGGCATCGCGATCCTTATGGCAGGACGCGCACGCATTCGGTGTGCCGATCTTTACCGTGAGGTCTGGCCGCGGAACCCTGAAGGAATGATCGTGCCGGGGATCCACCACCATGTAGGTTCGAGCTGGCATATGGCAGGCGATGCAGTCGGGCGAACCGGCGGTTTGAGTGTGGCCGGTGTGCGAGGTTGCCGCGAACTTCTGCGGATCATGGCACTGCGAGCAGACTTCGCTCTTTGCCTCCTTCAGCTGGCCGCTGTGGGGGTCGTGGCAGTCGGTGCAAACAACGCCCTTCGTGAACATCCTGCTCTGCTGGAAGGATGAGGTGTTGAACACCTCATCTTTCATCTGCCCGTCATCCTCGAACAGATCCCCGGTCAGGAAAGCGGGCAGATGCGTGTTGGTTAAAGGCTGCCCCGGCCGCCAGTTCTCGGAGAACTGGCCGCGCCTCGAATGGCACCGGTCGCAGGTTTCGTTCACGCCCCCGGCAACAGCAGAAGACGACGCGGAAGGGCTGCCCGTTCTCGCGTCCGGAAGCCAGGAAATTGCGCCCCTCGGCGCGGGCACGGATGAAAAACCGCCATGAGCGACCTCGGATGGGCGGCCGTTCTGCGCCCATTGGACATGGCCAGCGCCCGCCCCGTGGCAGGCTTCGCATCCGATGCTCACCTCGGAGAACATGGTCCTGAAGCTGTCCTTCGCGGCGTCGTAATTCTTGCGCACGTTGGTCGAGTGGCACTCCGCGCACATATAGTTCCAGTTCTGCTGCGGCCCAGTCCAGTGCAGCGCATCGGTGGGCGGAATATCTTCATTCGGATAGAGATGGAACCAGCGCTGGCCGCCTTCGGCCTTGGGCCGCGTGTCCCAGGCATAGGGCAGCGCCTGCAGTCGCCCGTCAGGGAACTCGACCAGATATTGCTGAAGAGGATCGACCCCGAAAGTGTACTTGACCGAGAACTCGGCTTCCTTCCCGTCCTTGCCTTCGGTGGCGACAAGGAAGCGGCCGTCTTTGCGATAAAAGCGTGCCTTGGAGCTGAAATGCGAGACTTGCGCATCGTTGAAGTCACCAAGCACGGTCGCATCGGTGGCAACCTGCATGGCGTGCGCGTGCTGCGATGCCTTCCAGGCTTTCCCCTGCCCTTCGTGGCATCCAACGCAGATGGCAGAACCCACGAATTCTGAGGGCCGCGCCGCGTTATCGTCCGCCGCCAAAGCCACGCCGACGACGCCGCACAAAGCCATCGCCGCGCATAGAGCGGCAACCGCCCAGCGGGATCGGCCCGGCTCCCGCAGCCAACACCCTGCGCCTTTCCTCATCCGCTTGCCTCATGCCGCGATAGCCCGCCGATAGCTAAGGCCCGCGGCACGAGAAAGCAATGCATGATCGAAGGCGATCTCTGGCTCCGGCGGTTCTACCAGAAGAAGCCGGACAGGAACCCAGGAACCCACGTCGGCCGGTAATAGGCATAGCGCGGGCGGTAATGCCCCCAGTGATGGGCTACTCTTACTCTCTTGTGATAATGATGGACAGCAGCCACGTGCCTTCTCTTGACGTGGATGGTGGCGTGCGTGATTGGCCTTGCATGCACCGTTCTTGTGGCTCGCGTCTTTTGAACGGTCGTTTCAGACTTGCCCTGGAACCAATTCGGAGGAAGGTACGATTTCTCATCCTGAGCTTGCGCGGCCACGAATGCCCCGCAAGCAATGAAGGCCGCCAAAAGCCCCACTTTTAGCCGTATACGCATTATAACCTCAACTTTCCCTACTCATACTCCCGGCAAACGGAAACGCTTTGGTCATCTACCTTTCCGAACGCTTACCGTGCCATTGTGATTGAAGGCTTAATGAGTTAATTTTGCTTAAACTGCGCAGGACAATCTGTTTACGCTTTGTTTTGAATTGCAAATTCAGGACACGGTTGTTTCGCATTGTCCTGCTCCTGGGTCCGTCCTGGCAGCTCGTTCAGATGAATATTCGACCATACAAGTTAATAGCGGGTGTGCCTATGGTGACGGCGATGCATGCGCACGCTCTTCTGATCGGCTGTCGCGGCGGGAACGCGCTTATCCGTTTTTTCTGCGGTTGATTTCTCGCCCTGGAAAGTGCCGTATCTCTGAAGGCACGAGCGCTGCAGCAAAGGCGCGCTTTCGACGGATGGCTTGAAAGGCAAGCTTCAACGCAGCGCCCGGCTGGGGCGGCTCTCGACGAAAAACCAGAGTTAGCGCTGGCTGGCCTAAGCCAGCTCATAGCCTTCCTCAACCGTCTCACCTTCGCGCGGAAGCGGGCGAACGCGGCCTTGAAGATGCTTGAGCGCGTCGGGGCACGGCCCGCCATAGGCCCAATCCAGAAGTTCTACGATGTGCAGAACCGGCACAGGCCCCGCAGACAGTTGATTGATGCAGCCGATATTGCCTGTTGCGACACAGTCGGGCTTCACGCTGTTGATAGCTTGCAGCTTTCGTTCCTGAAGCTCCTTCGCAAGATCAGGCTGGAGTACGTTGTATGCTCCCGCAGAGCCGCAGCAAATATGACCCTCGGGGATTTCAAGAACGGTGAAGCCCGCATTGCGCAAGAGTTGGCGCGGCTCGTCGATGATCTTCTGGCCATGCTGCAGGGAGCATGCCGAGTGATAGGCGACGCGAATGTCGCTCCAGCCCACGGGCGAGTCGAGCCTTTGCTGCGCCGCGAACTCGCTGATGTCCCTGGCGAGCGACGCGACATACTTCGCCTTCTCGGCATAAGCGGGATCTCCGGCAAAGAGATGGGCATAATCCTTGACGACGGTGCCGCAGCCGGATGTGTTGATGATGATGGCGCTAAGCGGGCCACCCTTGTCGCGCTCCGCACACCAGACGTCTATGTTCCGCTTCGCGAAGGCCTTGGCGCTCGCCTCCTTGCCCATGTGCAGAGTAAGCGCGCCGCAACAGCCCTCGCCATCCGAAAGCGTGACGTCATAGCCGAGATGATTGAGAAAGCGGATGGTGGCGTCATTGAGTTCGGGGCGCAGCACCCTCTGAACGCATCCGCTCAGCAGAGCGACGCGGCCTCGCCTCGGCCTGTTCGTTTTCACAGTTTGGGGCGAGGTGTGGATGCCAATCTTCAAGGGGCTTTTCGGAGCCGAGGTCGAGGATGGTCTTGACGAATTTCGACCGCGAGCGGCTGAGAAATCCCCGGAATGGCCGAGCCGCAGACACGGCAAGAAGCGCGAGCCTGAAACGCTTCGGAAATGGAAGGATATTGCGCAAAAGCTTCCGTCGCGACTCTTCGTTTGGTGCGCGCATGCTCGATTTTTCAATCAGCTGGCGCGCATAATCCGACAGATGCATATAGTCCACGCCGCTCGGGCAAGTCGTCATGCACGAGTAGCACGACAGGCAGCGATCGAGATGCGGCCGAACCTGCTTCGGCGCCGCCTTTCCCTCAAGCATGGACTTGATCAGATAGATGCGGCCCCGCGGGCTGTCGCGCTCGTCGCCGAGAAGGAGATAAGTCGGGCAGGTCGCGAGGCAGAAGCCGCAATGCACGCAGCGCCGGAGAATGCCGTCGGCTTCTTTCAGGCGAGCGTCCCGCAGCTGTTCGAGAGTGAAGTGCGTTTCCATGTTTTTCAGACTCCCGCGTACATGCGTCCGGGGTTCAGGACACCGGCCGGATCGAAGGCTGTCTTGATGGCGTGCACGAGCTTCATCTTCGTCAGCGGCAGGGGATGGAAGACCTCGATGCTGGACCGCACGGAACGCGGCGCGCGCATGAGCATCGAGTCAGCCTCGAACTCCGCAAGCACCCGGCGCAGTTCCGTAACGCTCGCCTCCGAGGACGGCGGCAACTCCAGCCATAACAGCCCGCCCGACCACTCATAGGCGGCGCTCACGTCCAGCATCGCAGAGAGCGTGCGAACGATTTGCGCGGCCCTGGAGGGTGCTACCGTGATTCGCCACAAGGGCCGGTCGAAGTTGGCCGATAAAAATGCCAGAGAACGAATGTCCGACCAGAGAATTTGCGATCTCTGATGGTCGAGTTTGTACGTCTCGCCAAATGGCGAAAGCTCCCGCCGGAGCTTCTCCACGCGATAGGCGAGGCTTTGGGGGCTGCCTTCGAGCCGAAGCGCGGTCAATGACGTGTTAGCCGGCGCGATTTCACCATCGCTTAGCCGGCCAGCGAGCGGACGGTGCAGGTGGATCGTGCCGGACACCTCATAGGGGGTTCCCATGGCTTCGCTCATGACGCCGACGGCGGCCTCGTCCGCAAGACCGAGAAACATGATCGTCCGCGTTTCGGGTGCCTTCGGCAGCACTTTGAACGTAAGTTCGGTCAGCACGGCAAGCGTGCCCCAGGAGCCGCACAAGCCTTTCACCAGATCGACGCCGGTCACATTCTTCATCACGCGGCCGCCCGACTTTATCGCCTTCCCTTCGCCATTCACGGCGCGGATGCCGAGCAGATAGTCGCGCGCGGCTCCCCGCAGGATGCGCCTCGGCCCCGATATGTTCATAGCGGCAATCGAGCCGAGACTCGCTGCCAGGGGGTCCGTTCCAAAAATGCGGCTGTAGTCCGCAGGCTCGAACGCGAGTTCCTGGTTTTTTCTGGCAAGCGCAGCTTCGACTTCGTGAAGCGGCGTTCCGGCCTTGGCCGAAATCACGAGTTCCCCAGGTTCGTAGAAGGTGATGCCGGACAGCTTTGCCGTGGAGACGACGGCAGCGGGGTTGAGAGGCCGGCCGGCCTCTCGCTTCGACCGGAAGCCGCAGACCTCGAGCGGATGATTGCCGGCTTTTGCCGCCTCGACGAAACTGCCAAGCTCGGCCTCATCGCCCGGCATGTAGATGTCAGCCATGATTTTTCGCCGCCTCCGCCGCGAACCGGGTTTGGAGGTCGAGCGGGAACACCTTGCCAAAGTTCAGGAGCCATTGCGGATCGAAAGCCGCCTTCACGCGCATCTGCTGGAGGAGGTCTTCGTCTGAATATTGATACCGCATGAGATCCCGCTTCTCGATTCCGACGCCATGCTCACCCGTGAGGCAACCGCCCGCGTCGACGCAGAGTTTGAGAATGTCGGCGCCGCATTGCTCGGCCGTCGCTTTTTCGCGCTCGTCGTTGGCGTTGTAAAGGATCAGCGGATGCAAATTTCCGTCTCCTGCATGGAAGATGTTCGCAACCTCGAGCTTGTACTTCTTGCCGATTTGCTCGACCTGCTTGAGCACCTCCGCCAGCTTTCCAAGGGGGATGACGCCATCCATGCAGTAATAGTCCGAGACACGCCCGAATGCGCCAAAAGCGGACTTGCGGCCTTTCCAGATCGCGGCGGCCTCCTCTGCGCTCTGGCTCACGCGAAGCGTCTTCGGTTCGAATTCGGCTCGCGATCTCATTGATGCGGCCGATCTGATCCCCGATCTCGCTCTCCGACCCTTCCACTTCTACGATCAGCATTGCCTCGACGTCCATCGGATATCCAGCCTTCGCGAAATTCTCGCAGACATGGATGGCGCGCTTATCCATGAATTCGATCGCCACGGGGATGAGCCCGTCGCCGATGATCGCGGCAACGCAAGCTCCCGCCGCCTCGGAGGACGAAAAGCCGATCAGCATCGGGCGCGCGCCTTCCGCCTGGCGCAGGATGCGCACTGTGACCTCCGTTACGATCCCGAACTGGCCCTCTGAGCCGATGGCGAGCCCGAGCAAATCGTAGCCTTGCGGATCGAGATAATCGCCGCCGAGTTCTACGATCTCGCCATTCATCAAAACCATCTTGACCTTCAAGACGTTATTCGTGGTGACGCCGTATTTCAGGCAATGCGCGCCGCCGGAATTCATGGCGATGTTGCCGCCGATCGTGCATGCGAGCTGGCTCGACGGATCGGGCGCGTAGAAGAACCGGGCATGCGCGACCGCATCGGAGATGGCGAGATTGGTGATGCCGGCCTCCAGGGTCGCCGTGCGGTCGAGGAAATTCACATCGAGAACGCGGGTCATGCGGGACAAGCCGACGACGACCGCATCGCCTGCGGGCAGCGCGGCTCCCGACAGAGAGGTGCCCGCCCCTCGGGCAAGAATCCTTACATTATTTTCACTGCAAAATTTAACTATCCGGCTAACTTCTGCCGTTGTTCTTGCCAATACAACGGCAAGGGGAGTGGACCGATAGGCTGTCAGGGCGTCCGTCTCGAAGGCGCGGAGTCCGGTTTCATCGCCTATAACGGTATTCGATCGAAGCGCGCGAGAGAGCCCGTTCAGGATTTGCTCACGCCTGCCAAGAACGAGGGAATCGGGTTTGGGCATTTGTATCGAGGACATAAGCTTTTCCTCTCTTTGAGGGCTCTACCTACAAGATGTTGTGGTTGCGTGGGGACAGATTATATAGATACAGGAACATTATCTTTTGTTATGTAGCTATGAAGAGCTTGACAGAGGTGTAAGCTCGGTCCTTATAGCAGGGTTGCGCATTTTGCGCCTTGAATTGTATACAACATAACTTGGCTAGGAGGGGGTTGTGACTTCGATTGCAGACCTTGAGATATTTGCAAGGGTGGTCACGGCAGGCAGCATGTCCGCCGCTGGACGTGAACTCGATCTTTCCCCGGCCGTAGTGAGCAAACGAATCAGCCATCTTGAAACGCGGCTCGGGACGAGGCTGTTTCACCGCACGACGCGACAGCTTCAACTCACGGAAACGGGGCGCGGCTTCTATGAGCGTGTCGTTCAGATCCTGGCGACAGTGCAGGAGGCCGAGGCGTTCGTTTCGTCTGGTCATGAGCGTGCAGGCGGGGCGCTGAAGATCACGGCGCCGACAGGTTTCAGCCGCATGCATATCGCTCCGTATCTCGGCAAGTTCCTGAAACAATATCCCGACCTCAGCATCGAGATCATAGCGACGGATAATATCCTCGACATCGTCCGCGAGGGAATAGACGTTGCAATCCGCCTTTCCGAATTAGACGATTTAAGCCTGGTCGCGAAGAAACTTGCGCCCTGCCGCCGTCTTTTTTGCGCAACGCCGGAATATCTGAAAGAGCACGGGACGCCCAAAACGCTCGCGGACCTCTCGAAGCATAAGATCCTCGTCGAAAATAATACGACCTGGCGCCTTCAAGGCCCTGACGGCTTAACCTCACTGAAGCTTTCGGGCGAGATCAAAACCAACAGCAGCGAAATCGTTCATCAGGCACTGCTTGCCGGGTGCGGAATAGCGCTTCGGGCGACCTGGCAAATCCGCGACGAGCTTCTCTCGAAAAAGCTTGTGCAGATCCTCCCGCAATATCGCGAGGCCCCGGGCGTCGCCGTCTATGCCCTCTACCCCGACAAACAGTATATCCCCGCGAGGCTTCGTGTATTCGTCGACTTCCTCGCGGGCATCTACAGCCCCACTCCGTATTGGGACGAAGGGCTGGATTTGGACACTGCTCCGCGAGCGGCTTTAAAAAAAACCCTTCTCGTGAAGACTGAAGAACCCGCCGAGGCTTGACAACGCGGCGATAGACTTCCGAGGCTGGGTCTTCAAAGGTCATAAGGGTGGACGTCATGGAAGGCGCGGCGCGTGAAGGTCGTCATGTTCAGGTTGCTCTCTTCGTGACCTGCCTGATTGATGTGTTCCGGCCGTCTGCTGCCTTCGCCGCCGTGAAGCTGCTTGAGGAAGCAGGATGCAGCGTTGCCGTGCCGGTGTCGCAGACCTGTTGCGGGCAGCCTGCCTACAATTCGGGCGACCGCGAAACGGCGAAGGAGATCGCCAAACAGGTTATCGCGGCGTTCGAGACCTTCCCTTATGTCATCGTGCCGTCCGGCTCTTGCGCGGGCATGCTGAGCAAGCATTATCCTCAACTCTTCGATGCCGAAACAGAGCCGTCGTGGCACGCTCGGGCGACGGGCTTGGCGAGCCGCGTCAGGGAGTTGACCGCTTTCCTCGCCGATGACCTCGGCGTGGACTTTACCGGACGGTCTTTCCCGCGCCGTGTCGCCTATCACGACTCCTGCTCCTCCATCCGGGAGATGGGCGTCGCCTCGCAGCCGCGAAAGCTCCTGAAGAGCCTGGACGGGATCGAACTCGTCGAAATGACGGACCGGGACGTCTGCTGCGGTTTCGGCGGCGCGTTTTCGATCAAATACCCGGAAATCTCAAACGCGATGGCATCCCAGAAGCTTGACCGCGCCCTTGAGACCAAGGCGGAGGTGCTGACGGGCGCCGATCTCGGCTGTCTGATGAACATTGCGGGGAAAGCGGCCCGCGAGGGCGCTGCGATTGAGGTTCGCCATGTAGCGGAGATCCTCGCGGGCGATGTCGATGAGCCTGGTCTGTGTCAGGGCGGTAGGAAAGCCTCTTAGAGCATTCCAAGAATAAGTGCCGCCATGAACCCGAAGACCAGGAAAGTTGCGATTTTGCTGAGCTCACTCGTAATTGACATCGTCGCGCATCCTCTGACTTGGCTGCGTCTCGTCTATGGATTAAACAAATGATCGTGCGTTTCACTCAATTGTGCAAATCTTTTCGTTTGTGCGGCGCAGCAAAAACTGTGGTCTCTAAGAATAGATTTCCAATCTGAAATAGCAATGCACGAGATTAACCTACCCTGGGCTAGAGCATGAGGGATCTGTTTCCCGTTTGCCCGTGTTGGGAATATGCCTGTTTTATTATTCAGCCGCCCGAAGAAAGGTTCAGCGATGCCAGAGCAGTTCGAAGCGCTTCTCTTGACAAAAACCGATGCCGGCCAGAACGCCGCCTGGACGCGCCTTTCTGAAACCGATCTCATGGAGGGCGACGTCACCGTCCGCGTGACGCACTCCACGGTCAACTACAAGGACGGGCTCGCCATTACGGGCAAAGCCCCTGTGGTGAGACGGTGGCCGATGATACCGGGCATCGACTTTGCGGGCGTTGTGGAAGCTTCCTCGAACCCTGAATTCAAGCCCGGCGATGAGGTGGTGCTCAATGGCTGGGGCTTGGGCGAAACCCATCTCGGCGGCTACTCCCAGTATGCGCGCGTCAAAGGCGGGTGGCTCGTGCCTCTTCCGCAAGAGCTGACGCGCTCGGACGCCATGGCGATCGGAACGGCCGGATATACGGCAATGCTGGCCGTCATGGCGCTGGAAGCACATGGCGTCGCGCCGGAGAACGGGCCTGTCGTCGTTACCGGTGCGGCTGGCGGCGTCGGCAGCGTGGCCATCTCGCTCTTGTCGAAGCTCGGTTTCACCGTCATTGCCTCCACCGGACGCCCCGAGGAGAAGTCCTATCTGCGCGCTCTCGGGGCTTCTGAACTGATCGCTCGGCAGGACCTCTCGGGACCCGGGAAGCCGCTCGGCCGCGAGCGCTGGGCAGGCGCCGTCGACAGCATCGGCAGCCATACGCTGGCGAACGTCCTCGCACAGACAAAGTATGGCGGCGCAGTAGCCGCTTGCGGTTTGGCCCAGGGCATGGACTTGCCCACCTCCGTTGCGCCCTTCATCCTGCGCGCCGTCACCCTCATCGGCATCGACTCCGTGATGGCCCCGAAAGCGAAGCGCCTGCTGGCTTGGTCACGGCTCGCGAAAGACCTGGATCGCGGCAAGCTCTCGGCCATCACGCAAACCCATTCCTGGAAAGAGGCGGACGCGCTTGCCCGGCAAATCCTCGAAGGAAAAGTCCGGGGCCGCATCGTTCTCGAAGTGCAATAAGCCTCAGCGCAAGGGACCGCCATAGAACAGGCGCTTGCGCATGAGAAGTTCGTCCGAGGCGTCGGTGCCGAGCTTGTCCAGAACCGCGACAGCTTCAAATCCGAAACGCTCGTAAAAGGTGCGGGCGCGCGTGTTGAAGGTGGACACGCAAAGCCAGAGCTGGCGGGCTTCCATCTGGCGTGCCTGCGCTTCCATCCATTCAAGAAGGCGCAGGCCAAGGCTTTGCCCCTGAAATTCGGGAAAAATCGCTATCAGCTTCAAATATGGCCCGTGAAGGAACGGCTCCTGGATAACGATGACGCCTGCAAGCTTCGCATCCGCCAGAACCTCAAATTTCCTCATGGACGGCTCCCGCCGCTGCAACCAGCTTACAAAGCGCTCCGCCGGAAATCCGATGACGGACCAGGGTGGAATTGCAGCAATCGTCTTGCCCAGAACTTGGGCATTTTCCACCGTCAGCGGGCGCAGTGCGACGTCGCCCAGATCGTGCTCCGTGAGTTCAAAGGAATTCATCGCTGATACCAACCGGCAAGCATTTGGACCAAGACGCGGTGACTTATGGTGGATCGCCTAAGACATTCTTTCCTGACGTTTCCGGTGCGTCTTGACTTCGGCGCGCCAGTCGTCAATGGCTAGGGTAACCAAAGTATTGGCGACAAACACCTGAATCTCATTGCCCGAGGCGGAAGCCGCGCCTCCGGAGGCCTGAAAATGGAACTCTTTTACGCCACACGCGACGGCCAGTCGCGCAGGATCGCGGAACGAATCGCAGAACGCCTCGCGGAATGTGAGATCGACACGCTTCCCAAAGATTTGGGGGTGATGCAGCCCCCGCAAGCGACGCTCGAAAGCGCGGGCCTCGTGGTCATGGTCGCGGCGATCCGCTACGGAAAGATCCTGCCGGAAGCGAGAGATTTCCTGGCCGCGTATCAAAAGCTGCAGAGGAAGCCGAAGCTGGTCTTCCTGGTGGTCAACCTCACCTCGCGGAAGCCGGGCAAGGAAACGCCGGAAGGCAGCGTTTACATTCGCAAAGCCATCAAGCAATACGAGCTTGCCCCTGCATACGCGAGGGCCATCCCCGGCCGGCTCGATTACAAGCGCTACACCTGGCGAGACCGGCAGCTCATCCGCTTCATCATGTTTCTGACCGGTGGGCCGACCGACCTCAAGACCTCCATCGAGTACACCCCGTGGGACGTCGTTGACGATATCGCCCACAAGATTGCGGACCTCAACGACGCCCTCCCGGCGGCTAGCGAATCCGACGCCGTGTTGCAGTAGAGAGCGCGTGGTCCGAGCCCAGCCAAGCTGATATTCCGGCTTGGCCAGGTCAGTCTGCCTTTAAAAGAATTCGCTATCTGCGGGTGTGGATATAAATGTATGCAACTCAATTCCGTCGGCCGCAACGCCGGCGTCGAACTAAGCAGAGTTCGCCGGACCAGCCAACGGATTGCTGCCGCCGTCTTCCCGGAAAGGCAAAGCCTTATCCGGGATCGTAACAAATTGAAACGCCAGTCTTTTTGCGATCCCGGCTCGCGCTTCGCTTGGCCGGGATGACGTAGTGCGGAGCGAGCCGCATCCGTTGGCCAGATGAGCGGAGTAGACCAGCTTGGGCACATGGCCAACGAACAACCGAAGCTTTTTGCCCTTAAAGACGTGAGCCGACGCGCCGGTTTTCTCGCGATCCCATGCACGTCTAGGCCGTTTCGAGATCCGAATGCGGTCTTCCTCGAGAAGGCCAACACAATCCCGCCCCTGACCCTAGAGCTTATCCGCTTTTGATGGAATCAAAAGCGGGCTCTAAGTTTCTGTTTTGTCGCGCGTCTTATCGGAAAACCGCTTCGCACTTTTCCGGACGCGCTCTAAGCAACCATACGTCCTCCGCGCGGCGCGCCGCGTCTTACCACCACCAGCCTTGTGGCGCCTGACGATAGTATCGGCCGCCGCGAGTTTGCGGCCTTTGACTGATCCCAAAAAAGTCGAAGCCGCCGTCGCCCCACCAGTTGCCTCTCGGGACTGAGGGCGTCGGCCGGCGTGTCACGAAGCCGCCCTGGGGCTGGTTGTTCAGCACTGCGACGAACTCGGTGCGAAAGTTGGTCTCGCGGCTCAGCGGCTCGTCCGAGACGACGATCGAGGATCGCGGCAAAGCAGTCGGCGCGATGCGATCGAGCACATCCTTCGGGATGGTGATGCGGTCGAGCGCGCTCTTGGCGTCGTCCCCGTTGTCGATCGTCACCGCGGACCATCTCAAGCCCGCGCCGCTCTTCGCCATCGCCGTGAACACATGCGTGCCGATCGGCCTGTCGGGATTGCGGATCGTGACCGGAACCTCAATGGTCGTATCGAACACCTCGCCCCCGTCGGGCCACGGCTTATGCGTGTTGCGCCTTACGTAGAGCTTCTGCGTCGCGCGGCTGATGTAGACCGAGACTGGCTCGAGCGCGAGCTTCGCCTCGCTCGCCGCCTTTGCGGCGTCAGCCATCCTATTCGCGGCCGCCTTGGCGGCGTCCTGCGCGCCGGTGTCGGCGTCGATCTTCGATTTCGCATCGGCTCTTGCGGTGTCGAACCGGATCCCCGCTTCCGCAGCCCTGGCAGCCGCCTTGAGCCTTAGATCCTCGGCACGCGCCTTAGCCTTGTCCGTCCTTGCGGCGGCAAGCGCCTTTTCGGCGTAGGCGAGTTCGGCGTCGGCACGGCTCTTGAGCATTTCCAGCTTGCGCAGCGACGCCCTGAGCGATGCCGTATCGCGCGCCGATTTCGCGGCGGTTTTCTTCGTCTCATCAGCCGCCATGGCGACCTCCGCGGCCTCGCGGGCGAGCTTCTCGGCACGCACCGGCGCAGCGGCGACCGCCTCTGCGTTCGGCATGAACAGCGCCGCGTGAGAAAACTCGGCCGGGGCTGCGTCGTCCGGCGAGATGATCACCCGCATCCCGATCCGCGTCTTGTCAAACAGCTCCTCCGCAAAGTCGAAGGGCATCCGCACGCAGCCGTGCGAGGCCGCATACCCGGGCAGCGGGCCTCCGTGCAGCGCGATGCCGTTCCAGGTGATGCGCTGCATGTGCGGCATCCGGGCATCGTCATAAAGGCTGGAATGGTGCTCCACATCCTTCTCCAGGACGGCAAAGACGCCGGCTGGCGTCTCGCGTCCCTTGGTGCCGGTCGACACCGGCGCCCGCAGGATCCATCCGTCCTGGTCATAGAAAGTGACTTGCTGGGACTTGATTGACACGATTGCCATGATCGGCTCGCCTGCATGGCGCGGCGCCGCCGCCTCCGTTGGGGGCGCTGGGCGCGCCTGTCTCGCTTCGGCGTCGGCGGCCAGCGCCGTCAGCGCGGCAATGGCCGCGAACGTTAGTATGACAGGAGGCCTCCAACGCCGGACCGTCGCGGCGGAATACGCCATCCAAAATCGAATTGCCATGCCATCCCCCGGTTGAAATGCCAGTAACGCTCGCGTTGATCAGGTATCAGATCACGATATTTAAATCCACTGACCCGTCACCACAATCAACGTTGCCCACTCGCTCCTAGGGACGCGGGGTCCCAATGAGCGTCTCCCGGAATGCGCTCGGGGCATATCCGGAGCCGACCAGAGCCAGGATGAGAAACCAGCCTCCAAGCGATAGCTTGCCGCCGCTGCCGCAGCCGGTGATCCGCTTCCATGTGAGATTTCATGAAATTCCCCCGAATTCCATAAGCTCAGCGCTTATGCTCCTCATGCCATTTCCTGACGACAGCCAGGGCATTCTCGATGTGCTCCTCGGCGGCAAAATCCGCGAAGGCGTGGATAATCTTTCCCTCGGGCGAAATCACGTAGGAAATGCGGTCGGCATAACCCGGTATGATGTAGGCTGCGTCATAGGCTTCGATGACTGAAAGTTTGGGGTCGGCGCCCACGGGAAATTTGTCCCGGCATTCCTTCGCCGAGAACTCGCGCTGCACATCGATCGGATCGCTGGAAAGGCCGATCACGGCTGCTCCCGCCGCTTTGAAGTTCTCGATATTCTCGGCGAATTCATGCGCCTCGACCGTGCAGGTGCTCGTGAAGGATTGGGGATAGAAGTAGAGGACCACAGGCCCCTTCTTGAGCGCTTCGGCGAGCGAGAATGTGAAGTCCTTGCCGCCCTGTGCGGCTTGCACCGTGAAATCGGGCGCGGCGTCGCCCGGCTTCAGGGCCGCAATGGCAGCAGTGGTCGAGAGTCCAAGCAAGAGAGCCAGAAAAAGTGGGAGTTTCTTCAAGGGGCGTATCCTTTGAGTGTCGGGTCACCTGCGGTGAAAACGATGCTCAGTATATTGGCTCCGCAGGTTGAACTCGGCTTCAACATGTCTTGAGCGGAGCCGCCCTTGACGCTCCGGCCTGTTCATGAGCCAGGAAGATGCCCGCGTCTCGCGCCTTCGGTTAGAGCGCCGGCCCCCTAGGCAGAGTTGCCTGACCCGCCACCGGATCGCCGCCGCCGTCGTCCCGGAAAGGCGAAGCCTTATCCGGGATCGTAACAAATTGAATCGCGTGGTCTACCAGACGCTCAACAAGCGGCCTGACCTTTCGGTGGGCGTCAATCGGGCGGTGTGAAGACAAACGTCACCTGTTCGCCAAAGGGCAAGCAGATTAGTGGATGGCAGGGCAATCGGTAGGCGCTGGCGCGGCGCTGTCAAAGCGCTTCGACATCCATTCCACGGCCGTCAACGCGCTTTTCATTGCGACGGTGCCGTGGCCAACCCCAGGCAGGACAAGCGTGCGCACGCGGCTGCCCGCCGCGCAGAGCTCCTTTATGTAGGCTTGGGTGACAGGAGGATCGACCACTTTATCCGCAGAGCCCTGCGCGATGAAGACGGGGATCGCGACCGGCAAAGGCCCGATCGTGTTTTCGGCAAGGAGCGTTTGCCAGGGCTCAAGCCCGGTCAGATTGTTGACGAGAAGAAAGCGCTTCTGCAAGGCCGCGGCGGCGCGCCTTCTTGGTTCAAGATCGATCGGCGATTCAAGGCAAACCTGCGCCAGAGCATTGATCGTGGGCATCGCCGCCGGATCGACGGCGTTTTCGAGCGAGATATCGAACACCCGCGACCAGGACCACAAGGTCATGGCGAGCAGATTTTTCCCGCCGGGCGTTGGCAGGTCGTCGCGCATAAGGGTGCCGAGATCCGTGGCTGGCGCTGCCACGGCAACGCCGGCAAGCTCGAGTTCGGGGGCATACTCCTTGGCGAGCGAAGCGGCGTAAAGCGCCGCTTGTCCTCCCTGCGAATGTCCCCAGATGCCAACCCGCGATGAAGCCGCTGCTCCGGGAAGCTCGCGCGCCGCGCGCAAGGAATCAAGCACGGCGCGGCCTTCGCTTGCGCCGACAAGATAAGGATGCGGCCCCGGCGTGCCCAAACCCGGATAATCGGTCGCGGCTACGATATAACCGCGCCGGACCATCTCCCGCAGTCCCTGGATTTGCTGAAAACCGAAAAGTGCAAGCGAAGGCGCGCAGCGGGGAACGATTCCAGTGGTTGGATGAGCCCAGGCGACGATGGGTCTGCCGCCAGCGGGAGCTGGACCGGGCGGAACAATGGCAACGCCGGATACGGCGATGGGTTCGCCCTTCAGTCCCGTTGAGCGGTAGAGTACGCGGAAGGCCTTCGCGCCCAGCGGCGCACCGCGCATTGGTTCCTGCCGGATGATGATTCCGGGCCGCCCGGCAATCTCCTGCTCAGAGGCGATGTAGAACTTCGATTGCGCGGAAGCTGAGCCGAGCGTTATCGCGGAAGCGACCGCGCAGGAGATGAAGGGAATAAATCGAATCCAAAAAGCTGGATTGAAAACTTCTTGGCGCACTCGAGCGGCGCGCCCCGAAGCAAGCACATCAGCTGCGGGATGAGCCGCCACCTGAACTCTGCTCCGTGTCCGGGAGCAGAGCATGAATAAGCGCGATGGCCGCATTGAGCTGGTCGTCCATCTCTTTTTCTTTCGGCACGTACGTACTGCTGCCGGTCATCTCCCGGGCGCCGTCATTCTTCAGATGGCCACTCAGTTGCGCCTCGGATTCGAGCGGCATTGCTGCGAGCACTAATTTAACGTTCTGCGGAATCTCGGGCTTGAGATCGTAATCCGGCTCTATGCCAACCGCCTGGATGGAGCGGCCGGAGGGCGTGAAATACCTCGCGGTTGTCAAGCGAAGCGCCCCCTTGTTCACAAGCGGGATCAAGGTCTGAACCGAGCCTTTTCCATACGACCGGGTGCCGAGGAGGGTCGCCCTGTTATGGTCCTGCAACGCACCCGCCACGACTTCCGAAGCCGAAGCCGATCCGCCGTTGATCAGCACGACGAGCGACTTTCCATCCGTGATGTCTCCGGGTTTCGCATCGGCGCTATGGATATCGGCGCTGTTACGGCCCTTTGTTATGACGATAGCGCCGCTGTCGAGAAAAGCGTCCGCTACCGCGATAGCCTGATCCAGAAGGCCGCCCGGGTTGTTCCTGAGATCAAGGACGTAGCCGGAAACCTTGGAACCGAGCACTTTCTTGATGTCCTGCACCGCCCAGCGGACATGATCGGCTGTATATCTGTTTTCGAATGACCTGATCTTGATCCAGCCGACATCGCCTTCGACACTGTAGTGCACGGGATCAAAACGGATGATGTCGCGGGTGACCTTGACGGTCACTGGCTTGATAAGGCCGTTTCGAGTGAGCGTCAGCGTGGCGTTCGACCCAACCGGCCCGCGCATCCGATCCCCAGCGGCGCTCATCGTGAGGCCTTTAAGGGGTTTTCCGTCGATGGCGGTTATGGTGTCGCCCGCAAGCACTCCGGCCCGGTCCGCGGGCATGTTGTCGAGGGCCTCAATGACCTTCGCACCGCCGCTCTCCATCTTCACGTCGATGCCAAGACCGCCAAGCTCGGTGGAACCGCCGCGCATCTCATTCAGCTCTTCTTCGACTTCCTTCGGCGTGAGGTAGCTGCAATGCGGGTCGAGTCCCGTCACCAAGCCCTTAAGTGCGTCTTCGAGGAGTTTCGAGTCATCGGACTTAACGGCATATTTGGCGCGCACCTGCCTGAGTACGGCCTCAAAAAGTTCGAAGGTCTTGTCGGCATCTGCCGCTACGGCATGCTGCGGCGAGGGCGAAGGTACGAGACCGCCACGCGTCTCCAGCCCCGTCAGCACTCCCTTGATTGCGTCTTCGAGGAGTTTCGAATCGTCGGGCTTTACTACATACTTGGCGCGCACCTGATCGAGCGCATCTCTGAGAAGTTCGAATTTTTTTTCGGCGACCGCCGCTACGGCATGCCGCGGCAAAGGCAGAGCTGTAAGAACGCTGGCCGCAACCAGCATCACGAGAAACGAGCCAAGCGGCCGTCTGCCCATTACTTTCTAACCTTTTTGTATTACTGAGTGCTCGATTTCGCCTTGAGCGTCAGAACGAAGGTCTGTCCGGCGTTAACTCCCATTATCACAAAAAGATCAATTTCATGGAAGGCGCTCGTTCTTAACTTTTACTAAAGTCGGCCTTCAGTTTGACTTAAGCCGTACGCGGAATCCGCTGTGAGAGAACGACAGCCGGTCCCGATGGGACCCGAGTTTAGCGCTTCGAACACGAGAACGTGACTTGGCTCAAACGCTACAGGCATTAATATTGATTTAAGTCAACATTCAGTTTGATTTAAGTCAGACGCCGACGCTCGATCCAGACGGCCAGGAGGTATCCAATGTTCAAGCACTCTCTCGCGATTTTAGCGCTTTCCACAATTCCAGCGATGGCCGCCGACACCGTTGCTTCGAGCCATGAGGTCCGGTTCGACCAGGTCTCGTTTACCTGCGGCGAGATCAATCAGGCTGGCAAGGTGGTGCGATTCATCCATTCGGACCCCGGTGCAAAATACATTCAGGAATTCCAACCCTCTGCAGATGACCCGATGGCGAAGAGCTGGGATATTACCTATAAAATTATCTGCGAAGGCGGCTTTCAGCAGCCGGTTACCGCCCATGCGGGTAGCAGAGGCTCTCTCCGCTAAAGCGCATTCCCATTTTTATCTGGCTGCTTTCCCCAGCAGCTTGCCCTACCTTGGAGATGGCGGCGTTGATGCCGCCATTTTTTTTGACCCTTCTTCATTAGAGCCCCCAGCTCGGTCTGCGTGTCACGTCGACGGGTTTTCCTAAGACTTGCCGATGGACATTGCGGGCGCAGGGGTTGAATGGGCCAGGGTTTTTTGGTAGGCCCCTGAAGAGAGAAGACCTGTCCTCAATCAAAAAACAGAACCTTGGGCCATCGAATTTCGAGGCGGAGACATTTTTGGAGAAATGTTATGCGCCCTGTGAAATTTTCAGTATGGCCCGCAGTAGCCTTATTTAGCTTGATCTGCGGATTGACCTTGGCGCGCCCTGGTTTCGCGGCGCCTGAGACAGGCAAAGTTTTTCCCCGCGTTAATGAGCCCGCCCAAAACGTCCAAGCTAACGCCATCCAGCTCGCAACTCTGGAACTCGCGGTCCCCCCTTCCGCGCCGGATCTCCAGGCCAAGATAGAATATTGCCAAATCTGCCACCAGCCATCAGGACAGGGCATTCACGGAGAGCCGCCCATACCGCGCCTCGCGGGGCAACAGGTCGAATACTTCGTGAATCAGTTGCGAGCCTTTATCGAGCGCCGGCGCGTGCATCCTATTATGGGAAATGTGGCGCAGCTCCTCAGTCCGGCGATGCAAAGGGCTCTTGCCGAGCATTTTAAAGAGCTCAATCCCAAACCCATCGGGGGAGCTTCACAAGGAACTCGTGGCCGCCGGAAATAAGATTTATAACGCCGGGGTTCCCGATGCAGCTGTTCCGCCCTGCGCTTTCTGTCACGGCCCGGAGGCCAAAGGCAACGGGCCTTTTCCTCGTTTGGCGGGACAGCTTCAGGACTACATCATGAATAAATTGGTGAACTGGGGCACAGAGCGGGGCCAGAATCCGGCAAAACAGGATACATCAGCCATCATGCAGCCGGTTGCGCACGCATTGACCAAAGAGCAGATGGAGGCCGTCGCGGCCTATCTCAATTATCTGGAGTAAGTCATAAAGCATCGCTTACTTCAGACGCACCGGCATGATCTCTGCTGACAGCTGAACGTTGTCGCCGAGCCCATAGAAATAATGAGCCGGTTGTGAAATTTGACGCAGGATCGAAAACAGCCTTAGACGGAGATGGCTGAGCGTGCTCATCCTTCGAGCGGGCAGCAGCTTTTCTACCGTAACATGGACGGTCCAGCGGTGCATGGCCGTCGGCAAGTTGATTTCGTGATGCCTGACCATGTCTTCGAGCACAGCTTCGACGTTCAACTCCTCCATGAAGCCGAATTGCAAGCTCACCGCGATGATGCTCGAGTGCTGGTCCTTGTGAAAAACGGTGATCTGGTACCTGCCATCGTGGATGTATGGCACCTTGCGGTGGACGACCTGCACGAAAATCAGGTGCCGCGGCAATATCCCGTAACGGTCATACATAAGCTGCAGCAAGGCCGGCGATTTATCGTTCAGCGACGTGAGGTGCTTCGGCGTCACCAAGAGCCCGATGCGCTCCATGTAAGCCGGTTCGCTTTTGTGGAGTTCGACCAGCTTGCGCATGCTCATGGTATGTTTGGCCCTGTAAGCCGCGAAGGTTGCCCTTCGGCCCCAGCGCCAAGTGAGCATCACAGAGAAAATCACAAGGCCGACGCCCAAGGGGATGTATCCGCCTTCCAGAAGCTTCAGACAGCTCGCGATGCAGAACGTGACGTTGATGAGCGTGAAGAAGCCAAACAGGCCGCCGCTCGCTAACGCACTCCATCCCCAATAACGCATACCGACGGGGATCATGGCGGCGGATGTGACGACCATTACGCCCGACACCGCAAGACCATAAAGCGCCGCCAGGGCTTCCGTGGAGCGGAAGCCGAGCACCAACGCCGTGCAACCCGCGAAAAGCGCCCAGTTCACAAAGGGGATGTAGATTTGGCCCTCGTGGCCGTCGTGAGTATGGATGATACGCAGGCGCGGAAACAGGCCGAGGGCGATCGCCTGCGAGACAAGGGAAAATGATCCAGAAATAAGGCCCTGCGAGGCTATGACGGTAGCGGCAGTGGCAAGCGCCACCATCGGATAAAGGAATTCGCGCGGCGCCATGCTGTAGAAAAGCTCGCCGTCATGGACCGGCGGATGATCGAGCATGAGCGCGCCTTGCCCGAGATAATTGAGCATGAGCGCCGGAAACGCGATGGCGAACCAACCCACCCGAATGGGGCGCGCGCCGAAATGCCCGAGGTCCGCGTACATGGCTTCGCCGCCTGTCACGACGAGCATAAGCGCACCGATGGTTATGAGGACACTATGAGCTTTCGTCTCCTGCAGAAAGGCGAAGCCGTAAGCGGGATTGAAGGCCCTGAGGATCTCAGGATGCTGCAGGATTTGCCGGACGCCCAGCGCCGCGAGGACAATGAACCAGATGATGAGCACAGGCCCGAAGATCTTCCCCACGCCCGATGTGCCTCTGTGCTGCACGGCGAACAGGAGCCCGAGAATGACGACAGTTATTGGGATGACGAACCCGCTGAACATAGGCGTCGCGACTTCAAGACCTTCCACCGCCGCCAGCACGCTGATTGCAGGGGAGATGATGCCATCCCCGAACAGGAAGCCCGCGCCGAGCATGAGTCCGGCAAGCAGCAGCGGCAGATACGCTACTTCTTCCCTGTAATTGTGCAGAAGGCTGTAAAGCGCGAAGACGCCGCCTTCCCCGTCATTGTCCGCACGCAGGATGAAGACCGCGTATTTCAAACTCACGATCAGCGTGAGCGCCCATATCACGAGCGAGATACAGCCGAGAACATTGTCCGCGGATGGTGCGATGTGCGCCGGGCCGTAGAAGATCTGATCGACCGCATAGAGCGGCGATGTTCCGATGTTACCCAAAACAACGCCGATAGCGCCGATCGTAAGTGCGGTCTGGCCGCCATGCGGCTTGTGGGAAACAGTTGGAACGAAGGAGCTATTAAGGGCAATGTTGGTCACATCCGGCGGACCCTTCGCAAGAGCGTCCTCGCGCGAGTGTTTCCCGCGGATGGCGCGGTCAAAACCCTACTCATCACTCCGGAAACCTATAAAATTGCTGTTCGGGGCCTTGAGCTTACCTCGGAACTATCGCTCACCGCCTATCTTTTTTCCAGATCTTTTCCGGTGTGTGGTGACGCTGCGAAATAGGTCTCAATTTCCCTGCCGAGTTAGTTGAGCCGGGATCGATCAAGCCGTCGCAGCGTTTGAACTTCGAACAACCAGCAGAGATGCTGGAGTTCAATCCGCCAACTCTCCAAGCGGCGGCCAATGATAGATGCCGGCGGCACGCCGGAGGAGCGCAGTGGCCAGCGTTGTGCCGTTGTCGGAGCCGGACATGACGACTATCCCCTGCCCGTCCCGGGAAAGATCAGCATGTAGCCCTGATAGCCGATGTTCTGACCTTTCTTCATCAGGACGTTGGCCAGATAAGCGAAGTTCGCTTGGCCAGATGGTCATGGCCGGGCTTGACCCGGCCATCCATGATAATCGCCGATAACCTGTCCTGGATGGCCGCCTCAAGGGCGGCCATGACTCTGTCTAAGCCTGGAGCCTTCTTTCCTCCCGCTCCAGGACTCTCACCAAATAATTTCTGTAACAGGCGCAAAATCGGAACTGGTTGCGACGCAATTTTTACGGCTGGGACCGCGCCGAGGTGCATTTCGGGCGCGACGCGCAAGGCGGGATGCGTTAGGAAGCCATCGTCAAACCAGCCATCGCCATCGTGGACGACGCTCGCCACGCGCGCTTTTATAAACATTTCGTTCACTGCGGCGAGCCTTCATATTTATGTGGTTAACAGAAGCGCGCCTGAATTACTTCCCACCGTGTGTTGGTAAAAAAATTCTTTATGCGGCGCGAAACGGTGGAATGCCGCGCCTACGACTGGACAAAGGGCGGATACCATAAGCCCCTGAAATTGCTGTAGTTTTTATTGTAAACAAATTACCCATTAAATAGAACTTAATGCCGGAATTTTCCCATTTACTGGGACGAGCAAAAGTCCGTTAAATATGTTTCAGGATCGCGAATTAACCCTTACGAGGGGCCGGAACTGCACGGCGCAGGCAGCGGCGATGGCGGCCAGTTCTGTAATTTTTACCAGATTTATCAACGGCTTAAGCTACGTTAACTTGCCGTCAAGGCGATTTCGCTGAAGATCTTTCAGAAGAAGGAATACGGACGAAAGCGTCAGATGCCGCCGTTTGCAGGATGCACACAAAATGGACCATGCCGCCCGCGTCCGATTGAACCCCTAATGCACGGCGTCTTGAACGACGGGCGGGGCGGGCTCCTGCGGCGCTTCCAGATAGGCGGCCAGCGGTTGCGTCAGCACCTCGTTTTCCGGATGGCTTGGCGGGAAGAAGCCGTCGTTTATCTGCGCGAGGAAAACTTCGCAAGCGGCGCGCAGTTCGAAAAGCTCCGTTCGCCCGCCTACACGATAGCTGCCATCATGCGCGCAATGGCTTTGGTCCTGCTCCGCCTCCGGCTTCCGCCGCGCCAGAAACCTAGAGAGCAAGCCGCCCCCGTGGAACATGCGCTGCGCGTCCCGGACAAACTCGCGGCGCAGCTCCTCGCAGGCTTCGGTCGCGTCAACAAACTGGTCGACATCGTGCTGAACTTCGGGCGCAATCTTTCTCAGCTCAGCAGCCCAGATCCGGGCGCGGGAAAGCTTCATCAGCATGAGCGCTTCACGCTCCTGGAAGGTCTTGCACCCGTCGCGGAAACGGCCAAGCTTTGCGGCGATTTCAGCGTGGCCGGCGCCCTTCACATCGGCCTTCGGGAACGCGGTCCTTTCAAAAAAGAATGCATCGTCGAGAGCGGAGCTCAGCGCATCCCTCAGGAAATAAACAACGGTATAGATATCGTGCTGTTGAGGCGGATTGAGTGTCCAAAGCGCCATGTCGTCTCATCCCCTTCGTGCGTCGAAGGCGATGCTGGGGTCCCGCGCAGGAGGAGGCGCGCAGAACCCCGAACCGGGCAGCGGTCAGATCATGAACAACCCGTTGTGCCGCCGCAGGTATCGCACTTCAGACAAGTTCCGTTGCGAACGAGAGTGAAGTTCCCGCAAGTCCCGCAGGCTTCGCCCTCGTAACCTTTCGCGCGCGCCTCCGCGAGGAGATCGGCCTTACCTGGCCTGGCTCCTTGCGACACTGTGAGATGGGAAGCGGACAACGCGGCACTCGACCCATCGCGCGCGTTTACTTCGGGAGACCCTACCGGACTATGCTCAGGATCCGGACGCAGGGCATATGCCAGCGCGCCATGTGTTTCATAAGAACCGGCGCTACTGATTCGTTCTGCTTTAGGTTGATCTTGAACTATGACAACTTTGTGGTGAAGCCCGCGTGTGAGGCCCTTGCTGACGAAGCGATCCGCATAAATGACCGGCGCCGAAGCCTTCTGCCCCGGCCTGTCGTCTGCTACGCCGCCGCCCATTACTGTTGCACCGATTTCGGACGGATCGACATGGGCGAGGTCGTTGCGGCCCAGATAGGAGACGGCCAGTTCGCGGAAGATATAGTCGAGGATCGAGGTTGCGTTCTTGATCGCCTCGTTGCCCTGCACATAGCCAGCCGGTTCAAAGCGCGTGAAGGTGAACGCTTCGACATATTCCTCGAGCGGCACGCCGTATTGCAGGCCAAGGCTGATGGCGATGGCGAAGTTGTTCATCAAGCTTCGGAAGGCCGCGCCTTCCTTATGCATGTCGATGAAGATTTCGCCGAGGCGTCCGTCCTCGAACTCGCCGGTGCGCAAGTAGACCTTGTGGCCGCCAACCACCGCCTTCTGCGTGTAGCCTTTGCGGCGGTTCGGAAGCTTGTCGCGCTCAGTCTTGAGACGCACGCGCTCGATGATGCGCTCCACGATGCGCTCGGCCACGATCTGAGCGCGCCTGCCTTGCGGAGCCGCCGCCAAGGCTTCCGCCATATCGTCCTGATCGTCATCGCCATCAGCAATGAGTTGCGCGGACAGCGGCTGCGAAAGCTTCGAGCCGTCGCGATAAAGAGCGTTCGCTTTCAGCGCGAGCTTCCAGGACAGCATGTAGGCTTCGCGGCAATCGGCAATGGTCGCCGCGTTTGGCATATTGATCGTTTTCGAGATCGCGCCGGAGATGAAGGGCTGCGCCGCCGCCAGCATGTGGATGTGGCTTTGCCAGGAGAGCGCGCGCTTTCCGCGTTTGCCGCAAGGGCTGGCGCAATCGAACACCGGGAGATGTTCAGGCTTGAGACCGGGCGCCCCTTCGAGCGTCATCGTCCCACAGACATACTCGTTCGCCGATTCGATCTCAGCCTTGGAAAAGCCGAGAGCGGTGAGAAGGTCGAAGCCAGACGCGTTCATCTGGTCCGCAGTCAGCTTCAGAACGCCGGTGCAGAAGTCCTCGCCCAGGTTCCATTTGTTGAAGACGAACTTGATATCGAAGGCGCTGGCGAGGCCCGCTTCGACAGCGGCTATTTTCTCCGCGGTGAAGCCCTTCGCCTTGAGCGACTTGTGATTGATGTGCGGGGCATCGGTGAGCGTGCCGCGACCAACGGCATAGGTAATGATCGATGAAATTACGCTTTCGCTATAGCCCAGCGTGCGCAGGGCTTCCGGAACCGCCCGGTTGATGATCTTGAAGTAGCCGCCGCCCGCCAGCTTCTTGAACTTCACGAGCGCAAAATCGGGCTCGATGCCGGTCGTATCGCAGTCCATCACTAAGCCAATGGTGCCGGTGGGTGCGATCACCGAGACTTGCGCGTTACGGAAGCCATGAGCCTGACCGAGCGAGATCACCTCATCCCAGACATCACGGGCAGTAGCGACGAGATCGGCCTGCGGGCAAACGCCGTCCTGGAGCGGTACGGGGTTGGTTGATAGCTGCTCATAGCCGTTTGTGCGGCCGTAGGCGGCGCGGCGATGATTGCGCATCACGCGAAGCATGGCGGTCGCGTTCGGGCCATAGCCTGAGAAGGCGCCAAGTTCCTTCGCCATTTCCGCCGAGGTGGCATAGGACACACCCGTCATGAGCGCCGAAACCGCTGCCGTCAGCGCGCGTCCTTCTTCGAAGTCGTAGCCAAGCCCGGATACCATCAGGAGCCCGCCGAGATTCGCAAAGCCAAGGCCGAGCGTGCGGTACTCATAGGAGAGTTGCGCAATCTCCTTCGATGGAAACTGCGCCATCGTTACCGAGATTTCCAGCACCAGCGTCCAGAGCCGGCATGCGTGTGCAAAGGCTTTGACGTCGACGATCCCAGCCTCGCTGCTGCCGCCTTTCGGTCGAAAGCTCAAGAGATTCAATGAAGCCAGATTGCAGGCCGTATCATCGAGGAACATGTATTCCGAGCACGGGTTGGAGGCCCGGATCGGCCCGCTGGCCGGGCAGGTGTGCCAGTCGTTGATAGTGGTGTGGAACTGGATTCCGGGGTCGGCACTGGCCCAGGCCGCCTCAGCGATCTGATCCATAAGAGCCCGCGCTTTCACGCGCTTTGTAACTTTCTCGACGGAACGGGCCTTTAGCGCCCACTCGCCATCGTTTTCGACGGCGCGAAGGAAACCATCCTCAACGCGGACGGTGTTGTTGGAGTTCTGGCCGCCAACGGTGCGATAGGCCTCGCCCTCCCAATCCGTGTCGAAGCTCGGGAACTCGATGGACTTGAAGCCCTGGCGCGCGAACTGGATCACGCGCTGGATGTAGCTGTCCGGCACAAAGGCCCTGCGCGCAGCCTTGATCTCGCGTTTCAGCGCTACATTTTTCGTAGGGTCGAAGCAATCAGCACCCTCGCCCTCGCAATTCACACACGCCTTCATGATGGCGGTCAGGTGCTTCGCGCATGCCTTAGAGCCTGCCACCAGTGCGGCAACCTTCTGCTCTTCCAGGACCTTCCAGTTGATGAAAGCCTCGATGTCGGGGTGGTCGACATCGACGATGACCATCTTGGCCGCGCGCCGCGTGGTGCCGCCGGACTTGATCGCGCCCGCCGCGCGGTCGCCGATCTTGAGAAAGCTCATGAGGCCGGACGACTTGCCGCCGCCCGACAGCTTCTCACCCTCGCCGCGAACCCTTGAGAAGTTCGAGCCTGTGCCGGAGCCATATTTGAAAAGGCGCGCCTCGCGGACCCAGAGATCCATGATGCCGTTCTCGTTCACGAGGTCGTCCTGGACGGATTGGATGAAGCAGGCGTGCGGCTGCGGATGCTCATACGCGCTGGTCGAGCGGACCAGTTCGCCGGTCTCGAAATCCACGTAGTAATGCCCCTGCCCCGGCCCATCGATGCCGTAGGCCCAATGCAGGCCCGTATTGAACCATTGCGGGCTGTTCGGAGCGGCCATCTGCATCGCGAGCATGTAGCAAAGCTCGTCGTGGAAGGTGCGGGCGTCCTCTTCGCTGGTGAAATAGCCGCCCTTCCAACCCCAATAGGTCCAAGCGCCCGCCATGCGGTCGAATACCTGGCGCGCATCATTCTCCGGGACATAACGCGATGCTTCGTGGAGTCCGGCGAGCGCCTGTTCGTCGGGGACCGATCGCCAGAGCCACGACGGCACCCGGTTTTCCTCGAAACGCTTCAGCCGGGCCGGTACACCCGCTTTCCGAAAGTACTTCTGCGCGAGAATATCAGCGGCGACCTGGCTCCACTGTTCGGGCACAAGAAAGCCGTCAAGCTCGAAAACGACCTTGCCGTCAGGGTTTTTCAGCTCGCTTGTCGCCCGCCTGAAAGCGATGTCCGCATAAGGAGACTGACCACTCTTTGTGAAGCGCCGTTCGATCCGCATGGAGTTCTCTCTGTTGCAGGCGAGCAAACCGCCTTAGTTGCCCCAAACTCAGACGCAACAAACAAAACTCACTCCACTTTCCTCGGCTCACCTGTGGTTTCACCCGAAAGCGCTCACGAAAATCAAGACTCGATTAACAAGAGACAACAGCTCAAAAGCGCTGCCCAATTCTGTGGCCACCGAGAGACAAGCAGGCAGCCGCAAACGCATCCAGAGCGGACGCGCAAAACTGTTTACAGTGCTAGATTTTTCCTCTGAAAAGCGGGCGGGAAAGCTGCCGCCGCGTCCTCCTGGAAGGACGCCCCCGCTGGCGGCATGAAGGGACATTAGACGATTCGAGCCGGGAAGGCTGTCACAACCGCGCAACAGCACCAATCTTTGTGTTGATTGCCCAGAGCGACCCAACATCTTGTGGTCATTCTGTTCATAACGTGGGGGCGGAATTGCATAGCCTGGGGAAAAACACTTTACGGTCTTGTAAAATAAAAAAACGCCACACAGGCACCCTCCGAGGGTCCGCTGTGAGGCGCTTCCAATGCTTAGAAACAGCCTAGTCTTTCTTGATGGCCTTGAATAGCTGGCAATAACCGTTCGGATTGATTTCGCCTTCAACAAGCTTGCAGGCGTTGGGGGCCTCGAAGTTGGCGCATTTCGAACACTGCTGCCCCTCTTTGGGCTCCTGCTGATAGTGAACGTCCTTCTGCTTAACCTTAGCTTCCGCCGCCGTTATCCCCGACAGCAAAATCGGCACGGCGCCTGCTGCAACCACAGCTCCCCGCAATACAACGCGGCGCGATACCTTTTTATCTTTATTCATTAACACGGTCTCCTTGGAGTGAAGTCCTACCTAGACCAGCGAACTATAGCACAACACTTGCGCTTAAGATAGAATTAAATTTCTTTTAACCCCCCTGATATGGCAGTTTATGGCGCGAAGCGAAAGAACTCACGCTGAAGATTAAAGTCGAACCAAGCGAGGCCTGCAGCCAGAGCCCAAAACGTTCAGTTGAATGTTCGCCATTTGCTAAAAGTACTTGTGGATAAGTTAAAAACACATCGACAATACAATTTTATACAGTTCATCCCTCCGAAAAAGAATTCACAGGGATGCAAACCTGGATGCGGCAGCGTCCCGCTATGCGTCGGACGGATCGATCAACTTTCCGTTACTTCAGGATGATTTGACTATGAGTGAACGCTCGGGAAGTTCCGGCAGGAATTCAGTTCTATCCCTTTGCCTTGAAGAGGCCGCACCAGCCGTCCGGATTGATCGCGCCCTCGACAAGCGTGCATGAGGAGGGAGCAACGAAATTGCCGCAGATGGAGCAGGAGTTTCCAGCGTTTGGGGTTTCCCGGTAAGAGACGGATTTTTTTGGGACCTTTGCATAAGCTGTCCCTATCCCCGAAAGCAAGACAGGCACGGCCCCTGCCGCAGCAACCGCCCCGCGCAACACGACGCGGCGGCTGACCTTGTTGGCGTCATTCATAGTTCTTCTTTCTAATTCGAATGAATATCCTCACCTAGGCCTATGTATATATCATGAGCCTCAAGCTATGATTTGATGTGCGTCAACAGAGCAAGGCCCATGCAAGGTTCAGATCGATCAGCGTTAATACGGCTGCACCACGACATTTGATTGGAAACGAAAACGCGATTAAAAACCGTTAAGGGCCAACGCTTTCTGATCACGATTGCCCCGTTTCCTCTTGTCGCTCCCGCGCGCTCCGCTAGTGGCTGGGTTTGGTGGATCGCATTGTTTTCGTAAGGAAATGAGCCGTCGTTCGAAGCCGGCACCGTTTGATACAATTCTCCGTTTCAAAACTCCGATCGAGCCTTAAGAAGCCCGGAATACAGGCCTAACCGGCAAAGCGTATTTCAAAAAGGAGCCTCGAATGAAAATTGCGCTTTATGCAGGCATTATCGCCGCTCTCGCCATTGCCGCCCCCGCGCTTCAGGCGCAGGACATGCCAGGCCCCGGAAAAGCCTGCAAAAGCGACCGCGATAAGTTTTGCCCCGACCTCAAACCCGGCGATGGAAAGTTGGGGCCATGCATGAAGGAGCACGTCTCAGAACTTTCGCCCGATTGCACGGCCGCGATCGAGGCCGGAAAAGAAGCAAGAAAGAATATCCAGGCAAAGTGCAAAGCTGATGTCGCGAAGTTCTGCGCAGACGCAACAAAAGAACACGGCGCGATCGCAAAGTGCCTGGAAAGCCATGCCAGCGAGATCGATCAAGCCTGCGCAGATGCGTTGAAGGCAAGGCCGGGCGCCAAGAAAGCGTAACAGCTAAGACCGGCCGGGCATTATCCGGTCGCCTTCTTCTCAGGTGCCTCCCCCGGTCTCCTCTTTGCCCGGCTTGAAGTTGAGCGCGACGCCATTCATGCAGTAGCGCTGGCCCGTGGGATGCGGCCCATCCGGGAAGACGTGCCCTAAATGAGCATCGCATTGCGCGCAGCGCACCTCCGTCCGGTGCATCAGGAATGAACGGTCCTTGTGCTCGCTCACGGCGTCATCGCTCATCGGCTTGTAGAAACTCGGCCAGCCGGTGCCGGACTCGAATTTGGCATCGGATGCGAAAAGAGGAGCGCCGCAGCACACGCAGGTGAAAGTCCCCTCGCGCTTTTCGTTGTTGAGGGGGCTGGTGCCTGCGCGCTCGGTCCCATGCTGGCGCGTGACCTTGTATTGCTCCGGCGTCAACTTCGCCCGCCATTCCGCATCGCTCTTCTCAACACGCTCTGTCATCGGCCAACCTCTTCGCGATCTCAGCGCCGTATTTATTGGGGCGCGTCGCGGACTTTTGAAGTGGTTGGCGCCGCCAACGGGAAAGATTGACGGTCACATCCAAGTCACTGGCGCATGCAGTGGCGGACCGCGTGCCGATGCTAAACAGCCTCGGGGCTGAAAACACCCCCATTGGCCTCTTCGGGTCTGCGCTTCTCAAGCTCCTGGCTGTACCGGCGCAGCACATAAGCCTCGCTGACCATTCCGACGACGCGACCCGACTTGATGCTGTCGAGAACGGGCAAAACCTCAGAAGCCGTTTTCGTGAACATCTGGATCGCGGAATGGATGTTCTCCTGAGCCGTAAGGACATGCGGCTCTTCGTGAATCAGTGCTTCGGCTGCGGTGGCGTCGGCCACCTCGTCGTAGGTCGACGAATGGGCCTCGACGGTTTCGATCATGCCGATATACCCGCCCCGGTCATTCAAAACGAAGGCGTATTTCGGGCCGCCGAGCGGGAAATGCTCGCGAAGCTCGGCGACCGTCTCAGACGCCGGCACCAGATGGACGTCTTTGCGCATAAGCTTTCCGACCGTCAGATCCGCGATCCAGCCAACGTCATGGGCGCCCTGGATGCGCAACCCCCTCACATGGAACCTCCAGGTCGCGAACGAATACCCGAAGCCCTGGCGCACCACGACCGAGCAGGCGATGACGCTCGCCATGACCCCCATGGTCAGCGAGAAGTTTCCCGTCGTTTCAAGAACGAGCAGCGTCATCGTCAGGGGAGCGCCGACAACGCCGCCTGCAACCGCTCCCATCCCGACTAACGCATAGGCCAGAGGATTGACCGGCAGTCCGGGAGCGATGGCCTGCAGCCCCGCCGCGACCGCCCCGCCGAAGATCGCCCCCAAGAACAGGGAGGAGCTGAAAAGGCCGCCGCGCATACCCGACCCCACCGTGAGCGCCGAAGCCGCGATCTTTGCAAGCAGCAGAGCCGCCAGCGCCTGAAACTCGAAGCCTCCCTCGAGCTGGTATGAAATCGCGCCGTGCCCGCTCCCAAGAACCTCAGGATAGAACAGCGCGATGGCGCCAACCCCCGCGCCGCCCAGAACCGGCCTCCAGATGCGCGACACCTTGTGCTCGCGGAGAGTGTTCTCGATAAGCGTGACGGTCCGCATGGTGGCGATGGAGATTCCCGCCGCGCCAAAGCCGAGAATGATAAAGAGCAGATAGTCGTGACTGCCGACCGCCATGGCGGGGGGCAGCACGAACATCGGTTTGCCATTCGAGATCGCGTTGATCGCGAGATTGCCGCACAGGGCGGCGGACGCGACGGGGGCAAGGGATTGGAGCGTGTAGCTGCCGATCACCAGCTCGAAAGCATAGAACGCCCCGGTCAACGGGCTGTTGAAGGCAGCCGCGATGGCAGCCGCCGACCCGCAGCCGACCAGGAGGCGCAGGTCCTGCCGTCTGAGGCGGATGTTTTGTCCGATTTTCGAAGCGAACCCTGATCCGACCTGGGTATAGGCGGCCTCCAGGCCCGCGCTTCCTCCAAAGCCGACGGCGATAATGGTCAAGAGCGCGAGATTGATGCTGTCGCGCAGGGACATGCGGCCGCCATAGAGCGCGTTGGCCTCAATCGCGTCGACGATTTCGCGCGGGCGGAAACGGCGGATGGCCACGGCAATCAAACCGACCAAAAGGCCGCCAACCGCCGGCGCAAGGAACCTAACCAAGGCTGGGATTTCCGTTCCGGCGCTCACATGAGCATCGAGCGGCACACCGAAGATGACATGGTGCAGCCAAACAACCGCCCCGTCGATGATTGCGACGATAGCGCCAATGGCAAGACCGGCCAGGGCCGCGATCGCAATCAGCGCGATCTCGTTCTCGCGAAAGCGGGTTATCTCCCGTGCAAATGCCAAGCTGACGCTTCGCCGCAGTATCTTGAAGCGGCGTTGAACCACTCTTCCGGATGCCAACTGTGCTCGGGTTTCGATGAGCATATCTGCAAAGTTCTGCGCCGTTGCATTGCGATATTGGCTCTAAGGCCCATCCGGGGAAAACAAATGGCCGTGAGAGAGTTCGCGGGCGCCGCGATGCGGGTGCCGAGTGCCGCCGCGAAAATTCGCAACAGCGGCGGGAAATCATCGGGTGCTGCTGTCCGAACCCTGAGAAATGGTGCAATTACCAACCGCCAGACCATTCGCCACATCATAATCGGGAGCTTTTTCCGAGCTATTGCTTGATCGCAGATCCTAGTAGAAAGCGCCTTATCGACAGGTTAACGCCATCAACCCATTGATTTACATTGTAAATTTCCGTAGCGTGCTTTCGCCGCGCGCTGACGAAAGGCGCAGCGCTCGTTAACACCTTATATTTAACGGACTTTTCCGCGCCCACTTTCGTCCAAAAATACAATTCGTTAACCCTGCGATGAACCAAAAAGGCAAGCGATTTCAATGGTTTGTGCCGTTTCCACACCCGCGGACGCGGGTGTCCAGATTTGTTGGACCAAATTCCTGACCGGAAATAAATGCTTTTGCGCCGAAATTAACCATATTGGGTTAACATTACGCCACGAAGGCGCGAAGGCTATGATCGGAAAAGGGCCAAGCCCGCGCAAAACGGTTGATTAAGCGTGCCCGCGCGCCAAGAGCATTCATAGGGACTTGCGCCCCGGCGGCGGCTGTGGCACGGTCGCCAACGGTTCGCTGCAGTAGCTCAGTGGTAGAGCACCCCCTTGGTAAGGGGGAGGCCGAGAGTTCAATCCTCTCTTGCAGCACCATCCCAACCCAGAAAATCGATGACCGCTCTATCTTGCGCAAAGCATTATTTACGCTTCGCCAGCTCTTCGCGCACGATGTCCGGCTGCGCAGCAATCACAGTCAGATAAGCGCGCCCAGGAGCATCAGGCTCAGTACGGCCTTGTTCCCAATCGCGCAATGTGCCAACCGGAATGTGATAGCGCGCGGCGAATTCCTCCTGGCTAAGCTTCAATGCTCGCCTGATGATCTTCACCTGTGGCGTGCGCTTCAGCTTGCCGGATGCAATATCCTCTTCGGTGAGCGGCCTTGCATCGGGATCGGCGAGTGCGGCCGCATGCCTCTCGTTTTCCGTCATCGCATCGAAGCGAGCCCAAACAGCTTCTGACGTACTATCGCGTGTTTTCTTCATGGTATTTGCGCTTTTCCCAGGGTTCAGCACCTCTAGCCGAGATTATGCGCGTTCGGCCGTTTCGAAGCGTGGTGACGACGGAAAGGAATCGTTCATCGACCATGAGACAACATGATGAAGCGATCATCGTCATAGCGCTCTCATTCATCCGGCCATTCAACAGCGAAGGCATCATCGAAGGCGCGCGTTGCGGTTTCGCAAGCTCACGCCATGATTGTAGGCTCATCAATTATTTAAAACGGTCACAAAACTGATCATCGTGTTTGTCATACGAATGTCTTGCCCATGAACAGAATTTCTCCTTACCGTCACTTTGAAAGGCGTTCCTAATTTCGTTGTGCAGCGGCATGAACAGGACTGTTGCCTTTTTTCTACAATCATAGGTTGTTATTTTCAGGGTATAAATATTCAGCTTCGAGAGATGTTAACTTCAGGTGGTCGTCAAAGGAAAAGTACTCCTCTCCGCAAAATGAGATGATGTCTAAAGCTATCATGTTAGACGAAGCAGGCTCGCCTCCGTCCAGTTTCTTCCAAGGCAAATGTCGGGTTTACCCTTTACCATTTTCGTGCATGGGAAAACGATGAAATCGGGAGAGCCAGAGCTTGTCGACAGGACCATTGGAAACGGATGCGTAGTATTCCGTCTCGTCGGTTTTAGTCATTATCCAACAGAGGGCTTTGCCGTCTTTGTCGACTTTATAGTCTGATATGCTGGTAAAAGATGACGGCATGGAATGCGGTTATAAATATTTCAGCCTTTCAATATCTGGAGTTTTTGTGTTTGAAATTGCATACAAAGCTTAAAAATAAGGTGAAGCCAGAAGAAACATAAGAATGAGATTTCCTTGTCAATAATGGTATTATGATTATTTCTGATGAATAGGTCACAGCGACAAGTTACGGCAAAGAAAAATATTCGCTCGATTAACGAACCCAAAAATTAATAGTGGGCAAACGTCTTATAATTCGCAAATACGATTATGCCGTATACAGAATTTCATAAGAGGTTCTTAAATTATTGCTATAGATCCCTCTAAGTGAAGGCATGCTTAAGATTGATCGAGCACATATCCAGAGGCAACAATTTAAACCTCAGTACAGGAGGGTGATTCGACGTTCAAATAGGAGTATACAGAAGTTTTCAAATGATATTTTATAAAAACACGGATTTTTTAAAGAGAAAGGCGAGTAGATGGGTTGACACTGCGGTAGATTGCGGGCTAATCGAAACAGGGACGTCTAAGAAGAATAGTGGGAGACCACTTGAAGCTCGCATAACCGCTCTGAGCCGCGCGCACACGTTTACATCTTCAAGAGAAGCTTTAAGCGTTGCCTTCGACCGATGTCTCAGTACGCATTTGCTTACGTTATTATAGGCGAAATCAGGAGCCTAATCACTGTAAGTCGCGAAAGCAACCAGCATACTTGTCGAGTTCTTATGGCAGCGGATGGTACGGGCATTGTGGCTGATGGCCTGTAGGCCGGGTGCTAGGAATAAAATACACACAAGTTGCACACGTTATGTAGACGGCATCGATTGTAGTACAGAGAGAGAGGGAAAAATCAAAAGTGCCAGTGGAGCAAGGCGAGTAAATAGGATTGAATACTTCGGGCACTAAAACGGAGGAGGGATATTCTCGGGTGACAAAGACGACCCCGCTGCGGCGAGGGCTTTGTTTATTAGGGATGGATGAACATCGACTAGCTAATAGCGCCAAACGAAGCGGGTTGCCTGCGTGTATGACGCCCTCGAACACACCGGCCATCACGATGCCGCCCGTGGCCTGCTGTGGCACGGCGGCCGTTGCGCGGAAGCTCAACTCCCCGCAGGCACCAACCTCATCAACATAACAGCTTCTCTGCTTTCCAACTAAAACTTCGTCTGCAAGCGCAATGCCGCGTATGTCGCCTGCGCTTTGGCCGAATTCCACGGCTCAATCACTTGCAGGTCGGCAGAAAGGCGCATCCACGGCGTGATCGCGTAATTATAGAAGACCTCCAGCCCGGACTCATCGCGTCTGTCGAAGCCAAGCGCAGCCAATCCATCAAGCAAAGGTTCGCTGAAACCGTATTGAAAGTATCCGAAGCCCCAGCGGTCGTTTTCGCGGCCATCCATGAGGTTGTTCCCTGCAAGCCCGGCCAGCGCGCTCCATTTGACCGGATTGGGGTTGCCGTCACTGAGAGTTGCCAGCGTAAACAGGCCCCAGCCTATGGCCGGATTTGAATCGCTTTGAACGAGGTTCTGCTGGACCGCATAGGAGGCGAACCAATAGCCTTGCTTGATGCTCACCGAACTGGGAAGTGGCGGCGGTCGCAGGCCGCCGATGCTGTCGAGATCGATGCCGTACGCGTCGCTGTAAGCAGCGCGAAAGTTTTGGTAGCCCCGGAGGCCGAAAAACTCGGTGGGAACGGTCAAGGCCCCACCCCATGCCCGGCCCTTCGCGAAGGGATATTCGATGACTGCCGGATCGATCGCGCTGCGCGGATCGAGGATCGCGAGCGTGAGGATGAATGGCGCTGTTTTGAAGGTCACCCCTCCACCAAGCGTGTACGGCGCCGAGATGACGACCCTGTCGCCGAGTGCTCCTCTGGCGGCAGTGTAGCCCACGCCGGTTGAGGGCAGCGCGAACGCCCTGTTCATGAAGGTGTCGATGCCGCCGCCGCCGATAAGCGGAGTTTGGGAGGCGAGCGTCATCATGTTGAATTTGCCGGCGCTGACCGAAACATGCTCGCCGATATCCTGCGTGACGCTGAGGGAGAGGGCCTCCTGGTAACCGTCCGCCGACAAATAGGCCAGCGCCGTGTTGACCGGAATGAGCGCGAAATCCCGCCTGTTGAGGTTTTCGCCGATATAATGCTCGTACTGCACGTTGACATGGAAACCGGGCCATAGGCCGAGTTTCTCTGGGTCGATCTTCAAAAAGACGTCCAGCTTGCCGCCATAGAACCATGCCTTGGTGGCATCGCCTTCGGTTTGTCCCTGGTAGAATTGAGTGACCCAGACATTGGTGCTGATGCCCAGCGATCGAAGCTCTTCTTTGGGGCCGCCTGGATAATCAAAGAGCGTTGGCCTCGTCGCCAGATCCTGCCAGGCTTGAGCATCATCCGTTTCGCCGCCAAGCGCGAAGCTGTTTGGCGCACACAAGAGGCCGGCGAGGAGGATTACCCCCGTTATTCGTCCGCGCATGAAGTGATCCCCTTAGCGGAGGCCGATTACTCCCACGCGACACAATGAATGACGTACCCGATCAATTAATCCGGTTTTGGAGCAAGGCAAACGCAACCGCAGCGCGCCGCGCAAAATTCACTCTGAGAGTAACCCGTCGTCCGTGAACTATCCATAACCGACTGAGATTGCAGGATCTTCGGCGATTTTTTGGTCGTGGATTCGCAGGATCTCGGGCCTCCGCGGTCGATTTTCTTGCAAAATTGGCCTGCATTCTCCGCCGCAAGCGACGCTGATTCGCATACGGGGACGGGGATGAAGCCAAGGGAGCGGCAGGAGACGGGCCAGAACGATCTGTTCAAGGCGAGGCTCGACCAGATCATAGACATGAGCCATCCGCGCGTGCGGCTGGCGCAGCAGATCGATTGGGGATTTCTCGAACAAAAGCTCGGCGCCATCTATTCGGACGGTCCCGGCAGCCCGCCCTTGCCAACGCGACTGATGGCGGGGCTTTGCATCCTGAAGTACAGCGAGAACCTGTCGGACGAGCGGCTGTGCGAAGCCTGGCTGGAGAACCCTTATTTCCAATACTTTTGCGGCGAGGAGTTCTTCCAGAACGCGCTTCCCTTCGACCGCTCGTCGCTGACGCGCTGGCGGCAGCGCATGGGCGAGGAGCGGCTCAACGCGCTGATCCAGGAGAGCCTTGCGGTTGCGGCGAAGACCGGAGCGCTGAAGCCATCCGACCTCACGGCGGCCGTGGTGGACACGACCGTGCAGCCGAAGAACGTGGCCCATCCGACGGATGCGAAGCTTTTGAACCGGGCGCGCGAGCGGCTCGTCCGCCTCGCCAAGAAGCACGGCGTCGCCTTGCGCCAGTCCTATAAGCGGGTGGGCAAGTTCGCGCTCATCAAGCAGCAGCGCTACGCCCATGCGAAGCAGTTCAAGCGCGCGAACAAGAGCTTACGGACGCTCAAGACCTATCTTCGCCGCGTGATCGGCGACATCCAGCGCAAGATCGCGGGCGATGAGGCTTTGAAGGCCGTCTTCGCGCACGCCTTATCCTTGGGCCATCGGGTTCTGACCCAGAAGAAGCGCCAGGACGCGCCCAAGGTTTACTCGCTTCACGCGCCTGAGGTTGAATGCATCGGCAAAGGGAAGGCGCATAAGCCTTACGAGTTCGGCGTCAAAGTCAGCCTCGCCACGACCGTTGCGCCGTCAAAAGGCGGCCAGTTCATCCTCCACGCCAAGGCTCTTCCGGGCGCTCCCTATGACGGGCATACGCTCGAGACCGTCCTTCCCGGCATCGAAGCAATAACGGGCGCGGTCCTCTCCCGCATCCTCGCCGACGCCGGCTACAAAGGCCATAACGCCCCGGAAGAGCACAAGTTCAAGGTTTACACGCAGGGCCAGAAGCGCGGCGTCACCGACGCCATCCGACGACAGTTCAAACGCCGCGCCGCCATCGAGCCTGTCATCGGACACACCAAAAACGATCATCGCATGGACCGCAACTTCCTCGCCCACCGCGACGGCGACGCCATCAACGCCGTGCTCGCCGCCGCCGGATATAACTTCCGGCGCCTCCTGGCCTGGCTCGGAATTTTCTTGCGCCTGCTCTTGTCCGCTTTCTGGCGCCAGCCCGTGCCGCATAGTGCTTGAAAACTCAAAAGTTCACGGACGACTAACCCATCAAGCACACAGCCTTGACTTGACCGGTGGGGGCATCCTGTTGCGCTTCGCGAGCCCGGCCCGTTTTGCCAGCCACGCCGAGGGGTACAAGCTACTTGATCAGCGCGGCTGTCTCCCGAAACCGGGGGTGCTCCGCGGTCTTGAGCCATTCGAACACAACCATCTCGGCCGTCACGATGTCGGCCCCGTGGCACTCCATCCTGCGGATTGCCGTCTCCTTGCTTTCGGCGCGCCGCGATCCGATGGCATCGCGCACCACGAAGACTTGCCGGCCGGTTTCGAGGAGGCTGAGCACGGTCTGAAGCACGCAGATATGCGCCTCGCAGCCAGCCACCACGATGGAATGGCCTGTGCCCAGGCGTGGCAGGAAACTCAATTCCCCGCAGGCGTCGAACGTCATCTTGTTGACGATGAGCGACGGATCGGGGGCCAGTTCGGGCACTGTCGGGCCGAGGCCCTTCGCATTCTGCTCGGTGAAAAGGGTGGGGACGCCAAGGATGGCCGCAGCGTCAACCAGACGGCGCGCGTTGGCGATCGCGTCCACGGCGTCATCGATGGCTCGCATCAGCTTGGCCTGGAAGTCGATCATGAGCAGCGTCGATGTCTCGACATCGATGGTCAACACCGGTTACCTCTCAACTCTCAATGCAGCCGGAAATCTCATCGTCGGCTGCGAAGTTCTTTATATGGGCATAAAGCACAGTATAGCCGACCCTGAAAGGGCGGGGGGCATTGCGAACCAGCTTACGCAGCGCGGCCGAAGAGACTGGACGGTGATCGTCCCTCGGCGTGGCGCCGCCCGATTTCTTCAACGCGCGCAAAAATTCAAGCACGGACCCATAGTTCACCGCATGCCGCTCAACGGTGCGGCCGCAGATAAGCCCATCTGCGAAATCGGCGGGCGGAAAAGACCAAAGGCCATGACCCACCCCAGCTTCGTCGCACAGTTCGCGCCAGGCGCCGAGGCTGCCTGCGACCGGGACGGCCACGCAGAGAACGCCTTGCGGTGTAAGCCACCGCCGCCAGCGCAACAGCATCTCCGCCGGTTGCGGGAACCAGTGAAGCATCATGCTGGAAAAGATCACATCGAAGCGCTGGGCCAGATCGCACGCGCCAGCATCGGCGCGAAGAACAGCAAGGCGCGGGATTTTTCGCTTCGCCTCGCTGCAGCATTGCCGGTGCGATATCAAGCCCCGTAAGCTCCGCCTCCGGCCAGCGCGCCGCTGCCTTGCTCAGCGCAAAGCCCGTCCCGCAGCCGATATCGAGGATGCTGCGAGGTGCTGAGACGCGGGCGTCCGCCACCAGCCTTTCCGCCACCTGCGCCTGTATTCGGGCGGCGGCGTCATAGTTGTGTGCTGCTTTGTCAAAGGCATGAGCGACAAGCGGCGTGGTCATGGTTCCAACGGAAATGCCGAAGCTCACTCGTGCCCTCGAAACAGAACTCTTGGCGTCATCCCAGTTTGACCAGAGCCTGCCCAGGGACCACGCCATCTCCGACTTTGACCAGAATGGCCGCCACTTTGCCGGCCCGTCTGGCGGTTAGGGGCGTCTTCATCTTCATCGCCTCGACCACCAGAACGCGCTCACCTTCGCTCACGTCTTGCCCGACGGTCACAAGCACCAACTCGACAACCCCGCTCAGGGTGGAAACCACATCGCCAGCCTCAGCTACGCCGTGGATGACCGGCGCCGACCGAGCATGACTGTTAGTCAAGCCCACGGGGACCGCTGACGCAGTTAGATGGGATGGCGGGAGGTAAACTGCCGGCTCGGCGTAGGGGAGGCTGCTCAATTCGGTCAGTTCCTCAACGCTGACATTATATTGCCGCCCCTCGACTGTGATTCTGAACTTCCGTTCCATGGTTATTTCCTTGGTTATGGGATGTGCCAGGATGGGACAGGGCATGAGAGCCATGGTGTGCGGCCCGGCCCTCGGCCTGCCATCCCAGACCGTGGTGAGCTCGCTCGATACGAACAATTCGGTGAGCGCCAACAATTGCCGCGATAGTCGCCGATATTGCCGCGACATGCTCTTCCGGTATCGCTGCCTGTTCGGCCGCCTTCCTGGCCGCTTCACGATGCGCGATCCTCATCGACAGCGCAGATCGTAGCCGTTTGAGGAGCGGGAAAGCCGCAAAAATGAGCGCTATGATGGACGTAACGAGGGCGAGAATAGCTGCGCCCACGGCAATCATGACGAGATTGCCGGATGAGAGCTGGTCCAGGCCCGTCTGAGCTCCCAGCGTGTGCAGTAAGGCCGTCACTTGGTCGAGCACTTCATTCCCCACTTGTTAGTTAGCCTTTGCCGGGCCGGTTCTTACCAGCCCGGCGCGACGCCTTGCCCCATGCCTCAGAGAGGGATATTGCCGTGCTTCTTGGCCGGCCGCTGCTCCCGTTTCGCAAGCGTCTTGCGCAAAGCGAGCGCCAGCACGCCGCGCATCTCCGACGGCTCTATGACATCGGTGAGATAACCATGCTCGGCTGAGAGATACGGGGACGCAAATTGCGCACGGTACTCGGCCGCAAGTTCGGCAGCCTTGGCCTTGCGATCTGCGGCCCCCGCCAACTCTTTGCGGTAAAGGATATTCACCGCTCCTTCAGCGCCCATGACGGCAATCTCGGCGCTCGGCCACGCATAGACGAAGTCGGCGCCCATTTCCTTGCTGCACATCGCCATGTAGGAGCCGCCATAAGCCTTCCGCAAAATCATGGTGACCTTCGGCGACGTGCAGGACGCATAGGCAAACAAGAGCTTTGCCCCATGCCGGATGATGCCGCCGCGTTCTTGTTCGATGCCCGGAAAGAAACCGGGAACGTCGACCAAAGTCACCAACGGAATATTGAAGATATTGCAGAAACGGATGAAGCGAGCGCCCTTGTCGGAAGCGTCGATGTCGAGCGCGCCCGCCATTTCCATGGGCTGGTTTGCGATCAGCCCGACTACAATGCCCTCTATGCGGGCGAAACCGACAATCAGGTTCTTGGCGAAGTCGGCATAAATCTCCAACAGCTCTCCGCCGTCGACGGTTCGGGCGATGACCCGGCGTATATCCATCGGTTCCCAGGGATCGACCGGAACAAGCTCGTTCATGGCATCGTCGCGGTCGAGCACGATATCGGGCCCGAGGTGATGGGGGGGATCCTCGGTGTTGTTGGCCGGCAGATAAGAAAGCAGCCGGTGCACAATCTGAAGGGCGTGGCTGTCGTTCTCAGCCACGAAATGGGCGTTCCCGCTGACAGAGGCGTGCATGGCTGCACCGCCCACCTCCTCCATGGAGGTTACCCGCCCCGTCACCGCTTTGATCACCTCCGGGCCGGTGATGAACATGTGGGCGTTGCGGGTCATGATCACGAAATCCATCAACGCCGGAGAGTAGGCCGCTCCTCCAGCGCACGGTCCGCAAACCACCGCGATCTGCGGCACAACTCCGGAGAGAAGCACATTGTGATAGAAGACGTCGCCGTAACCGGCCAGGGAGTCGACGCCTTCATGGATGCGAGCGCCTCCTGAGTCTTTGAAAGCGACGAAAGGGATGCCGAATTTGAGCGCGAACTTCATCGTCTCGACGATCTTCGTCGCGTGCATCTTGCCGACCGTGCCGCCCGACACGGTAAAATCCTGGCTGACGGCGGCAACAAGCTGTCCGTTGACATAGCCTGTCCCGGTAATGATCGCGTCAGCCGGGATTTCCTTGTTCTCGGTCCCGAAATGCCGGCCGGTATGGCGGATATGCATTCCGATCTCTTGGAATGTGTCGGCCTGAAACAGGGTGCCGAGGCGGTCGCGCGCCGTCATGAGACCTTTCTCATGGCGCGCCTTTATCTTGTCCTCCCCGCCGCCGACAATAATCTTGCGACGGCGCTCGCGGAGCCCCTCAATTTTGGACGCTTTCATCTCCCTCGCCATACTCTGCTGTTGCTCGCAGATCGTTAAGCCAATTGTGGAGTGGCTTCTATTTTTGTCAACGATCTACAGGCGGCTGCGTTTGAACCAAAATTCGCCCCACCATTACCGATTTTTGCGCCCAACGCCAGCGCGGTTCTGCCGTCAAATCTAAAAGCTCTCCGCAATGTAATGTGTGCGTCCTGGCGAAAACGGGATTCGTGAGATCGCAGATCGTACACGTCTCAAACAACAGGAGCGGGGCGAAACAAGTCGTAGCACTTCGGATATCTGCAGCCCCAATTGCGAGACGCCTTCGCGTTATTTGATAAAGCAATCGCGAATCTCGAAAACTTGGACGCACTTTAGAACGCACTTACGACGTGTTCGCGACCGTCACAACACTCGCGATTCTATTCGCCACGACCAATGCCGCGGCGGAGAGCCGCATTAGCGTTGTCGCGTCGCGAGGTCAAAGCAAGAACCATGATTGGGTGCTGACAAGAATTCTCACGGCGGCCTGTGTGCATCTGCGTCGCCGGGCACGGCACATCCCCGTAGGAACAGAAGACGCAGCAATCCCCCTTGATCGGCTTCACTATCCGGCCGCATCCTTTGCACTGATAAAAATACTGGATTGCGTCTTCATGCATGGTCTCACTTTCGTGATGTCCGCACGACGGACACACTATTGTGGATACAAACTCATACATCGGTCCACCCGGCCGTTAAACGAGCTGCACTAATGAGCATCAATATTTAATTTAACACGCTTGAATTGAAGAACGCTCATCAAACAAGCGAGAACACGGCCTTCAGTGTGCCGCGCTCGCGTTTTTTTGCACCGGATTTAACTAACTTTGGGCTCGCTATTCCGCGATCGGCTGGCGCGGATCCGCCTCGTACGCATCTTCGTGCGCGACAACGGTTCGGGCCTTGGTGCCGGGCATGATCTCGAAGCGCGGGTCGAAATCGACCATCGTCGATCCCAGCTGCTTCAGGATGCCGACGTCGCCTTGCACCTTTGCGGCTCCATCCGCGATCTGCGCTTCGAGCGTTTTCGCGCCCATCATGGTCTGTTCCAGATCCGAGCGATTGATCGTGAGGGTGAGGTCGGGCTTCTCAGCAACGAACCCCTTGATGTTCGTGAGCGTGGCGTTCTCCAGCTCGACGAGGAATTTTTCCCCGTTGTCCGGGGTGTTCAGGTTGATCGTGAACCGCATTCCTTCGGCCTTTCGGCTGTCCATGCGGATTCCTAAGAAGTTGAGAAACAGCTCGGTGGACATCGCGCGGACCACATCGGGGCTTGCGGAATTGGCGGTCTCGCCCTGCGGAATTCCGGTTCGGAGTTCGTAGGCTCCGGCGAGAAAGCTGTTCCGGAGGCCTGGATTTTCCTGCTGGTAGCCGATTTGCTCGAAAATATCCGCCAGCAGGTCCTTCGCCACGTGATTTTGCGGCTCCGCCTGCACCAGCTTGTTCACGATTTCCGAGGCGAGGAGATACTTGCCCTCGTTATGCAGCTCTCGCCCCCGCGCCATGATTTTCTCGGCGCCGCCCATCATCTCGACATAGAGGGGCGCGGAGTCGCTGGGCGACAACGGAATGAGGGTGGCCGGGTTGCAATCCCAGAAGCCGAGGTAGCGTTGGATGACGCCGCGGCTGTTGTGCTGAGGCGAGCCGTGATAGCCGCGGCAATACCATTTGCTTTGCAGCCCTTTCGGCACCTCGTAGACGTTGTGAACTTCGTTGATCGTCACGCCCTGGTTTGCGAGGTGCAGCACCTGGTTGTTCATGTGGGCATAGAGATCGCGTTGCGCGCGCAAAACTTCTTAAATCCTGCCGTTACCCCAGCGCGGCCAATGGTGGGAGGCGAACATCACCTCAGCCTCCAGACCGAAACGATAGAGCGCTTCGCCGATATACTTCGACCAGTTCAGCGGATCGCGCACCGGCGCGCCGCGCAAGGTGTAGATGTTGTGCAGCGAGGCGATGACGTTTTCCGCCATCCATAGCGCCTTCATGCCGGGGATGTAGGTGTTCATCTCCCGGGGCGCCTCGGTGTTGGGCGTGTTCTGGAAGATCATGCGGACGCCGTCGACCTCGAAATCCTCGATGGGCTTTTCGACGTATCGGGTGGGCGCAATCAGGCCCATCGCACCGGCCGACACTGCCTGGCCGAGACCCTGGCCGACATAACCATGCGGGCTGGCGGGCAGGAGCAGGCCATATTGGAAAAACAGCCGCCGGTTCATGGCATTGCCGGCATAGACGTTTTCGGAAACCGTAAACTCCATGAAGTCGACAGGCGCGATGACGGGAACCTTGCCGGACCTCACATCGGCTTCGTCGACGATGCCGCGCACGCCGCCCCAGTGATCGGCGTGCGTGTGTGAATAGATCACGGCCGAGACGGGAAGCCCCTGGCCGACATGCTGCTGGAACAGCTTCCACGCCGCGCGAACAACTTCCTTGGACACCAGCGGGTCGAAGACGATCCACCCGGTCTTGCCGCGAATAAAGGTGATATCCGACAGATCGACGCCGCGAACCTGGTAGATGCCCGGAATGACTTCGTAAAGTCCGTAATTGTTGTTCAACTTGGACTGACGCAACAGCGAGGGATGGATGCTGTCGAAGTCGTCCTGCTTGTCGAGGAACTGAAACCGCTCCATGTCCCAGGCGACGTGGCCGGAATCCGCCATGATCTTCAGGTCCGGCATAGGAGCGATCAGCCCCTTCTTCTGCTCCTCAAAATCTCTCGTGTCGTCGAACGGCAGCCCGCCGCGAGCCTGCCTCAGCACGTCCAAAGTGTACTTTGATGGCGCTTTGCCCTTGGGATGGAAGTGCCCCTCCAAGGGAGCGGGCGCTACCTGAGCTTGCGCGGGACTGTCATCCAGGACCAGATGACCACCGATCGCGAATGCCGCCCCTACCGCTGGAATTGCTTGCACGAACTCGCGTCTGGTAGCCATCGCCCTCTCCAACAAAATGGTTCGTTAATGCCGCAATGCGCGGACTACTGTTTCAGAGTTAATCAGAGATTGTGGGGACACCCAACCGCGGTAATCCCGGAAAGGCGGAGCCTTATCCGGGACCGTGCCACTTAAAACGCCTAAGCAAACTCCGCTCAACGGACCAACGGATGCGGCCGGCGCCGCACTTTGTCATCCGGCCAAGCGAAGCGCGAGCCGGGATCGAAAAAACGCAGACATTTCAACTTGTTACGATCCCGGATAAGGCTCTGCCTCTCCGGGAAGACGGCGGCAGAAATCCGTTGGCACGTCCGGCAAATCGCGCTTCTCTGGCCGGGATGACGACGCGTGCGAACTGCATCGCGGGATAACGGTCCCTTGGCCAGGTTAGCGAAGTTCGCTTAGCGACAGACAACCCATCTACGGCATACTCGGCGGCCGTGATTCCAGTTCCCCCAAGTCGCGCACCGTCTTCCGCTCACGCATTGGACCTTCACGGCTTCGGATTGAACAGCCGGCATCTCGTTGCTTCCAGAAAGGGTGACGGCTTCAGCCCCCGCGATCGAAAAGAGAAATGCAGTAGCCGAAAGAACTATCGCAATCTTTAGTTGCATTTTACTTTACCCCAAGTTGCTTGTATTTTTACTATAATCGAGGCGACTTACAGCACAAGCTTGGGAAGCGAAGTGCCTCTTTACTTTTACGTGATGAGCACTGCGCGGATCGGGCGGTCGCGTCGTCAAGGATCTCGGATTCGGTTGAGTTGCGCGTTGGAGGTCTACGGGCTCCTGCAGCGGGCCGAGCGCACACGGAGATGCTGCCCGTGGTTCGACAGGCTCACCATCAGCATTAATTCTCTGAAAACACTCGACCTCATCCAGAGCTTGTCGAAGGATGAGGCCAAGATTTCAGTGCTTTTTCAGCAGCCGTTCGTAGTCCCGGAGGCTCAGCCGCGCACGCGGTTCACGTCGCGGACAGCGCCTCGCGCTGCGCTGGTCGCCATGGCGGCATAGACCTTGAGCGCCTGGCTGACTGCCCGCTGCCGGTCAACCGGCTTCCAGGCAGCGCCACCTCGCGCCTCCATCGCCTTGCGTCGCGAGGCAAGCTCCGCCTCGCCCAGCCGCACATCCATGCTGCGGGCGGGGATATCGATATCGACGATGTCGCCCGGCTGGATGAGGGCGATGGCCCCGCCTTCCGCCGCCTCCGGCGAGACGTGGCCCATGGAGAGGCCGGATGTGCCACCGGAGAACCGTCCGTCGGTGATCAACGCGCAATTCTTGCCGAGGCCCATGCTTTTCAGGTAGCTGGTCGGATAGAGCATCTCCTGCATGCCGGGGCCGCCGATAGGGCCTTCGTAGCGGATGACGACGACGTCGCCCGCTTTCACCCCGCCGTCGAGGATTTTGCTCGACCGCCTCCTCCTGGCTCTCGCACACCACGGCGGGGCCGGAAAATTTGAGGCAGCTTTCGTCAACGCCAGCCGTCTTCACGATGCAGCCGTCGGCGGCGATATTGCCATACAGCACCGCGAGGCCGCCATCTTGGGAGAAAGCGGTTTCGGCGGCGCGGATCACGCCCTTTGCGCGGTCGAGATCGAGCTCATCCGAGCGCTTCGACTGGCTGAAAGCCTCCGTGGTCCGCACGCCGCCCGGCGCTGCGCTGTAAAATTCTCGAACCTTTCCATTTTCGGTCCGGCTGATGTCCCACTCATCGAGCGCCTCGGCCATGGTTCGCGCGTGCACGGTGGGACACTCGCGATGGATGAGGCCCGCGCGGTCGAGCTGGCCGAGGATCGCCATGACGCCGCCCGCCCGGTGCACGTCCTCAAGGTGGACGTCGTTCTTGCTCGGGGCGACCTTGCAGAGGCAGGGGGTGTGCCGCGACAGCCGGTCGATGTCGGCCATGGTGAAGGGAATGCCGCCCTCTTCCGCCGCCGCCAGGAGATGCAGAACCGTGTTCGTGGAGCCACCCATCGCGATGTCGAGCCTCATGGCGTTTTCGAACGCCTCGAAGTTCGCAATCGAGCGCGGCAGCGCGCTTTCATCGCCGCGCTCATAATAGCGCTTGGCGAGGTCCACGATCCGGCGTCCGGCTTCGAGGAACAGCTCCTTGCGGTCGGCATGGGTCGCGACCAGCGTGCCGTTCCCCGGCAGCGAAAGGCCCAGCGCTTCGGTCAGGCAGTTCATGGAGTTTGCCGTGAACATGCCGGAGCACGACCCGCAAGTCGGGCAGCTTTCGCGCTCATATTCGAGAGCTTCCTCGTCGCTGACGTTCCTGTCCGCGCCCTTGATCATGGCGTCGATCAGATCCACCGCGATGGTCTTGCCCTTCAGCGTGACCTTGCCCGCCTCCATCGGCCCGCCCGAGACGAAGATGGCCGGAATGTTGAGCCGAAGCGCCGCCATCATCATGCCGGGCGTGATCTTATCGCAGTTGGATATGCACACGAGCGCGTCGGCGCAGTGGGCGTTGGCCATGTATTCGACGGAGTCGGCGATCAGTTCGCGGCTGGGCAGCGAGTAGAGCATGCCGCCGTGGCCCATTGCGATGCCGTCGTCGATGGCGATCGTATTGAATTCCTTGGCGACGCCCCCTGCCCTTTCGATCTCGCGTGCTACGAGCTGGCCGAGGTCTTTCAGGTGCACATGCCCCGGCACGAACTGCGTGAAAGAATTCGCGATGGCGATGATGGGCTTGCCGAAATCCTCATCCTTCATGCCGGTAGCGCGCCAAAGTCCGCGGGCGCCCGCCATGTTGCGGCCATGGGTGGAGGTTCTTGAGCGGTATTGAGGCATGGTAAGGGCTCACTGAGGAGAGGGTGGAATTAACGCGCCACCCGGATGGAATGATTGCGCGGTAGATACGCCCGTGTATCGGTTGCGTCAATTCGGCGGCGTTAATCCGTCTGGCTTTTTCATCATGGCGGGGAACGGCTCGGCGGCTTTCCCCCAAACTCAAAAATCAGGAATGGGGAAAACCAAGAGACTGCCAGGACCGCGAAAGGTTCCAAGGCTTGTCTTTGGTTCAATTCCGTGCCGTGCTTGGCGCAATCTTCGGAGGCTGCCAGCAAGGAAGACCTATGCCCAGAAAACTCCATTACCGTCATGCTGTAACGCTGGAGCCAGGGTATTATTTGTTGCGTGTGAAAACAGGCGGGGGCGGAAAAGCCGGTTCGCTTTTCTTCGAGAGCGAAAACGGAACTGTGAAAGAAACCGAAATCCAGTTCAAGGAAGGCGGATCGATCCTTCTCTGCCTCCGCGAGCCCACGAAAATCGGCGTGGGCGAGCAACATCAGGTCGTTCTCGACTACACAAGACTTGGGCCGGCACGTATCGCCTACACGAAGATCCTGCATAGAAGACCGCGAGAATCTTACCTCTGAACTCGAAAGGAGGCTATTGCTGAGAGGGCTTTCCTCCGCTACAGGCTGGACGACAAATCTGTCGTTAGCCCAAGCCTTTTCGACAATCCTTTCGAGATACTTTCCGCGCCGGTAATGCCTTGGCGTCCTTCCGTCGTCGCACAGTGCAAGACCGGCGTCGCCCTGCATCTTTATTACACCGAGCTTTGGCCCGAATTCGCGCTCTTCTTGAATACGATCACGAGACCTTTCCACTTATGGATCACCCATTGTGGAATGGACGATCCGCTTCGCGACCGAATCGTAAAGACCTTTCCGCAGGCGAAAATCATTCAGGTAGAAAACCGCGGGCGGGATATCTGGCCCTTCGTGTCACTGTTGAACGCCGGCACTTTCGACACCTGCGCACTATTTGCAAAATCCACAGTAAAAAGACTATGCGTGGCTCTGAAACAGGTGAGACTCTGCTTGGAAGCAGGTGGCGGGGCGCGTGCTGTATGACCTTCTGGCTTTCGGGCGTGCGGACCTTATCAGCGGCAGGTTTGAGCATGAATCCGGCCTTGGCATACTTGGACCGCGCTCGCTGAGGATTCCCAGCGATCGTTGCCCTTCAGGATGGCTTGGGGCTCGGATAAATCACGGGACAAGACCCTGGAGATCGCCCGGCGCATGGGCGCTCCAATGGCGACAGAGACCTCGATTTCTTTGCTGGCTCGATGTTCTGGACAAGGCGCGCTGCCCTTGAACCGCTGCGGCAGCTTGGACTGGCCGTGAGGATTTCCCGGACGAACAAGGCCAGATGGACGGCACAACGCAGCACGCGCTGGAAGAGGCTTTTTCGCGATCGGCTCAGAGGGCTCAATTCACCATAGGCGATGTTCCGGCCGTCACGGTCGAAGGAAGCCTGGTTTCCCCGATGCCGCAAACGCAACCCGCCTAATTGTGAGGTTCGGGCCCCTTTGTCTCGTCGCTGTGGAGATGGTCGCGCATGCTCTTCTTCAGGCGCTCCAGATATCCCGAGCGCTTCTTGCCGTATTAAATCACACGCGCTTTCTCGAGCGTGACCAGCCCGCTCTCCATCATCTCGTCCAGGATGGGCAGAAACGCGTTGATCTTCTCCTCGGAGTCGCAGAATCTCGATGACAATGGGGCGGTCATCCTTGCCGAAGAAATGCGGCTTGTGCATACGGCTCGACTGTCCGTAGCCAACCGGGCCTTTTAGAACCGTGGCGCCGGCAAGGTGCATCTCGCGCGCCTTCGCGACGATTGCGCGATAGAGCGGCTCCTCGACGCCATAGCGGTCGTCGGCGCCCGTGAAGATGCGAAGCAATACGGCTTCGTGCGGCACATCCATGCTTACCCCCTCCCCTCCGGCTCCCGCGAGGCGCTTTTCGTGCCCCGGCCGACGCGCGCCATGCGAACCTTCTCGATCGTCACGAGGCCGGAACCGATCATCTTATCGAGCTGAGGCAGGAACGCCTCGACCTTCTCCTCAACATCGATGATCTCGACGATGGCTGGAAGGTTGCCAGGCGCGTCGACGTTGAATTCGTCGTTGACACGATCGCCATGACCGTAGCTCAGCGGCCCGTGGAAGACGGTTGCGCCCGCGAGCTTCGCCTTGAATGCGGCGTCCACGATGGCGCGATGAAGCGGGCGTCCGCCGATGCGATCGGTCTCGCCGATGAAGACACGAAGAAGAACGGCGTCCCGAGGTGTTTCCATAATCCTCGCCCCAAAGAGCGCGAAACACGAGTGTAAATTCAAAATTACGGCATGTTAAGCAAAGTCATCCCGGACGCCGTACGCTCCGCGCTTTGTCTTCCCGGAACTTGATTACCCGGATGTTTCCGCCAGCAGAAGAAGCCATGAAAACATTGGCGAATTTTCGCTCCGCTGTCATGGCCGGGCTTGACCCGGCCATCCACTCATAACTTGGAATACCTTGTATTTTTCTGGATGGCCGCCTCCAAGGGCGGCCATGACGACGGAATTGCGGAGATAGCGGGGCAATCAAGTCCCGGATCCCCCAGAGTCTTATTACGTATCACTTAACCACTAAAACGGCACAAGGCGCATGCTCGACAAGCCGGTCGGTTGTACTGCCGATGAGCCGGTTATAGAGCGCCGAATGGCCCATATAGCCGATGACGAGTAAATCGAACGCTCCCTTCTCGACGAAATCGCAAATCGTGGAAACTGGGTGACCGACAAGAACATGCGGGATCAGCTTCACACCTTGAGCCTGTGCCTGCGCGACGCGCGCGGCTCTTGACAGCCTCATAAACGTGATTGGCCTCGGTCTTCTCTTCGATGACTTCATCAACGGAAGCCGGAAAGCTCGGCAGTTCCTCGACCGAGATCATCTGCAGTTCCACGCCCTGATCTTTTGCCAGTTTGATTGCCGCCGAAAGCGCGCGCGCTGCTCCGTCCGACCCGTCGTTCGCAATGAGAATCCTCCTAAACATGTGATCCTTCCTCGATCTCGCCTGCACTCACGTCCATAGACACTTGCTCTTCCAGAGACTTGAGCGACGGCATGAACCATCTTTGGGCGATAAGGGTCGGCACGACCGCGCTTCCGATCACCGCCGTTACCAGGATTGTATATTGCTGCTGATCGATGATGTGGTTGGTGAGGCCAAAGAGCGCGGAGATACTGCCGAAGGTCAGGCCGGTCGACATGAGGAGCGTGGTGTACATCCCCTCTCTCGGCTCGAATTTGAAAGCCTTGGTCAAAGGCAGAATTCCCACAAACTTGGTTGCCATCTTAATCAGGAGCAGGACCGCAATCAGGCCAGCCGAGCTGGCAACAGCGTTGAATTCGACGAGCGAACCAGCTTTCAGAAAATAGAAGGGTGTCAGGATCGTGAATGCAATGATGCGGAAACGATGTCCAAGCTCCGCGTCGTTCAGGAAGGCAGGAGCCAATGCCATGCCGATAAGATAGGCGGGGAGGACAGCCTCACTGCCTGAGATTTGGGCAAGGCCGCCGAGCGACAGCAAGGCAAGAACAACGAATTTCGCCTGGGGCTCGCTGACCCGGTGTCCCACAGCCTTGAAAAACCACGGTGCGAACCTCGGCAGAAACCAAAGCGTAACAGCTGTCGCCGCCCCGAAAAAGGCAAGCCAGAGATCGTAGTGCGCGAAGACGATGCCGAGAGCCAAAACCGTGCCCAGGTCATTAATGAAGCAGGCGGCTAAAATGATCTTACCGAGTTCAGTCTTGTTGAACCCAGTTTCGACCATGACCGCGTAGACGACAGCAACCGAGGTTGTCGAAAGCGCTATGCCTGCGATCTGCGCCTGCGGCCAGGGCCATCCGAGGCCGTAATGGACATAAGCGAGCACACCGATATAGGGAGCAAAAAAGCCAACCAGTCCAATCCCGATGCTGGCTCCGAGATTATTCCGGATCACCTTCATTTCAATCTCGGTGCCGGCGAGAAAGGTCAGCAGAATGGCGCCGAAGCCCGCGAGGTAGTTGACCCAGGGGGTTAGATCGAGGCCGATCGTATTGCCTGCAATTGCGCCGACGACAATCTCGACAAGCGCTGCCGATATGGCGACGCGAATTGAGATGATGGACGCGGCGAGCGCGAGCGCGATCCATACCGATGATGCCAGCCAGACATTTGTCATTGCCAAACTCTTTCCGTCTGGAGGCGCGATGCAACCTCCAAGCCAAGCGTGAGCGCGAGTGATGTGGAAAGAGCTGCTTTGATCAGGGCACACTCCTACCGTCCTATTCGCGGTAGGAGTCATCAGCCCGCAGGCGGTTAGAGGGGAACTCCATCCCCTTTGAACGCCGGAAAGCTAGATGAGCTCAAGGCACGCGTCAAGCGCAGCTCACTCGCTTTCGAGCTGGTAGGCCTCTTTCACGCCCGGATGAATGATCGCTGCCTGGAGCGCGAGCAGGATGAGACTGGCGTCGAGGCCATCGCCTGCTTCCAGCGCAGCGTCGATCCGTCGCTCGGCTGCAGCCGCGGACGGCTCGCCATTGGCGGCGGCGAAAGCTTCGCGACCAAGCGCACAATAGCCGAGGAGCGCTGCCGCCGCGTGATAGTCCTGCGGCGACGGGTCTTCGCCCCTGGCGTCCTTGAGGAGATTGAGCACTGTCAGCTTGACGGCATCGGGAACGAGGGCGGGATGAAGATCGAACCCGCGAAGGGCCTTGTCGAGCGCGCGAAGGTCTTCCGACCGGCCGAAAACGCCGAGGAAGCCGAGTGAGGAATTGCTGCGGCGAGCCATGATGGGGTCCGATTTCGTTCAGGCTGCAATGTAGCTGGCCAATTCGACGCAGGCCAGAAAGAACCACAGGCCACGCGCTTTCCGTTGATCGGGCGCTGCTGAGTAGGCAACCAGCGCCACGCGAACGGATCGCCGGCCCCTCATCCCGGAACTTGATTACCCGGATGTGTCCGCCAATTCCGTCCCTTCGTCATGGCCGCCCTTGGAGGCGGCCATCCAGAAAATCACAAGGTATTTCAAGTTATGACTGGCCGGGTCAAGCCCGGCCATGACGTTGGAGCGGAAATTCGCCTATGTTTTCACGGCCTCTTCTGCTGACGGAAACATCCGGGTAATCAAGTCCCGGAAAGGCTTTATCCTGGATCGTAACGAATTGAATGGCCTGCCTTTTTGCGATCCCGGCTCGCGCTTCGCTTGGCCGGGATGACGCAGCGTGAATAAAGATTGACCAGCCTTCTTAGCGCTTTGAAAGGATCAAAGTAATCAGTGGGCGGTTTATGCACCCAACAAACCATCAGCCTGGCACGAACGCCGCAGCCGAAGTCCGAAGGATATCGCCGTGTCCCGCTCATTTCCCAAAAACGAGCCCATGCTGCAGGGCGCTTTCGCGCCTGTCTTTGTGGAAGGAAACTCCTCCGATCTCCCTGTAACGGGCGAAATTCCGAAAGAGTTGAACGGCACGCTGTACCGCAACGGGCCGAACCCGCAATTTGCGCCGCGCGGCCATTATCATTGGTTCGGCGGCGATGGCATGGTGCATGCGTTCGCGCTGGAGGATGGGCGCGCGGTCTACCGCAACCGCTGGGTTCGCACCCCGCGCTTCGAGCTTGAGAGCAAGGCTGGCGAAAATCTTTTCGGGGGGTTCGGCGACCCATCCAAGTCGGATCCGCGCGTGATCGGCAAGGATTTCGGCGTGGCGAATACGCACGTCATCTATCATGCGGGCAAGCTTCTGGCTTTGGAGGAATCTCACCTCCCCTTCGAGATGACCCGCTCGCTGGACTCCATCGGATATCACACCTTCGGCGGCGTTCTTCCTACGACCCTCGAAGGCCGCTTCACCGCTCATCCCAAGATCGATCCCGGGAATGGCGAGCTTGTCGGCTTCTCCTACTCGGGCAGCGGCATCTTCGGCACGAAGATGAGCCTCGTCATCATCGCCGCGACCGGAGAGCTTGTCCGGCAGGACTTTTTCGAAGCGCCCTATTGCTCCTTCGTCCACGACTTTCTCATGACGAAAGATCACGTCGTGTTTCCGGTCCTTCCTCTGGTGGGGGATATGAATCGCGCGAGGCGCGGCGGCCCGGCCTATGCCTGGGATCCCACAAAGCCCGCTTTGCTCGCCGTGGTTGGGCGGCGCGCGCCGATCAGTTCCTTGAAGTGGCTCCAGATCGAGCCATGCTATGTCTTCCACACTTTCAACGCCTGGGAAGATGGCAGCACGCTCCACTGCGACGTCATCAAGTACGACAGAGCGCCCCTCTTCCCCGATGTCGAAGGCAAATTCGCTCCGCCGGCTTCTGCTCTCGGACGGCCCGTCCGCTGGTCGATCGATCTCAGCGGCAAGACCAATGAGGTAAAAGAGACCCCGCTTGCGGACGCGACTGGCGAATTTCCGCGTTGCGATGAACGCCGCGCCGGCTCTGAATACCGCCACGCCTTCTGCAACGTTTACGGCCCGGACCCAGGCGCGTCCCAGGCCCTGTTCAACGCCGTCGCCCGCCTGGATTTCGCATCGGGACGAACCGCCACCTTTTCCGTGCCCGATGGCGACTCGCTCAGCGAAGCCGTGTTCGCGCCCCGTTCCGCGTCGTCGCCCGAGGGAGACGGCTTTCTGCTGACGGTGCAGTACATCCGCGATGAGAACCGGAGCGACTTGCTGATCCTTGATACCATTGATCTGGAAGAAGGCCCGAGGGCGCGCGTCCATCTCAGCCACCGCGTGCCTTCCGGATTTCATGGGAGCTGGGTTCCTGCCTGACCGTTTAGGGCATCGTGCGTTTGATCGGACGCGGTCGTGGTCCATTTTGTGGCACCCTGCAAATGGCGGCATCTGACGCTTGTCTCCGCATTCCTTCTTCTGATAGATCTTCAGCGAAATCGCCTTGATGCCAGGTTAACGCAGCTTAAGTGCACTCAAGCCATTGATAATCATAGGAAAAAGGACGGAACGGGACGCCATCGCCGCTGCCTGCCCCGTGCGTTCCGGCTCTTTGCAAGCGTTAATTTGCTATCTAGAAATATATTTAACGGACTTTTGCTCGTCCCAGTAAATGGGAAAATTCTTGCATTAGATTCTATTTAATGGGTAATTTGTTAACAATAAAAACTATAGCAATTTCAGTGACTTATGGTAGCCTCCCTTTGTCCGGTCTTAGGCGCTGCTTTCCTCCATTTCGGGGCGAATAAAGAGATTCTTTACCAACACACGGTGGGAAATAATTCCGGCGCGCTTCTGTTAACCACATAAGTATGAAGGCTCGACGCCGTGAACGAAATGTTTACGAAAACGCACGTGGCAAGCGTCGTCCACGATGGCGATGGCCGGTCTGGCGAAGGCTTCTCCCGCCTCGCCGCCATGATCGCCGCCCGAAATGCACCGCCATACAGTCCCAGCCGTTAAAAAATTGCGTCGCAACCCGGTTCCGATTTTGCACACGCTGCGCTAGTGAAACGCTGATCTTGCCCGTCATCTCAAGCGTCATCCCCAAGGTGTGAGAATCGCACCGTCCAAAACTGAACGCGGCGCTTGATCCGCTGTTAAGAACGGAGTTTTCTGCGTCCGCGCACCGGGCAATTGAAACCAAAGCGCCAGCAATCACAAGCGGGGGAGAATGCCATGTTGGTACGACGGTCAATCCTGAAAGCGGGCCTCGGCGCGGGGCTTCTTCCCGCACTCGGCGCCGTGGCGCGCGCCCAGGAAGTCGATCGAAGCCGCGACGTCATGCAGACCATCGCGACGGCAAAAGGCCAGGCGGAGAACCTCCTCGCGGTCGCGCTCTACTCGAACCTTTCGTCCGAAAACAGCAAAGTCATCGAAAGCGCCAACGAACGCATATTCGGCAGCCTCTCTGGCGTTCTTGGCGGCATCCCGACCGAGGAAGCCACCCTTTATGCCGAGCCAGCCCAGACGATGATCACCGAGCAGATGGCGGAGCGCGGCGTGGCCGTTGTTCCCCCGGCTGCCACCCCGGTCATCCCCGGAGGCGCTTCGGAGGGTTCCGACGAACTGCTCGACGTGGTGGGCGACATCGTCAAGGACGCGTTCGGCGTGAAAGACCTCAACGTCTCGGGTCTCATGGAGGTCGCGTCCGAGCTTGCGCTGATCGACATCATGAGCCGGATTGCCGGAATGATCCGCTCCGGCAACTGGGCACTGGCCGCCGAGTTCATGAGGGCGCTGCTGACGCAACTCGGGGCAGCGGCACAGGCGATCCCCGCTATGCAGAAGGCCCTCGGCGACGAGGCCTTGAAAGAGATCCTGACCGCGGTGAGCGCGCGTTTTGTGCCGTTCGTCGGGTGGCCGATCCTGATTGCCTCGATCTTGTTTGCGGTCATGAAGCATCGGAAGAGGCTTCTGGCGGCGTTGGAAAAGGCGCGGTAATCGGACCGCTCCCGTTACCCCGCTCAAAACATCGCGCAGGCGAGCGGAACTTCGCGGTCCTATGTATCTTTTCCGATTATGATGGAGAAAGTCTCAGATAATCCAGGCCGGGACGGTGCGACGGCGGAAGCCAAGCCCGCATTCCTTCGACACGCACACGTCTTGGCCGCCGCGAACCATGAGCTCCGGCAACCGCTGCAAACAATCTGTTTCATTCAGGGAATGCTGGCGAACAGCGTTTCCGACCCGGCCGCGCTTAAGCTCATCGAGAATCTCGATCAAGCTGTGTCTTCCATGTCCCAAATGCTGGATAGACTTGTCGAAATGGGCGAACAGATAGCTGAATCGACACAAGTCCGGCCAGGCCGGGTGCACGATGCAGGCTGCGCTTGAAAGCCCGGCTTAGCCGCCAGACAATCAGGGCATCAGAAACGCCGCAATCGGATTGAGAGTCCTGACGCGCTCGCAAATCGTTTTGAAGCTCGCCAGCAGGGGAACGGCGAGCAGAGCGCCGATTATGCCCCAAATCCAGCCGAGGAACATGATCCCGAGAAAAATGGCGACGGGATTGAGCAGAAGCCTCCGCCTGACGATGAACGGCACCGCCAAGTGAACACTGCTCATCATGAAGAGATAAGTGGCGGGCGCGATCAGCGACTGTCCGAGCGTGTCGAAAGTGACCATGGACACGACGAACAAGATGATCGCGATAGCGAGTTCGCCGATATAAGGCGCGAAGCTTAAGACGGCCGCGAGCGTTCCCCATAAAAGCGGGTCCGGTATTCCGAGAAGCGCCGTGATGCAGGCCACGCCGAGACCCAGCCCCACGTTAACGAGCAGCATCATGACGAGATAGAAGGAAATATCGCTTTCGATGGCCCTGATGATTTCCAGGGTTCTTTTCTTGTCTCTGAGCGTCGGGATGACCGAGACCAGCTTCCGAAGGAAGGTATCGCCAGCCGACAAGAGGAAATAGGTCAGAACGAAAATCACCGAGATCGTCGCCGCGACCTGCGTCCCGCCCCCGACAAGGCGCTCCGTCAGGCCCGGCGTTGTCAGCTGGACCCTTTGCGGGGTCCGTGGCTTGCTTGCCGCCGTCGTGGACGCGATCTCCTCCGTGGCCTGCTGGATCTGGGCGAAAGGCTTTTTGATCGAGCTTAGCATCCTGTCGAACTTCGCGCCGCTTTGCGGCAGCCTTTGCAGCCAATCCGTCACCGGGCCTGAAAGAGCGTAGGCCCCCGCTGCACCAGCCGCCAACGATGGCCGCCATGACAATCGCAGCGCTGAGCGGACGCGGAATCTTCAAGCCGTCGAATATGCTCATCACAGGCGCAAGCAGCATCGTGATGAGCACCGCGAGCGTCAGCGGGATAAGGACGGGCGAGGAAACGTAGATAGCGTAGAGCGAGAGCAGCACCAAAATAGCCGTCGTGACCTGAAGGAGCCTGCGGTTGATGTTGACTAGCGGGTCGGGCTCTTGCGCCGGGCCTTGCGCAGCATCGAGAGCGGCGAATGTTGGTGCGGCCTCGGGGGCGCCTCAGTAATCTCGTTTGCTTCGTCTTGCGTTGCGTGGGCAAGGAAATTCTTGAAGCCGGAAAGGAGCGTCATTTGGGGACCGGATGATCGAGAGCGCGGCCACAATGGCGGGCGCAGGTTTAACACACTGTCCGCTTTGCTGCGTTCCGATCAAGGTCGGCCGAAGGCTGCCAAGTTGAGCAACCCGCCTCGTCTAGACGCGGTTGCTAAATCCGGCCAACGAATGCGGCTCGCCCCGCACTTCGTCGTCCCGGCCAAGCGAAGCGCGAGCCGGATCGCAAAAAATAAGCGTTTCAATTTGTTACGATCCCACACCCCCTGGCCCGGTCAAGCCCGGCCATGACAGTGGAGCGAAAATTCGCCAATGTTTCATGGCTTCTTCTGCTGGCGGACACATCCGGGGATGACGGTGGCGGCGATCCGCTCGCGCGTGCGGCAAACCCCGCTTAGCACCTTGGAATAGTTCGGCTTTTCCGCCTTTAATCGGAAACGAATAAAGGCGGGTTAATCCAGCCTATTGCTTCGCCGCGATCGCATCGGCCATCGCGAGGGTCTCACGGGCGATGTCCGCGTGCAGCCGCTCGACCATGCGCCCGTCCAGGCTGATCGCGCCCTTGCCTTGATTTTCGGGCAGTTCGAACGCCTCGACGATTTTCCGGGCAGCCGCGATCTCCTCGGCAGACGGCGAGAAGACCTCGTTGCAGACCGCGATCTGGTTCGGATGGATCAGCGTTTTTCCATCCATGCCGAGCGCGCGGCCTTGCAGGCACTCCGCGCGGAAGCCCGCCTCGTCGGAGAGCGAATTGAAGACGCCATCGACGACCGTGATGCCGAAGGCCCGCCCTGCCGCCACCGTAAGCGACAGCCAGGCGAAGAGCGGCAGCCGATCCGCCTGCGCCTGAATGCGCGTCATCTTGATGAGATCGTTCGTACCGAGCACGAAGCAGGTCAGCGGCAGTTCCGCGGATGCGGCGGCCTTTCCGATTTCCTTCAGGTTCAGGATCGCGAGCGGCGTCTCGATCATCGCCCAAAGTGGAATTTTGCACCCCGACGGCGCCTGCTTGCGCGCGTGCTCCAGGTCGGCCGGCGTCTCGATTTTCGGCAATAGGATCGCATCAGGCTTTGCTTCGAGCGCGGCCTGGAAGTCCGCCGCGCCATAAGGGGTCGCGAAGCCGTTGACCCTGATGGAGACCTCGCGCGGACCGAAGCCGCCCGCCTTCACCGCCGCGCAAACCTGGCTTCGCGCCATCTCCTTGGCGTCGGGCGCGACGGCGTCTTCGAGATCAAGGATCAGGGCGTCAGCCGAGAGCGTTTTCGCTTTTTCGAGCGCGCGCGCATTCGAGCCCGGCATATAAAGCACGCTGCGGCGAGGCCTCATCATCGATCTCCTTATAGGCTATCTCTGGCGCAAGATTGGAGCCACATTATACCGAAACGGGTTCGCGCCGCCTTTGCCATTAACGCCGCAAGGCGGCCTCGCGCAATCCGCAGAAGAGAGAATTGCGGTTCCTATGGCGAAGGTGTTATCGATCTCGTCCCAAGTCGTTTACGGCCATGTCGGCAATTCCGCTGCCGCATTCGTGTTGCAGCGCATGGGGCACGACGTTCTGCCGTGCCGACGATCATCCTTTCGAACCGCCCCGGCTATAAGGCCATCGCGGGCGAGCGCACCGACCCCGGCAAGCTCAACGCCATGCTCGAGGCGGTGCCTTCAGAACGGCTGGCTCGCGGACGTCGATGCGGTTCTGACGGGGTATGTGCCGACGGCCGCGCATGCCGAATTCTGCCGGTCGTGGATTGCCAAGATCAAAGCTCTAAATCCGAATGCGATCTACCTCTGCGATCCCAATCATCGGCGATGAACCGGCGGGCATTTACGTTGACGAGGCCGCCGCGAGCGCGGTTCGCGATCAACTCGTCCCGCTCGCAGACATCGTGACGCCGAACGCATTCGAACTTGGATGGCTCTCGGGCCGCGCGATTTCCGACGGCGCGAGCGCGAGTCTCGGCCGCACGCACTCTCGCCCGGCCCGCAGTGGTCGTAACATCTGCTCCCGCCAGCGCTGGGAGGATCGCCAATATTCTGGTCACACGCGGCGGAGCAGCGGCGACCGTATCACCGCGCCGGACAGTGCAGGCGCATGGCACGGGCGATTTCTTCGCCAGCCATTCTCCTCGCGCACAAGCTAAAAGGATGCACCGTCAGCGCCGCTCTGCGCGCGGCGACCGCAGCAATCGATCTTGTTCTCGACCGCAGCGAGGGCCGAAGCGAGCTTGCGCTGATCGAAACCCAGGACATATGGGCGGCCATAGACCCGCCACTCGCTCCGCTAGCCGCGCTGCCAACGTACGCCGCAGCGACACCGTGACGGCGATTGTCGCTGGCGTCGATGGATGCCGCGCAGGTTGGATTTGCGTACTGCGGCAGGTCGAGCCGCCTTTTCAGGAGCGTGTCTTCCTCGCCCGTAGCTTCCACGAGGTTCTGGCCCATCCCGCCGCGCCCTCCATCATCGCGGTCGACATCCCGATCGGCTTTCCCGAGCGCATCACCGGCGCTGGGCGCGAATGCGATTGCTCCGTTCGCAAAGTGCTCGGAAAGCGCGCCTCCTCCGTCTTCGCTCCGCCTGCGCGCGCCGTCCTTTCAGAAACGGACTATCGCCGTGCTTGCGCCGCCGCGCTGGCGACATCGGACCCGCCGCGTCAAATCTCGAAGCAGATGTTTCACCTTTTCGCGAAGATCCGCGAGGTGGACGGCGCGCATCACTCCCGAAGCCGCATTTTCGAGTGCCATCCCGAGGCTGCTTTCTGGGCCATGAACGGCTGTGCGCCGCTTGATGAGCCGAAAAAGCTGCGTGGCCGTCTGCATTCAGCCGGGCTCGAAAAGCGCCGCGCTCTGCTCATAAGGCATGGTTTTTCCGAGCGCTTTTCTGCACGAGGCAAGGTTTCCGCCGGTCGAGGCCGGTTACGACGACATCCTGGATGCCTGTGCGTGCTCCTGGACCGCCGCCCGCATTTTCCGCGAGCGAGGCGATCAGCTTTCCGGCTCAATTCCCGGTCGATGGGAAGGGCCTTCGCATGGCGATTTTCGTCTGACGGCGCGCTGGGCTGCGAACCAGTTTGAGGCGCTGGCGTTCACTATCAGAAGCGCACGCGCGCTGAGACGACCTAATACGGGGCACTGCCCATGCCGAGACATATCTCCATCATTCTGCTCATCGCTCTTTCATTCAACGGCGTCGCTGACACCGTGCGTGCAACTAACAGTCGGACCTTAGTCGCCAGCCAGGAAAGCCGGTCAAGCGTCCCGAACCTCAATATCGAGGCCGGATGCCGAGGACGTTGCAAAAAGCGATCTCAATAAAACCAAGGATTACCCGGGCTGTGTTTCCGAAGAGCGTGCTGCACGGGAGCAGTTGCGGAAGGAGTGGGCGTCCTACTCGGTGGAGATGCATAGCCAATGCATGCACCTTGTCACTCCTCCCGCGCTTCCGAGCTACGTGACGTTGCAGACGTGTCTCAGAATGTCGCGCGATGCCCAAGACATTTCGAAGACGAATGGAGCGACCGAGATCGGAAAAACGCTGCAGGCTCCATCTGGCAAGTGAGCCTTCAGCAACTGGGATCAGGGTTTCTAGTCGGAATGCAGGAAGGCAGCGGGCAAGGATATATCGGCACACGCAACGAGGAAATTTGGTCAGCTTTTAGAGTTTTTCGGTGCCCCTCCGAGATGACGCCGCCGGCTCAAAAATTAGCCCCAGCTGACGAGTTCTACTGCTAGCAGTAGAACTGTCTCGCAGCAAAACGAAGCGCAGCGAAAGTTCTGCGCGCGGCGCTTTTGGCCCGTTACAGAGGCCAACTCGCTGATCTGGCCAGTCGCCCGTCAATTTCGTCATCCCGGCCAAGCGAAGCGCGAGCCGGGATCGCAAAAAGGCAGACAATTCAATTTGTTACGATCCCGGATAAGGCTTTGCCTTTCCGGGATGACGGAGGCGGCGATGGCGAGCTCGGCTTCGCAAGCTCGCCGCTTCCCCAATTTGCAACGCTACTTCTTGCGCCAGGTGAAGAGAGCCGTGGCCGAGTAATTCAGAATAGAGCTGACAGCCGCACCAGCTATGCCGGCAAGCCACCAGATCTTGGTCATCTGGAAAACCTGTTCCGCAAAGGCGACGTTCACCACCGCGCCGACGCTGCAAACCAGAAGAAATGAGATAAGGCCAGTGAGCACGCTCCAGCCGTGCAGGCGCCGGTCGCGATAGGTCAGCCAGTTGTTCAGGAAGAAATTCGAGATGGCGGCAATCAAGGTCGCGAACCCTTGCGCGAAGGGGAAACTGAACGACGTTGCCGTCAGGACAAGCTTCAATGTCGCAAGGTGAACGGCTACGCCGCTCCCACCCACAAGGCTGAAAAGCAGAAAGCGAATAGGAACAAACCGGCCGAACATTTTGTCGGCCAGAAGCACGAGATATTCCCAAACCGTCAGTGTATCGAGTTTGCTTTCGCCATGGAGGCGCTCTTTGAACTGATAGGGAAGCTCCTTGAACCTTGGCGGCCGTTTCGATGAAGCGAAAACGTCGACAAGGATCTTATTGCCAATCCCGGAAAGATTGCGGATCGAGCCTTCGAAAACCTCCCGCTTCGCCATGAAAAATCCGCTGACCGGATCGCTCAGATTGGCCTTGAGAATAAGCTGCGCAAGCCGCGTCGCGATGAAGCTCATGGCCTGGCGGGCGCGAGTAAATCCTTCCGAAAGTTTGCGCTCGGTATAACGGCTGCCGATGACAACGTCGGTGTCGCCTTTCCGCAAGGCATCGAGCATCCGCGGCAGAAGCGTCTCGTCGTGCTGCAGATCGGCGTCGATGATTGCGATGTAGGGCGAGGACGATGCGAGCACCGCTTCCGCGCAAGCCGATGTCAAGCCGCGGCGGCCAAGCCGCTGCAGGCATCGAACGCGGGGGTCGAGCCGGGCAACTTCGCGCACGCGATCGGCGGTTCCATCGGGCAAATCATCGTCGACGAAGATGACCTCCCACCTTACGCCCTTCAGCGTTGCGGCGAGCTTCTCGACCAGAGGCTCGACATTGTCCCGCTCGTTGAAGGTGGGCGCGATTACCGTAAGTTCCGGCCCTTTGTTGCTGGCAAGCGCCGGCTCGGCGCGCCTGCGATCTATCACTTCTAGTTGCATTCCCTGCCCCGTTCTGACGCCGATCCACAGCCAAAAAGGCCGCCACGGTAGTCGTTAACCAAATATACATCATAAGAGTCGTTCGGATGAAATCCAGCTTCCCGCGTCAGGGTCGCTATCCTGTGGGAATCTCCGAAGAACGAAGCGACGCGTGTCGTGTCGCCGCCCGCTCGTATGATCAGCAGGGCGGGCGTGCTCTTGAGCCTGGATTCATCCGGAGGCGGAAGATTAACATGACGGATACGCTCGTTGATCTGGACCACATCGCCCGCTCCGGCGCCGTAGAAGGCAAACTCGCCCGTAGTGACGTAATGGTCGGTCAAAAGCAGACCCGCTCCGTGATCGCGCCGAAGACGCTCGACATCGCCGCCAAGCTGGGCCCAGCCCTTCATGCGAGAGGTGGGATCCTTTTTCGCGTCGATGGGAAGGCCAACCCCGAGTTGAAAGAAGGCCACCAGGGTGAACGTTATGCCAATCCACGGCGCCAGCCGGAACCCTTCGCCGAGCCAGCGCGCAACACCTCTTTCGGCGGATAAAGCGCGAAAGGCATGAACGGCGGCCAGAATGGCGGCTGGATAAACGAGGCCGGGCCAGTTCGGCTGGATCTTCTGATTCGCCGCGTGGATGAAGAAGAAGGCGAAGAGGGGCGCCGCCATTGTGCCGAGCAGCAGCCAGCGGCTATCGCCGCGCTTCAATCCCCGGACAAGGGCGTAACCGCTCCCGAACAGGCAGAAGAGAAAGATGAGAGGCGTCGCCAGCCCAGCCTGCCCGCCGAAAAACTCCACAACGCTCAACAACGCGTTCGCGGGTTTGTCCTTGATGCTGTGCTCGACCTGTTTGGCGAAAGAGGCCCAGTCGTGGGCGTAGTTCCAATAGACCACAGGCGCGATGACGAGGATAGCGATGACGGCGCCAATGTAGGGTTCGGGCCGGAAAAACCAGCGGCGTCCCTCCGCCGAGGCCATCATCCACAGGAGCAAGGCGGGCAACAGCATCGCCGCTGTATATTTGCTCATGAACGCGAGACCCAGGCATGCTCCGATCGCATACCACCATGCGCCTTGCCTCGTTTCGATGAGCTTCGCAAGACCAAACAGGACCGCCGTTGTGAACAGCGCCAGTGGCGTGTCGGGGGTCGCTATAATCGCAGCCGCACTGCAGAGAAGCGTGGCGTTCATCCAAATGACGCAGAGCCAAGCCGCGGTACGGTCGCGGAAAAGGCTGAAGCTCGTCTTGAAGAGAAGGTACGATCCGGCGATCGCGCTCAACAACCCGATAAAGCGAACGCCGAGTTCCGTCCGCCCGAAGATCGCCGTTCCCGCCCTGATCCAATACGCGACCATCGGCGGATGGTCGTAATATCCCGAAGCGAGGTGCGTGGACCACAGCCAGTAATACGCTTCGTCCCCGACGAGATCCGCAGTCGCCGCGAGCGCGAAACGCAAGAGAATGACAATTGCGATTGCGGCAAGACCGATGCGCAGAGCGGCTTCGCCTTCGAATGTGGCTGAGCCTTTCCTATCAGCGCGCGATGCCAAGTCGTCCTCGACACAGGCCACCTTACAAATCCCCCCCCTTAAGTCGGCCGAAGGCACAGACAGAATGCCCGTTCGTGGCAAAAGCGCGGCTTTTGACCCCGCTGATGGGGCTTTTGTTCGGCAAGGCGGCGTGTTAGGGCGGAGCCTTCGCGGCACATGGAACAACTCGATGACCGACTTGACGCCCCACAAAACCGATACCGGCCCGGCTTGGCCGCATCCGTTGCCGACCTGCTGGTGCCTGACCGACGGCCGCCCCGGCATGGAGAATCAGGCTGTCGGCCTTGCCGAGGCCATGGGGCTGACGCCTGTCGTGAAGCGGGTGTTTCTGAAGCCTCTCTGGCGCATCGCAAGCCCGCACATCACCGCTTTCAAGCGATTCGCCTTCAGCAAAGCGGGCGACCCCGTCGATCCCCCCTGGCCGGATATCCTGATCGCGACGGGCCGGCCCAGCATTCTGCCTGCGCTCTACGTGAAAGGGCAAAGCGGCGGGCGAACCTTCATGGTGCAGCTTCAAGATCCCGTATCGTTGCGCCGGCGATTCGACCGCATCGTGGTTCCGGCCCATGATGGCCTGTCCGGCGAGAACGTAATCGTCATGAATGGCGCGCTTCACCGGATAACGCCGCAAAAACTCGCCGCCGAGGCCCCGCGCTGGGCCGAAGCCTTCGCTGCAATACCTCAACCCAGGATCGCGGTTCTGCTCGGAGGCGTAAATTCCCGCTACAAGTTCGGCGAAGCCGAGGCCCGCGCGCTCGCGACTGAGCTCAAGGCCCTCGCCGGGCAGGGATACGGCCTTTTGATCACCGGATCGCGCCGCACGGGCGAGGGCAACCTCAACATCTTCCGTGAGGTGCTGGCGGGATGCGCCGCGTTCATCTCCGATGGCGGCGGCGACAATCCGTATTTCGGCATGCTGGCGCACGCGGATGCCTTCATTGTCACCTGCAGACTCCGTCAACATGGTCACGGAAGCCTGCAGCACCGGCAAGCCCGTCCACGTCGTTCAGCTTCCGGCGCAAGGGCGGCGGGTGAGCGAGCGGGACAAGTTCACCCGTTTCCAGCGCGGCCTGGAGGAAAGCGGGCGCATCCGCTTTTTCAAAGGAAAGATCGAGACGTGGGCCTACGAACCTTTGCGCGAGATGGAGCGCATCGCGAGCCTCATCCAGGAGGCATACTTATCGCGCGTGGACTGAAGCAGAGAGTTCCCGAGTTTCGCCAATCAAGGGCCGTCCCAGCAATGGGCTACGGTGAATAAGGCCGAGCGCGGCCAGTTGGATTATCGACAGGCCTTTCTCATGATGGGAGTAAGGCGGGATGAGAGGAGGAACCTCCTGGAGGTCGTCCTAGCGCTGACGGCGGCAAGGGCTGCCTGCATGCAAGAACGCTTGCACATTGGTGGCGATTGCCCGGCTGTAACCTCTTAGCCAAACGCGAGCGCGGAGCTTTAATTCGGCAGAGGCAAACTGAGCGCAAAAAAGCGCTTCCACGAGCCGAAGTCATACTCCGATGTCTGCCTGCAAAGACGATCTCGGCCAGCCCTTCGAGCTTTTGTGACTCGCCTGTACGTAATTCGCAATCAGAGGCGAAAAGGATGTGATCAGAGACCTCGCGGAACGCGCGAAGGTAATAGAGCACATAGTCGTCAATGATCCCGTCGTGGTCGAAATGCGCGAAAAATGCGATGCGTTTCACAAGCTTGCCCACCCATGAAAGTAATTGCCCATCTGCTTTTTAGCGCGGGAAGGAAACCGATGCAAGCCATGTGCTAAGATTATGAGGCGAAATTCGCCGCCATGTCGATCAACCCGAAGGCTTCCGGTTTGATGCAATCTTTTTCGCGACCGATTTGGCGCGCTTGCTTCTGAAGAAGGGCTACCGAGTTCATGGGAACCTCTCGCGACGCACATAGCTTCGAGCTTCGCTAATGTTTACCGGCTTGGTATCGCAGACCAAGTCGAAACCCAAAGCCTGGCGCAGCGGGGAGGCGGCCACAAAAGCCCTCGTTGGCGAAGCCAGTATTTTGGCTTAGCCCGCCCGAATTTACTTCCTTCCTCTACAACCTGCGACACGTTTTGGGTGGACAAGAGAGTCGCGAACTCAAATAGCACAAGCACAGCTGTTGCTGCGTTACCTCGCGTCATCTGCAATTTACGGTTTTCCAACCTTTTACCGCAATGCTGCAGTTTGACTCGAATGTGGGGCTCGAAGGGAAATTGACTATGAGAATTCTGCTAACCGCTCTATCCGGCGCGCTTCTTGCGCTCGGTATTGCTTCATCTGCTGACGCGGGTGTCCGCGTCGGTACTTTGCGCTGCATTGGCGCGCCGAGGATTGGCGCTATCATTGCCTCCGTCCAGCAAGCGCGTTGTGTCTTCACGGGCGTTAATGGCCGCCATGAGCGCTATGCCGCACAATTCAGCCGCATCGGAGCGGATATCGGCATCACGAATACATCGCAACTCGTCTGGAGCGTTTACGCCCCAACCGGGCTTCGGCATCGCGCTCTCGTCGGCAACTATGTCGGGGCATCGGCTGACGCCGCGATCGGTGTTGGCGGCGGCGCAAACGTGCTTGTTGGCGGAAACGGCGCCACGGTTTCGCTTCAGCCGGTCAGCATGAAAGCCGAAACCGGCCTCGCGGTCGGAGCGGGCCTCGGCCAGCTTCAGCTGCGGTAAACGCGCTTCCCGCAAGGCGAATATTGAAGGGTCCGGATGGAGTCCGGGCCCTTTTTTCTTGCCTGCTTCAATGCCTGCGAAGATCGGCGGCAATCTCTTCCAGAGGAGCCCACAGCTTCCAGATCAGCCCGGAACTCGGATATTGGGCTTCGACCTTGCCGTTTAGGGCCCATGCTGTCTGCTGCATGAGCACCAAATAGCCGAACCCCTGGTGAGTCATGGGCTTCACCGCGGGACCGCCCGTCTCGGACCAGACGAGATTGAACTCCTGGTCTGGCCGATCAGAGGCCGTCGTCCATTCGATGGATACTCTCCCCTTGGGGATCGAAAGGGCCCCGAACTTCAGCGAGTTTGTGGCAAGTTCATGCAGCGCCATGCCGAGCGTTTGCGCCGTTTCAGGCCTGACCATGACAGAAGGCCCGGCAAGCGTGACCTGCTCTCTTGCTCCAGCAAATGGTTCCAGGTGCGTCTCGAAGAGCTCGGGAAGGTCAACGCCCCGCCAGTCACTGCTCCCGAGAAGGTCAATCGTGGAGCTGAGCGCGGCGATACGGTCGGAAAACTCGTCCGCAAATACTTCCGGGTCTTTTTGTCCCGCTGTCTGGCGCGCGATGGCAAGAACAACCGCAAGCAGGTTCTTCGCGCGATGACGCACCTCGCGCGTGAAAATGCCTTCGTTGATCTTGCGCTCCGTAACATCATAGCTGAGGCCGATATACCGGCCGCAGTCGCCCTTGCCGAGCCTCTGAGGCGCGGCGGCGAAAGAAAGCCAATGCTCGCTCGAGTCCGGCAGCCTGAGATGCAGCTCATCGGCAAAGCGGCCGTCCGCTTTCGCAATCCGCGCCTCGAAGGGCGTGGCGTCTGGGTCGATCAGCATCCGGTTGAAATCGGCAAGGCTCAGTCGATGCAAATCGCCCGGGAGGCCGAGGAGCTTTGCCTCCTGCGTGTCGAAGACAATTTCCTCCTTGTCCAGATCGACCTCGAAAGTTCCCATCTGCCCGGCGTCGAGACTGTGTTTCAGCCTGTCCCCGGCGGCGGCGCTGGCTTGCTCGGCGCGAACAAGGGGCGTCACGGCATCATGGGCGATGACGATATCGCTGCCCGGCTGACCCGCGTCGCGGTCATGACGAACCAGCGCTCGACCCCTGGCGCGTGGCACGGGATATTTCTGGCTGAAGCGCTGCTGCTCTCCGGACAGGACGGCGGTGATGCCTTCCACAGCTTCTGCGGCAAGCTCATCGCCAGACCGACGCCGCCCGCTGGATGATTTCGAGGTAGTTCTGGCCGACAAAGGCTCTGGGATCGTGGCAATCGTTCTCGACGGCGAATAGCCGCCACGCCGCGTTGACATGAACAATCTTGCCAGCCGCATCCAGGATCGCGATGTGAGGCGCGATTCCGTCGAATGCCGCGACGATACGATCTTTGGAGATCATCGAAACTTTTTGTCGGAGGTATCCGCTGGCTTTAGCCTAGCACAAGCGGAAAAACAGTGTCGCAATAACTAAACCTAATGTTTGACCAATGTCAAATTCAACTCGGAAACGCCAGGAATAATCGTCACACTCGATCAAGCTTTCGCGGCGTTTTCGCGCTTGAAAAACAACCACAATTCAACAGCAGCGAGCTAGGCAAACTTCGCTCATCTGGCCAATGGATTCTCGCTCCGCGCCGTCATCCCGGCCAAGCGAAGCGCGAGCCGGGATCGCAAAACGGTAGGCGCTTCAATTTGTTACGATCCCGGATAAGGCTTCGCCTTTCCGGGATGACGGCGGCGATCCGTTGCGCGTCCGGCAAACTCTGCTTAGTTCGCCACCGGCCTTGCAGCCGACTGATTATTTATCCGCACGCTGCCAAGCCCGTCGATGGATCAGAACATGGCTGCGTGAACGCGATCCGGCGGATTGTGGCCGTCGAGGAAGGTGCGAATGTTGATGATCACCTTCTCGCCCATGTCCAGGCGTCCTTCAAGCGTCGCCGAGCCAAGGTGCGGCAGAACCACGACCTTGTTGTTCTTCAGGAGCTTCGGATTGATGGCCGGTTCGTTCTCGAACACGTCGAGGCCCGCGCCGCCGATCTCCCCCGCCTCGACCATCCGGGCGAGCGCGTTCTCGTCGATGACCTCGCCGCGCGCCGTGTTCACGACATAGGCCGCCGGCTTGAGCAACTTCAGCCGCCGCGACGAAAGCAGGTGATACGTCGCCGGGGTGTGCGGACAATTGACGGAAATGATGTCCATATGGGCGAGCATCTGATCGAGGCTGTCCCAATAGTTTGCGCCCAACTCCTCCTCGACGGCGGCGGGCACGCGGCGGCGGTTGTGATAATTGATCGAAAGCCCGAAAGCCTTGGCCCGGCGCGCCACCGCCCGGCCGATGCGGCCCATGCCGATGATGCCGAGCTTCTTGCCCCAGATGCGATGGCCGAGCATCCACGTCGGCGACCAGCCATGCCACTCGCGGCCTGCCTGCAGGTATTGCGCACCCTCCACCAGCCGGCGCGGCACGGCGAGGATCAGCGCCATCGTCATGTCAGCCGTATCCTCCGTGAGAATACCCGGCGTGTTCGTCACAATGATGCCACGGTTGCGCGCGGTTTCGAGGTCGATGTTGTCGACGCCCGTCCCATAATTGGCGATCAGCTTCAATTGCGGCCCAGCGAACGCAAGAAGCGACTTGTCAATCCGGTCGGTTACGGTAGGAACGAGCACGGCCGCCGTCCGCATAGCCGCCGCGAGCTGATCCCTGGTCATGGGGGCGTCGGACGCGTTGAGCGTCACGTCGAACAACTCGCGCATGCGCGCTTCGACGAGTTCGGGCAGCTTGCGGGTTACGACGATTTTTACGTTTTGTGAGTTCATAGGGGGCCCGGGATGGCCGGCTCGGCCTTAATCGATTTTTCGAACGCAACTTCACTTCCGATTTCTACCAGATACGGCACACGATGACAAAAACTCGGATCAGATGCGGCATATTAATAATATTTGCACTCGCGTTCGCGGCGGCGGCACGCGCTGAGGATGGCGCGGGGCGCGGCGTGGGCACGGCTACAGGCCTGCCGCTGCCGCGCTTCGTCAGCCTCAAATCCGACGAGGTGAACGCGCGCGTCGGCCCCGGCGGCGATTATCAGATCGCCTGGATATTCCGGCGCGCGGGCCTGCCGGTCGAGGTGCTGGCCGAATTCGAGAACTGGCGGCAGGTTCGCGATGCGAGCGGCAGCACGGGCTGGATCAACTCCGGCCTCACCAGCGCGCGGCGCACGGCGGTCATTGCGCCGTGGACCAAGGACCGCACGCTTTTCGAGCTGACCTCGTCGCGGGGCGGCTCCACGCCGGTCGCGCGCATCGAGCCGGGCGCGGTCGTCGACGTCATGCAATGCGACGGCGAGGACTGCGAGGTTTACGCGGGCAAGCAAAAGGGCTGGGTGCCGCAGAAGAATTTGTGGGGCGTTTATCCGCGCGAGAAGGTGAAGTAATCTGTTTTGCTGCGGCGAAGCACTCGCTCGTATTCCTCTTTTCCTATGCTTAGGCGCTGATAACGACAGAAGCATGCAGCCACTCATTCAGGCGATCAAAGTCGAATGCCCCGTCCTCATAAAGCCCGGAGACAAAATCCAGCGTTTCATCAAGTCCGGCCGTGAGCTGCGCGCCATTGATTACAAGAAAGGTGTAGGTCGCAGCGAAAGCCGTGCGTTTGTTGTCATCAATGAAAGGATGGTTCTGCGAAAGGCTCTCCCACAAGGCGGCAGCCTCCGCGAGAAGGTCGGCATAATATCCGGTTTGCGGACGAAATAGGGCCGCTTCCAGCAATCCACGATCTCTAATTCCTGCGCTGCCGCCGTAGCGCGTTATCTGATCTTCATGGATGGCAAGGACTTCCACGACGGTCAAATAATCCGTCATTCAGCCAGCTTTTTATACAGCGGCCCAAACTTCTCATGGCTCGCCTGATAAGCAGCCATGACATGAGCGCGCGGCCTGCCTGATCTGCCTCTCCCGGCCACCCTCTCCCCCGCCCTAACACCGCGCGCCTCCGGTCTTCACCGTATCATGAGAGAAACAGCAAGGGCCTCCTCCGGGGCGAGACCGCGTCTTGACTCGGCGAGGACTGCGAGTTACGCGGCGACGTGAGGATTGTTCCTCGAACGAAAAGATGCGCTTCCAATCGTTTTTCATACTGATGATCTGCCAACCGTCCTTCTTCGCTTCGTCGTACAGCGCCTCGGTAAAGGTCCCGACCCTCGTGTCAGGCAGTCCTCGCGCTGGTCCATAGGCATATTCGCGCGCCGCGTCGTCGTGCAGAACCAGAAGACCCAGCCGCGCGCCATGACCGGCGGTGGTGTATTCCAGCATTTCGCGGTCGCCGGTCGAATTGCCAAACGCGATGACCGGGCGAACCCCTATCTCAAGGTGAATGCCTTCCGGCTTGCCTGCATAGTTGTCATTCAGGAGCAGCTTCGGCTCCTTGGTGAGGAACGGCTTTCCATCCTTGTCGTAGGCATATTTCACGCCGCCCGCCGTGCCGATGACCTGCCAGGGCGGGATGCCGTAGACCCGCTGCGAATAGACGCGCACGAAATCCTGGCCGCCGCCTGTCACGATGAAGGTGCGGTAGCCATTATCCCGCAGGTATTGCATGACTTCGAGCATCGGCTGGTAGGTCAGATCGGTGTAAAGCCGGTTCCAGCGCGGATGCTTTGCCGTCTCGATCCATTCCGCCACGAGCGTCTGAAACTCATCAACCCTGATCCCGGTGAGGGTCGCCACGGCGATCTCCTCCAGCTCCTTGAGGGAGAGCTTGGCGATCGCCTCGCGGTCGCGAGACAGCACGGTCTTGAACGCCTCGACCTCCTTCAGATGCGGCTTTTCCTTCACCACCGCCGGGACGCGGTCGAGGATGTAGACCACCTGCGTATAGACCGGATGCTCGACCCAGGTTGTGCCGTCCTGGTCGAAGGTGGCGATGCGCGCATCGGGCGGCACGAAGTTGGGGCTCGCCGCGTCGGTTGTCGATTTGACGAGGCCGATGATGGCGGCTTTGGCCGGGCCATCGTTCCATGAGCGCAGGGGATCGCCCGGCGCCGTTTGTGCCCGCGCGGGGGGCGAGAGAAATGATCCCGACAAGAGCGGCAGCGCCGCAAGCCCGCCGAGCACAGCGCGCCGGTTCGGGCCGGATGAGGAGGATTGCATGATCGTCTCCTGTCAGTGGATGGAGATCGGCCGGTCCGCCCGGCCCGGCGGTTGACAGCGGGCGACCCTGGCCGCCCGCGTCCGTTTTCAGCAATCAGTCCTGTGGATGACCAGTACCGGCCTTGACCTGCTCCAGGACCTGAGTGAGGTTCCAGGTCTCCGGCGCCTGCATCGGCGGAAACTGCTTGTACAACTCGAGTTCCTTCAGCCACAGCAGCTGGCCGATGGGCAGCATGTTCCAGTCATACAGGAAGGCGGTGCTTGGGGCCGCCAGCGCGCCGCCAAGGCCGAGCGCCGTCTTCTGGCTTTCGCCGACAGCCTGCTCGAACGGATCGCGCTTGATGTTCTGCACCAGGGTGAAGTGGAACGGAATCAGCGGCAAAATCCAGCCCGTCGCCCCAGGCTGCGACATGTTGTAATACATCTTCCAGTTCTTGTAGCGCACCGCCGACGGCGTCGATCCCGAGAAGTAGAAGAAGACATCGCGCGCCGACGTTTTTGATTTGCCCTCCAGATATTCGCGCTGGTCGAAGCCGTCGAGCGTGGTCTTCACGATGCCAGGATATTCGCCCTTCTCGATCTGCTTTTTCAACTCGTCGCCCTTGGGGCCGCCGGCGATGTCGACCAGCGTCGGCAGCCAGTCGAGCGCGGCGAAGAGCTGACTATGCACCGTGCCGGGTTTGATGTGGCCGGGCCAGCGGACCACGAGCGGGGCACGATAGCCGCCTTCCCAGGCCTCGCCCTTCTGGCCCTTGAACGGGGTGACGCCGCCATCGGGGAAGGTGATCTGCTCAGCGCCATTGTCGGTTGTGAAGACCACGACCGTATTGTCGAGCTGGCCCATGTCCTCAAGCTTTTTCAGCACCTCGCCGATATTGTCGTCGAGCTGCTTCATGCCGGCTTCGTTGATGCCCCAGTCCTTGCCGCCCTGTGTGCCCAGCATGGCCTCGTACTTCGGCGACAGCATCGTCGTCACATGCATGCGCGCCGGGTTGTACCAGACGAAGAAGGGCTTGTTGGTCTTCTTCGGGTCGTGGCTGTCGAGGAAGTCGATGACGTGTTTCGAGATTTCCTCGTCCACCGTTCTCGAACGGTCCAGCGTCAGCGGCCCTTCGTCCTTGCAGGTCTGATTCTTTTCCGTTCCATCGGAGGAGTGGCACCAGATGACCGGGCGCGGCGGCGTCATGCATGTCGCTGTTTTGGGGTCGACGGCGCCCGGAACCTCGGGAAGGCCGGGGATGGGCGTGTTCTTGCACGGCGGCGCGATAACTTGCTCGGTCGGCGACTTGTTGATGTCGGGGAAGCTCACCTGCTGCATGGCATCGAGGTGATAGAGATAGCCCCAATATTCCTCGAAGCCATGCGCCGTCGGCAGTGCGGCGGTGTGGTCGCCCAGATGGTTCTTGCCGAACTCGCCTGTGGTATAGCCGAGATCGTGCAGGAATTTGGCGATCGCCGGCGTGCCGGGTCGCAGATAGGAGGGGCTGCCGGGCAGTTGCGGCGGGATCATGCCCGTGCGCAGCGGATACATGCCGGTAAAGAAGGCGTTGCGCCCCGAGGTGCAGCTCTGCATGGCGACATAGTCCATGAAGACAGCGCCTTCCTGGCCGATGCGGTCGATATTCGGCGTCTCGCCGACCATGAGGCCGCGATGATAGATGCCGGGCTGCATCCAGCCGATGTCGTCGCCCATGATAAAGAGAATGTTGGGCTGCTTGCCTTTCGCTTTTTCCGCTTCCGCTTGTATCGCCCGCTCTTCCCTGCGCTCATCGCGGCGATCTTGCGCCTGCGCGACGGTGGTCAGCATTGTCGCCGACAGCAGCGCGCCGGCTATGAGGCCGAACGCGTATCTGGGGACTTTCGAATGAGAGCTCATGAACTTACCACTCCGTACTTACCCTCTGTTTATGCTAATGGTCAAGATAAAGCTACTCCCCGCCCACTTCTCAATGGCCAAGATGAAGCTAACTTATTGCCACGCCGAAGCTATATTGATCAGGCGGCCGACTATTATTACCTCGTTTTCATGGTAATATCCAGTTTACCTTTGCCTGAAAGCGATGCAGGAGACGAATAATGTTCCACCTCCTGGAATGCGCGCTGGCGCTCGAAAAACATGGCAATTACCGTCGGGCGGCTCAGCATCTGCGTGTTTCCCAGCCGACCGTCACCCGCGCCATTCAGGAGTTGGAGCGGCTGTTTTCGGTGACGCTCTTCGACCGGACCCCCCGCGGCTCCGTCCCGACCGCGTTTGGCGTCCTCCTGCTTGAGAGCGCGCGGCGCGTCGCGCTGGACGTCGACGATTTGAAGCGCGACATCGCTTTGCTCAAAGGGCTGGATGTGGGCGAACTCAATCTTGGCATCGGACCTATCGTTGCACAGACATGGATGCCGGATGCGGTGGCCGGACTTCTGGTCAGCCATCCGCATCTGAGGGTGCGCATCGTAACCCAGGACTGGTGGGACTTGGGTCCGGCGCTGCGCGAACGGCGCATCGATATCGGAATTGGAGAGCTGGACTCCGTCTCGGAGGAACCGGACATCGTTATCAATCCCCTGCCCCACCGTCCGCTTCGGTTCTACTGCCGGGCGGGGCATCCCCTGGCGCGCGCCAGGGGGCTGACCGTCCAACAGATCGGCGAGTACGCGCTGGTGGCGCCAAAGCTTCCCAAACGCGCCGGCGAGTTCCTGGCGGGCACGAGAGCAATCGGGAAGCTTGCGGAGAACGGAAAATACTTCGAGCCGCAAATAGAATGTCAGACCCTGGATGCTTGCCTGCGCATCGTTCGCGCCTGTGACGCGATCGGCATCGCGCCGCTGGCGAAGCTGGAGGAATTGACCGGGCAAGACGGCATCGCGCTGGTGCCATTTCAGCCGCGCTGGCTGCAAACGAACTACGGCATCCTCAATCTGCGCAATCGCTCGTTGACGCCAGCGGCGATCGCCTTCTGTGAGCAGGTTGAAGCTTGCGAGCGCCTGTACCACGAACGGTAGCCGCACTTGGTGGCCGATGGTAACGCCTTGGAACGACTCGACTGGCTCGAAATCATCGATTGACGCCGCCCCCACCGCGTGCAATGCGGCTTGCGACGCCTAGAGCCTGTCGGCTCTAGCTTTTTGTCGCTTCGTACTTTTCCGGACGCACTCTGCAGGAGGGACTGCGATGATAACCGAAATCGTGGAAATCGAGGTGAAGCCGGGCGAGGAAGCCGCCTTCGAGGCCGGGGTAGCGCAAGCGCTTCCGCTGTTCCAGGGCTTCAAGGGCTGCCGGGGCATGGAGCTGCATCGCACCATCGAGAAGCCATCGAAATACCGGCTCTTCGTCAAGTGGGAGACGCTGGACGACCATATCGTGCATTTTCGCGGCTCGGAGAATTTCCAGGAATGGCGGCGGCTGGTCGGGCCATACTTTGCGTCCGCGCCCCTGGTGGAGCACGCGAGCGTCGCCGTCGCCGGTTTTTGAGCAAAATTAGAACAAAGTCGCCGCTTCCTAATCCCGCATAATTACGGGAGGGTGCGATGGCGTTGCATTTATTGCCCTTATTGCTGGCGAAGGTGGCGGGGAAGTTCGTGGCGAAGAAGGCGATCGCCCATGTGGGCCATCATGCGGCTCGCCATGCCGCGCATCAAACGCTCGGCAGCAAAGTTGTGAAGAATGCGGCGCAGAAGGCCGCCGACACCATCATCGACAAGGCTACCGCGCGCAGGAACCGGAAGGAAAAGGCTGTAGGCTGAGCCACCTGCGGCATTCGTTAACGTATGTTTGGTTAACGGCGGCGCTCCGGATTTATTTCTCGTCTGAATCGGCCGCCGAAATGCGGCAAAACTGAGGCAGCACTCATCCGGCTGGACATGGATTAGCTGTCATCCAATTGGAAATAAACAACTTTCCGAACTCCGACCGATAGGGTTAAGGACCTCTATTTTTGGCAGAGATGGGACGCTCTAAAGTCCGTTAAATATGTTTCGGCCGCGCCTGTTAACCAGGATCGCGCCTTTCGGAGCTGCGGCGGCACAAGCGCGCTTCTAGTTTTATCCTTTAGAATCAACGGTTTGCAGGAAGTTAACCGCCCAGCAAGGCGCATTGTCCTAGAATCCAGGCTGAAGCAGATGCAAAGCGCAAACTGATCCAAGTGTTCGAGGAGGTTTCATCATCAGAGCGAGACGTTCGCGGCGATGGCGAAGTTGCGGAACGCCTCGGAGCCGCCTCGCGTCAGGTCCTTGCCGATGAGTTCGTTGCCGTTCAGCGCGCGGATGCCGCCGTTCTTCGCGCCCGTGATCATGTTCATGGCGATGAAGGCATAGCCGATCTCAGATGCCGAGACGCCGATGCCGACTTCGGGGCCGTCGATGTAATTGTTGACCACGCTCATCGTGCCGAGCCGCCACGCGCTGCCGAGCCGCAGCCCGAACTGCCCCCCGCCGCTGACGAGGTTGTTGGTGACGAGCCCGTCGCCCTCGACCCAGAGGGCGCTCCTGGCGCAGGCCGAAGCCCGGTTGCCGGTCACGAGCAGGCCCGAGCCGGAGCAGACGAGGCCGTCGCCGCCGCTCGAAAGCACCTGGCAATCGGCGATGGTCAGGTTGCGGCATTCCCGCGCGATGAGCCCTGTGCCGATGAAGGCGACGCCACGCAGGCTGACATCCTGCTTGTTCTGTAATTCGAATACGGGCGAGCCCTGCGGCGCAACGAGAATGGACAGACCCGGCGCGCCGATGACGCTCGCCCTGGACGGAAGCTGCAGCTTCCCGGCGCGGTACATTCCGGCTGGGAGGACGACAGGCTGTCCGGAGGGCGCAAGCTCATCGATGGCGCGCTGCATGGCCGCGGACTGGTCGCGCTCGGCGTTGGGCTCCACCCCGAAATCGGCGACGCTTCTGCCTTGAGCCGTCTGCGGAAAAGGCGCGGCCTCAGCCGTCGCTGCCCCCAGCAAAGCGGCCGCTCCGCCCATCCCGATGAAGTGCCTGCGATCCATGGCCGAAGCTTTCCCCGCGCTTGCTCTGTCCCTCTTGCTTCGCGCGTAGCACAGCTTCGGCGCTGGTGCGAACGAGAATTCGCACGCCAGCCACAGCCTCCTCCATTGTGAGGCGGGATTTAGCGGCCCCGTCAGCGCCAAGCGCCGGCAGGTGGATGAAGCTGACCAGCCGGCCATCAGCGTGCGCATCGCACAGGCTCCAGTAGAAGAGCGCGTTGCAAAGATAGCGGCCGGCATCCTCCGAGACCGCCGCGGCAAACCCGTCATTCGCCAAGGCTTCCACAAGATCGCGCACCGGCAGTGTGGACATGAGGACAGGCTTACCCGCACGGACGAGCGGCTTCTCAGGCCGAACCACGCCCGCATGATCCTCCTTCAGGCCGCTCATGTTGACAGCGCGCGCTTCGATTTCGAACCCGAGTGCCTGCTTTGAGACGCCGAAATGCAAGATGGCGTGCGGCTGGAACCGGGCGACCGCCTGCCGGGCCGCCGCCCGCGCATTCGCCCAAACCACCGGAATGATCGCCGTTGCAATTTCCAATCCCGGCTCGGCCGGGGAAGCTGCCAGCCTGAGCACCACCGATGCCGAGGCGTTATGCGATACGCCGGGAAATGGGCCGAACCCCGTTACCAGCACGCGAACGGATTCATCGGAAGCGCTCATGCACGGCCCAAGATAAGAGCTGCGGCTTCATCGGCGGCAACCGACGGAGGTTTGCCGCCGCTCCGCACTTCCCTTTCCAGCTCGGCGATTTTCGCCGCCGCGACTTCGCTCGATAGAAACGTGGTTCGGATGTGGTCCTCGATCATGGCATGCATCCATCGCACATCCTGCTCGCGGCGCTTGGCCTCGAACTCGCCCGTCGCTTCAAGCGCGGCCCGATGCGCCTTTATCCTGGCCCAGAGATCCTCGAGCCCCCGCCCATCGCGCGACGAAATGGTGATGACTGGCGGCTTCCAGGAGGAACTCGGCGGCGTCAGGATCTTCAGCGCGGACGAATAATCCGAGGCGGCGGCGCGCGCGGCCATCTCATTGCCGCCGTCAGCCTTCGTGATCGCGATCATGTCGGCTAGTTCCATCACGCCTTTCTTGATGCCTTGCAACTCGTCGCCACCGCCAGCCAGCATCAGCAGCAGGAAGAAATCGACCATGCCCGCAACCGCGACCTCGGATTGCCCGACGCCCACCGTCTCGACGAGCACGACATCGAAGCCGGATGCCTCGCACAGAAGGATGGTTTCTCGGGTGGTGCGCGCGACGCCGCCGAGCGTGCCGGAGGAGGGCGAAGGGCGGATGAAGGCGTTGGGATCGGCGGCAAGAAGCGCCATCCGTGTCTTGTCGCCGAGGATCGCGCCGCCCGACCGGCTGGAGGACGGATCGACCGCTAGAACCGCGACGCGATGCCCGAGGCTTGTGAGCAGGCTTCCGAACGCGTCGATGAGCGTCGACTTGCCCACGCCCGGCACGCCCGTGATGCCGATGCGATGGGATCGCCCCGCCGCATTGTTCAGCAGCGTCAGCAGCCGCCGGGCCTGCACGCGATGCTCGGGCTTGCGGCTTTCGATGAGCGTAATCGCGCGCGCAATCGAGACGCGGCTGCCCTCGCGGACATTCGCCGCAAGCGCCTCCATGTTGTTTCTGCCGTCCCGGCCAGTAGGCTTCGCGTATTGCATAGCCAAGCATTAAGAGAGGTGTGGCTTCGAGACAAGCGGCCCGCGCGGGCCTGAGACTAAATGGCGGAGGCGGGGATGGCCGCCGTCGCTCCTTTCGTTATCCAACGAAGCTGTTCACTCTTTGGAACCACGGTTGCGGATGGCGCGCTGCAATGCCTAAATGGCTGCGCCCCTCGCGTTCGAGAGCGTCGCCCATCCGGCCAAAGCCGGTAAAGGAGGTTCCGATGCAACAAGAACCGATAGAAGCCATCGCTCACCCAACCGATTTTTCCGAAGGCAGCGCCGAAGCGTTCGCGCATGCCTTGCGGCTGGCGCTGGAGTTCCGCTGCCGGCTCGACCTCCTGCACGTCAGATCGCGGGATGGCGAGTGGTCGTTGTTCCCGCATGTGCGAGAGACGCTGGCGCGTTGGGAGCTTTTACCTCGGGATGCCGCTCATTCCGAAGTGGGAGAAAAGCTCGGCATCGAGATAAGAAAAATCGAGATCGAGCACCGGGATCCGCTTCATGGGGTTTCGGAATTTCTGCTGTCGCATCGCCCGGACCTTGTCGTGATGGCCACGCACGGAGCGCAGGGATTGAGCCGCTTTCTCTCCGAGTCCATTTCGGAGGGGATTGCGCAGAAAACGCGCATCCCGGCGCTCTTCCTCGGTCCGAACATTCGTCCCTTCGTGGATTGGAAAACGGGCCGAATGCACCTGAGAAACGCCCTTGTTCCGGTCGCCCGCGATCCATCGCCCCAGCGCGCGCTCATGTTCTTCCACCATCTGTTTGGCAAGCTTGGCCTCGTCACGCGCTTCATCCACGTCGGACATGAGCGTTTCGAGCTCATCAGCCCCAAAGGCGCGCGCGAAAACGTCTCCACCCTGGAAGGCCCGACCGTGGACAGCATTCTTTCGGCCGCAAATACTTTTCTGGCAGATCTTCTCGTGATGCCTACCGCCGGACGTAACGGGTTTCTCGACGCGTTGCGAGGAAGCACGACGGAACAGGTTCTGCACCGGGCGCCGTGCCCTCTGCTTGCCTTGCCCACGCCGTAAGATAAAATATTCGTGCTGCGAGCGTCCTCAGCTGAAAAGCCATCCCCAACGCGGAGACATTTCGTCCTCCTCTTTGGCCGTTTACTCATCTCGTCATTGACAAAGACGCCTGCGGATTGGAAGCTCTTTCTCTGCCATGAAGCCGCCATGCTTCAACATCAGCTTGCAAACGCGGAAGGCAGCGCCTATTTTGGCGTCATCCCAACATTCGAGGTTTTCATGGCTCGCGTCACCGTCGAAGATTGCGTCGACAAAGTTACGAACCGTTTCGAACTGGTTCTTCTCGCCGCGCACAGGGCGCGGGCGGTTTCTTCGGGCGCGCCGATCACCATCGACCGGGACAACGATAAAAATCCCGTCGTCGCCCTTCGCGAAATTGCGGATCAGATGGTTTCGCCAGAAGACCTTAAGGAAGATCTCATACACTCCCTGCAAGCACACGTTGAGGTTGACGAGCCTGAGCCAGAAGCGGCTCCCGCGCTCCCCAGCTCGCGCCCGGCCAATGTCCTCGGCCCAGACGATCAGTATTCCGACGCAATGATCGACCGCATCACGGAAGAAGAGCTGCTGCAGGGGCTGGCTCGCAGCATTCCGGCCGAAGCAGCAAGCGGCGGACGCTCGAAGGGCTAGGAACCTGGGGGCAACCCGCTTCTTGACGTTGTGCCAGTTGGAGATTGATTTTATATATCTAGAGTTGAAATTAAAAGGCTAGCAAGGGCCGTGCAGCTTGAAACTCAGACGAGATCGCAGCCCATCATGCGGCAATACGATCTCGTAGAAAAGGTTCTGAGCTACAATCCTAAGGCGAACGAGGCTCTGCTAAATCGCGCCTATGTCTATGCCATGAAGGCGCATGGCCAACAGAAGCGTGCCTCCGGCGATCCCTATTTTTCGCATCCTCTCGAAGTTGCTTCGATCCTGACCGGGCTGAAGCTCGACGACGAAACAATCGCGACCGCCCTTCTTCACGATACGATCGAGGACACGCAAACCACCAAGGACGAGATCGAACGGCTGTTCGGCCCCAACATCGCGTCGTTGGTCGATGGTTTGACGAAGATCGAGAAGCTCAATCTCGTCTCAAAAAAAACCCAGCAGGCCGAGAATTTCCGGAAACTCCTGATCGCGATTTCGAGTGATGTCCGCGTGCTGCTCGTCAAGCTCGCCGACCGGCTTCACAACATGCGTACGCTTGAGCACATGAGGCCTGACAAGCGGCGGCTGATTGCTCAGGAGACGATGGATATCTACGCGCCGCTGGCCGGCCGCATGGGCATCCAGGAAATCCGCGACGAACTCGAGGAGCTTTCCTTTCGTTGGCTTCATCCAGCGGCCTATGAAACACTCATGTCACGGCTGAATGTCTTGCGCGATCAGAACCGTGGCCTGACGGCAGAAATCGCAACCGAGCTCAAGGCCAAACTCGAAGCACAGTCCCTGAAGGCGGAGGTCTACAGCCGCGAGAAGAAGCCCTACTCGATCTGGCTCAAAATGCAGAACAAACAGATCGGGCTGGAGCAGCTTTCCGACGTTTACGGTTTTCGCGTCATCGTTCCCACGCTCCAGGATTGCTATGCCGCACTTGGCGTGGTCCATACGACTTGGCGCGTGGTTCCGGGTCGCTTCAAGGATTACATCTCGACGCCGAAGCATAACGAGTACCAGTCGATCCACACGACGATTGTCGGCCCGCGCCATCAACGCGTCGAATTGCAGGTGCGCACAGCCGTAATGCACCAGATCGCCGAATATGGCGTCGCGGCGCACTCGGGCTACAAGTTGGCGGCCCTTGCCAAGCTGAAGGGGGATGCGCGCGGTCTGAAAGGCCCGGCGCCTAGCGAAAGCTCTGCCTATCAATGGCTTCGCAAGCTCGTCGACAATCTCCTGGAAGGCGACAATCCCGAAGAGTTTCTGGAACACACCAAGCTCGAACTTTTCCTCGACCAGGTGTTTTGTTTCACACCGAAGGGCCGCCTCATAGCGCTGCCTCGCGGCGCGAACGCCATCGATTTCGCCTACGCCGTCCATACCGATGTCGGCAATCATTGCGTCGGTACGAAAATTAACGGGCGCCACCTGCCTTTGATGACCGAGTTAAAGAATGGCGACGAGGTCGAGATTATCCTTTCCGATGCCCAGACACCGCCAGCGGCCTGGGAAGGCGCCGTTATTACCGGAAAGGCCCGCTCAGCCATACGGCGAGCAACGAAGGACGTCGTTCGCAAACAGTATCTCTCGCTTGGCCGCGACATCATGAAGGCGGCTCTCGAGCGCGCGGGGAAATCCGGCGACACCGATCTGACACCTGTCCTGCCGCGGCTTGGCCAGAGGAGTGTGGAGGATCTGCTGACAGCGGTCGGCCGTGGAGAGACAACCGCTGACGAAGTTCTGAAGGCTGTGGACCCCAATCTCGTGCAGGAGGGCACCCCGAAACGCCGCACCATCACCCGCAACGACGAAGGCTGGTTCAATCTGCGGCGTGTCACGAGCTTCAAATTCCGGTGGCCCGGGATTTTGGCCGGCGAAGAGGACGAGGAAGGCGCAAAGGCTATCCCAATCCGAGGCGTGAATGGCTCCTCCACCGTTCATTTTGGTGAAGGCGGCGCTGTCCCCGGCGAACGCATTGTCGGCATTCTCGACCCCGGCAAAGGCATAACGATCTACCCGATCCACTCGCCGCATTTGCGCGACTATGAAGACCAACTTGACCGCTGGATCGACGTCACGTGGGACATCAAGGAGGGCGCCACCGAGCTTTTCCCCACTCGCATCCAGGTGATTGCCGTCAATGAGCCGGGAAGCCTTGGGAAAATCGCGAGCGTGATTGGGGCCGCCGGCGCGAATATCGATAAGCTGCGAATGGTTAACCGTGAGCGCGATTATACCGAGATGGTGATCGACGTTGAGGTTCTCGACCTTAAGCATTTGACGGATATGCTGAATGGAGTAAAAAACCTGAATGTTGTGAGCACAGCGAGCCGCGTTCTGACTTAAGAAAACCCAGCCCATAGCGTGAGGCGCCGATGCTGACCGACAACGCCGTCCTTAAGGAATTCCAGGAAGCAGGCGCGCTTCTGGAAGGCCATTTCATCCTCTCGTCCGGATTCCATTCGAGCGCCTACCTTCAATGCGCGCGCGTCCTGATGGACTCCCGCCGCGCCGAGAGACTCTGCGCGTCGCTTGCAGAAAAGATCAGGGCACGCGGCGTTGCCGCAGACCTCATCGTGTCGCCCGCCATGGGCGGCGTCATCGCCGGCTATGAGATGGGCCGGCAACTTGGCCTGCCCGCGATTTTTTTCGAGCGTGTGGCGGGCACCTTCGAACTGCGGCGCGGCTTCACAATCGAAGCCGGGCAGCGCTGCCTTCTTGTGGAGGATGTCGTGACCACAGGGTTATCATCGCGGGAATGCATGGACGCCACTCGGGCGCTGGGTGGCAACATTGTCGCAGCCGCAGCTCTGGTGGACCGCTCAGGTGGCCGCGCAGATTTCAACATTCCCTTTACTTCCCTTATTCAGCTTGACATTCCTCATTTCCCGCCCGATCAACTGCCTGCTTCATTAGCACATGTGCCGCCCATCAAGCCGGGTAGCCGAGGCTTGAAGGTTTAGGGCAGATGCCGCTTTCGGGAACCGGAATGGGGGGCTGCGCCTTAGCGTTCTGTTACCTCTGTATGGCTGGTAAACATGCTTTTTAAACGCCGAATACCGCAATCCCCGGCCGCGCGTCTGCGTTACGCGGTTTGGCCGGCCCGCAGTTTTGAAAGATCCTTCCGCTACATGATTTTTCGGCTGTGGCGGATAAAGGCGACGCCACATAGCATAGCGCTCGGCTGTGCGGCAGGCGTCTTCGCAATCTTTACGCCGTTCCTCGGCTGCCAAATGATGCTGGCCGCTCTTTTGGCGCTTCTCTTTCGGGGAAGTGTCATGGCGTCAGCCGTCGGGACTTTTGCGGGAAATCCCCTGACCTATCCCATAATCTGGGGATCGACGTTCGCGGTCGGGAACCTGTTTCTGGGCGACTCCGCAAACGCCGAGATTGGCAAGCTCTCAACTGGGGCTCAGGCACTCGGCGTGAGCATTAGCGAGGCTTCGCCGAATGGCGTCGCGACGGCGGTCGAAGGCCTTTGGCCGATTCTGAAACCGATGGCGCTTGGAGCCCTTCCGCTCGGGGGCCTCACGGCCATCCTGATCTATTTCGTCGTGCGCCGGCTGCTCCAGGCCCAGCACGACAGGCGTGCCCTTAGTAGAGCCAGCCATGAGGCTGCGGCGGCATCCGCCCGGTGAAAACCATGCCCCCCGTTCGCCTTGGCTTGAACATCGATCATGTCGCCACGATTCGCAACGCCAGGGGAGGCTTCCTCCCCGATCCCGTCCGGGCAGCCCGTGTCGCTGTAGAGGCGGGCGCCGATGGCATCACGGCTCACCTTCGCGAAGACCGGCGTCATATCCGCGATGACGACATCCGCCGGATCATGGCTGAGATCGCGGCCCCCCTCAATCTTGAGATGGCGGCGACAGAAGAGATGGCCGGCATCGCGGTCACGACTCTCCCACATGCGTGCTGCATCGTGCCGGAGCGCCGTGAGGAAATTACCACCGAAGGCGGCCTCGACGTGGCGGGAAGCCATGCGACGCTTGGCTTAATCGTAAGACGCTTATCGGATAGCGGCATCCGCGTCTCGCTCTTCATCGATCCCGATCCACGGCAGGTCGATGGCGCCGTGCGAGTGCTGGCGCCCGTCGTAGAACTCCATACCGGGCAATATTGCGAAGCGTGGATTTCTGGCGATCAGGCTGTGGCCGAACGTGAGTTGCAAAGGCTCGGTCGAGCGGCGGAGCTTGCGGCGCAAGCGGGCCTTGAGGTTCATGCAGGCCACGGCCTCGACTTCGACACGGCAACTCACCTTGCCGCCTTCCCAGAAATCCGCGAACTGAACATTGGCCATGTCATCATCGGTGAGGCTGTGTTTGTCGGCTTGCCAGCTGCGATTTCGCGGATGCGCGACTCGATAGCCAAGGGCGTCGCCGCTCGCGATCAGCAGGCACAGCAGGAACAGCAATAGCGGCGGGGGCCGGGTGATCATCGGCATCGGCAGCGACATGATAGACATCCGCCGCATCGAAAAGACGATCGAGCGGTATGGAGACCGCTTTCTCGACCGCGTGTTCACGGAAACGGAGCGCGTAAAGTCGGATAGGCGGATGAATCGCGCTGCGTCATACGCCAAGCGCTTTGCCGCAAAAGAGGCCTGCGCAAAGGCTCTCGGCACGGGCCTCAACCACGGAGTGTTCTGGGGCGACATGGGCGTCGTCAATCTGCCGAGCGGCCAACCCTCGATGAATCTCACGGGCGGCGCGGCCGAACGACTGCAAAGTCTTTTGCCCGAAAACCACGTGGCACAGATCCATCTCACAATCACCGACGATTATCCGCTCGCCCAAGCCTTCGTGCTGATCTCTGCTGTCCCGGCGTAATTGCAAGCTTAGCGGCAGCACCTCGTTTGCCGACTGGGTCGAGCAGACGGGCGTGTTGCACCCACTATAGTCAAGATAATTTTCATAAAATAGCACCAAAATAAAAGATGTGTGGGATCGTGAGTAGCAGCCGCCATGCTGCCTACCTTGTTCGCAGTACTGGTGTGTTAGTAATACACGGCCCATGACGTAGGCGTTAGGTAGTGGAAGTGTGATGCAATCATTAATGAAAATGGTATTTCCGGACCGAGGCGGCCGCCCACCGGAAGTCGACGGCGGAAATTATTCGCGCTCCGATAGGGCACTTAAGCTTCGACCGAAGGAAGCGCAGAAGATTTCCAAGCATCCGGTTATTCGTATTCTCCTTCGCATCGATGAATTACATCATCGGGACGAAGCGGGGCATGGCGTCAAGCAAAACGCCGAAGACACCCTCGCGCAGCTTGAGGCGTGTCTTGCGGCAATCCACAAAAGCGCAAGCTAAATCCCTAACGGAAAGGAAGCCAAACCCTTGCCGCGAGCGGGTTTGGCGAGGATAGGCCGTATGCTCCTGCGCCGGGTTCGGGGCGCGCTCAGTGAAGCCATTTACGAGGAGGCCGAGGCTTCGTGCCAGTTGTCCCACCGCATGAGAAGACGGCATGCATGGCGGTTCGAATGGCGCATTCCAGCGTCTTGGCGCTCAGCCAATCCTTATCGATGCAGTAGATTGCTCCGGCATTCAGCGCAGCCTTCTGCACCTCAGGCGACAGATTTCCGGAGATCAGGATTGGCGCGATAGCCGGCCTCTGCCGGATGATCGACTTGATCACATCGACGCCTGTCTCTGGTCCGAGCCTGTAGTCGGCGATTATGACATCATATCGGCTGGTTGCGACGCCGCTACGCGCAGCCAGACCGGAAGACGCGCGCGTTGACGTTACCGCGTATCCATCGAGCCGGGATAGGAGCCGGGAAATGGTTTTGTAATCATCAGCACAATCATCCACAACCAGAACGCTGATCTCGGCTCGGTCTGGATTTGTCACCGGGCACGGACTTACTTTTTCAGAACTTTGAGCAACTTGCATAGCTTTCCTCTCACAGATAGTAATCGCACGGACATTACGCCTACTCTTACTTTGACTCTGTCAAATCTGCTCGCGAACTGGCCGTTGATCTACATTCAACGGCTCTTGGCCTGCTACGACCGGATGAGGAGAATGCGGCACTGCCACAGCTACAATCTGGCATCATTCCAGGCAATCGATACAACCGCATGGCCATATTGCCACGGCATGGTATATCGACCGTAAAGCCACAGCAGTGCATTTGCGGAATGCGCAGCCGCTCCACCCAGCGTTATCAATTCGCGAACCGATTAGGTGTCAGAAGAGCGCGAGAGGTTTTCGACTGAGCGTGGGCAGGACAGAGCAATGACAATCAGTCTGCTGATGGTCGAGGATGAAGAGGCCGACATCATTCGCTTCAGAAGGGCTGCACGAAAGGCAGGAGTCACTAGGAACATCGAGGTTTGCAGGAGCGGGGCAGACGCATTTGAATTGCTTGTCTCCCGGCCGAAACAACCGATGGCTGAACCGGCCTACCTGCTCGTCTCCGACCTCAAAATGCCGGTAATCACAGGAACAGAGCTTGTCGCGCAGGTTCGCAGCGAACTCGGCTTCTCGGAGTTCCCTGCGTTCATCTTGTCGTCACCACATTCCAGGGAGGATATCGAAGAGGCTTGGCCAGCGGAGCGAATGGCTATATCTCCAAATGAGAGTCCGAAGCGGAATATCTGACTATCATCAAATGGCTTGAGCATTGCTGGTGCCGGATCGAACGGGGGGCCGGGTTTGTGGATTAGGGGCGTTCCGACGCCAGCCTGCTAACCCAGGATCAGTTCTCGCGAGGTGCGAAGCGGCCAGTGAAAAACGAACCTGGTGCCGCGTCCGTCACGAACGGGTGAGTGTAGGCTGATGGTGCAGCCGAAGTGTTCCACCGTTTTCTTGACGGTGGCGAGGCCCAGGCCGCTTCCTGAAACTTGCTCGTAGCTCTCCAGCTTTTGAAAAGGCTGGAAAACCAGCTGATGATATTGCTCGGCGATACCTGGACCGTCATCCTCGACCTCGAATGTGAGCATCGGATTTTCCTGTCGGCATCTGACCGAAATTGTGCCATCCCGGCGATCGTGGTACTTCACGGCATTGTCGATCAGGTTGCGCAAGACGAGGTCGAGCGGGGCTTTCGCCGTTACAAATGAAGCCCGCTCGCCGGAAAAATCCAGGCGCATACTCTTGGCGGCGGGCAAGGATTTGAAGATTTCCCCCACCATCATCGCGACGTCGACGGGCTCCTCCAGTTCTTTCTTACGGCCGACCTTCGAATAATTATGCAGATCGCTCACAAGCGTCATCGCGCGACGCGCTTGCAGGCGCAGGCGGTCCAGATGCTCGCGAATCTCGACGGCGATGTTATCTCCGAGATCCTCGCCGAGCCACTCGACCGTATTGGCGATCGCGCGCAAAGGCGAGCGAAGGTCGTGCGAGGCGACGTGCGCGAATTCCTCAAGATGATGGTTGGAGCGAGCCAGCATGCGTTCCTGGTTCTTGAGCTGGGTGATATTGCGCCTGATGCCGGCAAGGCCGATGATCGCGCCGGATTCATCCCGCAACGCTGCCCTGTTTTCCGAAAACCATAGGACGGAGCCGTCTTCCGCTTCGAAGCATTCGAGGCAATCGGCCAAAGGTTCGCCCGTTGCAAGCAGTTTCTCATCCTCTGCGCGTCGCGTTGCTGCACGCTCGGGCGTGAGAAACTCGTCCTCACACCGGCCGGTTACGCTCTCCTCCCCCCACGTTCAGGATCTTGAGTTCGGCCGCGTTGAGGCGGATGTACCGCCTGTTCATATCCTTGAAGTAAATCGCGTCGGGAATGCCGTCCATCAGATGCCGCAGCAGCTTGCGCTCAAATTCGAGCTTCTCTCCGATTTTACGCTCGTGGCTCCGCGTCTCGGCGGCTGCCAACTCGCGCTCGATGGCCGAGTTGAGGCGCACGAGATTGTCTTTGCGAACGTAGTCCTTTGCGCCGGACCGCATCAGTTCGGCGGCCGTCTCCTCACCGATGATTCCGGAGACGAAAATGACTGCGATGTCGGGTTGGACTGACGTGATCGTTGCGAGCGCCCGGCGTCCGTCAAGCCGGGGAAGATTATAATCGCACAGCGCGAGGTCCCAAGCTTGAGCTTTAAGCGCGGACTGAAGCTCCCCGTCGGTGGTCACCCGCTCATGATGGAACTCAAAGCCTCCGCGCCGAAGGGCATAAATCATCAGCTCGGCGTCGTCTTCCGAATCCTCTATCAATAACACTTGAAGCCGCTTGTCCACGTTTTCTCTAAACGAGCGGGTGCCACTGCAGCTAGTAAACATTTGCAGCAAATCAAAAAAGAGGGTCTACGCCGACGCGAAAGGCACTTGGTTGATCGTCAGCCAGTAAGTGACCAGATGACTGGCGACCTTGATGAGTTCGCTATAGCTGATCGGCTTTCGGACAAAGCTGCTCGCTCCCAACACATAGCTTCTGAGCAAGTCTTCCTCTTGTCCTGATGTGGTGAGGATCACCACGGGCAACAGGCGCGTCGACCGAATGCGTTGCAAGGCCTCAAGTCCATCCAGCCTCGGCAGCTTGAGGTCCAGGAAGACAACACGAGGCAGCCATTCCGGGCTCTGCTCTCCGTCGGGACCCTTCTTAAGCAGGTATTGAACGGCCTCTTCGCGGACAACCACAACCTCTTCCTTGATGTTGCTCTTTTTGATCGCTCGCGACATGAGTGCTTCGTCGTCCGGATTATCTTCGACGAGCAGCAGCTTTCCCGGTGACGATTCTTGCACGCGCTTCACTCCCAGCTGGGCTGGCCATCGACCTTCCGGGAAAACGGCCAGACGTTACGATTCGTTTATTGAACCGCCGGGAAATCTTTATTCCGCGAGAACCCGGCCCCGCTGTCGAATTCCTGGAGAAAGCCTCTCGACAGCCAAGCGCATTTCTTCGATTTTTTAGAGAATTACCCGATCGAGCTTTACCGGAGCTGAAAGACTTGGCTCTCGCGCGTAAACAGATCGATCGGAGACTGCCGATCAATTACAATTTTGTCCCACTCTGACTTCTTAGCCAAGCAATCGGGGCGCTCGCATCAATGGTTGCGCGTAGTTGACTTTGGCGATTTTCAATCTTCTCAATTCAAGGGCTGAAGGTTGGCCCTTCCGCAATATCGAGCTTAGGTATGATCGCCCCGCCCTCTGTCATGCGCGTATTTCCGACCATCCCAGGAAATCTATCTCGAACGATTGGCAACCAAGGGTGCTCCGAGCCCAAATCTTACGGTGGCTAACCATGACCTCTGCCACGGTTTCAGGTCCGTCGAAGCGCAGAGGGGTTACGCCATGCAGAGGCGAGTATAGCAACAACGCCGAGTCGTTCGGTTCGATTTTTGAGATCCGAATTGTGGCGGTGACGGCGTGATCTGGATATTCCGTTGGAAAGGCAATAGGATAATCATCTTTTATCTGAAGATTTGGCATCGACATTATCGCTTTCATGGTTGGAATCGGAAAGCTGGAACATAGCGAGGCGCGGCATCGCCGTCTTTCTTGCCGGGCCTATTATGCTGCGTTTTTAACTGCTTTCTTTCCGAACCGCATAAGAACGCCTGCTTGAAGATGGCAAAAAGCATCTTCAATTTCGGTAAAGCCGGACATCAACCCGGGACGAATCCGCTTCCGGCTTTGCCAAGAAATGGGTTTCGGACATTGACCCGCCTTGAATGTCTCGCGATGTGTAGGCGGCCAGAAGAAATCGCCCGCGAGGCTTTGCCCCATGAAACGCGCCGCCGAATTGCTCATGCCAGCCGGGTCGCTGGAAAAGCTGAAAGTGGCTGTCCTTTACGGCGCGGACGCTGTTTACATGGGAACGCCCGATCTCTCTCTGCGCACGCGTTCGAACCTTACGCTCGACGAAGTTCTGGAGGGCGTAGCCTTTGCCCACGCCCATGGCAAGCGCGCCTATCTGACCCTCAACCTGTTCTCGCACAATCGCGATATCGAGAAATTGCCGGAATATGTTCAAGCTATCCGCAAGGCCGGGCCGGACGGTGTCATCGTCGCCGACCCGGGCGTCTTCAGCTACGTCAAGCAAGCCGCGCCCGAGTTGGAGTTGCATATCTCGACGCAGGCCAATGTGTGTTCGTGGCTTTCGGTGCAATTCTGGGAGTTGCTCGGCGCGAAGCTCGTTGTCCTCGCACGGGAAGTTTCGTTTGAGGAGTTGAAGGAAATCCGCGAGCGGTGCCCGAACATCAAGCTCGAAGCCTTCATCCACGGCGCGATGTGCATGACCTATTCCGGGCGCTGCCTGCTCTCGAACTACATGACGGAACGCGGCGCTAACCAGGGCAACTGTGCGAATTCCTGCCGCTGGAATTACAAGCTCAAGGTCCGTTTGAAAGACGGGTCGGTGAAAGACATCGAGCTGAATGACGAGACGAGAGAGCTCTTTGATTTCTTCCTGGAAGAGGAAAATCGCCTCGGCCAACTCATGGAATTGGAGGAGGACGGCCGCGGCTCCTACATTTTGAACGCCAAAGATCTATGCCTGATGCCGCGCCTGAACGAGTATCTGGCGCTTGGCCTGGATTCTCTGAAAGTGGAGGGCCGCAACCGCAGCGCCTATTATGTTGCGGTCACGGCGCGCGCCTACCGCATGGCCATCGACGATTGGCGGCACGACCCCGCCCAATGGCGCCCCGACGCTTACATGCGCGAGCTTGCGACCATCCCGAACCGCGGCTACTCGCTCGCCTTCCACGATGGGAAATTGAGCCATCATGCGCATAATTTCGAAGACACGCACACGCTCGCCACGTGGGAATTCGCGGGCATGATCGTCGAGATCACCGAGGATGCGTTCCTGCTTGCCGTGAAGAACCGCCTGGAAATGGGCGACGTTCTGGAATTCGTGCCTCACACGGCACGCGAGCCGCTTTTGCTCCGCATTTACGAGTTCGAGGACGTTCGTCACGGGCGAAGGACGACGGCGGAGGGCATCAACGCCGGGCAGAAGCCTGTGATCCGCATTCCCTTCGCCTGGCTCCACGAGGAGGATGCCGGGAGCTTGCGCTATGACTTCCCGGTCTACACGGTTGTGCGCCGCGAGCAGGCGCTGACGCAAGAGGCGTGGGCGCGGCTCAAGCTCGACCACGTCGCGCAGGCGGCCGAACTCGGCGAAGCAGGCGAAGGCAAATACCAGCACAAACGCCGGGAGCTTATCGACGCGCTCCGGTCGGAATATGAAGGCGTCACCTTCCGGACCCCTCGCATGGGCGTGGAGGGCTGTTGCGGACGCGGATGCAACGGCTGCCTGCACTTCTGGAACGAGCCGCGCTACGCCCGCGCCCGTCAGCTTCTGCGATCCAAGAAGCAAGGGGTGCTGCTCTCCCAGGAAGAGGCCCTGCAAGCCAAAGAGGCTTCGAAAAGGCTGCCAGCGTAGCAGCCGTGGTTCAATTTCACCTCATGTTCGGCTATCGAGGCAAGTTTGCCAGGCGCGGCGCACTGAGGCATAATTATAAGAAAAAACTCTCCTCAAGAATGGGGCACTTCAGGGAGCAGGCTATCGAAGCAACCACTCCATAAGCGTTCCGGCTGTATTTGCGTAGGAGAACAAAATGACATCAGAAACAGACCCGCATCTCTTTTCGAATTGGGCGAAGGAACGTCTCGATGAAATAGAGGCAACCTTGGACGCGCTGCAATCGCGCGTCCATAGTCTCCAAGATGAAACGAAGAAGCAGGCGGAGAAAACCATCGCAGAAATGCGCGCTCAGCAGCAAGTCTTCCAGGAAATGCTTAAGAAGCAAACGGAAGAAGGCACGGCAAACTGGACGGGTTTGATGCGCGGCCTGGAAGCGAACTGGGCTTCCTTCGAGTTTCTCTTGCAGAAATACATGAACGTAACCAGGAAAGACGCCCAGCATTTGCAGGAGACCTTTTCGGCGCGGGCCGAGGCTCAACGGAAAGCCTGGCAAGACGCAATAGAAAACCTGAGGGGAAAAGCCAGCACCTTTGCTGCAGCCCACAGGAAAGAGGCTGAGGAGGCTCTCAATCAGCTGAAGGCGGCGGCTGATACCGCAAAAGCCAAGCTTGAGACGCAACAGAAGGCGGGAGTGGAATCGTGGGATGCTTTTAAGACCGCGCTCGAAGAAAGCCGGGCTGCGTTCGACAAGGCGACCCATAAGGTGATCGAGAGCTTCAAGAAAACGGCTTAGCCAGTTCATCATTGTGGCCGCCCAGACAGCGGCCACGCGATGAGCGTTTCGATCGGCTCCGTCAACTCGACTGCTAAGCCCAGATTACAAAGCCCTGTTCGGGCCGTCGCGGCGGCTGCCGGCTGGTGCTGTTTGTATGCACAGTGCGAAAAGAGCATCTCGCTCGAACCCTAGGACCAAGTTTGCGCTTGCGTCTGCTTGAGCACAGATTATAGGAGAAAGCGCTTTGCCGAGGAGTTAATGGCGGACAAGCCATTGATTTTAAAAGGAAAAATATCAGCAGGGATCGCGCCCAGCGCTGACGAAATGCGCGCGGCTCGTTAACACATTATATTTAACGGACTTTATCGCGTCCCATTTCCGCCAAAAATATACTCCCTTAACCCTGCAGACTGAGGCCGGAAAGCTGTTCCTTTTCAATGTGGTTGATTAGCCTGTCTGCGTCTGGCCGGACACGGGCTGCTCTCTTTCTTAGGTAATTTTTAACGCAATCCTGGCCGGAAATAAATCCTTGAGCGGCGTTGTTAACCAGTTTGGGTTAACGGCGCGGATGACCGTTGCAGGAAGGTTTCAGCCTGAGATTTGTTGGTTAGCTTCTGTAGCTGTGACGCCAGCCTGAGAGCCGGATGCAACCAACGGATGAATTGAGCTCAGAGGCTCGTTTAGGCCGGAAGCGGTCATCGGGCCTATTTCCGGGGATGGTTGATGTTGGGGGATAAGCTGCCATCCCGTTCCTGTCTTTACCTTACCAGGAAGGCACAGATATTTACTTAGCGTAGGACCTGTATGGTTTCGGAGATTTCGTGACAAGGTTAACAGGTAGGCCTTGACTGCGGAGAAATGCGCGGACCGCGTCAACGGCCAATTCGTCAGCGGCTGGACCCACTATTATTTTGGATATGGCGGCATCGAGCGAGCGTACCGGCATGGGAACGGGTATGTAGGGTACGAGGGTCGAACCTCTCACCCTTGTATCGATGCAGGAACTTAAAGTATCTAGGTTGCTTATTAGGAATGCACGCGTTTCTTTTTCATGCGCGTAGGCTGGATCTTTCGAGGTCGTTGCGTAGAGAAAGATAGCCATCGCTAGGTTCGTAGCCAGTTGGTCCATAAATAGACTGCGTTCGCTGTCAGATAAGAAGTATGTACATTTTTCTAGTACATCTAAGGCGCGCCCTATTGCTTCACGGATTTGGTTGCAACACTTATCGTGATTATAATTTATTTGTGAAACAAGGTACTGCTCGGATATCGGGATCTTGGACAGCGTTTCTGGATCGGTAATGACCTTGAAAAGCTTCGGCTCGAAGGCTAATGCTACCCCTCTGCCGTCGTCGGCATAAAGGCGCCACTGCGCTAAGTCGTTTCCATCGCTGCTAAAACTAGAAACAAAAAATCCTAATGTTTCCCCGCCCGCTTCAATTAGCCGCTGAAACGTTCGGTCACAAAACTCCTTGAGAGATTCGATAGAGGGCGATGTTGTTGCGGCTTCTCTTAGCATCTCAAGTGCGATATTAACCACATATCGCAGCTCGCTTGGGTCGTTTAAGTGGAATACGCTAGTAAACCACATTCGCTCAGTTTTGATGATGCCTAGCAGGCCTGTCATGCTGGTATAATGGTACAAAGTATTTTTTACTTCATTTTCAGAGGTTATTATTTTTCCTTCGTTTTTCCACCAATCGGTGAACTCAGAAAGCAAAGTAACAAGCTCAGGTCTCAGCTGAACCACACTAGGGTTATTGCAGACGGTGTCAGCCATTAGTCTCCCACTTCCGTAGAAAGCTTTGTTGTGCGGCGCTTCATCATCTGAAAGAGCCAGTGGCGGCGCGTTACCTTCCGTAAGGTCCTTTTATTGGAAGCCAAGCGGGACTTTAGCGTAACATCGCTCAGGGATGTGCAAAGTCGGCTAAAGATGCTGCAAAATCGTCGAAAGACATAAGCTCAGAGCGGATAGGACCGTAAGAAATGCAGCCCAACCGTTGAACCGAGCGCCTCGCTTAATTTTTTCTCCGTGGTCCCTGATTTCTTTCCATAAAGAGTGATCTCGGCCCGCAGGCATGTAGGGCGTTGGTCCGGGGGTTCCCACAGGCGCACGCGACGCTGCAAACCATACTACCGCAGCTCCTAGCGCGAAAATCGCAGTTAGGATATCACAAGCGTTCTTAGCGTCTTGAACGGCCAAGCTTATGCTCCTTCATTGGGTAAGTGCTGGTAAGAACTAATGGATAACCGCAAAAAACAAGCTCCAAGATACGATGCATCCGAGCGGGAGAGCAACATCCGGCAGCTTAAGCGAATTGCAGGCTTTACAGCCCTAATTATGATAGGATTAATCTGGTGGTTTTCCACCTTGCCAACTGCCGAAGACAAGGAGGGCCAAGGCCAAGCCGCAGACCTCTCTGTTTTGGCAGCTAGTGCAACAACGTGCAGCCGCGCCTCACCTCCTAAGGTACCTCCGCAAACCCAAGCCGTATTGGGCGCAAAGGCGGGCGGTAAGTTTGCTACGCAAGACGAAGTCGAACAGTTCGATATCTTAGGGGTTCGCTTATACACCCCAATTCGTGAAGCGTTAGCTGCCGCAAAGCTCTCCGGCCTTAAAAATGGCCCCAATCTTAGCTTCACCTCATGTGCAGCGGACAGTATTGAACGGGACAAATCGATGCGCGCCCATCCGACACGATATTCCGAAGCAAAAACATCATGCATCAAGGCGTCGAGCCTATGGGATGATAACAAGGTGGGTATGCAAATCGAGTTCGTAGAGGACTTGCCCTTGCAGCCGGGATGCATGGTTGTTAGGCCCTGTGGACGGATTGCCGCAAGTTGAACGATTGTAGATTCCCAAATCAGTTTTTCAGTGATTCATGGGTGACCGGCTTCGGGAGGGCCGGTCATGCTGACACAGATGACGGAGCGGGATTGGGACATTGCTATCGAGGTGTTCCGGGCGGTGCGCTGCAAGCGGGGCGAGCCCGGTCACGACGATCGCAAGTTTCTGGAAGCGCTGCATTATTTTACTGTCCACAACATCACCTGGCGGGCTTTGCCCGCCGAGTTCGGCAATTGGAACAGCGTGTGGAAGCGGTTCTGGCGGCTCAGCCAGACAGGAACCTTCGAGGCGTTTTTCGAGGCGCTGGCGAGCTTAAGCGAAAGCGCCCATCTGGTGCAGATGTTTGATTCCACCATCGTGCGGGCGCATGTGTCCGCGGCGGGCGCAAAGGGGGGCAGGACGCCCAGGCGCTCGGCAAATCGCGTGGGGGCTTCTCAACAAAAATCCATTTAAAAACAGATAAGGACGGGCTTCCCATCGGCTTTCATCTGACAGGCGGCGAGGCCCACGATAGCCGCTCCTTCGAGACGCTGCTCGACATCGGGCCGGAAATCGCGCCGCGGGCGGCCGTGGCCGATAAGGGATACGATGCGGCGGCCAACCGCGCGGCGGCGCGCAAACGCGGCATCTGCCCGGTTATACCGTTCCGGTCGAACACCAGGAAGAAGCCGGCTTTCTTCGCCAAAATACTGTATAAAGGCCGCGCCCGCATCGAACAGGCCTTCGGCAAGCTCAAACGCTTCAAGCGGGTCGCTATGAGATGCGAGAAGACCGCGCAGAATTATGCCTCGTTTGTGGCCCTGGCGCTTGGCCTAATCTGGATCAAATCCGTCCACATGGCCTAGTCATATTCGTCTTGACCAAGGTGGAAGGGAAAATGCTGCCTCTATAGAGGCTTGGAAACATGCGTTAGAGGCGAAATATGGTAGGCAGTCCAATTGGGGCCATTATCCATATGCGGAGCTCCAGGCTCACGACTACTACTACACCTTCACTCTTGAACTTCACGATAAAGCTTTTGCTGAGGATCGGACAAAAGTCCTATCCAAAATTATCGCAGATGCGAATCCGGTAGCCAGCCCTAAGTTCTGAATAAGCATAGCAAAGGCAAGAAGCAATTTTCTGCTTTTCAAAGTCTTGCGGTAATTCGTTCGAAATTTTTGAACGGCAGGAATTGACCCAGAACGCACATCGCGAGGCTCAACCGGGTGGCAAAGCGGTTGCGCAAAATATACTTATTTGCTTAGATAAGGCATTTTTACAAAACGAAGCCAAACACTTTCTTAAGACATCGCAGGCTGACTTTGGAAGCCAGCTTGCCGAAGCATTGGGTTCAACAGATGTGAATGTCGCTTATCGATCCGACAGGGCGCAAAACGCAGAGGCGTTGTTGGCAAACCCAGGCGTTTGCTTGCTTTGAGCACAGAGCCGCCAAAATCTTCGTGCTGATAGCGCTAGCGGTTTCGCGCGCCGCCTAACGAGGCATTTGGAAGCTCAGGCGCGAGGAAACGGGCATAGGGGGCGCGTTCGATGTCTAGCACGGCAGGCAAATTTCACCATATCGCGGTCCTGATGGGCGGCTGGTCTTCGGAACGGGATGTTTCGCTAAGGTCTGGCGCGGCCTGCGCAAGCGCATTGGGGAGCCTCGGCTATCGGGTGACGCCCATCGACGTGAACCGCGACATCGCCGACCGCCTCGCCATTCTCAAGCCCGACGCCTGTTTCAACGCGCTTCACGGCAAGTGGGGCGAGGACGGCTGCATTCAGGGCGTGCTTGAGACGCTTGAGATTCCCTACACGCATTCAGGCGTGCTGGCATCCGCGCTCGCGATGGACAAGGCGCGCGCCAAGATCGCTTTCAAGGCAGCGGGCGTGCCGGTGGCGGATGGCATCGTGGCGAGCCGCGAGGAGGCCGCGCGCGGCCATCTCATGCCGCCGCCCTACGTCATCAAGCCCGTCTCGGAAGGATCGAGCGTCGGCGTCTACCTCGTGCGCGAGGACCATGAATTCCCGCCGCAGGAACTGAACCGGCCCGACTGGGCATTCGGCGACGTTCTCGTCGAGAAATACGTCGGCGGCCGGGAACTCACCTGCGCCGTGATGGGCGACCGCGCCCTCGACATCATCGAAATTATGCCCGCCGAGGGGCTCAGTTTCTACGATTACGAAGCAAAATACGCAAAAGGAGGCTCACGCCACATTCTGCCGGCACAAATTTCACCGGACATTTACAAGTTTATCCAAAAATTGGCGGTCGATGCGCACAACGCATTGGGCTGCCGTGGCATAAGCCGGGCCGATTTTCGTTTCGACGATCGGCCGGGGGGAACAGGCGAGCTTGTCTGCCTTGAGGTCAATACTCAACCAGGCATGACGGCTACATCGCTTGTCCCTGAACTTGCTGCCCATGTTGGATTGACGTTCGGTGAGCTTGTTCGGTGGATTGTGGAGGATGCCTCTTGCAACCGGTAACCCAGGAAAAGGTTCGATCAGCGAGCTTCGGAGACGATAGGGCGCAACCGGTCAAGAAGGGGGTAGCCCAGCCTTCCTGGTTTTCGATAGTAGAGGCGCATGCGGACTACGCGGCTAAGGCTGGCTTCGTGGTAAGCATGATGTTCCTCGTCGCGACGGCCTTCTATGGGCTCCATCTATCGGGCGCTACGAAGGCGGCCTACGACGAACTTGGCGCGATGGCGGACCGAGCCGCATACGATGCCGGGTTCCGTGTTGAAGACCTCGCCATTTCCGGCTCCAAGAACACGTCGCGAGAGGTCCTTATGAAGGCCCTCGCCTTGCCATTCGCGAACTCATCTCTCTCCTACGAAACGGCGGAAGCGCAGGACCGGCTCTTGAAGATCGGCTGGGTCGCTTCGGCGGAAGTTCGCCGCAGCCTGCCGTCGCGGCTCGAAGTGGTGATGACCGAGCGCGAGCCGTTTGCGCGCTGGGCTGATGCGGAAAATATCGTGCAGGCCATTGACCGCGAAGGGCGAGTCCTGGGGCCGGCGGAAGGGCGGTTCGAAACGCTTCCTCTCTTTGCGGGTGACGGCGCACCGGTGGAAGCTGCCGATTTTATCGATGCTCTCTCCGGTCATGAGGCCGTGAAGCGGCACATCGAACGCATCGATCTCGTCGCTGAACGATTTTGGCAGCTCAAGGTCGACAGCGGTCTGATCTTGAAACTCCCGCGCAAGGTAAACGAAGTAGTTCTAGGCCGGGTCGAAACGCTTCTGGCCAGCAATACGATTGCCGAAATGGCCCTGGACACTATAGATTTCCGTCTCGCGAACCGGACAATCTTGCAACTGCGAGATCCGACCCTGGCCAATCGCGACCGGGCCATCGCTGTCATCACATCCGGGCCGCCGCAACCCGCCATGCCGCCCCGGAGAGGCAGGGCCTTATGAGGGAGGAGCAGCGGCAGACCTCTCGCGGTCCGTCGCGGCTTTGGCCGTTCAGAACGCGAGACGAGATCATAACCATAGTGGATATGGGGTCTCAGAAGCTCGCCTGCGCAATCGTTGCCCTGTCGGCGCCGCGCTTCGGCTTCGACACTGGCGCGAGGAATGTTCGTGTCCTGGGCAGCGGGCTGGTCAGATCTTCGGGCTTGTCCGGTGGACGCATCGTCAATCTGACGGCCACGGAAACGAGCGTCAGGCGAGCCGTGGCGCAGGCGGAAGCCGAGGCCGGCATGACTGTCGACGACGTGCTCGTTACGGGCCAGTTCCATGGCCTGATTGCGGACACGTTCGCCGCCAGGCTGGGCGCACAAGGCACGATCCTCAAGGAGGACATCGACGCGATTTCGATTGCGGCCGGAGAACATTGCTCAAGGGAGCAGCGCAAGCTTCTTCATCTTTTCATGACAGCGGGCGACTCCGGTGAAGCCGAACCGGCGGGGGCTGAGAACATCGCGGCCGGCGAAACCGATGTCATCGCGATTTCCATGCCGCTCCGAGGCGCGCGCCAGATTGCTGCATGTCTGGCAAAAAGCCTGCTCACGGTGCGTGGATTTATTGCAGGCCCCATCGCCGCTGCGCTCGCGGTTACCGATGCGCCGGAGCGCTCGGCGGGCATCCTTGTCATTGACATGGGCGCACAATCCACGGGCTGCGTCCTCTTCTCGCGCGGCGTCCCTGTCTTTGCCGATTGCATCGGCTCGGGCGGCCAGCAGATCTCCGAAGAAATTGCACGCGCGTTCAACCTTCGCAAATTCGAAGCGGAACGCCTCAAAATCCGCTACGGCAGTGTATACGATAGTCTGCAAGCTGATGTCGATTTGCCTGTCAGTAATGGAGAAACCGGCGAGCCGATATCCAAGTTTTCTCTTAATCATATTATTCGATCGAGGGCATCGTGCCTCCTGCAGGCCATTAATGAACGGTTAAAAGGTGCTGGATATTCTATTTCGCTGGGGGGCGCCGTACTGACCGGGGGTGGTAGTCTGCTTCCGGGAATTCGCGAACTCGCTTCGCATATCCTCGCCTCGGAGGTCAGAACGGCAACACCTGTCAACCTGAACGGTCTCAGCGCCAGTAATGCGTTAAGCGCGCTTGTTGGGGGGTGTCTTTATGCAAGCAGGCATCAGTCCGCGGGAGAAATCCCTTACGCGCCCGAACTCGGGTCTCAAGATAGTAGCTACGCGTCTCGAATCAGCCAATGGCTGCGGACAAGCTTTCTTTGATATCGGCTCCGCGCAATCGGCTGCAGGCATAGCGGGCGCCAAGCCCCAGAAGGAAGCTGACGAGGCCTTGTCATGGGAATAAACCTGCAGCTTCCAGGGTTGACGGAGTTGCGGCCGCGCATCACGGTCATCGGCGTCGGCGGCGCGGGCGGCAACGCCGTTAACAACATGATTGAGAGCGGCCTTGAAGGCGTTGAGTTCATCGCCGCGAATACGGACGCACAGGCCCTTGCCTCTTCGAGCGCGGGGACCGTGATTTAAATGGGTGCGGGCATCACCGAAGGGCTTGGCGCGGGGTCCAGGCCGGAAATCGGCGCCGCCGCGGCCGAGGAGGCGCTGGAGGAAATCCGCTCCAATCTCGACGGTGTCCATCTCCTGTTCATAACCGCTGGCATGGGCGGCGGCACAGGCACGGGCGCCGCGCCGATCATTGCCCGCACGGCGAAGGAACTTGGCGTGCTCACGGTTGCGGTCGTGACGAAGCCCTTCGAGTTCGAGGGCCAGCGCCGGATGCGGACCGCGGAGGCGGGCATTTCGAACCTCTGCAAACACGTCGATACGCTCATCGTCATTCCGAACCAAAATCTCTTCCTGGTCGCGAGCGAAAAAACCACGTTCGCCGATGCCTTTATGCGCGCGGACGACGTGCTGAAATCCGGCGTCTCATGCATTACGGATCTTATGGTTAAGGAAGGGCTCATCAACCTCGATTTTGCCGACGTCCGCACCGTCATGCAGAACATGGGCACCGCGCTGATGGGCACGGGTGAGGCCGAGGGCGAGAAGCGTGCGCTGCAGGCTGCCGAGGCCGCGATCTCAAACCCGCTTCTGGGCGAGGTTTCCATGCGAGGCGCGAAAGGCCTCCTGGTGAGCATCACCGGCAGCTTCAACATGACGCTCTACGAGGTCGAGGAGGCGGCGTCGCGCATCCGCCGCGAAGTCGACGCGGACGAAAATCCGGAGGTGAACATCATCGTCGGCGCAACCTTCGATCCGTCTCTGCAGAACCGGGTTCGCGTGTCCGTCGTCGCGACCGGAATCGCCCCGAACGAGCACATGCCTCTGACGCCGCCCGTTTTCTCTGAGCGGGAACCAAGTCTTGCAGACCGGATTGCGCCTGTGGCGCCCCGGCGGGGCTTTCCGCCGTCGCGCGAGCCAGCCAGCGCGCCGCGGCCGGCGCAGGAACGCCGGGTCGTGCTTGAACCGAAGGTCAGGAAGAGCCCGGACAATGACGGGCTCGGGTTCCCTGCTTCATCGGACGCGCCGCAGCGATTCGAGCCGCTTCCTCCGTCGAAAACTCGGCCGCCCCGCAGACCTTTGACGTATCAGGACTTCCCCGAGCTCAGCCAGGGGAACACGCCTGCAAATGGCGCGCCCGCGAATTGGCCATCGGCGAAGCCGCGCGGCTTTTTCGACTGGATGGCTGGCAAAGACCGCAGCTCGAAGCCGGCATCAACAGCAAAATCCGTTGCATTTCAGTCACGCCCGCAAGGCGAAAAATCGCTTTCAGAACAAGAGAATCGCAACGGATCTCACGCGCTGCAACAGGGCGACGGCCAAGGCAGCGACGCTTCCTCCACCCGGCAAAATTCGGAGGAACCTCTTGAAATTCCTAAGTTTTTCAAGAAACCCGTCTCTTAAGATCACCCCTCTTCCGTTCCCGGCTGCCCGCATGCGCCTTTCATGCGGCCGGCTGCTCTTGTCCTCGGCACGCCGCCTTACCCCTCCCTCGTAACAGACTGTTAGAAAGCGTGATTTGAAGCGCCGCCAACGGCGCGGCTAGGTTTGCTCCATGAGATGGTCTTAAGGCTCAGTCGAGCGTGACGGGCCGGATCAGGTTCCAAGAGTAAGCGTCCAGAGTACCGATGCTTTGCCGTTGAGGCTCAAGCATTCACTCGCGTTGGGGGGGCGTCTTCCTTCGGCAAAGGGAGATCGCCATGGCACAAAAGAACGGCGCAAACTAATGAGCTTTCGCAGCTATTCGAGCAGGCAGTCGACCGTCGATCGCGATATCGTCATGAAAGGCACAGGCGTCCACAGCGGCGCTGAAGTCTCGTTGATCCTGCACCCTGCCGAGTCGAACACGGGCTATAATTTCCACGTCCAGGGCGGCGGCCGCGTAGGGCGCGTGCCTGGCGATTTCAGGGCGGTCAGCAATCTGACGCTTTGCACGGTTTTGAGCGGCATGCACGGCGTATCGGTAGCGACCGTCGAGCACCTGCTGGCGGCCCTTCGCGGCCTCGGCGTCGACAACGTCGATATCGAAGTCGACGGCAATGAAGTTCCGATCATGGACGGCAGCGCAGAGCCCTTCGTCGATGCGATCGAAGAGGCTGGTTTGCGCGAATTGGACGAGCCGCGCCGCTACATCAAGGTGCTGCGCCCCGTGCAGGTGAAGGACGGCGACGCCATCGGAGAACTCTTTCCCTATAACGGCTTCCGCCTCGACGTCGAAATTGATTTCAACTCTCCGTTCATCGGCAAGCAGCGTCTCGACGTGGATGTCACGCCCTGGTCCTTCAAGAGGAAACTCTGCCGCGCCCGCACCTTCGGCTTCATGAAGGATGTGAAGCAGCTTTGGGCCGCAGGCCGCGCGCTTGGCGCGTCGCTCGAGAACACGGTGGCGATCGGAGACGACCGGATTATCAACATCGAAGGGCTTCGCTACAGCGACGAATTCGTCCGCCACAAGGCAATGGACGCGGTTGGCGATCTAGCCCTGGCCGGCGCGCCAATTCTTGGGCTCTACCGCTCGTCCCGCGGGGGGCATCGCCTGAATTCCAAGGTGCTTCACGCCCTTTACGACAACAAGGACGCCTGGACCATCGTCGAGATGGCCGAGAAACCGCAAGCCCGGCATGTCGCGCCAAGCCCTGAGTTTGGCATCGCCTTCGCCACGCCGAACTTCGCACCCGAGACGGATTGAGCAGACTTGGCCGCTCGATCCGGCCAGCGGCTCAAGCGTCTCATACCTCTGCCTTGGGTCGAAAGCAGCTGCCGCGGTTTACTCGCGATCTCGTGCGCGTAAAGGCGGCTTCTTAATTCGTTTGATCGTAATCTCTAGAACCTGATCGTCGTCCTCGCCAACGAACACAGTTGACCGTCGCCGAGTGGCATCAGGTTTTCGCATTCGCAGCACTATTCAGGATAGCGCTATCGATTTCGCCTGGATCCGCCAGCGTGATGGAGAGGTCGGTTGCAAGGTTCGAGCGCCTAAGCTTGGCCGACGTCCAGCCCATTGATCAGACCATCGGACTGAAGCTTCAAGTCCACAACGCGCGGACCCCGAAAAATGCGGTGTCCTTAAATCGCCGGGCAACTGCCTGAGCGAAGTTCGCTCGGCCGTCGCCGCAATACGTCATGCTAATCAGAACCCGCCGCTCACCGGCGGCCAGCGGCGTGACCTTGTGCATAACCCTCGCGCCCTCGAATACGATGAGCGTGTTCGGCGGTGTCTGCAGCTCGGCCTCGGCATCGCCGATCATGGCCTTGAGCCGTGCATGCGAATGCCCGTCTGGCGCGTTGCCCTGGTTCACCACTGGCAGCAGCACCGTGAAGTGACGGCCGCGATAGAAATTGTGATCGTAATGCCAGCCGATGTGGTCGCCCGAACGCTCGTAGATCAGGATCGAAAGGGAATTCTGATCGTGCAGCGGGGTCGGCCGGACCGCAACGCCGGTAATGCGCGAAATGGTGGCCGCCATGGCCTCGGAATGGTAGAACGCCGTCAAGCCCGGTGCACGCTCGATGAGGGTTTCGTAGGCAATGGTGGCGCCCTTCTTGTGGCTGGGCACATAGCTGCGCTCCGCTCCCGAAAGCGCCTCGACTTCGCGCCGCAGGTTCGCAAACTGCTCGGCGCCAAGGAAATCGGCAACTGCCGCGATCCGGTTGCTGAAGGATGGCGCCGGGCGCCGCGAATGATCCGTGGCAGGGCTACGCGAAGTCTGTTTCACCTTGTCCAGATAGGTTGCCAGTCTCTTATAATGTCGCGAGCGCTGGATCGACATCGCACCGACGACGCCGCCTGTGACAGCCGCAACAGCTCCAAACTCAATAATCATTGCTGAGATGTTTCCAATTTGTGGGGTTTTGTCACTCGTGCTGCCCCCGAGCTCGCCGAACCGGTTCGCGCGCCAGATCCCTTGGATAACGCCGGCGCCGATGTATTGGGCGCAGATAAAGAGGCGAAGCCATCGCGTCATGCCTTGGCTTCGCCCTTCTGCGCGGCGAAAACATCCGCGCTCGCAACTCTAGATCAACCCGCCTTCAATCGGGATCGATTAAAGGCGGAAAAGTTGATCGATCCTAAAGTGTTAGAGCAGCTCATCCGCGTCCAAACAAACGCGGGCTGCTCTAGTGAAAGGCTTACTCGCCGATCTTTAATGCGGCGCCAAACGCCCCTTTTGTTGGTCCGCAGTTCCCCGGCATCGGCAAAAAGTGCTCGCAAGAGCCATCCTCCTTGCGCGGATCCCCTGAGAACTCGGATTGCTCTGGGCTACTCTGGGGCACCGTGAACCGATAGCAGCACGCCGCGCTTGGGCAAGATGCCGTATTGCAAAGGGTGATCTCCATCACTTTGCCTCCTTGCTGTTGCTCTTCTGCGCGTTCATTGCACACTAACCCTGCACGGATATGACATCGGTTCTCACAAACTTGCGAAACCCGCACAGCGCCCCGAGCAACCGTTGCCCTGAGCTCAACCTGCGCCATTCCGTTCTGCCACGCCTTTTCACCAAGCAATGCGTTCAGGCGGCCAGTGATTTCTACGACCACTCCGCCGGCACGATTTGGGTCTTTGTTCGGCTGCCGGTGCATTGATGGCTTCGGCAAGCATCCGGCCACGGCATACCGCAAAAGTCCCCTAAGCCGCGGTCCCGAACGCATGAGCCCATGCTCGTGGCAGAATTTCGTTGCTGCCGGCGAACGAGCGCATGTGTTCACCGGTGCGCGTGCTAAATTTCAAGACTTATAAGTCGGCTGCTTTGCCTTGGCGACCTCGTTTGTGGAGGCTTTTTGTGCTTTTGAAGGATACCCAGACGATACGGGAACAAAGCCGGGAACAATCAGACGCGGTTCCGATAAGCCTCCTCCGCCTTTCCTTGCTCGCGGTGGGGGTCGGCCTCATCACCGGATTCGGCGCGGTTGCCTTTCGGGCTTTGATCGGTTTCATCCACAATGTCTTCTTTCTTGGCCGGTTTTCATTCCTTTACGATGCCAATGTTCACACGGCCTCAAGTTCCTGGGGCGTCTATGTGATCTTTGTCCCGGTTCTCGGCGGGTTGGTTGTCACTTTTCTCGTCAAGAATTTTGCACCCGAGGCTCGCGGGCATGGCGTACCGGAAGTCATGGATGCAATCTATTACAAGGAAGGGATCATCCGGCCTGTTGTGGCTGCCGTAAAATCGCTCGCCTCCGCCTTCTCTATAGGAACGGGCGCAGCTGTTGGCCGCGAGGGTCCGATCATCCAGATCGGATCGTCACTTGGATCAACCGCCGGGCAATTGATCAGGATGGCGGTCTGGCAGCGCATTACGTTGGTGGCCGCTGGGGCTGGCGCCGGCATCGCCGCAACCTTCAACACACCGATCGGCGGGGTGATGTTCACGGTCGAGCTGATGATGCCGGAAGTCAGCGTCCGAACGTTCCTTCCTGTTGCGCTGGCGACGGGAACCGCGACGTTTGTCGGACAACTCTTTTTGGGCGTCGCACCCGCCTTCCAGGTCCCTCCTCTTGCGCCCTTGGCGAATACTCCGGCTTCGGTTGGCGTCCTTCTGCTTTACGCCATTCTCGGAGCGGCGGCCGGTCTGGCTTCGACAGCCTTTATCCGAAGCCTCCATCTGGCGGAGGAAACCTTCGACCGCATCGGTAATCAATATCTGCGTCACATGCTTGGCATGTTGATTATGGGCGTCATGCTCTTCCTGTTCATGCTGTACGCGGGGCATTACTATGTCGGCGGCGTCGGCTATGCGACCATCCAGGATATCCTTGACGGCGATTTGGCCATCCCAGCCCTGCTGCTTATCCTCTTTGCCAGCAAACTCATCGCCACCTCCATCAGCCTCGGCTCGGGTGCATCCGGCGGTATTTTCTCTCCGTCGCTTTTCATGGGCGCCGCGCTTGGAGGCGCCTTTGGCGCGCTCGTCAACGCCATCCATGCGCTGCCGGCGATCGGCGTCGCCAACGCGGCCATCGTCGGAATGGCCGCCATGGTGGCGGCGGCACGGGAGCCGCGATGACGGCGATCACCATGCTCTTCGAGATGACGCGAGACTACGATATCGTCATGCCGATGATCGTCGCGGTCGCAATCAGCGTCGGCGTGCGGCGTCTCCTGTCGCGCGAGAACATCTACACCATTAAGCTTGTTGGCCGGCGCCACTTCATTCCCAAGGCTCGTCACGCGAATATGTTCTGGTGCGTCACGCCAGCGACATCATGGACCGCAGCGCGCTCGTACTTCCCGCGAGCTTGAGCTTCGACGAGTTTTTGAAGCACCCGGAGCTGTCCGGACACATGCAGCATGTCGTCATTGTCGAAGGAACCCGCATAGTGGGCGTGCAGCGGGTCAATACCGGTTTGCGGCATGGCCTCGAAGGCAAAGAGACCGGCGCGACACTTGGAGAGGTGGCCCGCAAAAACTTCACGATAGCGCGGGAGGACGACGTTCTCTTCGACATCATCGATCGGATGTGGCGGCGCGAAGCCATCATGGCGGTCGTCTTTCGCGGGCCGGGCCGCGTGCCTCGCGCCGATCAGGTCGTGGGCATCATTGGAAAAGAGCACATCGCAGATTCCGTCGCCGACAGCATCAAGGGATATGGGGGTTGAGGTCTGCAAGAACGAAAAACAGGAAATAAGTTTGAGGACTGATTTCGGCATACGATCATGCCGCCGTACCCGGTCTGCCGTGCTCTTCAGTTCCATCGTGCGACCGACGCCTTCTTCAGCTCGTTCGAGGGGTCGCGCCGGGCTGCCGTCGAAGCCAGCCCGCCATTTTCAGCCCATCGCGCATATTGAGGCCGAGCAGCGCGATGTTCGTCGCCCCAGCCGCAAGCTCGATCGCCTGCACCGCGTAGAAGGCGGCATCGAATGCGCCGGCTTGCGCCTTGGATGAGAGGAACAGCGCAGTCGGAATGAGAATGAGGATGCCGTTGGCGGCTATGATTGGCGTACGCCTGGCCTTGGAACGACAATTCCAGCCCGCCGCCCCTTCGTCAATGCGAAGCCCGAGGCTCCCGCCGCCGCCAGCGCCGGAATGAGCACAAGGAAACCCCACGGGATTGCAGTCTTGACGGCGGTAACGGCCGCCTGGGACGCGAACAACTCACTGAGAGCCGTCGAGAGCCAGAAGGTCGCAATCGTAAGGATCGCAAGCGCTCCGGCCAATGGATGGATTGTTTTAGTCATGACATGACAAGCTCCATTCCCTATGGTTACATGTTGTCAACCTGATAAGAATGAGATAACCGTATTGACATCATAATGTCAATATAAATCTGCGGTGACAGATGCGCAAGATCATGCAGACGCCGGCCGGCAGCGCCTTGACCAACCTGATCCTCGACTTGTTCAGGCTCAACGACAGGGTTTTGACCTCGGGCGACCGGCTTGTCGCCGCACTAGGCTCACCAGCGCCCGCTGACAAATCCTCGGCGCCATCATCTACGCGGAACGCCCGCAGCCCCTGGCGTGGCTTGCAAGGGATCTCGGCGCCAGCCGCCAGAATGTTCAGCGGATCGTCAACGACCTGGAAAAAGATGGTTTCGTCGCATTCGAGACCAACCCGCATCATCGCCGCGCGCAACTGGTCGTTATGACCGACAAGGGGCGGAAGGCGTTCGACGCCGCCATGCGCTTGCAGGCTCCGTGGCAGAGAGCCTCGCCGAAGGACTTCAGGTCGAGGACATAGAAATGGCCCACCGCATCATCGCGGCGCTGCGAAAGAAACTGGAGGGCAACGGAGAACCGGAAGAGCACGCCTGACGGGATGCTGAAATAAGCGGAAATCCAGGCTCATCCTTCGACGAGCTCAGCGACTGTCTTGGCTGTCAAGCGGTTTGCCATGGCTTTTGGTCTGGGACGATAGCGTTGAGGATGGTGAGGAGTTTTCTTGCGACGGCGACGAGAGCGGCTTTCTTTGGCTTCCCGGCAGCGGCGAGGCGGTCATAGAAGGTTTTCAGGATGGGGTTGAACCGTGCCGCAACCATCGCCGCCACGAACAAAGCGGCGCGCACGCTGGCCCGGCCCCCCGCGATAAAGGCTTTGCCGCGCCACTGCCCGGACTGGCGGGTGAAGGGGCAAAGGCCGGCCAGGGCCGCGATCTCCTTGCGCGTCAAGGTCCCGAGCTCGGGCAACTCCGCAATCAGAGTGCGCGCCGTGGTTGGGCCGACGCCGGGAACGGAGGTGAGAAGCTCTTCGTTCGCCCGCCACACCGATGAGGCCCTGACGGCCGTATCGATATCGCCGTTAAGGCTGGAGAGTTCTTTCTCCAGGGCCTTCAAGAGGCGTTCGATGCTTTTTCTCAGGCGCTTGGCGGGAGCGCGGCCAAGCCTTTGTTTTTCGGCGACGATCATTTCGACGATCTGCCAGGGCCTTGCGATGAGATCGGCGAGGAGCTGGGTTTCGGCGTCGGCCAGCGGCCTGATGGCGGGCCGCGCCGCTTCTGCAAAGCGCGCGATGACGACGGCGTCGATGGGGTCGGTCTTGGCTCTTTTGCCAAGCGCGTGGGCGAAGGCGCGGATCTGGGCCGGATTGACGACGGCGACAGGCAGGTTCGCAGCGGCCAGAGCCGCAGCGACCACGGTTTCGAACCCGCCCGTGGCCTCCAAGGCGATGATGACAGGGTTCAGAGCGGCAAGCTTTGCGCAAAGGCTGTTGAGACCCCTTGCATTGCGTTCAACTGTAAAACTTTCTCCCGAGGGCCAAAGCGCCACATCGAGCTTATCCTTCGAAACATCGATTTCCACGAAAACAGGCTGCGCGTTCGTCTCCATCCTGGCCCTTCCTTGTCTAAACGGGCTCAATGTATGGTCCCGGCGACTGTTCGGGCTTAATGGACTTGCGGCGGAGGACCCATGCTGAGTTGCGGACTTGTTCGCCCGAGGATGAGACGGCCTCTCCGCCGCGCCCGCATCGGCAGACGGCCCTGCCAATGCGGCGGTTTTCAAGTTACAAGGATGAGGCAAAACATTCAGCGTCTAGGACCTCATGGTGAGCTTGTCGAACCA
>CAWHIT010000009.1:0-32500 GCA_963829495.1 uncultured Alphaproteobacteria bacterium
CCGGCAGAAAATAGCTGGCCGGGTCAAGCCCGGCCACGCCGTTCTAATGCAAAACGATAGCGCACCGCGTTAATGGCAGATCCAGACGTAGCCGATATCGGTCCACCGCCAGCAGGAGCCTACGCCGTAGGCGTACCACCGTCCGCGCCAATAGCGCCGCCCGGTTCCATACCAGATGCCGCCGCCGTGACGTGAACCGATGCGATGCGGACCGTGCGCGACAACCGCCCTGCCGCCATGGGGGCCGCGCACTGCAACGGCCCCGCCGCCGTGATGGCCTCGTACGACGGTCCTGCTGCCGCCATGGACGGCGCCCCTCCGGCTACCATGCACCGCGACCGCTCCGCCGCCGTGTGGACCACGCACGGCGACAGCCCCGCCATGACGTGCCCCGTGTGCGCCTCCATGAAAGCCGCGGATCAACACAGTGTCGGACGCGGGAGCGATGGCGCTTGCGTTATCCGGCTTGACGCTGCCGGCATATGCGAGATTGCCGCCGGCTATCACGAACATGATGGCGGCAGCAAAAGACATTAATTGAAACCTGGGCATGCTCCGTCTCCAAGGACTCATTGTACTCATTCAAAGTTTCTGACTCTTCGCCGGTCAAAACTTTTGACAAAGGTCAATAACACGACCGAGTTGAACTTATCCGCTAATTTTAATCGAATGCTTAAGATTTTTGTCTGCCCGCCGAGGGCGGCAGCAAACGGCGCGTGATCGAGGATCCGTTCGGGCGTCAGCGGACCGTCGCGACACCGAGGCGCGTCGTGCGCGGCAGCAAACCGGCCAACGGATGCGGCTCGCTCCGCACTTCGTCGTCCCGGCCAAGCGAAGCGCGAGCCGGAATCGTAAAAAGACAGGCGATTCAATTTGTTACGATCTCGGATAAGGCTTCGCCTTTCCGGGAAGACGGCGGCAGCCATCCGATGGCGCGTCGCGTGAGTCCTAAAGGCGGTGTTGGTGGCTCGACCAGACTTTCACACGACGAGGGCAAAGCGGGAGCGATGTGGCTTTTTGATTTCACTCAAGTTGGTTTTTGACTACGATCAAACCCTTTCTTTTGGAACAAAGGCGATGTCGTAACCTGCGAGACGGTGAGTAGCCATGAGTTCATCGAAACGTCATTACCACTTTGGCCGGATTAGGCTGTGCCGTAGCCGTTTCCGGGCCGCTGCTCGCGCAAGCCCAAGCGCCCAAAGCGGGCAACCCCGCCGAGGCCAGGGCGATGCTCGAAAGCGCTGTCCAAGCTCTCCGCGCGGACAAGGGGAAAGCGTTGACAGCGTTTACCCGAGGCACCAGAGGCTTCAGTCGGCGCGACCTGTATGTGTTCTGCTTTGGTCCGGACGGAAAGTTGGATGCCCACCCCAACCCGGCGCTGATGGGCGTGGAGGCCAGTTCGCTTAAGGACAAAGACGGCAAGGCGTTCGCACTCGAAATGCTGCAAGTGGCGCAGCCCGGCACGTTCGCCGAGGTCACCTACTGGTGGCAGAGGCCGTCGGTCAGCGGCGATGGAGCTTACGGGGAACCTACCCCATGGGGCGGGCTTGAAAATTGGAGCAATGACCCGATGCCCAAGACATCCTATGTCACCCGGGTCGACGACCACGTCTGCGGCGTCGGTTACTATAACTGAGCACGCTTTCCGGGATCGACCGTCCTAAACTACCCCACCTGGGACTTGGATCCCGGCAGCGACCCGGTCATCGGCTATTTCGAGGGACGCCCAAGTTGATGGTTAAGCTGCCGGGGGAGCGTTGTGCGAGCGGGTGACGGATTTGCAAAACCCCGCCGCTCGCTGTTCCCCGGCTATAGAGCGTGAGGGGCTTGGTGGTGGCGGAACCGGCAACAGTGCTGCCATCGCCGTGTTCTCGGCACTATCAATGCCGCATCGCCTCGAACGTACCTGGAAAGCAAATGACAAACCTATTGTCTGTGGACTGGTCGAAGATCCCGGCTCCTGCTGACGATGGTGCAGCAAAGCACCTGGTGGGGCCGGCTGTACCGACAATGTCGCTGGCGGCGAGCGATGGACGATCAGTTGACTTGGCGAGCCTCGCCGGGACAATCGTCGTATATGCCTGTCCGATGACAGGCAGGCCCGACGTACTGCTTCCTGATGGATGGAATATGCTTCCCGGCGCTCGTGGATGTACGCCACAATCTTGTGCTTTTCGCGATCACTTCGCCGAGTTGCGCGCTCTTGGAGTTTTGCATGTCTTTGGCCTGTCGACCCAGACGACTGCCTACCAGAAGGAGGCCGTCGACCGCCTGCATTTGCCCTTCGCGCTGCTGTCCGACAGTGACTTTCGGCTGCTGGAGGCGCTTCGATTGCCGACGTTTGAGATTGCAGGGATGCGTCTGCTGAAACGGCTGACAATGGTGATTTCAGAACATCGCATTGAGCATGTGTTCTACCCCGTATTTCCCCCCGATAGAAACGCCGCCGATGTTGTCGCCTGGCTTCAATCCCGCACCACTGAAAGCGGGTCCGGTTCCGAGGATACAGCCGCACACATTCACTCAAAATGACTGCGTTTCCGGGGAGGCATCCGTTGGCTGGGCCGGGAGTGTTTGCTTACGTAATGCAAGCGTCGCGTCGCCGCGCAAAACACGTGTTTCGCTAAAGCGCGTCTGCTGATACAACCTTTGCCGATTCTCCTGGCATCGCCAAAGGTAAGGGATTGCTGGAACGCTTTTCAAACTCAGCGGCCGAAACATGGGCGCGCACGCAGGATGCGGCGGCACAACTCCTAGCGCCGTCCGTTCGGCTGGGCGTGACGGGCCTGTCGCGGTCGGGCAAGACAGTCTTCATCACGTCGCTCGTTCATAATCTCCTGGCGGGCAACGCGCTTCCTTTCTTCGAGCCGCTCGCGCAAAAACGCATTCTCAAGGTCTATCTGGAGCCCCAGCCCGACGACGCCGTGCCGCGCTTCGATTATGAGGGCAACCTCGCGAAGCTCACCGGGCCCGCGCCGGAATGGCCCGAAGGCACCCGGCACATCAGCGAGCTTCGCCTGACGCTCGAATTCTCGCCAACCGCCATGATGCGGCGCGCGCTCGGCACGAAGACGATGCACCTCGACATCGTGGATTATCCCGGCGAGTGGCTTCTCGATCTGCCGCTTCTCGACCTGACCTACGAAGAATGGTCGCGCCAATCGATTTCGCAGGCGCGCGAGGCGGTGCGCGCTACTGCCGCGAGAGACTGGCTGGCGTTTCTCGCCACGATCAATGCCGTCGCCAAAAAAGATGAGCAGGTCGCGAAGAAGGGCGCGGAAATTTTCACGCAATATTTGCGCAAGTGCCGGGAGGAGTCGCTTTCACTCTCATGCCTGCCGCCCGGCCGCTTCCTGATGCCCGGCGATCTGGCGGGCTCGCCAGCCTTTACCTTCTTCCCTCTCGAGACGCCCGACAACGCGATGGTGCCGAGAAACAGCCTCTGGTCCATGATGGAGCGGCGCTATCGGGCCTACAAAACGCATGTGGTCGTGCCGTTCTATCGCGATCATTTCGCGCGGCTGGACCGGCAGATCGTGCTCGCGGATGTTCTGACCGTCGTGAACGCCGGGGCGGCGGCGGTCGCGGATTTGGAACGCGCGCTCACCGATGTGTTGCGCTGCTATCGCCAGGGGCAGAACGCCTGGCATTCGTTGTTCACGGGCCGCCGCATCGATCGCATCGTTTTCGCGGCCACGAAAGCGGATCATCTCCATCATACCAATCACGACCGGCTTGAGGCGATCCTGCAGCTGATTGCCAAGAAGAGCATCCAGCGCGCCTCCTTCTCGGGCGCGGAGGTGCGGGCGTTCGCGCTCGCCAGCGTGCGGGTCACGAGCGAGATGGAGAAGCGGTATGGCAACGACATGCTGCCTTGTATCGCCGGGGTGCCGGTCAGGGGTGAGAGGCTCGGCTCGCGTGTTTTCAACGGTACCGAGCAGTTTGCGATCTTCCCCGGAGATTTGCCGGACGACCCAGCGCTGGCGCTGACGCCCGAATGGCTGGACGCTGGCGCGGGAGCAGCCCATTTCGTTCGTTTCCGGCCGCAAAAGCAGATCGGCCTTGAGTTCGGGCAGAGCGCTTTGCTGCAACATATCCGGCTCGATAAAGTGCTCAACTTTTTAATCGGTGATAAACTTTCATGAGTATTCCCCCCAAAGGCCGGCCGCCGGTGGCCTTCAGTCTCGACGATCCTCCTCCGCTGAGGGAAGTGCCAGCGGCCAAGCCAGCGCCGAGGCCAGTGCCTGCCGCGGCGCCAGCCACGGCGAGGGTCGAGGCTTTCCCGAAGGTTGATGGCGCGCCACAGGCCGAGGCAGCATCGGGGGCCGAGGCGCACGACCGCGAAGCCGACTATGCTCCCACGCAAAGCGCGCCTCGTGAGATCGTGCCCGAGATTGTCCGCGTCGGGCGCAGTTGGGGCAGCATCTTTCTGAGCGCGGTCAGCGGGCTTCTCTTCCTCGCCTTCCTGGTCTGGGTCCAGGACACCTTCCTGACATTGCTCAGCCGGAAGGACTGGCTCGGCTGGGCGGCCACACTCCTTTTGGCGACGGCGGTCTTCGCCTTCGTCATGATCATCTCGCGCGAGGTTGCGGGCCTTTATCGACTGTCAGCGATCAACTTGGTTCGGCAGCGCGCCGACGCGGCGCTGGCGGCGGAAAATGCTTCCGAAGCCCGGAGCGCCTCCGCGGAAATCCGTGGCCTTCTTGAAGAGAGGCGCGAGCTTGCGGACGGTATAGCGAAGCTGAAGCGGCACCAGGGCGATATCCTGGATGCGAGGCAGGTGCTGACTCTGACCGAGCGCGAACTGCTGCTGCCGTTGGACAAGGAGGCTCGCGTAACCGTCGGAACGTCCGGCCGCAGGGTTTCTATGGTGACGGCGCTAAGCCCGGCGGCGATTTTCTCGGTCGGCTTCGTGGCCTATGAGAATTTCCGGATGCTTCGTACGCTCGCCGGTGTTTACGGAGGCAGGCCCGGCTTTATCTCGGTGCTGCGCCTGATGCGCCTCATAGCGGGGCATCTCGCGGTGACGGGCGGCATGGCCTTTACAGATGACATTCTCGGGCAATTCGTCGGCCATGGGATGACGTCGCGCCTCTCGAAGCGTCTCGGCGAGGGGCTCATCAATGGCGGCTTCACGATCCGCATCGGTATCGCCGCCATCGAGGTCTTGCGTCCGCTGCCCTATATCGAGGCGCGCCAGCCGCGCCTCCGGGAGTTCGTTACCGAGTTTCTGAAAGTTGGACAGAAAACGGATGCGAACAACGGCAAGGAGCGCGCCTAATTCAGGGCTAAGTTCTGGCTCCGCCAACAAAGGCAAGGGCTGCTTTTGCGGCCGGCTTCCTGCCGGCGAGGCTTGCTGTTTGAAGCTCCTTCCTCACGCGGTTCGAGGACAAAAAAGCTGCGTTTCAATTTTTCATGGAGAATTAAAAAGAACAGCACAACCAAAGGCTGAGCCTTACGGTATTGATTATTGTCAATTTTTGTTGGATAAAGTCGTGCCCAAGTTTTAGTTGGTTGCTGCATCTGCGCTGCGATCAGGCAGGAGCTACAGAGGCTGTGCGTTTCTGAGTTCGGACGATATCGCGCATAGCCGCATATGCGCTCTTAGGGCGGCCGTTATTAGAAAGGTTGCCGATTGTGACGGACCGCACCCGGTTGCCGCCTAAACCATCCGAGGTAGCGGACCTCCGGGAAGCGCTCGAGCGGTCAGACGCAGCGCGGAAGCGCGCGGAAACACAGCTTGTCGAGCGTGAGGCTCTCCTTTCTTTGTTTGTGGAACACGCCCCAGCCGCGATCGCGATGTTCGACCGGGACATGCGCTACCTGGCCGTCAGCCGCCGCTTTCTCGAAGATTATCGCGTTGACCCGGATCGAAATCCCGTAGGCCATTCTCATTACGAGATTTTTCCCGAGATACCCGAGCGCTGGCGTGCGATCCACAAGCGCATCCTGTCCGGCGAGGAACTTTCTCATCCAGAAGACGCGTTTCGACGAAAAGATGGGCGCCTTGATTGGGTGAGATGGTCCATGAAGCCGTGGCGTCAGGCGGATGGGACGATAGGCGGCGCTTTGTTTTTCTCGGAGGTTATCACGAAGGAGGTCGAGGCCCATCAGCGGTTGCGAGAAAGCGAGGAGCGTCTTCACCTTGCTCTCGAGGCAGCCAAGCTTGGCATCTGGCGCTGGGACCTGATAAAATGGCCCCCTGTCTTGCAGTGGGATACCCGCTGTAAGGCGCTGTTCGGCTTATCATCCGTTGCGTTAGTCACCTATGAGACCTGGACGAGCGCGATACAGGTCGAGGACAGAGCGAGAGTTGCGGAGGAGGTTGCCAGCGCTCTTGATCCGGCAAATCCTCGCGACGACTATGCCTGCGAGTATCGGGCGGCGCATCCCGACGGAACGGTGCTTTGGCTTCACGCAACCGGCCGCGCTTTCTTTGAGGTAGCGCCTGCTTGCCCATCGGGACGGCGGCCCGTCTCCATGACCGGCACCATCGGCGACGTCACGCAAGCTCATGTCGCAAAGGATGCGCTGAAGGAAAAAGAGGCGCGGCTTAGCGCTGCGCTGCGGGCCGGTAAGCTCGGCGTTTACGACTACGATCCGCTTACCAGGCTCGCGAAGTGGGATGCGAGGATGTATCGGTTGTGGGGGGTGCCCGAGGATGAGCCCGTCACCTACGACACGTTCGAGGCTGGCGTTCATCCGGACGATGTTTCCGTGGTGAGAGGGGCCGTGGCCAACGGTCTTGATCCAGCCGGAAGCCACCACTTCGAATGCGAATTCCGCGTCGTCAACCGGTCTGACGGTAGCGTTCACTCGGTTTTCGCCGACGGCGACGTGACGTTTGACGCGACGGGCGAGCCTTGCCGTATCGTCGGGATCGTGCAGGACATCACTGACCGCAACGTCGCCAAGAACGCGCTCCGCGACACAAGCGATGGGCGCCTTCGCACCATCGTCGACACCGCTGTCGACGCCATCGTCGTCATTGATGAGGAAGGGCTTATCCAATCCGCCAACCTCGCGACGGAGAGTATCTTTGGCTTCAAGGCCGATGAGATGGCGGGCCGCAACGTCTCCATGCTCATGCCTGGACCGAACGCTAGAACTCATGACAGCTGTATCAGCAAATTCATGCAAACAGGACGTGCGAAGATTATCGGCACTGGCCGGGAGGTTAAGGGCCGTCGCAAGGACGGGTCATTGTTTCCGCTCGACCTCTCGGTGGCGGAATGGCGCGAGGGCGGCAAGAGCTTTTTCACGGGCATCATGCGGGACATTACCCTTCGGAAGAGGCAGGAAAAACAGGTGGAGACGCTGCTTAATGAGGTGAACCACCGGTCAAAGAACATGCTCGCGGTTGTGCAAGCGATTGCCCGCCAAACCCTCGCTACGAATCCGGACGACTTCATGGGAAGCTTCGGCGAGCGCATCCGTGCGCTCTCGGCAAACCAGGATTTGCTGGTGAAGAATGCCTGGATCGGCGTGTATCTTGAAGAGCTTGTTCGATCTCAGCTTGCCCCTTTCAAGGACTTTATCGGCAGCCGTGTCGAATTGGCGGGACCCACTTTGTTGTTGTCTTCCGCTGCGGCACAAGCGATCGGCATGGCACTCCATGAACTTGCAACCAACGCAGGCAAGTACGGGGCGCTTAGCGACTCTAAAGGCCGGGTCACGATCACATGGAGCCTGGAAAGCTCTGAAACAGGAGAACAAATTTTCGTCATGTCGTGGCTTGAGGAAGGCGGCCCTCCGGTCAGTGAACCAAAGCGGCGGGGTTTCGGCTCGATGGTCATTGGCCATATCGTCGAGCAAAGCCTCGACGGCAAAGTCGATCTCGCGCATTTAGTTACGGGGGTCCGCTGGCGCCTTGAATGCCGGGCCTTTGACGTGTTGGAGGGTCGGCGCGCAACACGAAACGGGCAAGATCCCGATGAGGTTGGGCAATAAGGCGGTCTCAAAATGGCTGCTCCTTGCTAAAGCAGAGTTCGCCGGACGTGCCCCCGCCGTCGTCCCGGAAAGGCAAAGCCTTATCCGGGATCGTAACAGATTGAAACATCTACATCTTTGCGATCCCGGCTCGCGCTTCGCTTGGCCGGGATGACGCCTGATGAGCGAAGTTTGCTTTAGCCCCGCTATGAACCTCCTCGGGTTCAGAGGCGCGAGCCAAGGCCTAACAGTTGAGCGGCCACGGGCTTTTCCGACCACGGCACCGTATTGCACCACGCTTATTTGGGAAAGTGTCGCGAGAGTTGGCACTCAACCTGGCAATGAATCGCGCCACACGGTGCACCGGTCTGGCCGCGCCTCGGGGCGGAAGCCTCACGCCGGGCGATCATTTCGCATATTCCGGGCGATGTAGGCGGCGCAGTCGTCCTCGATCTCGCAGCGTTTTCTTCGTTTCCGCTTCGTGCGGACCTTGTGCCCCTCTTTGATCTCGCTCATCGGCTTGTGGGGCAATGGAAGGGTCGAAACAAAGTAGCCGCGCTCGTTCCGCTTGACCCCGAGCGCGTCCATCAGCCCGTCGTAGGCCTTGCGGAACACAGCGTCGTACTCGGTCATATAGGCGGTCTGGTTCTCGGCCGAGACGCAGGCCAGCGCCTCGACGCCGAGCGCCCGGCAGATGCCGCACAGGGCAGTAACCAGAGCGATGGGTGCGGGCATGTCGTCCAGCACACGGCAGGCGCAGGAGAGCAGGCGCGAGTGACCCTTGGCGCCCTGCAGACGGCTGATCAGCGCCACCTCGCGCGCCGGGCAGCCGACAACGCATCCGGGCACGATCGTGAACGAGACCAGATAGACAACCTCGCCGTTGCAGCGCAGTTGAAGGCTGTGCTCACCCTCCTTGTCGTAATCGATCGAGAGGCCGAGGTCGATGCGAAGCTGATTTTCGCCCGCCTCCAAACTCCATATCGTCTCGTGCCCGACGATGATGCCGCGGACAAAGCCGTGCTCGAGCGCGTCGAGCAAGCGGCGATGGTGGTGGGTGTAGCATCGAACCCTGTCGGGAACGCCAAGATCGCGCGCAAGGAAATCGTCCGTCAAATGCTTGAAGCGCATGCGCGGATAAAGTTGCGCCGCCTCGGCCATGACGGGCGAGCGCATCAAAGCGACGACCCGCGCGTGCGAGACAAAATTGAGCAGGATGCGCGCGACAACCCGCGCAACCTTGGTGGGCTTCGAGACCGCACGCTCCTGAGAGAGCTCGATGAGAGCTTTGTTTTTCAGGACGCGAGCAACGAGCAGGCTTGAAAATTTAACCGCCGACATTATCCTCTCCGCCGCACTGCTGTTCCGTTCGGAAGTGCGAAGGCATTTGCAATTTTGATGGTAGAACGAAAAATAAGCTGTCTTATTCTGTGGTACCCTGCCGGATTGCGTTCGATAGGCTTTCGCCGTCGGCGACTATGGAAATTGCAGCCATCAAAATGTTGCGCATTGTTTTCGTCCCCCCGTCGCTCAAGGTCCCAAATCGATATCCAGAGGTGTATCTTTGTATCTCATTTACTGGAGCATACATTTTGTTACAAATCGGGCAAGTCAAAAACTTTATTGATGCTTAAGAGAATCTAGGGGCAGGTCGCCAGTGGCTATCTCTGATAGGGCCGCGCAACCCCTGCATGAGAAGTTCCGGCAAACAATTCGAATGGGACGCTTACGGCCTGTCACTAAAATCGGAGCAAAACACGCGCCGGAACAAACCAATGCGATCGGTTGCACTTAGAAGAGCAGCATTGCGTTCGGCGTGCCTTCGCCGCCCATAGCGACTGCGAAAATTGCAGCCACTGCTGCTATCACTGCACATCAAGATGCTGCGCATTGCTCCCTCCTTCGCTCAAGCGCACTACCGGGAGCGGCGCTTCTGCTCGCCGGAACGAACCATCGCCGTCGGCTGTTCCCTGTGAGACCTGTCGCGTCATCGCGACCTATTCTATGGAGATGGCCATGAGAAATTTCGTGATCGCCGCGGTGGCGATTTTGGCATTTGCGGGGTTTGTGACTTCCGCAGGAGCGCGCTCACGCGCACACGCGTTCACATCCGCTGAACACTTTGCCCAGGAGTTGAAGTCTAGCGGGCAATTCGAAATCGAGTCGAGTCAGCTCGCGCTTCGGACATCGAGCAATGACGAGATCAAGAAATTCGCTCAGAAGATGATCGACGATCATACAGCGGCGGACCAGAAGCTGACCGAGACTCTGAAGCAGGCGAATGTGCCCGCGCCCAAATACGGGATGGACGAAGAGGGCAGGGATATATTCAATCAACTTACCGTATTACATGGAGCAGCTTTCGATCGTGCCTATGTGAGGGATCAGATTCAAGGTCATGAAAAGGCTGTTGAACTCCTTGAGGCATTCTCCAAGCGCGGCGACAACGACGCTCTGAAGCAACTCGCTTCGACGCTGCTGCCCACGATCAAGGAACATCTGCAATTGGCTGAGGGACTGCGCACCAGCGCGACGGCTCGGCGTTAGAACCTTCCGCAGCGGCTACAGGAGGCCCGCGGTGCTCTTGCACACGCGGGCTTTCTCTTGCGCGCGAGGAAAAGATTGCATCCGCCGCCGTTCCTGTCCAAATCAGCGCAAGCAATATTCACGACACGGGATCCATGGCGGCTCCACTCCTTACGCTTCAGAACATTGCGCTGACTTTCGGCGGCACTCCGCTTTTCGAGGACGCGACTCTTTCCGTGTCCGAAGCGGATCGCATCTGCATCGTCGGGCGCAACGGCTCCGGTAAATCGACGCTCATGAAAATCGCGGCCGGGCTTGTCGAGCCGGATCGCGGAACGCGTTTCTTCCAGCCGGGCATCACGCTGCGCTACCTTCCGCAGGAGCCGGATTTCGGCGAGCACAAGACGGTGCTGTCCTATGTGGAGAGCGGGCTCGGGCCGAGCGACGATCCTTATCAGGCGCGCTTTCTCCTGTGGCGAACTCGGGCTAACAGGGCGACGAAGCGCCCGCAACCCTGTCGGGCGGAGAAGCGCGGCGAGCGGCGCTGGCCAAGACGCTCGCGCCAAATCCGGACGTGCTTCTCCTCGACGAGCCGACGAACCACCTCGACATCCAGGTGATCGAATGGCTTGAGAAGAAGCTCGGCAGCATGCGCTCTGCGCTGGTGCTCATCAGCCACGACCGGCGCTTTCTGACGAATCTGTCACGCACCACGGTTTGGGTCGATCGCGGCACGACACGAACGATTTCCATTGGGTTCGGCGGCTTCGAAGCCTGGCGCGACGAGTTTCTCGCGCAGGAGGAACTGGAACGCCACAAGCTCGCGCGCAAGATCGAGCGCGAAGCGGATTGGATGCGCTACGGCGTGACCGCGCGGCGCAAACGCAATGTCCGCCGCCTCGCCGAGTTGCAGGCCATGCGCGAGGCGAAGCAGAACGCGAAACGCGCGCCGGGGCAGGCCAGGCTCGAAGCCGTGGACGGCCAGCTCTCGGGCAAGCTCGTCATCGAGGCGAAGGGCATCTCAAAGGCGTTCGACGGCAAGACCATCGTCGACAAGTTTGGCATCCGCATCCATCGCGGCGACCGGGTCAGCATGGCTGGCCCCAATGGCTCGGGCAAGACCACCTTGCTGAATATGCTCATCGCCAAACTTGAGCCGGATGAAGGAACCTTGCGTCTCGGCGCAAACCTTGAGATTGCAAGCCTCGAACAAGGCCGGGATAGCCTCAAACCGGAATGGACGGTGGCCGACGCGCTTACCGGCGGCGCCGGCGATCTTGTCGTCATCAATGGGGTGCCAAAGCACGTCGCGTCCTACATGCAGGACTTTTTGTTCGTGCCCGAGCAGGTGCGGACGCCGGTCAAGGTTCTCTCTGGGGGAGAGCGGGCGCGGCTCATGCTGGCCCGTGCGCTCGCCAAGCCATCCAACCTCCTCGTTCTCGACGAGCCGACGAACGATCTCGACCTCGAAACGCTCGACGTGCTCGAAGAAATGCTTGCCGATTACTCGGGCACACTCATCCTCATCAGCCACGACCGCGATTTTCTGGACCGCATCGCAACGTCGATCATCGCCCCGGAGGGCGCTGGCCGCTGGGTCGAATATGCGGGCGGTTACACGGACATGATTGCGCAGCGGGGTGGGCGCACTTTCGCGACAGAGGCTCCGGCCAAGACCGCGAGGCCGTCACAGACCCCCAGGGAGCGAGCGGATAGCGACGGCGAGCCGAAGGCGAAAAAGCGCCTCAGCTTCAAGGACAAGCACGCACTCGAAACGTTACCGGCCAGGATAGCGAACTTGGAAAAAGACATCGCGTCGCTTCAGCAAAGGCTCTCGGATCCCGCTCTCTACGCCAAAGACCGCCAGGCGTTCGAGCAGGCGAGCGCTGCACTTGTGAAGGCGCAAGACGATTTGGCCGAGGCGGAACACCGCTGGCTGGAACTGGAAATTCTCCGCGAGGCGCTGGCAACGGCGCGGGAAAATTAGGATTGTCCTTGTAATTTCACCAAATGTCGGCATCTGTTTGTCAACTTGTCCCTGACGCTTGCGTCCGCATTCCTTCTTCCGAAAGATCTTCAGCGAAATCGCCTTGATGCTAGGTTAACGCAGCCTGAGCGCGCTCAAGCCATTGATAATCCTGAGAAAAAGTACATAACAGGACGCCATCGCTGCTGCCTGCGCCGTGCAGTTCCGGCCTTCGCAAGCGTTAATTCGCGATGTTCAAAACATATTTAACGGACTTTTGCTCGTCCCAGTAAATGGAAAAATTCCGGCATTAGATTCTATTTAATGGGTAATTTTTTAACAATAAAAAAGCAGCAATTTCAATGGCTTATAGTAGCCTCCCTTTGTCCGGTCTTAGGCACGGCATTCCTCCATTTCGCGCCGCTTAAAGAAGTTTTTTACCAACACACGGCGGGAAGTAATTCCGGCGCTCTTCTGTTAACCACATAAGTATGAAGGCTCGCCGCAGTGAACGAAATGTTTATAAAAACGCGCTTGGCAAGCGCCGTCCACGATGGCGATGGTCGGTTTGGCGAAGGCTTCCCAACGCATCCCGCCTCACGGGCGTCGCCATGATCGCAGCCCGAAATGCACTGCGGCATCTTTCGCAACCTGTTCGGATTTTGCGCACGCTGCTATGTTGCGCCTCAGCAAGGGGGCAGCCTCTGTACCTCTTGCTTGCGCTGCACTCAAGCCGAATTCCAATGCGATTCATGAAATTGGCGCCGCTCGTACCTTCGAGCAGCGCCATCGTTCTGACCGGGTCAATTTTTTAGTTGGCGTGACCGGCATTGAGCGCGGCCGTTTTCCCTGGCGTCTTCAGGTCGAACCAATTGTTGGCCTTTGGCAAAAGCCTGTCCTTCAGAAAGGCGAAGAACACGGGCGGCTTCACCATCTCGACAAATTCCCGCGCGGGCGGTGCGGCCAACGCAACAGCGACGACAGCGACGGCCATCAGCGCGGAAGCCCGCAAGGAATGGTAGTCGAAGAGCTTGAGGGCGGTTCCGAACGATTTCTTGATCACCCGGCCTTCGACATCGACCGAATAAATCTCGTCGAGCACCAGATGGATGACAAAGCCGATAAAGAGGAAAAGCCCGGTCAGCCACGCAAGCGCGGGCGGCTCTCCTAAAATATGATTGAAAATATCGGCTGTTAATATCGCAAAGAACGATCCGGCCAGGATCGAATGAAAAACGCCACGATGATGCGTGCGTTTTTCGAAAGCTTTATAGACGCCGTATCGCGTGACGAAATAGGCGCCAAGCCAGATGATCCAGAGTTCGGCAATGGAATGCTTTTCGTTCAAGGTGAACAGAGCGATGAATGCGGCCACGATGCCGAGCACGCTGAAAAGCATGCGCGCCGGAACCGCCCTTTCGAGGTCGATGTCCGGCAGAATGCCGCCGATGGTGCCAGCCAACGTAGGTCAGCAGATAATTGTTTGGCGCGGCGTGCCCGGCCAAAGCGACAGTTGCGCAAAGTCCGCTTCCAACTGACGCAACCGCTAAATGTGTATTGAAGTTCGCCATTCGTGCCCTCCGTTTACGCGAGATTAACTGATTCGCGCTCGCGGACGTGTGGCTGAGCGGCGCTTTCCTCAGCTAAGCTTCGCCGACGAACCGGAGCCCTTTTTCTCGGGGCGACGATTTTCATCTCGGGCTATTTTTTGCGTCAGCGGCCATCGAAGACAAAAACGGCTCGCCAGCCGCTAGAAAAGCATCGCGTCCGACGGGAACAAGCTGGTGACTGGGCCAATACTGGAGATCCGGGGAGCGGCCAGTTCCCAACCTTAATTGAGTGACGCTCGTGGTATGCGTTTCACTTCCTTCCATCAGTATGCCGGTCTCGGGTGAACCGGGCTCCTGCCATAAGTTAAGCAAGGGACGTCCCAGGTGATCGTGGGGCATGTTCGCCTGTTGCCACATCTCGAACGTCATGGCGCGTTCTGCCAGGACGCGCTCAGCCTGCCATGAAGACGAGCTGACGAAGTAGGGCAGCGCAGGAATCGCGCGGGGGCGGAACGTTTTGCCATCCCAATGATAAAGTATCGGGCCTCCTTTACTTCCCATCAGAAGCCGGAATGGCATGAAATTCGACAGTTCCAGGCCTTGCAGGACTTGCCCAGGATCATCTGCCGCAAGAATTTCTGGCACTAGAAGGCCGCGCGAAGGCCGGTGCGCGGATGCATTCACGGGTTCGTAACTGTTGAGAAGGCATGCCCACGCCCCATTGGGCATGACACCGATCCATGTGCCTTTGTGCAATCCGTCGCGAGGCGCAATCAGCCCGCTTGACCAGCGGGAGGGAGGGAACTCCGGAACACGTGTGCGCGACTTGTCTCGGTTCATCGTTATACAAACCATTTCGCCAAAGCGGACGATGACAACGCTGCACATTGGTAACGCTTACGAGCAGAGGCCTTGTTTTCTCATATGTTCTCGCGTTGAGACGGCAAGACCGAAGCTTCTCGGGAGTTCGACGCCAAGGCGCGTAGCTAAAACTCGTATGATTGCGAGATGATGAACAGCATGGTCGATCACGTACATGCATTCACGGCCAAGGCTGGTTTTCAGCTGTATTTTGCCGGCGCCATCGAAGGGTGTCTGAGATTGAACGACAGCATAGTCTGCGCCCAGATCGCCCAAAACCTCAAGGAGCCGCCTCCCATTTTCCTTTACTGCAAGTCTTGCAGCCGAACGATTCTGCTCAAGAAGCTTGTTTCTATTGCGACGCTCATAATCAGCGCATCCGTCGTGCGCCTGCTCGCCAAGCATTTGCATATACTCGATGATATGACGAAAATGACAGCCGATGCTGGATGCCTGTGGAGCGGCCTCTGCAACATAGATTTCATCGGGCAACAAATCGATAACATTCAAGAGCTGCTCGATACACCTCGTGAGTGCTTGCTCGACAAGGTAAGTCTCTGGGCTGACAAGGGCAGGTGCTTCGCTCACAGACGCAACCTCAGGCATGTTGCTGATTTGACTATGAAATAATTCAAGCTCCCATGCAGAGACTTCAGCATGGGAGCTACAATATAGTTGTGGCACAATCATTGGTTCCGAATTCAATGATCGAAACATAAAGTAAGAACTCCTGCATCACCCAAATGAGTGACATTCTTATTGCAGGAGGTCTGCGTAAAGATGTTGCGAGCCCGGGAATGCGGTCGCAAAATCGAAGGCGGTGCTAATCCTCTTCACCTCGGCGACGGAAGCTGGCCTTATCGCCAGCGGCGATTTCCGTTGTGCGAAGCGCATCCGCAAGCCGCGTTTTGGCGGACCCTGGCTTCAGCGGCTTCTGCTGGCTTTCGTGAGGAGCCCAGCCGCAAAGGTAGAGGATTTCGAAAGTGGCGCGCACTTTGCCATCGCTGCCTGCGAAGTCGTTGGCATAAATCTCGAGCGCCCGGGCGAGCGTGTCGCGCCGCATGGTTTTTCGGGAACGCTCAGCGAGCGGATTGGCGGCGCCCATGGCTTTCAGCTCTCCGATCAAAGCCATGGGGGTGGGATAGGTGACCGTCAGGCGGTCCAAATCGACGACGGGCAACGCGAAGCCGGCGCGCTGCAGAAGGCCGCCCATGTCGCGGACGTCCGCCGTCGGAAAGACGCGGGGCGTAACGCCGCCGAGGGTCTCCGTCTCGGCCATCATGAACGCCTGCCGCAGCTCGATAAGGGTGTCGCCACCAAGGAGCGCGCCGAGGAAAAGGCCATCGGGACGAAGCGCGCGCCGGGTCTGGATGAGCGCGCCCGGCAGATCGTTGACGAGGTGGAGGGATAGCACCGATGTCACGAGGTCGAGCGAGCCATCCTTCAAAGGCAGGGCCTCCTCCGTTGCCACGGCGCGTGGCGCGGGGCATGCCTCCGCAAGCGCCATCACAGAGCTCAGCGAAATTATTCTTGTGTCCGGAAAGCGCTCCTTGAGGAGACCGGCCACGACGCCATGATAGGCGCTGGTATCGGCGGCCAGCTCGAAGGTTCGGCTGATACCGTGCAGCCGCCCGACAAGCTCCTCGGCGACATGGCGGAGCAGGAAATCTGTTCGCGGGGATGTCCGCGCGGCTCGCGTCAGATTGGCCCGGATAATCCGGCGATCGAAAATATTAGGGCTGTTCAAAGGCTTTACCCGGATCTATGGTGCATTTTAGAAAAAGTCATGTCTGATTGTGTTGCAAATGTTCCAGCGTGTGACCCAGTTTGCCGCGGAAGGCTTGAGATATTCCGCCGACCTTATCCTTCCGGCTGTGTGCGTCTCCTGCTCCACGCTTATCACCCGCCACAACCTCCTTTGTCCGCGATGCTGGAGCGGCCTGCATCTCATCACGCCGCCCTATTGCGACCGGCTCGGCATTCCCATTCCTGGTTATGAAGGGACGGAAACGCATATCTCAATGCAGGCGCTTGCGAACCCTCCAACATTTTCGCGGGCAAGGGCCGCCGCTCATTACGGAGGGGTTATCCGCCGGCTTATCGTGCGCTTCAAGTTCGAGGACAAGCATGAGCCGCTGCCACTGTTCATAAAGCTGATGCGCGAGGCCGGGCGGCCTCTTCTTGACGAGGCCGATTTTCTCGTTCCGGTGCCTTTCATCGCCTCCGTCTGTTGCAGCGCCGTTTCAATCAGTCCGCGCTTCTGGCGAAGGGATTGAGCCGGGTCACCGGCGTTCCAGCCTGCGTCACGGCGCTGAAGCGGACAAGGCGGACCATGGCCCAGGTCGGCCTTGCCCAGGACGCGCGCCAACACAATGTGGCTGATGCTTTCGGCGTGAGCCGCGGCGGCAAAATCCATGGTTGGCGATCGGCGCGTACTGCTCATCGATGATGTGATCACCACCGGCGCAACCGCAAATGCCTGCACCGCCGCGCTGCTGAGGCAGGCGCGCGCAGCGTTGACGTCCTCGCCATTGCTCTCGTCGCGCATGGCTTTCAGGAGACGATGGAGGACGAGGGAGCGCTATAAGCCGCAGCAGCGGAAGCTGGACTGAGCCGCTATCAGAGCCCATCTCTCAGCGCGCAAAAGCCGAAAAAAGGAACACATATGCCGCCCGTGACGATCTATACAACGCCATCCTGTCCCTATTGCCGCCGTGCAAAGAACCTTCTTACACGCAAAGGTGTTTCATTCGAAGAGATTGATGCAAGCGACCCAGCTGTTCGCGAGGCCATGATAGAACGGGCGCACGGCAATTATACCGTTCCGCAAATCTTCATAGGTTCCAGGCATATTGGGGGCTGTGATGACGTTTATGCTCTCGATGCCAAAGGAGAACTTGATCCTTTGTTGCAAAGCTGAGCACAATAGAAAACAACGATAAGGGAGGCAGATAAAGCATGTCGGACAAGAAAGATCGTTTTCGAGTGGGCCTCGTTCAGATGCGGTCGGGGCGAGACGTTCGAGAAAATCTTTTGCAAGCCGAGGCGCTTATCCGCGATGCCGCCCACAAGGGGGCTCAGTTCATTCAGACCCCTGAAAATACGCTCCTGATGGAGCTGGAAACCCCACGCCTGTTCGAGAAAATCGCGTCGGAGAATGCAACCGAGGCGATCCCCCACTTCTCGGCCCTCGCCAAAAGCTTGCGCATCTGGCTCCATATCGGTTCCATTGCCATCAAGGTCAGCGAAGTTCGCGCCATCAACCGCGCCTTTCTTTTCGCCCCCGACGGACAGGTTGCGCTGCGCTATGACAAGATTCACATGTTCGATGTGAATCTGCCGAGCGGCGAAACCTACCGGGAATCATCGATTTTCCTGCCCGGCAAGACCGCTTACGTGGCGCAGTTGCCCTGGGGCGGGCTCGGCGTAGCGACCTGCTACGACATCCGCTTCCCGGAACAGTACAAGGCGCTCGCGAAAGCCGGCGCAAAGTTTCTCACCGCGCCCTCCGCCTTCACGAAGGTCACGGGCGAGAGGCATTGGCACATCCTCTTGCGCGCCCGCGCCATCGAGAACGGCTGTTTCGTCTTCGCGGCGGCGCAAGGCGGCCGGCATGCGAACGGCCGGACGACGTATGGGCACAGCCTCATCATTTCACCCTGGGGCGATATCCTCGGCGAAGGCGGAACAGAGCCCGGTGTGATAATCGCCGATGTCGATCCCGCGGAGGTGGACGTTGTCCGCGCTCGCATCCCGGCCCTCGATCATACGCGCGACTTCGACGTGAGCGTTCTGCCCGGCCGAAGGTCGCCGCGCTTGAGGTGCAGGAATGATAAGCATCCTCGGGTTCTTCAAGCGAAAGCGGCCGCAGATCACGGCGAAGAACGCGCCGCCCGAGGAGCAACGGCGCCAGCCGGAGCCGAGAAAAGTTGCCCGCTTCATGGGCGGAGCCTGCGAAAAGACCCAGGACCTGCTCGCCGGTCATGACGGCGAGCGCGTCGGTTTTCGAAAGCCCGTGCAAGACTAACTAAGCAAACTCCGCTCATCCGGCCAACGGATGCGGCCCGCTCTGCATTCGTCATCCCGGCCAAGCGAAGCGCGAGCCGGGATCGTAAAAAGACAGGCAATTCAATTTGTTACGATCCCGGATAAGGCTTCGCCTTTCCGGGATGACAGAGGCGGCGATCCGGTGGCGCGTCAGGCGAAGTCTGCTTAGGTCGCGCTCTGCAACGCGGTTTAAATCGGATTCACGCTCGGAGCAAAAAACCGTGTGCGATTGCGATCAAGACCCATATCACCATGGCGGCTGTTGGAAGGAACGCGGTTGAAGCCCATCCCTCGTTCATGGCCTTGTCATCTCCCCCGCCAGTGATCGCTGGCAGACTTAAGAACGCGCCATTCTGAGCAATCTCACCTTCCCACTTATTTCTCAGCGCCAGAATAGCGAGTGAGGCGGCCCTCACCGAAATGTAAGAGCGGCGCGCGGTAAAGTATCCGAAGAAACAGATCAGCATCAGGATTACGGTGCTGAACTTGAACTTCAGGTCTGTGATATCGCTTATGAACTCGTGCCATGATCTAACCAACTCGAAACTCCCGGCACTTATTCTTTTCTGGTTCAGCAACGCGTAACAACTGAACAGAAACGCTTGCGTCGTTAGAAACCAGGTCATCCGCATGTTCATTAAAATGTTTTCATGCTTAATATAATCCCGGTACACGTTATAGAGGGCGATGGCTTCGCTTTGCGGGATTGTATTTTTATCCATTGGCAACCTGCTCGCCTCAGCCAAGATGGATGACGTATCGCACGAAGGGGTCGACCCCCGTGATCTTGTCGTAAAGCGCCCGTGCGACCTCGTTACATTGGTGAGTGTGCCAGTAAACGCGAGCCCAGCCATTTTCTCCGGCCATGCCAACGAGGGCGTCGATCAGGGATCTGCCCACGCCCGCGCGCCGTGACTCTTCCGCCACGAAGAGGTCTTCGAGATAGCACATCAGGCCAGTCCCCCAGGTGTAAGGATGGAGGACGTAGTTTGCGAATCCGATGATTTGCGGTTTCTTGTGCGTGGAGACGGTCTCCGCCACGAGCGCGCCGATGGGCACGTGCTCGTCCATGATCCTTCGCCACAGCGTGTCGGTGACATCCTCAGCAACCGTGACCTGATAGAAGTCACAGTAGCCTCGCCACAAGCGCCGCCATGCGGCTTCATCGGCCGCCTCGACCGGGCGCACACGCCACCCTCGGCTCACGCGGCCTCTCCCGAGATGATGTAGTTTATCGACAGATCCCTATCCGAGAGGGACCAGACCCCCATAAGAGGCTTGAACACAATTCCAGAGCGCCTTCCGACGTTGAACGCCGCCTGCTTGAGCGCCGCTTCCAGCTCTTCAGGCTTTATGAACTTCTTCCAGTCATGAGTACCCCGCGGGGCAAGCCCAAGGATATGTTCCGCGGCTACGATGGCGAGCGCATAGGATTTCGGGGTTCGATTAAGCGTTGAAACAATAAGCAGGCCGCCGGGCTTGCAAAGCGCGCGGCATGTCTTCAGGAACGATGCAACATCGGCCACATGTTCAATAACCTCGGAGGCGATGACGACATCGAATGTGCACCCCTCGGACACAAGAGCTTCGGCCGACGCCGCGCGATAGGCGATATTCAGGCCCTGTTTCTTCGCGTGAACCGTTGCGACGCCGATTGACTCCTCGACCGGGTCAATTCCTGTTACACTCCCGCCGAGCCGCGCCAGCGGTTCCGACAGGATGCCGCCTCCGCAGCCGATGTCGAGAACAGAGAGGCCGCTGAGCGGGCGGAAAGATTGGTTCTGTTGATCACGCCAACTCTGGACTTCCGCGACGATGAACGCGAGCCGCGCAGGATTGAATGCATGGAGACCACGAAATTTTCCGCGCTCGTCCCACCAGTCCTTGGCAAGCCCTCGAAATGACGCAACTCTGCCGCGTCGAGCGATGGGCTATGCCGTGTTTCTGCCTCAATCCCCATCGATGGCGTTCCTTATGTCCTTGCGCGCTCAGCGTTTTCGCCGCCGCTTTCTGATTTCACTCTTGCACAATAGCTCACGATCATGCTCCTCGTCATGAAGTTTGGCGGAACATCCGTCGCTGACATCGCCCGTATCAAGAAATTCGGCGCTCCACGTGAAGCGCGAGGCCGAGGCAGGCAATCGCGTCGTCGTCGTGGTCTCCGCCATGGCAGGACATACGAACCAGCTCGTCTCGCTGGACCCGCGAGGCAAATCCGCTCCACGATGCGCGCGAGTACGATGCCGTGGTCTCGTCCGGGGAGCAGATCACGGCCGGGCTGATGGCGATCATCCTGCAATCCATCGGCGTGAGCGCGAGGTCCTGGCAGGGGTGGCAAATCCCGCTGTGACCGACGACGCCATGGCGTTGCCAGGATCGACCGCATCGAAACCGCGGAACTCTTGCGCCGCCTGGATGAGGGCGAGGTGGCTGTCGTCGCCGGTTTCCAAGGGTTCAGCCCGGGGAACGGATAACCACGCTCGGCCGGGGCGGTTCCGATACGAGTGCGGTTGCTCTCGCGGCCGCGTTAAAGGCCGACAGATGCGATATTTATACGGACGTGGACGGTGTGTACACAACCGATCCACGTATTGTGCCCGCAGGCCCAGCGACTGTCCCGCGTGTCCTATGAAGAAATGCTGGAAATGGCGTCTCAGGGCGCGAAAGTGCTCCAAACTCGCTCCGTAGAGCTTGCAATGGCTCAAGGGGTGCGTGTACAAGTGCGTTCTAGCTTCGATCCTCCAGAAAACTGCGAACCCGCTCGAGCCGGAATGCCGGAAAAGTGCGGGACGCTCGTTTGCGACGAAACGGACATGTTAGAGCAACACGTTGTCAGCGGCATAGCATACGCGAAGGATGAAGCGAAGATGACTGTCCTCAAAATCGAGGATAAGCCCGGCGTCGCCGCGAGCATTTTCATGCCGCTCTCCGAGGCGAACATCAACGTGGACATGATCGTTCAGAATATTTCTGAGGATGGCCGCAAGACGGACCTTACCTTCACTGTCGCGGCATCGGAGCTTCAGCGCGCGCTCCAGGTGCTTCGCGACCGCAAGGACACGATCCGCTATAGGGATCTGCGCGGCGATACCGATATGGTAAAGGTCTCGGTCATAGGCGTGGGAATGCGAAGCCACGCAGGCGTCGCGGCCGAGATGTTTCAGGCGCTGGCCGACAAGGGGATCAACATACAGGCCATATCGACGTCAGAAATCAAGATTAGCGTCTTGCTCGGCGCTGCGCATACGGAGGCTGCCGTTAAGACGCTCCATAGCCTTTTCGGCTTGGATCGAACATAGAGAAGCAGGCACTTAAAACGAAGAGGCGCGTCAAACGGAAAAGGCGCCGCAGATCTCACAACCTAAAGGTCATTGGAACCAGGCAGATGCCCTGGACTGAGCGTGCACCATGGGTGCTGATCCGGCAGCTGCGGGCTATCATGGCGAGTGCGTCAGAGCCCCAGGCCAAGCTGGACAGCATCGTCAAAGTGATAGCCTCGAACATGATTGCCGAGGTGAGCTCGATCTATGTCCGGCTTCCAGACAATTCCCTCGAGCTTTTCGCGACTGAAGGCCTCAGAAAAGAAGCCGTCCATACGCTTCGCATGAAGAAGGGCGAGGGTCTTGTCGGCCTCATTGCCGCCTGGGGCGAGCCGGTGAACCTCTCCGACGCGCAGAGGCACCCTGCCTTTTCATACAAGCCAGAGACGGGGGAGGAGATTTTCCACTCCTTCCTCGGCGTGCCGGTCGTGCGCGAGCGGCGTACCATCGGCGTTCTCACGGTGCAGAACAAGATTGAGCGGAAATATACGGCTGAAGAGGTCGAGGCGCTCGAAACCACCGCGATGGTGTTGGCGGAGATGATCGCGTCGGGCGCCTTCGCGGGCGCGGTTGCACCCTCGCCGAGCCGCCGGGAAACATCCATCACGCTCAAGGGTATTCCCCTCGCGGATGGCCTTGCGCTTGGTCACATCGCGCTGCATGAGCCCCGGCCAGCGGTTCTCAAGTTCTTCGCGGAGAACGTACCCGCGGAGTTGAAGCGCCTGGACGAGGCGCTCGACCGGGTCAGGGAGGACATCAACCGGCTTCTCGCCGGCGACGACACGCCCTCGAACGGCGAGCACAAGGAGATCATCGAGACGGTGCAGATGCTCGTCCATGACAGGGGGTGGGCGCGGCGCATGCGCGATGCCGTCTCGGCGGGTCTAACGGCGGAGGCAGCTGTCGAGCGCGTCCAGCAGAACATGCGCACGCAGCTCATGAAGACCGGCGACAGCTTCTGGCGCGAGCGTTCGCACGACCTCGACGACCTTTCCAACCGGCTCCTGCGCACGTTGCAGGGACACGATCACGGCGCCGCTTTGAGCAGGCTGCCGAACGACGCCATCCTTGTCGCTCACAACATGGGAGCGGCCGAGCTTCTCGATTACGATCCAAAAAAGCTGCGCGGCCTCGTGATCGAGGATGGCGGCGCGACCTCGCACGTCTCAATCGTTGCGCGCTCTTTCAATCTTGCCGTGCTGGTGCAAGTGCCCGACGTCGTGGCGGCTGCCGATCACGGAGACCCGGCGATCCTCGATGCCTCGACAGGGCAGTTCCATATTCGCCCGTCTCTGGAGCTCATCAGGGCCTACGCAGACAAGGCCCGCTTCCGGGCCAGGCGGCAGGCTCGCTTTTTCAAGTTGCGGCACGCGCCAGCTGTGACGAAGGACGGAGAGCACGTCGTCCTCAACATGAATGCTGGCCTCCTTGTCGACATGCCGCACCTTTATCAAAGCGGTGCGGATGGAATCGGCCTGTTCCGGACCGAACTGCAGTTCATGGTCGCGTCGACGTTCCCGAAGATGGAGCAACAGCGCGCAGCCTATGCCCGCGTGCTCGATATGGCGCCGGGCCGCCGTGTGGTTTTCCGCTCCCTCGATGTCGGCGGCGACAAGGTCCTGCCGTACATCAGGAAATTGCATGAAGAGAACCCCGCGCTGGGGTGGCGGGCGATCCGTATGTCGCTCGACAGGCCGGGGCTGTTCCGGACGCAGGTGCGGGCTCTTTTGCGGGCAGCTGCGGGACGAGAGCTATCCCTCATGCTGCCATTTATTGCGGATCTCTCCGAGTTGCTGGCTTCCAGGGCTCTCATCGACAAAGAGATTGCGTACGCGACACACCATGGTCACGAGCTGCCCACAAAAACCCGGGTTGGCGTTATGATCGAGGTGCCCTCGATTATCTATCAGCTGGATGAGATCCTCCCGATTGTCGACTTCGTTTCCGTTGGAAGCAACGACCTCCTTCAGTTTCTTTTCGCGGCGGACCGGGAGAACGACCGCGTCGCGCGAAGGTTCGACTCTCTCAATCCTTCGGCGCTCAAGGTCCTGCGCAAGGTAGCCGAACGGGCCACGGCGCACGGCACAGACTTCGCTCTCTGCGGGGAAATGGCGGGCCGTCCCCTGGAAGCGATGGCCTTGATCGGGCTCGGCTTTCGCCAAATATCCATGGCGCCGGCATCGATAGGGCCGGTGAAGGCTATGATATTGTCGCTCGACGTGAAAAAACTGCGCGAGACGCTGTTCGAACTCATCGACCGGAACAGCTCGAAGATCCGGCAGGAACTCGCGGAATTTGCGCAGAAAGAAAACATTGACATTTAGCGCCGCCCTAGGCAGGCACGCCCTTCTTGAAGCGCGGCGGAGCAGGAATCCATGCCAACCATTCCACAAGAAAAACTGAATCGTCTCGTCAGCCGCTGGGAAACGCTCCAGACGCAGCTCGCCTCGGGAATCGATCACGAAACCTTCGTCAAGCTCTCGAAGGAGTTCGCCGAACTCGATCCGCTGGTGGCCGCCATCAAGGCGCTTCAAGGCGCGCAGCATGAACGCGACAACCTCCGGCAGATGCTCGAAGACCCGGCTTCCGAGCCCGACATGCTCGAACTCGCCCGCGAGGAGCTGGAAACCGTTGCGCCGCGGGTCGATGAACTCGAACATGATCTGCAGGTCATGCTTCTGCCGAAGGATGCGGCGGACGACAAAAGCGCGATTATCGAGGTTCGCGCAGGCACAGGCGGCGAGGAGGCGGCCTTGTTCGCGGCCGATCTTTTCCGCATGTATCAGCGCTACTGCAGACCTGAAGGGCTGGAAAGTCCAGGTTCTTTCGGCCAGCGACGCCGACGCGGGCGGCTACAAGGAAATCGTGGCGAGCATCAGCGGCAAGGGCGTTTTCGCCCGGATGAAGTTCGAATCCGGCGTGCATCGCGTGCAGCGCGTGCCGGAAACCGAGAACCAGGGGCGCATCCACACCTCGGCCGCGACCGTTGCGGTTCTTGCCGGAGGCCGAGGACATCGACATCGAGATACGGCCTGAAGACATCCGCATCGACACCATGCGGGCGAGCGGCGCCGGCGGTCAGCACGTGAACACCACGGACTCAGCCGTGCGCATTACCCACATCCCGACGGGCATCATCGTAACATCAAGCGAAAAGTCGCAGCACCAAAACCGCGCGCGCGCGATGCAGGTGCTGCGCGCAAGGCTCTACGACATGGAGCGCACGAGGGCCGCTGATGCGCGAGCGGCGGAGCGGAAGGATCAGATCGGATCGGGCGACCGCTCCCAGCGTATCCGCACTTACAATTTCCCGCAGGGCCGCGTCACGGACCATCGCGTCAACGTAACGCTCTACAATCTTCCGCAGATCATGGTGGGCGATGGCCTCGATACCATCATCGATGCGCTGATCACGGAGCATCAGGCAAGCCAGCTTGCGTCTGAGAGCAGGTCCATGCCTGATCTGGCGCTTCATGAGAGGCGCGCGAACTCGGCGACGCGATCCGCGGGCTGGGCAAGGCTTTTCCGGCAGGCCGGCGTTCAAACGGCTGCGCTCGACGCCCGCCTGCTCGCTTCCCATGCGTGCGAGCTTTCGCCCGAGGAAACAATCGCAAAACCAAACTTTGCGCTGTCGCCAGAGATGACGGCGCGGATCAGGGAAGCTGCGGACCGCCGCCTCGCGGGCGAGCCTGTTTCGCGCATCATCGGACGCCGGGAGTTTTGGGGACTGCCGTTCAGCCTCTCGCCTCACACGCTCGATCCGCGGCCGGAAACCGAGCTTCTGGTGGAAGCGGTGCTTGGCTATGTCCGTGAAAAAGGGCTTTGGAATTCGCCGCTTCGCATCCTGGATCTTGGCACAGGCTCGGGCTGCCTGCTTGGCGCGCTCCTGTCGGAGTTGCCGCTGAGCCACGGCGTGGGAGTCGATCTCAGCGAAGGGGCCATCGGCACGGCAAGAGAAAATTTGCGCCGGCTGGGGTTGCTTACCCGCGCGTCATTCTTATGTGCAGATTGGGCAGGTGCTCTCGGCGATGCCGCGTTTGATATCATTGTATCGTAATCCGCCGTATATCTGCTCCTCCGAGATAGCTGGGCTCGAGGCTGATGTGAAGGCCTTCGATCCGCATCTCGCGCTCGACGGCGGCGTTGATGGACTTAAGGCTTTCCGCACGATTTTCGGCCCAAGCTTTCAGGGTGCTGCGGCCCAATGGGCTCCTGATATTCGAAACGGGTTATCGGCAAGCCCAAGCGGTGCGCAAGATGATGGTCGAAGCGGCGCTGGGGAAGGACATTTTGAAGCTCGCGTTTTGAGTCGATCTGAGCGCAACGGAGCGTGCCGTTGCAGGAGTGCGACAGTTGGTGGACTGCGAGCCCAAGTCCAAAAAAAAGGTTGGAAATCCGGTTCTTTCGGGATAGGGTCAATGTGAGAGGCGACCTCGTCACGAAGACCCGCTGCGGGTTAGAAGAATGGACGAGGACAAAGAACGTAGGGCTACCAAAAAATCGGCAATTGACCAGATGCTTCGTTTGTAGGCGTCGGTGTGCTGTTGGCGGCACGTTTCTTGGATGGGCAAGGCCCGGAAATCTGTTTCCTAAGTTTGCGTCGTCAGTTTTCTGACTGCGCGCGAAACTGAGAGTTCTTTACATTCCGCAAACTTGGCCGGAGCTCAATCTGGTCGGTTTTGCGTAAACGATCAACTTGTGACCTCGATTAAGAAGGACCCATGAGGCAAGGACAGCAAAACCGCAGAGGCCGCAATCGCGGAGGCCGGAAGCCACAAAACTCAATGAGCCGGAACTACGAGTCGAGTGGTCCCGACGTCAAAATCCGCGGTACTGCCATGCACATCGCGGAAAAATATTCTTCTCTCGCAAGAGACGCGATGTCGTCCGGCGATACAGTGGCTGCCGAGAATTATCTTCAGCACGCCGAGCATTATAACCGCATCATCCTCGCCGCGCAGGCGCAGAATGTGGGGATGCCTGGCTTCGAAGGTCAGCCTGGTGTGAATGGAGGAGGCCGGTTCAATCCGTCCGAACCGTATCAGCGAGATTATGACGGCGATTCGGACGACGGTGATTCGGACGACTTCGTTCCCCCGCAGCGGTCTTTCCCCGAGCGCTCGGAGCGCCCAGAGCGCCCGGTGTATAACCAGCATCAGGAGCGCCCCGTCTATAACCAACATCAGCAGCCGCAGCCGTATATTCCGCAAAACGCCTTCCCGCAAATCCAGCCGCAGCCGCAGCCAGTTGTCGCCCCTGTATCGAATGGCGCGCAGCCTGTCGCCGCGCAGCCGGTCAGCCCGCAGCCAGTGAGCGTGCAGCCGCCCGTCGACGGGGAGCCGCAGGGAGACGCCGACAGAGTGCCCCGGCGCCGCCGCCGGCGTCCAATCGGTGAAACTCAGCCCAAGACCTTCAATGGCCGGAGCGGCAATGGCAGCTCTGCTCAGGGGCCGAACGGCTCTCCACAGCCTGGCGAGTCAAAGCCGGACGAGGCGTCCTAGCCGGGCCGCCTTAACTCACGCTCGCGTTGTCGCCCGTAGAAATGACGCCGCTGCGAATAACTATCGCATACAGTCCGAGTTTGTCGTGACCCCATGTCCGCATCAGCGCGGACGGGACAGAAGAGCCGCGTTTTGCGGTGTTGGGGTCGACGCTGGTTGCCTCGCATCGCGCTGTTTCAGCAAACACTTTCAGGTGCACATTGCCGCACAAGATTGTCTTGCCGAGCCAGGCGCGCTCCTTCCATGCCGGTAACCCGTCAAAATAGACGTTTGCCCGAAAGCGAAGAGGGTCGAGATCGACGCCCGTGACGCGGCTCACGTCGCGAACGGTCGCCAAGTTTACGAGGTGCAGGGCCTTCTTGGCGATGTCCGTGAAGCTGTGGTCTTCGGCGCACACGATCCGCGGCGGCCCCATCAAATCCGCCTTCATGTAACCCGCCAGAAACTGCTCGATAATCTGCCGCCCAAGCTTTGTCTTGAGCGAGCCCTTGGCGATCTGCTTTCCGTTGCGAAACAGCGTCAAGGTGTGGCTTTCTTCGTCGAAGGTTAGCGAGAGACCCGCAAGCCGCTCGTTTCGCATGAGCTGCAAAAAGTGCGTCTTCGGGAGCCACTTCGGATTCTGGGCGTCGAAGCGGTGGCTTCCGTTTTCAATGGCGTAGATGCGATCCAGGGGCATGCCTTGTCCCTCGACCAACGCCGCCTGAGCGGTCGCCACCCCGCTCAATCCCTTGACGGGGTAATGCACAAGCTTGGCAATAATTGGCGGCGCGGGCATGGCCGGTGACCTTTTCTTGTCTGTCAATGTTGCCATATATCAACAAATCAATGCTACCCCTTACACACGAATTGGCGGCCAGGCGCCGCGGCCATTGAGGCGACAATGAATTTCGAGAAACTGACCGATCGGTCCAAGGGCTTCTTTCAATCCGCTCAATCGCTTGCACTGCGTGAAGGCCATCAGCGCCTGACGCCGGAGCATCTCCTCAAAGTTCTGCTGGATGATAGCGAAGGGCTGGCCGCGGGGCTGATCGCGCGTTCGGGCGGACGTCCCGGCGATGCGCTGGCCCACGTCGAGCAGGCGCTTGCCAAGATGCCGAAGGTGTCGGGCGGCGGCGCCGGACAGGTTTATATCTCGCCCCAGCTGGCCAAGGTTCTCGATCAGGCCGAGAAGATCGCCGAGAAGGCAGGCGACAGCTATGTCACCGTCGAAAGGCTGCTCCTCGCGATGGCGATGGAGAAAGATGCCGACACCTCGAAGATCCTGGCGGAAGCTGGCGTTACGCCGACGGGTCTGAACGCAGCCATAAACGAGTTGCGCAAGGGGCGCACGGCGGACAGCGCCTCGGCTGAGCAGGCTTATGATGCGCTGAAGCGTTACGCCCGCGATCTCACCGATGCGGCGGCCAAGGGCCAGCTCGATCCCGTGATCGGCCGCGATGAGGAGATTCGCCGCACCATTCAGGTGCTCTCTCGGCGCACAAAAAACAACCCTGTTCTGATCGGCGAGCCGGGCGTCGGAAAAACCGCCATTGCCGAAGGGCTTGCGATCCGAAATCGTCAACGGCGATGTGCCCGAAAGCCTGCGCGACAAGAAACTCCTGTCGCTCGACATGGGCGCGCTCATCGCTGGCGCGAAATATCGCGGCGAATTCGAGGAGAGGCTGAAATCCGTGCTGCAGGAGATTACAGCAGCGGAAGGCGGCGTCATCCTGTTCATCGATGAGCTGCACACCCTCGTTGGCGCTGGCAAGGCCGAGGGCGCGATGGATGCGTCCAATCTTCTGAAACCGGCCCTGGCGCGTGGTGAGCTTCATTGCGTCGGCGCGACCACGCTCGATGAATACCGGAAATATATCGAAAAGGATGCCGCGCTCGCCCGGCGATTCCAGCCCGTCTTCGTCTCGGAGCCGACCGTTGAGGACACCATTTCGATCCTGCGCGGGCTGAAGGAAAAGTACGAGCTGCATCACGGGGTTCGGATCACCAATTCGGCACTGGTTTCCGCGGCCACACTTTCAAACCGCTACATTACCGACCGCTTCCTTCCCGACAAGGCGATCGACCTCATGGACGAGGCGGGTAGCCGGCTGCGCATGCAGGTGGATTCGAAGCCGGAGGAACTTGATGAACTCGACCGGCGAATTATCCAGCTCAAGATCGAACGGGAAGCGCTGAAGAAAGAGAACGACCAGGCTTCAAAGGATCGACTCGCAAAACTTCAAAAAGAAATCGCCGATCTCGAGGAGCGTTCGTCCTCTCTTGCGCGGCGTTGGAAAGAGGAAAAAGAGAAGCTTGCTTCGGCGCAGAAGGTCAAAGAAGAACTTGACGCGGCGCGAAACGAGCTGGAGCAGGCACAGCGAAAAGGCGATCTCGCTCGCGCGGGTGAGATATCTTACGGCGTTATACCCGGTCTCGAAAAGACGGCTGAAGGCCATCGAGGCAGCCGCCGATGCCAATCGCGGCATGGTGGAGGAGGCTGTGACGCCCGATCACATCGCAGGCGTCGTGTCACGCTGGACGGGCATTCCGGTCGAAAAAATGCTGGAAGGCGAGAAAGACAAGCTCCTCCGCATGGAGGATGAGATTGGCAAGCGCGTCATCGGGCAGGCGGAAGCCGTGCGCGCGGTGTCGACGGCGGTCAGGCGCGCGCGCGCCGGCTTGCAGGATCCGCATCGGCCCATTGGCTCGTTCATGTTCCTCGGGCCGACGGGCGTCGGCAAAACAGAGCTGGCCCGCGCCTTGGCCGCTTTCCTGTTTGACGATGAGCACGCGATGACGCGGATCGACATGTCGGAGTATATGGAGAAGCACTCCGTGGCCCGGCTCATCGGCGCGCCTCCCGGCTATGTCGGCTACGAGGAAGGGGGCGCGCTGACGGAGTCCGTTCGCCGCCGGCCATATCAGGTTGTCCTGTTCGACGAGATCGAGAAGGCCCACCCGGACGTCTTCAACGTGCTTCTGCAGGTTCTGGACGATGGCCGTTTGACCGACGGTCAGGGCCGCACCGTAGATTTCCGCAACACGATCATCATCATGACATCGAACCTCGGCTCCGAGTACCTGCAGGCTCAACCGCTGGGACAGGACGCGAACGCCGTGCGCGACCAGGTCATGGCGGTGGTGCGCGCGCATTTCCGCCCCGAGTTCTTGAACCGTGTCGATGATATTCTTCTCTTCCATCGCCTGCGTCGCGAGGAGATGGGTGCGATTGCCGATATTCAGCTCAAACGGCTGCAGAAGCTCCTCGAGGATCGAAAGATCACGCTCGATATCGACGAAAAGGCGCGCGCATGGCTCGCCGACCGTGGTTACGACCCAGCTTATGGCGCGCGGCCGTTGAAGCGCATCATCCAACGGGCTTTGCAGGACCCGCTTTCCGAGCTGATTTTGTCAGGGGCGATCAAGGACGGCGATACGGCCAAAGTCACGTCCGGCGCCGATGGCCTGATCATCAACGGCCGGGCTTTCAGCGTGGCTGCGTAGAAACAGAGGCTTCCCGGACGCGCCAAGCCACATCCGGGAAGCCACCTATACCGAACACAAATGCCTTATTTCTCCACGGTGGCGACGCGCGTTTTGACCGGCGGGCGGCGCATCAGATCGTCAATCCGCCCTTTCTCACGGCGGAAGTCCGTCAGCAAGCGCCCTTGAAGCTGCCGGCTTTTCGGGATCTTGATTGAAAGCGGATTAGTGTGCTGGTTGTTGATCAGCACCTCATAGTGAACGTGCGGCCCTGTCGACATGCCTGTATTGCCCAGATAGCCGATAATTTGGCCTTGGCGCACCTTTACGCCTTTTGTGACACCGGCCGCGAATCGTAGGAGGTGCGCGTACACCGTCTTATAACCGTTGGCATGACGAATGCGGATGTAATTGCCGTAGTTGCCTTCGCGGTCAGCCATTTCGATGGTGCCATTGCCGGTCGCCATGATCGGTGTTCCAATGGGCGCGGACCAATCCACCCCCAGATGAGCACGCACCGTTTGCAGAAGGGGATGCTTACGATAGCCGAAGCCTGACGTGAGCCGAGCGCCACGGATCGGCGTGCGCATGAGAAACTTTTTCGAGTTGGACCCCTTCTCGTCATAGTAGTCTACGCCTCCGTCGGACGTGCGAAACCTGTAATAACCGTGTGTTTCGCCGCCGATCGTTACCGCCGCATACAGAAGCTCTCCTGGTTTCTCGTTGCCATTTTCATCCTGCACAAGCTCGTAGAAAAGTTCGAACCCGTCGCCGCCCTTGACGCGCTGCTTGAAGTCGACGTCGTAAGAGTGGACCCGGAGGAACTTCATTACGAAATCGTCCGGAAGTTCCTGAGACTTGGCAGCGCGATAGCTGCTGACATAAACGCTCGCGCGTTCGCCGCTGCTGTCTTCGTAATTCCCTTCCGGCTTCAAAGGCTTGTCGCTTGCGTTATAGGCGCCATCGGCGGTGCGGGCGACCGTGACCACATGGGCGCCGTGGTAGAAAAGGCTGAGCTTGCCGACATCGATGGCATTTTCATCGACGGATGAGGGCGTGAGACCCAGCCGCAGTTCCTCGCCCGTCCTCAATTTCTTGGAATTCGTGACCTTGGCAACCGCTTCGGCAGCCAGCCCCGCCTGGATGGCATCGACGCCCGTACCCTTGATCAGACTGTCGAGCGTTTCCCCTCCGCGGGCGGTGATCGTGCGGCGGTCGTATCCGTCGTCGCTTTCCTCTTCATCGAACTTCTTGAAAAGGACGGTCGTGTTCTTCTCGGTTGAGGCTGCCGCTCCTGCTCCGAAGCCAACCTCGATCTCCTGGGGGTTCACTCCCGAA
>CAWHIT010000009.1:37500-80558 GCA_963829495.1 uncultured Alphaproteobacteria bacterium
ACGGATTGCGTAAATTGTCAAACCTTATCGGATTGGTTTGGCCGTGAAGCAGTCCCAGGAAATAGCCCCCCAAACGACCGTACCCTAAACCGACACAGGTGGACAGGTAGAGCATACCAAGGCGCTTGAGAGAACTGCGTTGAAGGAACTCGGCAAATTACCCTCGTAACTTCGGGATAAGAGGGCCTTCGCTTTGCGCAAGCATTGCGGAGGGGCACAGACCAGGGGGTGGCGACTGTTTACCAAAAACACAGGGCTCTGCGAAGCCGCGAGGCGACGTATAGGGTCTGACGCCTGCCCGGTGCTGGAAGGTTAAGAGGAGGGGTGCAAGCTCCGAATTGAAGCCCCAGTAAACGGCGGCCGTAACTATAACGGTCCTAAGGTAGCGAAATTCCTTGTCGGGTAAGTTCCGACCTGCACGAATGGCGTAACGACTTCCCCACTGTCTCCAACGCAAACTCAGTGAAATTGAATTCCCCGTGAAGATGCGGGGTTCCTGCGGTTAGACGGAAAGACCCCGTGCACCTTTACTATAGCTTCACACTGGTATTCGTGATTACATGTGTAGGATAGGTGGGAGACTATGAAGCGGAGCCGCCAGGTTTCGTGGAGTCACCCTTGAAATACCACCCTTGCGATCATGGATATCTAACCGCGGACCGTTATCCGGTTCCGGGACAGTGTGTGGTGGGTAGTTTGACTGGGGCGGTCGCCTCCCAAAGAGTAACGGAGGCGTGCGACGGTAGGCTCAAGCTGGTCGGAAATCAGCTGTCGAGTGCAAAGGCATAAGCCTGCCTGACTGCGAGACCCACAAGTCGAGCAGAGACGAAAGTCGGCCTTAGTGATCCGGTGGTCCTGAGTGGAAGGGCCATCGCTCAACGGATAAAAGGTACGCCGGGGATAACAGGCTGATGACCCCCAAGAGTCCATATCGACGGGGTTGTTTGGCACCTCGATGTCGGCTCATCGCATCCTGGGGCTGGAGCAGGTCCCAAGGGTTTGGCTGTTCGCCAATTAAAGCGGTACGTGAGCTGGGTTCAGAACGTCGTGAGACAGTTCGGTCCCTATCTGCCGTGGGTGTAGGAGAATTGAGAGGAGCTGTCCTTAGTACGAGAGGACCGGGATGGACACACCTCTGGTGGACCTGTTGTGGCGCCAGCCGCAGTGCAGGGTAGCTAAGTGTTGAAGAGATAACCGCTGAAAGCATCTAAGCGGGAAACTCGCCTCGAAACAAGTTCTCCCTTGAGAACCGTGGAAGACCACCACGTTGATAGGCTGGATGTGGAAGCGCGGTAACGCGTGGAGCTTACCAGTACTAATAGTTCGATCGGCTTCATCGCTCTCATTAGTCAATGCTCACATCACGTGAGCTGGCGAAAAGACAAGACAGATCATTCTGAGTACGAGCGCCCCAAGCGCTCGTGATCCAACATTCTTCGTTTGCCTGGTGGTTATAGCGGAACGCCCCCACTCGATCCCATCTCGAACTCGACCGTGAAACGTTCCTGCGCCGATGGTACTACACTGTGGGAGAGTAGGTCGTCGCCAGGCATGCCAAGGATGTTGAAAATCCCCTCATCCATGAATACAAGCCCCGTCGCAAAAACGACGGGGCTTTTTTTGTGCGCTATTCGATGACGATCTTAGGTGCTTTTGACGTCGCCTCTTTGCTTGTGAGTCCGTGCCAGATCACTTCAGCGATATTCTTGTAAACCTTCGCATTCATCGAGGAGGGATCCGCGACAACGAGGGGATGACCTGAATCGGACGTCTCCCGAATTGCCATATGTAGCGGCAACGCACCCAAGAAGGGTACGTCCAGACGCTCGGCTTCGTGACGCGCTCCTCCATGGCTGAAGATATCGGAGCGATGCCCACATTTCGGGCACAGGAAATAGCTCATATTCTCGATGATCCCGAGCACTGGGACGTTCACGCGCTTGAACATGTTAAGACCTTTGCGCGCATCGATCAGCGCTAGATCTTGCGGCGTCGAGACGATAACCGCGCCGGAAAGCGGCACCTGCTGAGCCATTGTGAGCTGAGCGTCGCCAGTTCCGGGCGGCATATCGACCACTAGAATATCCAACTCGCCCCAAGCAACATCTTTCAGCATTTGGGTCAACGCGGAGATGACCATCGGACCGCGCCAGATCATCGGCGTTTCTTCGTCGACAAGAAAGCCGATGGACATGACTTTCAAGCCATACTTCTCGATAGGGGCGAGGACGTTGTCACCGATGAGTTCAGGCTTGCTTCGAATGGCAAGAAGCCGCGGCATGGACGGACCATAAATGTCCGCATCCAGGACGCCCACCCGAAGTCCGTTTTCTTGAAAACCAAGCGCCAAATTGACAGCAGTGGTGGATTTTCCCACCCCGCCTTTGCCGGAGGCGACTGCGATAATGTGCTTGATACGGCCGATGCCACGGTCTGACTGTTGATCCGGGACATGCCCTTGTCAACAGCGTCTGCCGTCAACGTCACCATTGCGCTCGCCACGCCGGGAAGAGCCCTCACTACGGCTTCAGCCGCTTTTCGGACGGTCTCATAGGCCTTGGCCTCCCGCTGGGGAACCGTAAGCGCGAAGTAGACTTTATCCTTGTTTATGACGATTTCCGAGAGAATGCCCAAGGTAACGATATCTTGGCCGGTTGGTCCTTTGACGCTCTTCAGCGCCTTGAGAATACTGTCTTTGCTAATGGGCTCGGTCATGGAATCCGCGGGTGAGATGGTTGAGAAAGGCGACGCAAACACGTGAACTTTATCTAGTGGGTAGCGCGCCGTTGCGGAAGTCACCAGATTGAGATTGTGCCGCCGAATAGCCGCCTTTGGTTGAGCTCGCACAGAGACTTGACGGAATTCGCAATCGGCCCGGATACGAAGATGGAGCTTCAGTGCCTGTGGAAGGACGCGCGCTCCGCAAGCCTGCTATCTCGTCACCTTGACCGGCGTACGCGGGACGCTTTGTTGTCCCATCTGGGGAGCGCATTCGAGGAGAGTCCCCTTCATAGACGCAAGGGCGCGAGGAAGAAGGGCAGTAAGTGGAGATGGTAGCGGGCGTTATCCTTGCGGGTGGCCTTTCCCGCCGGATGGGTGGCGGCGACAAGTCGTTGCGCGTGCTCGATGGCAAGCCCTTGATCGGCCATGTTATCGAGCGTATTCGCGGGCAGGCAGCGCCGGTCGCGATCAACGCCAATGGCGACGCCGTCCGCTTTTCCACTTTCGGGCTGCCAGTCATACCGGACGCGACAGCGGACTTTGCCGGGCCGCTGGCTGGCGTGCTGGCCGGAATGCGTTGGGCGCGAACGCCGCGCCGGGGGCGCGCGTTCATCGTGACTGCAGCATGCGACACACCTTTCCTTCCCGATGACATGGTGCAAAAATTGCTGGCCTGCCACAAGCGGGGGCCAGCCTTCTATTGCGCTCGCGGCTTCTGGAGGAAAAGCGCATCCGGTGTCCGGGCTTTGGCCCATCGCGCTTGCCGATGATTTGGCCTTGTCCTTAGAAACAGGGACGCGAAAAGTGTTGCATTGGGCTGAGCGGCACCCGAACACCATCGTGGAGTTCGCCTTCGCGGATTTTGGCGGGAAAGCCGTCGATCCATTTTTCAACGCCAACACGCTTGAGGAACTCGCTGAGGCGGAACGATTGCTGAAGATGGAACGAGCGCCATGACAGCTTCTCTTTTTGGCGTCGTGGCTGCGAGAACTCCGGCAAGGCCACGATCGTGGTGCGTTCGCCTCCACCGGCAACACGCGGGCATACCGTCGAAAAATTATCATGCCAATGGGCTCGATCGACGGGCGCGGCGCCGTCACCCTCCGAGGCGCTCGCCTTCCGACGCTTCCGGAGCGGCCACCGCCCGCGCGCGGAAATCATCCGTGGAGGCGATTGCCGCCTGCCCGGTCATGTGGACGTACGATGCTGGCAAGCCATCGCTTGCATCATTCGCGTCCACCCTTCGGGTGGCTACGGGTGAAGTGCGGGGGGCCTACTGGGCGTTCGGGACGGCTACGACGGTTCCGGCCCTTCATCCCTTCTCGGCCTTGCGGCTTCTATACAGGAGCTGCGGCGTCTGCGACGTTCTTGCAGGCGCCCGCCCGCATTACGGGCGGCGTAACCCTATTGCGTCGCTTTGCTAATTCTTGCGTCTTCGTCTTTCCAACGGCGGCCGAACGAACTATATTACGGTGCTGGTTCGCCAGCTATGGCGATAAATGGATATCGTAATAAGCCTATCGGACCCGGGGGCGGTACCCGGCGCCTCCACCATAAGCCGCTCAATTCCTTTCGGGAATCAATCAAAGCGGCTTCTGATGGGGGCGAAATAGGATCGACGAGGGTGTAAAGGGTAGTCTTTCGCTCGGCATGGTTCCGCCGTATCGGGCCATTCTATAGTTGCAAACGACAACTATGCTCCGGTTGCTCTCGCTGCGTAATGCGGCGCGACACTGGGAATCTCAAGTCCTAACGGCGTAGCTGCTGTTGGGCGCGGCTGGCGGCGCCGGGCAACAGAAGCCCGCCATTTTTCTGCACGGTCTTGGCGTAGAATCGGAAATGCCTGAAGATCTTATCCGGTACGAGGCTCTCGTCCTAGACGCTCTGCGTGGCGTGCTGCGTTCTGTTTTGCAGCGCGTTCTCAAGCGCGGCATTCCTGGCGACCACCACTTTTTCATCACCTTCGATACTTGTGCTCCGGGCGTTGGCATTTCAAAGCGTTTGAAAGAACAGTATCCCCAGGAAATGACGATCGTCCTCCAACACCAGTTCTGGGACTTGGCGGTGACGGAGGACCGGTTCGAGGTTCGTCTCTCGTTCAACAACATTCCGGAACGGCTCGTGATCCCATTTGGCGCCGTGCGAATTTTCCAGGACCCGAGCGTGCAATTCGCCCTGGCTCTTCGCTCCCCTGAGGCGAGAGGCGGGCGAGAAGCCGAGCTCGGAGACAGCGCTTTTGCCTGCGCCCGAATCAGGCGCTGCGCCAGCGGTCCTAAATCAGAATGAGGGCCACTCTGTTCGGGAGAGGCCGCTTCGGCGCTCCCCGAGGCTAAGCACGAGCCGCAGGAGGAACGTCATACTGCCGAGGTCGTTAGTCTCGATAAATTTCGCAAGAAGTAATCGCGCAGAAGTTGTGCTGCTTATTCCCTTGCGCCCGCATTTTAATTCCGCAGTTATAAAATCGTGTCATCCTAGCAACATAGGCGGGGTAAAGCGGCAATACCACGGCAATTTGGGGGCTGACGCGACTGCTCCGCTTCGCTATCTTTACTTCGAACCGCAAGCTGTGGCTGTAAGCGCGTTCCGGCGAGGGAGTGTGCTTTACGGGCGCAACTTCGAAGGTGAGCTGGCGGGCCACCGAGTGATTAATATACTGTCGAGACATTGGAGGGGATAAATGTCACGCCTTATGAAGCAAATTGCGATTGCCAGCCTCGCTCTGACAATTGCGGCGCCCGCCGCAAATGCAAATTTGCTCGATAGTTTCTTTGGCGGCCTGTTTGGTGGGATGAGTGGTGGACCGTCTGGCCGGCATCATGTGAAGCTGCATGGAAACTTCAATGCGGGCGATATTATCGTGAGCTTCGGCGATCGCCGACTCTACTACATCGAGTCGAAGAACTCGGCCATCAGTTACTCCATTGCGATCCCCAAGGCCGAAGCGAGATGGTCGGGCGTGAGCTATGTCAGCGAGAAGCGTGAGAATCCTACCTGGACGCCGACGCCCGATATGCGCCGCGAGAACCCGACATTGCCATCCTATGTAGCGGGCGGCGATCCACGCAATCCGCTTGGCAACAGGGCCCTTTATCTCGGCGACTCCATGTATCGCATTCATGGAACAGACGCGCCCTGGCTCATAGGGGAGCAAGTCTCTCATGGTTGCATCCGCATGTATAATGAAGACGTCGCCGATCTCTACCGGCGTGCGAAAGTTGGTGCGAAAGTCGTCGTGACTTGGAACCACATGAACTCGATTTGATCGTGGAACTTGAAATCTCCAATTACAGGGCCGGGCAACCGGCCCTTTTTGTTGAATTTGGAGAAGTGTACGACGGTCTCAGTAGTGACAGCTATGATGTGATTTCGCGTATAGTAGAAGGCTGAATCAGCGCTTTCGAGATGAAAATAGCTTATTCCTATACAGCCGCTCCACTTCCCTTAACGCGATGAGGTAAGGTGTTTATCCCGCTTATGGTTGTAAAGGTTTGGTATTTTGTCCCGAAATGCAACCGGAATACAATTCTGGTACGGTGAGAAAGCAGTAGAGCGATTCGCAATCCGGATATGTTGTTGCTCTTCTTAACTGGACAGGTACTGAAAAAAAGTGCGATCTCTTACTAGGAATGTCGGCCATTCTCGGAACGGTGTAGGGGAGCTGCTTGTTGAGTGACAAGCGACTAGAGAATCTGCGTGGAAATGCCACGTCTTTTACACGGGGTGACCAAAATGCAAAAACTCGCTCGCGATGCAAATAGCATGCAGGTCGTGCTGGCTCAACCTCGTGGGTTCTGTGCGGGCGTTGTCCGCGCCATTTCAATCGTCGAGCGTGCGCTCGATAAATACGACGCTCCGGTTTATGTCCGGCATGAGATCGTTCACAACAAGCACGTCGTGGAAGACCTGAAAGGCAAAGGCGCTCGCTTCGTTGACGAAGTCGACGAGATTCCGTCGGGAGCCGTCACAATTTTCAGCGCCCATGGGGTCGCTAAGTCCGTCGAGAGTTCGGCGGAAACGCGCGGCCTCCCCATCATCGATGCCACCTGCCCGCTTGTGACAAAGGTGCATCTGCAGGGCAAACGCTATGTGAGCCAGGGACGTACCGTGATCCTGGTCGGCCACGCTGGTCATCCCGAGGTGGAAGGAACAATGGGGCAAATTCCGGGGCCGGTTCATCTGGTGCAGACAGAAGAAGATATTTCCAATCTGCCGATCCCGGTCGATGCCCCGGTCGCTTACGTGACGCAGACCACGCTCAGCATCGATGATACGCGGGGCATCATTGAAGCGATCAAGCGTCGCTTTCCGAATGTGGTTGGCCCTGAGACCAACGATATCTGCTATGCGACGCAAAATCGGCAAATGGCCGTCCGGGAGCTGTCGAAAATCGCGGATGTCATCCTCGTCGTTGGGGCGAAGAATAGCTCGAACTCGAACAGGCTTCGTGAAATCGGCGAGGAAGCAGGCGTGCCGAGCTATCTCCTGGCCGATGGAAGCGACCTCCGGCCAGAGTGGGTGAAGGGCGCTCAAATCATTGGCTTGACCGCCGGAGCTTCTGCTCCTGAAGCCATGGTTCAGGATGTCATCTCAAGTCTTCGGCGGCTCGGCCCAGTTGACGTCACAAATCTGCCTGGAGTCGAAGAAAATGTGGAATTTCGTCTCCCGGTAGAACTTCACGCCTTTTAGCGTCCGGGAGAACGCCTTTAGTTCCAACTGGATTAACCTGTCAAAGTCGCCTAACTCGCACGTCCGTGCGACTTTTTTCTAAATTGGAGCATCTCGCTATGGTCTTACCGTTTTTCCAGGAAAGACGGATCGGCGCCTATCTTCTCAAGCAGAAGCTGAAGGGCCGGAAACGTTATCCGCTGGTGCTAATGCTGGAGCCGCTGTTCCGGTGCAATCTGGCATGCGCGGGATGCGGCAAGATCGACTATCCCGATTCCATCCTGAACCGCCGACTGACCGTGCAGGAATGCCTGGATGCCGCAGAGGAATGCGGCGCCCCGATGGTGGCGATCCCAGGCGGCGAGCCGCTGATCCACAAGGAGATCGGGGAGATCGTTGCCGGACTGGTGGCGCAGAAGCGATTCGTTTCGCTGTGCACGAACGCGCTTCTGCTTGAGAAGAGGCTTCATCTGTTCGAGCCGTCGCCCTACCTGTTCTTCTCCGTTCACCTGGACGGACTGAGAGATCATCACGACAAGTCGGTTTGCCAGCCGGGGACCTTCGACAGAGCGTTCTCGGCCATCAGGGCTGCGAAGGCCAAAGGCTTCAAAGTCAACGTCAACGCGACGGTCTTCGATAATTATAAGCCGGAGGAACTTGCGTTCTTCCTCGACTTTTGCAAGGACCTTGAAGTCGGCGTCTCGATTTCCCCCGGCTATGCCTATGAGCGCGCGCCCGATCAGGAGCACTTCCTCAATCGCCGCAAAACGAAGGAACTGTTCCGGAAGGTCTTCGCCCTTGGCAAAGGGAAGCGGTGGACGTTTTCCCACTCGCCGCTGTTTTTGGACTTTCTCGCGGGCAACCAGGAGTTCTCATGCTCACCTTGGGGTATGCCGACCCGGAACATATTTGGCTGGCAGAAGCCCTGCTATCTGATCGGCGAAGGCTACACCAAGTCCTACACTGAACTGATGGAAACCACGGATTGGGACAGCTACGGCACAGGCCGCTATGAGAAATGCGCAAACTGCATGGCGCATTGCGGCTATGAGCCGACTGCCGCCGATGCAGCCATCTCAAATCCGCTCAGAATGATGGCGCTGATGTTGCGCGGTATTCGCACAGAAGGCCCAATGGCTCCCGAGATCCCGCTCGAGAACCAGCGGCGGGCCAGCTACGTGCACTCACTCCACGTTGAGCGGGAGGTCGATCGGGTCAAGAAGACTGAAGAACGGCCCGAGCGCTTGACGGCAGCGGAATAGTGATCTGTTCGCCCGGCGGGCATCGTCCGCAAGGCGAATGATTTCACCGAGGTCGCCAGGCCTCCGGATGAGCGATCGAACCACAGCGACCGCATCCGTTGTGCCGTTTTCCGTCGCGCCCACCGCGGCGCTAATCGGTATTGTGCGGTGAGCCGGATCGATGATGACTCTCAGGACTGCGAAAGGCAGTCCATGATGCTCTGCGACTTCGGCTGCGGCGCCGGATTCCATATCTACGGCAGCGGCGCCTGTACCCTTCCAGAGCGATTCCTTCTCCAGCACTGTCATGACAGTGGCATCTGAAGCAAAGACCGGCAGGCCGGAAACGGCATGCGTGAGCGCGTTTTTCAGCGACCGCGACCAGCGGGAATCGGTGAGGAAGCGCGCCCTCGCCGTGACAACCGAATTTGCGATAACAACGTCACCCGGCTTCAGGGACGGCGAGAGGCCGCCAGCCACGCCGAAACTAATGATTCCCCTTGCGCCAGAGCGCGCCAGATCGTGCAGCTTTCGGATGTAGGCTTGACGCTTTTGACCATAAACCGCTCGAATACCTGCACCTTTCGCAATACGCGCCTCGAAGGCCATGCCTGCGGCCACAATAACGGGAGCATCGTCGAAAAGCATTTTCATTGGAGTCAGTCCGCCGGTAAGGTTTGGTGCAACGAACACCGCTGCCCAACGATGGCGTATACAAAAACTCCAGCTTGAGAACAAGCAACCTTAACTGGGGGTTAAGTTCTTGTCTCGAAGCGTGACGCATAAGGCACAAAAGCTACATGCCATACATCACGGGCGATCTATTTCCAGCCTTGAGATTACGGTAGCGCGCAAGCGCCCAAAGCGGGAAATATTTCGCATAACCATGATAAATAAGATAAAAAACGCGTGGAAAACCCGGAGCGTTATGCCGGTCCTCGCGCCAGGTGCCGCTCCCATCCTGGGTGGCCACCAAGTAGGCAATGCCTTTATCTACGGCGGGATGCTCCACCTCTCCTGCGGCCATGAGCCCCAGCAGCGCCCACGACGTCTGCGACGGCGTGCTTGGGGATTTCTCATACCCTTTATAGTTGAGCTTGTAGCTTGAGCCATCCTCGCCCCAGCCGCCGTCCTCGTTCTGGATCGAAACGAGCCACGCCACGGCGCGGCGCATACATTGAGACGAATGACTCACACCCGCCGCATTAAGAGCACACAGCGCCGACCAGGTGCCGTAGATGTAGTTCATGCCCCAACGGCCGAACCAGCTTCCGTCCTTTTCCTGCTCGCTGAGGATATAGTCCACTCCGCGCTTCAAGAGCGGGCTTGTCTCGGTGGTTTCGCCCAATTGGGCGAGCATCGAGACGCAGCGGGCGCTGACATCCACGGTCGGTGGATCGAGAAGCGCACCGTGGTCCGAGAACGGGATGTTGTTGAGATAGAGGTGCGTGTTGTCGGCGTCGAAAGAGGCCCATCCGCCATTCTTGCTTTGCAGGCCCGCGATCCACTCGCGCCCGCGGCTGATGGCGGTGCCGTAATCGTGCCGGCTGCCCGCCACGTTCACTTCCCGATCCATCGCCATGACGACCACTGCCGTATCGTCGAGGTCGGGGTAATGCGGGTTGGCATATTGGAACGCCCATCCGCCCGGCCTGACATCGGGACGCTGATCCGCCCAATCGCCCTTCACGTCGAGCACCTGCCTTGGCTTTAGCCATTCGAGGCCCTTCGAGGCGGATTCGCGCTCGGCCTCGCCCCCGGCTTCGAGAAGGCTGTGCGCGGCAAGGCCCGTATCCCATACGGGTGAAACGCAGGGCTGGCAGTAAATCTCGTTCTCGGTTTCGAAGAGCAGCTTCTCGATGGAGTAGCGCGCGATGGCGCGATCCGGATCGCTCTCTGGCACGCCCAGCGCGTCGTACATCATGACGCTGTTGGCCATGGCCGGGAAAATCGCACCGAGCCCGTCTTCGCCGTTCAGCCGTTCCTTCACGAAAGCGACTGCCTTGCCGATGGCCTTGCTCCGCACGCCCGTCGGGAAGAGGGGCTCAACCACTCGCAGCACCTTGTCGATGGCCGCGAACGTGAAATACCACGACCGCTGCTGGTGCTGGGCTCTCGGCCGCATGCCCACCTTCTTTGGCGGTACCAGGAACAACTCGTCTACCGTCACGCCGCGCTCGTTCCGCGCTCTGGGCTTCAACGCGGCCAGCACGTAAAGCGGAACCATGACGGTCCGCGCCCAATAGGACACTTTCGTCATGTGGAACGGGAACCACTTCGGCAGCAGCATGATCTCGATGGGCATCACGGGTGCGGCCCGCCACGTCACCACGCCGTAGAGCGCAAGCAGGATGCGTGTGAAGACGTTGCTCATCTCGGCGCCGCCGCGCGAGCGAATCGCTTCGCGGGCACGGACCATGTGCGGCGCGTTGATGTCGTCGCCGATCATTTTGAGCGCGAAGTAGGCTTTCACGCTGGCGCTCATGTCGAGCTCGCCTTCATGAAAGAGAGGCCAGCCGCCATGCTTACCCTGAATGCGGCGCAGGTAATTGCCGATCTTGGCCTCGCGTTCGAGGTTCGGTTCCTCGCCGAGATAGTGCGTGAGAAGGATATATTCTGCCGGGATTGTCGCGTCGGCCTCGAACTCGAAGCACCAATGCCCGTCTTCCTGCTGGTGGCGCAGAAGTGCCCCCGAGGCTGCCCGAATCCGATCTTCGAGTTGATTGGCGACGGGGCCGCCTTCGGCGCGCCAACTTCCCTCAAAGCGCTCCAGCTCGAAATCTTCATCCTCGCTCAAAGCGCGTTCAATCTTCTGCGTCATGCTTGCACTATCCCCTAATAGCCAAGTGGGCGGCCCGCTCGCCGGAACGAATCGCCCCTTCGATGGTCGCGGGAAGACCCGTCTGGATCCAGTCGCCCGCCAGAAAAAGGTTGCGCCACTTCGTTTTTGTGTCTGGTCGCAAAACATCCTGACCGGGGCTCGCGGCAAACGTCGCCCGCTTTTCCTTAACGATCTGCCAAGGAGGAAGCTCCGCCGGAAGCCCTGTTACAGCCGCAACATCCCGCCACAGTTCAGCTGCCAGTTCCTCTCGGGGCCGATCGATGAGACGATCCGCCCCACTGACCGTAATAGACAAACGATTAGGAAATGAAAAGATCCATTCGACTGTGCCGTGAATGAGGCCGAGAATCGTCGGAAAGTGCGGCGGCGGTGCAATACTGAAATGCGCGTTGAGTATGGCCCGAAACTCGGTTGGTGTCTTCAATCCGGGCAATAAGGATTGCGCAACCCAGGGCGGAACTGCGAGAACCACCGTCTCATCTTCCTGGACGGGAATGCTCAGTATCCGTGAACTTCAGAGTACGCACGCGGCTGGAGTCAAACTCGATTTCGCGGAGACGCTTTCCGAACTCGATTGTTCCCTGATGCTCGCCCAGATAACTTAAGGCAGGCTCGATAAAGGCAGCCGAAAGGCCTTCAGCGATCAGCGGCCTGCAAGCGACGCCGCCTTTTGCGAGCGTGTTTCGCATGACTGCCCCGGCAAGCCGCGCTGAACCTTCTTGCGGGTCGGTGTTTAGCGCCGCGAGCATCAACGGCTGCCAGAGCCGCTCATAAAGAGGGCCTTCCTTGGGAATGATATCAGTTACAGTTTTACGGGAACCGGCCCACATGAGCGGCGTGGCCGCCAGATAATCGAGGGGCTTCGTCGCGGGCACGCGCCGTGCGGGATCGAACAGCCACGACGGCCAGCGGCCCTCGTTGATCCTGAGCGTCCAGCGCTCCCCTGTCGCGAGGTCCGCGAAATCGAACTCCGCCCTCGCCGGGCCTTTCAGTTTGTCCGCTCCGCCGATGAGGGTCAGATACCGCATCGCCGCATCGTTGCCCGATAACAGCAGGTGATTGCCGTTGTCGATCACGGCCCCGAAGCCCGCGTCGTAATACGACCGGCAGCGGCCGCCAGCATGGCGAGCGGCTTCGCAGATCGCCACGGCGCGCCCTTGTTCCGCGAGCCGGATGGCAGCGGACAAGCCCGCGAGGCCAGCACCTATAATGTGGACGGTGGCACCCTTCGCCCTGTCCTTCTTCCCATGGGACAAGGGGCGATGTTGCAAGCTCGGCGTGCTCCCTCTCCCGGAAGGAGCGGGCTGGGGTAAGGGGCGATCCATTGTTTAGATTATGAAATGGCGCAGGACGATCATGACAATCCGCGACTTGCTCAGCCGGACCCGTTCACGAGGCGCAGCCCACCCGCGCGCCACCAGGCCCGCCAGGATGCTCTTATAGGCCTCGGACATCACGCGCGGCGTCCGCACCATGCGCCGAGGATGGGCGTTCATGATCTTGTCCGCTTCCGAGAAGCGCCAGCGCGCCAGCGCCACGATGCGTTCGCAAACCTCCGGCAGAGCAGGGCTGGCCAGGACAGTAGCAGGGTCGGTGATCGCGATACCGGCTTCGCTCAGGAATTCCTGCGGCAGATAAAGGCGGTTGATGGCAGCATCTTCGTCCAGGTCGCGCAGAATGTTCGTGAGCTGCAGGGCACGCCCGAGATGCTCGGCCAGATGCCTGCCTTCCTCCCGCGGCATGCGGAAAACGCGAACCGAGAGGCGTCCGACGGCGCTTGCCACCCGATCGCAATAGAGATCGAGGGTGACGAAATCCGGGGCCTGAATGTTCTGCAGGACGTCCATCTCCATGCCATCGATGATGGCCCGGAAATCATCCTTTTCGAGCTGAAAATCGCGGACGGCAATTGCGAGCCCGCCGAGCCCGGGCCGCTTCTCGCCGGAATAGATCGCTTCGATGTCCTTTCGCCACCGGTCGAGGTTTTCAAGGCGCGGTTCGGCCGGGCCCTGATCGTCGGCGATGTCGTCGACCGCACGGCAGAACGAATAAATCTCGAACATCGCCTCGCGCTGTCCTGGAGGCATGATGCGCATGGCCGCGTAGAACGAGCTGCCGAGCGCGCGCCGCGACGCGTTTCCCTCTTCAGCTTCGACTTCAAGAACTTGGCTGGTCATCGATTCCCCGTAACGCAGCGGGCGCTCGACCCGGTGCAAAAAGACGCCGCCCAAGGCCGACGCTGGCTGCCGCGATCAAGTTGTATGCGAAACCGAACTTGCTTAGATGCACAGGTTGGCTGAGAGGGTCCCGCTCCAGCAACATTTGCACAAGTTTCCGCGCCAGCCGCTCGATGGCGGCAACTTCCAGGCTCAAGCGTAGATCCTGGATGCCGCGCGAAAGATCGGCAGCGCCCAGCAGCTCCTTTGTTTTTGCGGCGAGTTCATGGATCGTTGTCAGCAACTCCGGCGACGCCTCTGGAGCAGCTAGCGCTTCGACCGGGATGGCCCTCGCGGCCAGCCTGTCGACGGGAATATACACGCGGTCGAGACGGCGATAGTCGGCACCGCAATCCTGAAGGTGATTGATGATCTGAAGGGCCGCGCAAAGTGCGTCGTTCGCTGGCCAGGTAGCGCGGCTCTCGCCGTGCACATCCAGCACGAAGCGGCCGACCGGCATCGCAGAGTACGAGCAATAGTGGATCAGATCGTCCCAATCGGCGTAGCGCTGCTTGCTCGCATCCATGCGAAAAGCTACGAGCAAATCCTGCCCATGCTTTGGGGAAAGCCCGCGTTCGGCAATCACGGCGCGCAACGGCAGCGCATCCTCGATATCGTCTGTCCTGCCCAAAAGCGTGTCTTCAAACTGATCGAGCTTGCGGATCTTCTCGCTTTCCGAAAGCTGCGGATGGTCTGCGACATCGTCCGCGGCGCGTGCGAAGCGGTAGAACGCCAAGATGTCTGGGCGATACTGTTTTGAGACGAGGTGCGACGCGACGGGGAAATTCTCGTCGCGATGCGTCTTCTCCCCTGCCTCCCAAACCGGGCCCGCCGTCATGATGCCTCCGCGCGGCGCGCCTGCACGCGCCCTTTCCACAGTCCGCCCCTGCCGCGCCAATGCTGCACTGCCGAATCAAAAGTGAATACCATATATAAACCCGCAATGACAGGAAGCGCCGCAGCCCACAATGGCGATAGCCGGTAGAAGCGCACAATCGGAAGAAAGGCGAATGCCATCAGTCCCCAGGTTGTAGCGCCGATAATCTGGGCAAGGCCCGTCCCGAAGATCGCGACCAGCGGCGGCAGCAGATAGGTGAGCAGCATCCCGATCACTGTGCCGGCCAAGAGCAAGGGCGAGTAGTTGAGTTGATCGTAGGCCGACCTCGCAACCATGCGCCGGATGTCCTCCAGCCGCGGGTACGGTCGAAGGCTGTGCGCGCTATTCGTCAGGCCGAGCCAGATCGGACCTTGCTTCTTCATGCTGCGGCCGAGAGCGCAATCGTCGATGAGCGAGGAGCGGATGGCCTGGATGCCGCCCGCGGCTTCGAGCGCGTCGCGCCGCACGAGCATGCAGCCCCCCGCTGCGGCGGCCATTGCGCTGTCGCGCCGGTTCACCCAGGCGAAGGGATACAGCATCTGGAAGAAGAACACGAAAGCCGGGATCAGTGCCTTCTCGGCGAGGCTTTCGCAGCGCAGTTTCACCATAAGCGAGGTCAGCACCAGGGAGCCCGCTTCCGCTCGGGAGACAAGGCGGCGCATGACGCCCGGTTCATAGGCGATATCGGCATCGGTCAGGAGGAGATAATGCGGCGGCTCGGAGAGTGCAGAGGCGCGCGCCACGCCCTGCTTCATGGCCCAGAGCTTTCCGGTCCAGCCTTGCGGCAGCGGCTCACCCTGCACAACGATCAAGCGTTCGCTCGCGCCAACAGCCTCCGCCGCCGCTTGGGCAACGCCTGCGGTGCCGTCGTCACTCTGATCGTCCACGAGAATAACCTTCAAAGGCTCGGGATAGTCCTGGCTCAAAAGGCTCGAAAGGCTTTTGGCGATGACATCGGCTTCGTTGCGGGCGGGCACCACCGCGACGATTAAAGGCCAATTGACGGGCGCAGGCGGCACGCCGTCCTCATCGCGGATGCTGGCGCGCCAGAACCCGCCCCGCGAAAGGAGCAGGTAAAGCCAAGCCACCAGGCCAAATCCGCTCAGGGCAAGTTCGACTGTCATCCTGGTCCTGTCGTCGCTGTGCGATGGGGTTTTGCCTCCTAACATGGTTAACAGATGTGGGAAAGGTCAGACCGCGATTCCGTCTTAAATTGCAGAGCTAGACCGCGCCCTGCAAAGGGGTGAGAACCGGCGTGAAACCAACGTTCGCCGTTTTATCCTCTTCGCCTGTAAGCGAGGCGGCGTATGGGAACACCATACCAGCCCAAGCAATGTTCTCCGTGTACTTGTCACTCGTTCACAGGAGACGCTCATGAAGACAACCTTGCTCTCGATGCTTGCTATCACGCTCGCGCTTTCTGCCCCAGTCTTGGCCGAAACGGCAGGTGGTCAGGTCAATACGCAGTCGCCTGCATCAGCGACGCCTCAGCACAACACACAGAATACACAGAGCGCGCAAAATCGAGAATCATGAGAGCAATGTGCTCTCAATCAACCGTCTTAAGCACGATCTGGAAAAGGCTGGATTTACAGATGTGAATATCTTGCAGGATTCGTTCGTGGTTCAGGCCAAGGACAAAGAGGGCAATCCTACGATCCTGAGCCTGAGCCCGAGCGGCGTGGTCGCTATTTCAGAGCTCAACCAGCAGAGGCAGGCGAAAGCGTCAAATGCGACCTCTGGGTCATCAGAGTCCGAAACTCAGCACCGCTAGCTCACCACCCTCGGCAATGGATGCGGCGCATGACCGCCGCATCAACCATCACATCTTTCCTCTTAACGGCGGTTCCCGCTGCAAGCATACATGGACGGAAGATAATCGAGGTTGAGGCACGTATTGTCCCAGCCAATGGTGTTGGACCTGAGCCGCCAGCCATTGCAGTCCACAATATCGCCGTTTACGGTTCGGCGCAGAGGACAGTTTGAATGTCCTCCTCCGGCATATCTTTGGGCTGCATAACCTTTGTGCGCTTTCGTTTTGGCTTCGGCGCCGCCTACCGCAATCTGAGATGCAGCAAGGAGCGCGACGATTGCCGCGGTGGTGGTAAGTATCCTGCTCATAGAAACGAGAACTCCTTTGGGAGCAAAACGGTTTCAGATGATATGGAAATTGGGAACGAGGGGCTGGCGGCGCAAACCCGCCAACAACATGGCATCGTCAATTCGCATCCATTTTCAGGGCGGCGATAAAGGCCTCCTGCGGGATCTCGACGCGGCCGAACTGCCGCATCTTCTTTTTACCTTCCTTTTGCTTGTCTAAAAGCTTGCGCTTGCGGGTGACGTCGCCGCCGTAGCACTTCGCGGTGACGTCTTTTCGCAGCGCGGACAGCGTCTCGCGCGCAATCACCTTTCCCCCGATAGCCGCCTGGATCGGAATCTTGAAGAGGTGCCGGGGGATCAGCTCCTTCAGCTTTTCACACATCATACGGCCTCGCATTTCGGCGCGCCCGCGGTGGACGATCATCGAAAGGGCGTCCACGGGCTCGTCATTAACGAGGATGGACATTTTCACAAGATCGCCCGGCTCGTAGCCCGTGATGGAGTAGTCGAAGCTCGCATAACCGCGGCTGATGGATTTCAGCCTGTCATAAAAGTCGAACACAACCTCGTTCAGCGGCAAATCATAGACGACCATCGCGCGGCTACCTGCATAGGTCAGCTCTTTCTGCCGCCCGCGGCGATCCTCGCAGAGCTTCAAGACTGCGCCGAGATGCTCATCGGGCACGAAGATCGTGGCCTTGATCCAAGGTTCTTCCATACGGTCGATTTTCACGACATCGGGCATGTCGGCGGGGTTGTGCATCTCGATCTTCTGCCCGTCCGTCATATAGAGGTGATAGATCACGCTCGGAGCGGTCGTGATGAGGTCGATGTTGAACTCGCGCTCCAGGCGCTCGCGGACGATTTCGAGGTGGAGCAGGCCGAGGAAGCCGCAGCGGAAGCCGAAACCAAGCGCGGCGCTGGTCTCCATTTCATATTGGAAGCTCGCGTCATTGAGGCGCAGCTTCGACATGGCGTCGCGTAAATCCTCGAACTGAGAGGCATCCACCGGGAAGAGCCCGCAAAACACCACGGGTTGCACGGGCTTGAACCCCGGAAGCGCCTGCACGGCCTGGCGCTTGTCCTCGGTGACCGTATCGCCGACGCGCGTGTCGGCGACTTCCTTGATCGCGGCGGTGAAGAAGCCGACCTCGCCAGGCCCAAGCACGTCGAGCATTTCCTGCTTAGGCCGGAAGATACCGACCCGGTCGATGGGATGCACCGCCCCGGTGGACATTAGCTTGACGCGCATGCCCTTTTTCAGAAGGCCATCCACCACGCGCACCAGCACCACGACGCCGAGATAAGGATCGTACCAGCTATCGATCAGCATCGCTTTTAGCGGCGCCTTCGCATCGCCCTTCGGCGGCGGCAGACGATGCACGATCGCTTCCAGCACCTGATCGACGTTGAGGCCGGTTTTGGCGGAAATCTCCACAGCATCATGCGCATCGAGGCCGATAACGTCCTCGATCTGCTGTTTGACGCGGTCAGGTTCGGCGGCGGGAAGGTCGATCTTGTTGAGGATCGGCACGATCTCGTGATTGTTGTCCAGCGCTTTATAAACATTGGCAAGCGTCTGCGCCTCGACGCCCTGGCTGGCATCGACAACAAGGAGCGACCCTTCGCACGCGGCAAGGCTCCGGCTCACCTCATAGCCAAAATCCACGTGGCCGGGCGTGTCCATCAGGTTCAACTGGTAAAGCTCACCATCCTTTGCCCGGTAATCAAGCCGCACCGTCTGCGCCTTGATCGTGATCCCGCGCTCCTTCTCGATTTCCATGCTGTCGAGAACCTGGGCCTGGCCCGCCATCTCCCGGTCGGACATTCCGCCACAAAGCTGGATCAGCCTGTCGGCAAGGGTCGATTTCCCGTGATCGATATGCGCTACGATTGAGAAGTTGCGGATTTGCGCAAGCGGCGTCACGCCTTTGGAGGCGGCTTCGCGGGGAGCGGCGTCTTGAGTGGTCGGAACAGTGTTCATGGCGCCTTACATAATGGAAAAGACAACCGGCTAAAAGCGGTACGCTCTATTATGGCGCAGCCTCCGCTCCAGCCGGTTTATGCTAGTTCCAGCTCTTCCTTGCGGAGGAGCGAATCACGCCGCTGCTGCTGCGAGCGCCAGCCGGTCCGCAATAGCGTCCAGCGCCGCCTCCGCTCTTGCGCCGTCGGGACCGCCTGCCTGAGCCATGTCGGGCCGTCCGCCACCGCCCTGGCCGCCGAGCACTGCCGCGCCTGCCTTGACGAGATCGACGGCACTATACTTTGCCGTCAAATCTTCCGTGACGCCAACGACAAGCCCGGCCTTTCCCTCTTCGGTCACGCCGACGATTGCGACGATGCCGGATTTGATTTGCTTTTTGCCGTCATCCACGAGGCTGCGAATGTCTTTTGGCTGGATGCCGTGCACGGTGCGGGCGAGCATCGTAACGGGTCCCACCATGCGTACTGGGCTTTCGGCATTCGCCTGTCCGTTTCCACCTGCTCCAAGCGCGATTTTCTTTTTCGCTTCCGCCAACTCACGCTCAAGCTTTTTTCGCTCTTCGAGCAAGGAAGCCAGACGATTTGGAACCTCAGACGGTTGAACCCTCAGCAGGTCGGCAGCCTGCCGGAGCGCCGCATCCTGCGCCGCCAGATAGCTGCGCGCCGCCTTTGCGGTCAGCGCCTCTATGCGTCTCACGCCGGCCGCGACTGCGGCTTCCTGCACAACTTTGACAAGTCCAATTTCTCCGGTCGCGCGAACATGCGTGCCACCGCACAACTCGACGGAGAAGATGCGGCCGCCCTTGTCGTCGTGGCTGGCCTCTCCCATCGAAACTACGCGGACTTCGTCCCCGTATTTCTCGCCGAACAGCGCCATGGCGCCCGCTGCGATAGCGTCGTCCACCGGCATGAGCCGTGTCACGACGGGATTGTCCCGGAGGATGACGGCGTTGGCCAAGTCTTCGACCGCAGCGAGTTCTTCCTTGGAAAGCGGCTTCGGATGAGAGAAGTCGAAGCGCAGCTTATCCGGATCGACAAGCGAACCCTTTTGCGTGACGTGCGTGCCAAGCGTTTCCCGCAGCGCCTCATGCAAAAGATGGGTTGCCGAATGGTTGGCGCGGATGGCCGTGCGCCGCGCGCCATTCACATGTAGCTCGACCGCGTCGCCGACCTTCAATGGGCCTTTCTCGACAATGCCGATATGCGCGAAAACCTTGCCGAGCTTCTTCAGCGTGCTCGTGACCTCGAAATGGACGCCCCTCGGGGCCATGATCACGCCTTCGTCGCCAACCTGTCCGCCGAACTCGCCATAAAATGGCGTCTGATTGACGATGACGATGCCCTCGTCGCCCTTCTTGAGTTGTTTGACGAGTTTGCCTTCTTTGACCAGAGCCAGCACCACGCCTTCGGCTGTTTCCGTCTCGTAGCCCAGAAACTCGGTCGGGCCGACCTGGTCCAGCACATCGAACCAAAGTTTATCCGTCGCAGCTTCGCCAGAGCCCGCCCACGCCTTGCGCGCCTCCGCCTTCTGCTGCGCCATCGCGGCGTTGAACTGCTCGACGTCGACCCCGACACTGCGCACCTTCAAGGCGTCCTGCGTCAGGTCGAGCGGGAAACCGTAGGTGTCATAGAGTTTGAAGGCGACATCGCCAGACAAAGTGTCGCCCGGTTTTAGAGCCACCGAGGCCTCGTCGAGAAGGCTCAAGCCCCGCGCCAGCGTTCTGCGGAAGCGAATTTCCTCAATCTTCAATGTTTCGCCGATGAGGGCCTGGCCGCGGTGAAGTTCCGGGTACGCTTGCCCCATCTCATGGACGAGGACCGGCAGCAGGCGATAAAGCAACGGCTCCTCTGCCCCCAGGATATGCGCATGGCGCATGGCGCGGCGCATGATGCGTCGCAGCACATAGCCGCGTCCCTCGTTCGAGGGCAGCACGCCATCCGCGATGAGAAAGCTCGACGCCCTCAGATGATCGGCAATGACGCGATGGCTCGGCAGCGCAGCGCCCTCGGCGGGAACGCCAGTGGCTTCGACAGATGCCCTGATAATCGCTTGAAAAAGGTCGGTGTCGTAGTTGTTATTGACGCCCTGGAGCACAGCCGCGACGCGCTCCAGCCCCATGCCGGTATCGATCGAAGGCTTCGGCAGAGGCTCGCGGTCGTTCTTGGAAATCTGTTCGTATTGCATGAATACGAGGTTCCAGATTTCGACGAAACGGTCGCCATCCGCATCTTCGCTGCCTGGAGGGCCGCCAGGGATTTGAGCCCCATGATCGTAGAAGATTTCGGAGCATGGGCCGCAAGGGCCGGTCTCTCCCATCGACCAGAAATTGTCCGAGGTCGGGATGCGAATTATGCGGTCTTCCGGTAGCCCGGCAATCTTGCGCCAAAGGCCGAAAGCCTCGTCGTCTTCGGAAAAAACCGTGACGAGCAAGCGCTTCTTATCGAGGCCATACTCCTTGGTGACAAGCTTCCAGGCAAGCTCGATGGCCACATCCTTGAAATAGTCGCCAAAAGAAAAATTGCCGAGCATTTCGAAGAAGGTGTGATGCCGGGCTGTGTAGCCGACATTATCGAGGTCGTTATGCTTACCGCCCGCGCGCACGCATTTCTGGGACGTCACCGCGCGTTTGAATGGCAGATTTTCCATCCCCGTGAAGACGTTCTTGAACTGCACCATGCCCGCGTTGGTGAACATCAAAGTGGGGTCGTTGCGCGGAACGAGCGGGCTCGAGGGCACATGCTCATGGCCGTTCTTCCGGAAGAAATCGACGAAAGTCCCGCGGATGTCGTTGAGGGTGCTCATAACTAATTTCGTTTCCAGTGGGCTAGCGCGGTGTTCAATGTGGGTGAGGAAGCAAACCGCGCCAGAGATAAAGCATACCAGCTATATGAAGCGATACAGCAAATTCTCGTTACAGAGCAAGCAACCCACAGCAATCGACCGGCTGCCTGCTCTGGAAAAGTCTTACTTGGTTTATTTCTGAAACTACCGGCGTCCGCCTTTCCGCTCCGGAACAGCCTCTTCCGGTTCGGCCATCTCACCATCGGCAATATCCTCGTCGCCATCGGTTCCGTCGAGGATGCGCGCCGCAATCAGGCCGGCATTCGCCCTGATCTCGCGCTCGATGGCTTCCACCACCTGAGGATTACTCTTCAGGAAGGTTTTCGCGTTCTCACGTCCTTGTCCGATGCGCTGGCTGTCGTAGGAATACCAGGAGCCAGACTTCTCGACGATGTTGGCCTTCACGCCGAGATCGATCAATTCGCCCGTCTTCGATATGCCCTCGCCATACATAATGTCGAATTCGACCTGCTTGAAGGGTGGCGCAACCTTGTTCTTCACGACCTTCACGCGAGTCTGGTTGCCGACAACCTCGTCGCGTTCCTTGATCTGCCCGATGCGCCGGATGTCGAGCCGCACGGAGGAATAGAACTTGAGCGCGTTCCCGCCCGTCGTCGTCTCCGGATTGCCGAACATCACGCCGATCTTCATGCGGATCTGATTGATGAATATAACGAGGCACTTCGACTTGGAGATGGAGCCTGTGAGCTTGCGGAGCGCCTGGCTCATGAGGCGGGCCTGCATGCCCGGAAGCACGTCGCCCATCTCGCCTTCGATCTCGGCCTTGGGCGTCAGCGCTGCCACCGAGTCGACCACGATCACGTCGATCGCTCCCGATCGGACCAGCGTATCGGTGATTTCAAGCGCCTGCTCGCCTGTGTCCGGCTGTGAAATGATAAGTTCTTCCAGATCGACCCCGAGCTTTCTCGCATAGACAGGATCAAGCGCATGCTCGGCGTCCACAAACCCGCACGCCCCGCCCTTCTTCTGTGCCTCGGCGATGACGTGAAGGGCAAGCGTCGTCTTGCCGGATGACTCCGGGCCGAAAATTTCAACCACGCGCCCGCGCGGCAGACCGCCAATTCCAAGAGCGATATCGAGACCCAGCGATCCGGTTGAAATTGCTTCCACCTCCACGGGCTTTTCGTTCTTGCCAAGCCGCATGATGGAGCCTTTACCGAAATTCCGCTCGATTTGGCTCAAAGCCGCTTCGAGGGCTTTCTGCTTGTCCATGATAGTAAGATTCCCTTCGATCACGCGGAATGGCGTATCATTCATGAATCGTTGCCCTTTGTTATTCCATAGCGGTCACGGACTTGCAAACGACACCGAATGTACACGTTTTGTTCCTGTGCGCAAGTGCAAATCTGCAACTTCTGCGCTTCCTTTTTCTGAACTCTCGCGACCTTTATAAAGCCAACGAGTGACCGCGTCCCCTCGTTGCTGTAGGCGCGGGGGGAAGCCGGCAAAAAAGTTCGAAAACCGCTGTAATTTTACCTCGCAATTAAGACAATTCAGGCAAACAAAAGAACTGTCACGCCTTAGGCCGTTTCGATCCGAGTGAAGCGGGGCATGACAACAGTCTTTTTCAAGGGAGTGACATATGAAGAATAAGCTTCTTGGCCTGGCGGTAGGAGCATCGCTGCTTTTAGGACTTCAGCAACTGGCCGTGGCTGCTCCCATAACAGCACCAGCGAGCCCCGCGGAAATGTCGATCGCGCAGGCTGGCGTCGCTCAGCCGGTATACTATTACCGTCGGGGTGCGGCGGTAAGGGGTCCCGGCGGGCATGCCTGCGCTGGCGCCCGGCGCTGCGTAGGCGGCTACTATCACGGTGTCTGCCGTAGCTGGGCAGCCTGTCGCTAAACCGAATGAGGCAGCCGTCTTTCAGTTTAGCGTTACGGCTGCTTTACCTGACTTTGCGCGGGAGAACGCTGTTTTTCAAGCAGCCGCAGCTTTGACGGTCTCGGCAAGCTTTTTCAGCGTGAACGGCTTCGGCAGGAAGACGAAGTTCTCATCGGCGCTCAGGTTCTTGCGGAAAGCCTCCTCGGCATAGCCCGACATGAAAATGATGCGAATGTTCGGGTTGCGCTGCCGCAGATGGCGCAGAAGCGTGGGGCCGTCCATCTCGGGCATGACGACATCGCTGACGACGAGATCGATATTGCCCTCCTCGCGGTCCATCAGTTCCAGCGCTTCGACGCCGCTTGCCGCTTCCAGCACCTTGTAGCCGCGCGTGGCAAGAGCCCGCGATGCGAAAGAACGCACGGCATCCTCATCCTCGACCAGAAGAACCGTCCCCTGACCTGTCAAGTCCACGACCTTATCAGGCGCCTCGGCTTTGTTCTCGAGCGACTTCAAATCCTGTTCGGTCTCGATGTGGCGCGGCAAAAAGATTCGGAAGGAGGTTCCGTGGCCGATCTCGCTATCCACGATGATTGTGCCGCCGGTCTGCTTCACGATGCCGTAGACGGTGGAGAGACCAAGCCCCGTCCCCTTGCCCACTTCCTTTGTTGAGAAGAACGGATCGAAGATCTTCTCCAGGTGCTCGGGCTTGATGCCGGTGCCGGTGTCGCGCACCTCGCACATCACATACTCGCCGCGGTCGAGCCCGCGATCCTTCAGCGCCAGGGATTCGCGCTCGCTGACGTTTGCGGTCGTCACCAGGATTTCGCCGCCGTCCGGCATGGCGTCGCGCGCGTTCACGGCGAGGTTCATGATCACCTGGAACAGCTGCCCCTCGTCGGCCTTCACGAACCACAGATCGCGGCCATGCTGCACCTTTGCCTTGACCTTTTCGCCGAGAGTCCGGCCCATGGTCGCCTGAAATTCCTCGATCACGTCGGTGACTCTGAGGATGGCAGGGCGCAAGGTTTGCTTGCGGGAATAGGCAAGGATCTGCTTGACGAGTTCGGCCGCGCGCGTGGCGTTGTTCTTGATGTTCATCAAGTCCTTGAAGGCGGGGTCGGAGGCGCGGAACCGGCGCAGGAGCAGATCGGAAAAGCCGATGATGGCGGTCAGGAGGTTGTTGAAATCGTGAGCGATGCCGCCCGCGAGTTCGCCGACTGCCTGCAGCTTCTGCCCTTGCACCGCCTGTTCGTCGATCACCGGGGCGGCGCCAGTCTCCACCGCCGTGACAATCAGATTATTGTCATTCGTAGCGGAGAAAATTACGAACCGGACGCGCTTATTAAGCGACCCCTTGAGAACGGCATGAAGTTCCACAGGTCCGGAGCCAGCGAGGCTGCTCGCGGAAAGCGCCGCGATTTTGTCGCGGACATTCTGGGACGAGGTCTCGGCGACCAGCGAGGCGAGCGACTTGCCCCCAAACTCGGCGACAGCGGAACTATCGTCTGGAGCGCCACCAAGAAGACGCCTGAACTCATCGTTTGCCGCCTGGATGATCCCCTTTGAGTTGGTGAAGGCCATGGCCGTTGGCGCGCGGGCGAGGAGCGCTTCAAAGGCTTCGTCAAGGCTGCCTGCCGCGGGGTCGGCGGGTGTGACAAGCCAGATCTGCCCCTCGTTGATGTCTGCTCCCAGATGCAGGGATGCCGCTCGGGAATAGCCGCTCGCGCTGACGATCTGGACTGGGATGGCGCTGCCCGCTCTTGCAATCATGTCCCGGAGCCTCGCCCGGGTGAGCGGGTTTCCCCGTCGCGTGCGGAAAAGCGACCACGCCTGCTTGCCTGTCGGCTCGCACCCGGCCATCTTTTCGAAGCCCTTGTTGGCGCCTTGGACAGTCAAGTCTTTGCCCACCGAAAGGGCGGCAACGGGGAGCGCGTCGAGACCTTGCTTCGGCTTTTCGCCGGCCGCAGTCTTCTTCGCGTGATCGATCTGCCATATCAGCAGCGGGGAGCGTTTTCCCTGCTCCAGGAAGGGCGCCACCTTGAGAAGGACAGGATCGCCGCCCGCGAAATTCGGAAGGCGAAGGGGTTCCGCGTGAGTTTTCCCGGCGCAGCCTGCCGCGAAAAGACGAAAAATGGCCGCCGCGGCCTCGGGGTGCCGCTCACCCAGCCGCGAAAGATCGTGATCGTTGCCAAGGCCACTCGCCGCGTTCAGAAAGCTTTCGCTGCTCCATTGGATCAGGCCCCTGCTGTCGGTTACGGCGACCGGAGCCGGCAAGGCGCTGAGAAGGCGATGAATGCGGTCGTCGGACTTGCCTTCCACCGGCTTGAAATGAAGCTGTCCTGCTGCAAAGAGCACTGACGCCGCCGCGCCGAGGCCAGCCAGCAGCGCAAGCGCAATCGGGCCGTGTCCGGCTGCGGAAAGAGCGATCGTGCCAGCTGCGCCAAGCCCGAACGCCACACTATTCCAATGTGGATGCCAGTGTGCGAAGGCCATTGACTGCACCGCCATTTTTAGAAACCTCATTCTTGGCCGCGACTATGAATTGATTCGCCTTACGCCGGGACCAGCACGTGTAAACCGATCTCGGGATTGGAAAAGTTAAAAATGTCTTGCGCCGATGCTTGCGGTCGCATCTCTTGCCCCAAAGCATGGGCATTACATCGTCGTCCGGCGCGGTTGACCGCTCTGGACATTGATAAAAGGGGGATCGAATGGGCTCTGCAGGCTTCCTCATTGCCGGAATTCGTTCTTGCATTGGTTGCGGCAGGCGTCAGCTTCTACCTATATCAGCGAAAAGGGAATGGGGATACGGCACGGTTGTTTGCACCGCGCACCAGGCGGCTGGCCTATATTGAGCGAACCGCGCTTGAAGGGGGCAGGAAGCTCCTGCTGGTCCGGCGGGATGATGTGGAGCACCTTATCCTGATAGGAGGCCCGATTGATCTCGTCGTCGAGTCGGGCATCCGCTCGGAGGCTGTTGCCTCCCCTTCGCGAAGGAATTGAATTCGGCGCCGGCGCCCTTTGAGCCTTCGGCTTGGCCGCTTGTCGATCCCGCGCCTGATGTGGAAAAGGTTGTGGCTCCAGAGCCGCACCTGCCGCTTTTCCCCAAGGTAAAGGAGGAAGAAAAAGCGCCCGTTTTCTCTTCCGTGCCGCAGGTCAAAGCGGCCGAATGAATACCCCAAGACGCTGATGTAGCTTGGAGGACCGGATCGTTCTGCCCGTCGAGGCAGCTCAACTCAGATCAAACTCGTGCACTCCTAATTGGCGATTGTGTACGAGGTGCTGGCGTTTGCCTCTTCTTTCCAGGCTACGCTTCGGGTAAATTACAGACACAGTTTTGTGGGCTCGGGTCCGGGGCGGATCGATGTCAATCTGGGGGAAACTGACGGGCGCGGCCGCGGGGCTCGCTGTCGGGGGGCCGATAGGGGCGCTCATCGGCGGCGTCGCGGGACATCTCGCCATCGATCAAGGGATCGGCTCGCAATCGGCTCATGATAAGCAGGTCGCTTTCACGGTCGGCGTCATCGCGCTAGGGGCGAAGATGGCGAAGGCCGACGGCGTTGTGACGAAAGACGAGATCGAGGCCTTCAAGGAAGTTTTCAAAATCCCGAAGGGCGAAGAGCATAACGTCGCTCGCATCTTCAATCTTGCGAAACAGGATGTCAGCGGCTTCGAGATGTACGCTCGGCAGCTCGACCGTTTGTTCCACACGAACCGCCATCTTCTTTCGGACGTCATGGACGGGCTGTTCCACATCGCGGTGGCTGACGGAAAGCTTATGGCAAGCGAGGACAAATTTCTGTCCGACGTTGCCAAAGAGTTCGGATTCAGCGACGCCGAATTTATGAGCATCAGAAGCCGCCACTGGCGAAGCGAGTTGTACGATCCTTACACCGTCTTGAATGTTTCGCCACGAGCGTCCGACGCGGAACTCAAGGCTGCGTATCACAGGCTCGTGACCGAGACGCACCCTGATAAGCTTGTCGCACGCGGTGTTCCAAAGGAGTTCGTGGAGATCGCTACGAAAAAGCTCGCTGCGATTAACGCGGCGTACGAGGAGATCAAGCACTCCCGGCAATCGCTTCACTAGCGCAGCGTGCGCAAGATCGGAACCGGTTGCGACGCAATCCTGAGGCAAACTTTGTCATCCCGGAACGACGCCTGCGTCATATCCGGGATCGCAAAAGGCGCTTCGATTTGTAACGGCCCCGGATATGCGCCGGGCGCATTCCGGGGCGACGGTCATCGGGGGGCCGCGTCCGAGTAAGCGCACGATGCTTTAGCGCAATTTTCCTTAACGGCCTGGGAAGGTGCCGCGATGCCTTTCGGGCGGCGATCATGGCGACGCCCGCGAGGCGGGATGCTCAGGAAGCCTTCGCCAAACCGGCCATCGCCATCGTGGACGGCGCTTGCCACGCGCGCTTTCATAAAGATTTCGTTCACCGCGGCAAGCCTTCATACTTATGTGGTTAACAGAAACGCGCCGGAATTATTTCCCGCCGTGTGTTGGTAAAAAACTTCTTTATTCGCCGCGAAATGGAGAAATGCCGCGCCTAAGACCGGACAAAGGGAGACAACTATAAGCCACTGAAATTGCTATGGTTTTTATTGTTAACAAATGACCCATTCAATAGAATCTAATGCCGGAATTTTTCCATTTACTGGGACGCGCAAAAGTCCGTTAAATATGTTTCAACATCGCGAATTAACACTTGTGAGGGCCGGAACTGCACGGCGCAGGCAGCGGCGATGGCGTCCCGCTTTGTACTTTTTACCATGATTTATCAATGGCTTGAGCGCGCCTAAGCTGCGTTAACCTGGCATCAAGGCGATTTCGCTGAAGATCTTTCAGAAGAAGGAATGCGGAGACAAGCGTCAGATGCCGCCATTTGCAGGATGCGTACAAAATGGACCATACGTCCGATTAAACGAACGATGCCTCCTGTCTGACGCATGAACGCGGCCGCTTCATGTGCAGTTTTGATCATACCCCTGATCAATCACTGCCATCCCACTTCGGAAAACCGACGTGTGGTCGACCCCCGTTTATGCCGTGCAAACAAGGCGCTGCTGCGGGGGCGGATCGGTAAAATCGACGCCCATGGGGTAACGAACCATTGATCAGCACTCCAACGAAAAAATCTAGTATCCTGCTTTTCGCGTAGGATAGCGCGAAACTGGGAAACACCAGACGAGAACGGAAGCATTTCACATGAGAAAGTTTTTCGCGGAGTTGATCGGAACATTCTGGCTGGTCTTTGGGGGATGCGGTAGCGCTATACTTGCGGCCAAGTTTCCGGAGGTCGGTATAGGCCTTCTTGGCGTGGCTTTTGCCTTCGGCTTAACAGTTCTTACAATGGCCTATGCTATCGGCCACATTTCGGGATGCCATTTAAATCCTGCGGTCACCATCGGCCTTACTGCGGGAGGTCGCTTTCCGGTGGGGCAGGTTCTCCCGTATATAGTCGCGCAAGTACTCGGCGGCATTTGCGCCGCCTACCTTCTCTTTGCCATTGCCAGCGGGGGGCCGGGTTTCGATCTTTCTCAGGGCTTTGCTGCTAACGGCTTCGGTGATCATTCGCCCGGAAAGTACACGCTCCTTTCGGGGTTCCTCTCAGAAGTCATCCTCACGATGATGTTCGTGTTCATCATCATGGGCGCGACTCATGGGAAAGCGCCGGTTGGCTTCGCTCCAATCGCGATCGGCCTTGGATTGACGCTCATTCATCTCATCGGCATCCCCATCACCAATGTGTCCGTGAATCCTGCACGCAGCACCGGACCGGCGCTCGTAGTCGGCGGCTGGGCTCTCCAGCAACTTTGGCTTTTTTGGCTGGCCCCCATTCTCGGCGGCATAGTAGGCGGACTTCTCTACAGATTTGTCGTGGACGAGCCGGCCGCGGAAATCGTTGGCTTCGATGAAAAGCGTTTGAAGCGGTCCCGAGCCTGATCTTCGACTCATAAGCGAAGCGACTTTTATGCGGACTGAGCGCTTCGGCGCTCAGTCCAATAGGCCGTGATCGTGATCGCCCCCCTGCCTCGGCGCCAGAGAGAGTGGCTCAGCGAAGGCGTGCTCATCCTCCGTCCAGCGCAGCGAGCCGTCGTAACGGGTGCCCATCTCGATCCCGATCCCCTGGTGGAAGATATCGCCCTCGACCTTTGCGGAGGATTGCAACATCACGCGACGGCCGCGGATCGTGCCTTTTACCTTGCCCTGCACAACCACTTCCTGATTGGCCACGATGCCGCCGTTCACACGCCCGTTCGCTGTTACGATCAGCGAAGTGCAGTAAATGTTGCCCTCGATGACTCCATCGAGAGTAACGCTTCCCCTGGACGAAACATCGCCAATGATTGTCAGATCACTGCTTATGTTCGAATCGCCCACGGAATGCACACTCTGGGTGGCTGAGATTGGCAGTAAGTTAGACGGCTGGGGAAAGGGAAGCGGAGTCGCCATGGCTGACCTCTAAGCGTGACCATACGGTGTTGATCCAGAGCGGGCCGGCCGCTGGTGAGGCTGCCGTTCCAACTCTGTAGCCGGTCATTCCAGGCATTTCCAAGGCGAAGCCGCGTGCGTTTTGCACAGGCAGTTTGCTCGGAAGAGCAGGAATCTTGCGCTTTCCGGCCCATTCGATAAAAGCGCTAGCATGAGGGCTGGTCTTTTCTCGAAATGGGGCGCTATTGCAGCCGTCGCCATCGTGGTTGCGGCGCAAGCCGCTGCCGTCAACTACCTTGGCCGCAACAATTATCTTCCAGAAGGTTCCGAACACTGGACCGAAGATTGGCTCATCCACTATTTCTCGAAGCACCTGGATAGGCCCTATCAGAACATCGCTGTCGTTGTCGTCGATGCGGAGAGCCTGGAAAAGTCGGGCATCCCGGCGACGGTGCCGGTCGACCGGGGATGGATGGCGAAGCTCATCATTGCGGTCGCTGAGCAAAATCCGGCTGCGATCGGCCTCGATTTCTACTTCACATCTGCCATTGACGCCGTGAAAGACGAGCAACTCACGGCCGCGATCCGCGATGCGAAGACCCCGATTGTCCTTGCCGCCGTAAACGACGAATTTCTGCGCACGGAGAGCCAGCGCAGCTTCCAGCGCGCATTCCTTCAAAAGGTCAACCGCCCCGCCGGACATATCTATCTCCAGCAATCGAAGGAGATCTTCACGCTCGGCGACAAGGCGACCCGGGGCGTCGATCATGGCTTTGTGGGCGGCCGCTACACCTCGTTTTCCAGCACGCTCGCGCGACTGCCCGCGGTGGAGTCCACTTTTGGCGCACGGAAAATCCCCGGTGGAATACAGCGGATCGACTGGCTTCTCCCGCCCGAAGACGGCGAGACATTCACTCTTATCCCCGCGCATGACATTCTGGCACCCGAGGCTGCCGCGGTTCCCCCTTCACTTAAGAATAAAGTCGTCCTCATCGGGCCGGATTTTGCCGGGCTCGATCAGCATAGCGTTCCCTTCTCTCTCGGAAGCGAGCAGGACGATTATCCTGGCATCTTCGTGCACGCCCAGGCTCTTGCCCAAATCTTCGACAAGCGGTTTTTCTTCAACTGGAACTCAGAGGGACAGTTCGTCCTGCTTTTTGTGATCGGGCTCCTTGGGGCTGCCGCAGGCTGGGCCTTTCACAATACCCGCGCCGATCTCATCGTCGGAATCGGCGGCTCTCTTTTGATCATTGCCTTGAGCATACCCTTTTTTGTTGCTCATGTTCCGCTTCCGACGGCGTTGGCGATCCTGTCCTGGGCCTTATCGATCTCGATCGCGCAGCGCATCCGTTCATGGCGAGAGACATCGCATTCGCTTAAAACCATTTCAGGGAGCAGCGTGACATGAAATTTGCAGCCTTCGTTCTTCTCGGTCTGTCAGCTGCATTCTTGGAAACCAGTGCGTGCTCGGCACAGCAGGCTGCCTCGCAACCGACCGCCTCACAGCCGGTTGAACAAGCAGCGCCGGTTGCGGTAGTCCCGCCTCCTGCGTCCCCAACTCCGCCCGTCCTGGCCGCCCCGACGGAGGCGCCCAAGCTCGCACCCGCTCCAGTCCACACGAGGTCGCTACACAAAGCTCCCGCTTTCGCCGCCCCGGCTCCCGCGGCGGCTTCGAAACCCGAACCCGGCACGCCTGATGTTGTCGTTGGCGGATTGCCGGGCAATCAATCGGCGACCGCTGTCGAAAAACAGCCTTAGTTCACTCAAGGCTTAGCTTCCTTTCGTAGGCGCGAGATATGCGCCAGAGTCATGGCGTGCGCTTTTAAGCCGCGCCGCGACTTGTTCAGAAAATTGGGCCGAATGGCCACTTCATTTGCAAATCCGCATAGTTAACCATTGCCGCGCGCCATGCCTTGATGACATAAAGAGCGTCGGGGATGAGGCGCACGAAGGATAAAAATGCCGAAGCTTAACATCAACGGCAAGGTCATCGAAGTCGAGGACGGGATTTCGCTTCTGCAAGCTTGCGAGGAGGCAGGCGCAGAAATTCCGCGCTTCTGCTATCACGAGCGCCTGTCTATCGCCGGGAACTGCCGGATGTGCCTCGTTGAGGTCGGCGGCATGCCGAAGCCGATGGCCTCCTGCGCTATGAGTGTCAACGATTTGAGGCCGAACCGTGACGGCACGCCTCCGGTCATCAATACGGACACGCCGCTCGTCAAGAAGGCGCGCGAAGGCGTGATGGAGTTTCTGCTCATCAACCACCCGCTGGATTGCCCGATCTGCGACCAGGGCGGCGAGTGCGATCTGCAGGATCAATCCATGTACTACGGCTTCGACGGGAGCCGCTACAAAGAGAGCAAGCGCGCCGTCGAGGAGAAGTATCTCGGCCCGCTCATCAAGACGTTCATGACGCGCTGCATCCAGTGCACGCGCTGCGTCCGCTTCATGTCCGAGGTTGCGGGCGTGCGCGAGCTTGGCGCCATTGGCCGCGGCGAGGACATGGAGATCAGCACCTATCTCGAGCAGGGCCTGCAATCGGAGATGTCGGGCAATATCGTCGATCTCTGCCCGGTCGGCGCACTGACGTCCAAGCCCTATTCCTTCATCGCGCGCCCCTGGGAGTTGCGCAAAACCGAGTCCATCGACGTCATGGACGGCCTTGGCTCGAACATCCGCGTGGACAGCCGGGGCCGCGAGGTTCTGCGGATTTTGCCGCGCAACCATGACGGCGTGAACGAGGAGTGGATCTCCGACAAGACGCGCGCCGTTGTCGATGGCTTGAAGAAAAAGCGGCTGGACCGCCCCTATATGCGGCGCGGCGGCAAGCTTGAGGAAGTTTCCTGGTACGAGGCGTTCAACGAAATTGCAGCGCGGGTCAAGAAGGCCGGCGGCCGGAAAATCGGCGCCATAGCTGGAGATCTTTGCGCGGTCGAGGAGATGTTCGCGCTGAAGACCTTGCTGGATCAGCTTGGCTCGCCGCATCGCGATTGCCGCCAGCTCGGGGCCAAGCTGCATCCGAAGTATGGCCGTGGAAGCTATCTTTTCAACGCCACTATCGCGGGGGTCGACCACGCCGACGCGGTGCTCCTGATCGGCACCAATCCGCGCAAAGAGGCGGCGGTTCTCAATACGCGGCTGAGGAAGGCCTATCTCCACAATCACGCCAAGTTCGCCCTCATCGGGCCTGAAGCCGACTTGACCTATCCTTATGAATGGCTCGGGAACTCGTCGAAGTTGCTGGACGATGTTGCGCGCGACGGCAGTCCCTTCCTGAAAGTCCTGAGCGGTGCATCGCATCCCCTCATTATTGTAGGGCAGGCGGCGCTCAATCAGCCCGAGGGCGAAACGATCCTGTTCAAGGCTGCCGAAATCGCCGCCAAAGCTATGAAGGGCAAAGAAAACGCAGGTTGGAATCCCCTTAGCATCCTTCATTCCAGCGCAGCGCTTGTTGGAGGGCTCGATATCGGTTTCGTGCCGGGCGAGGGCGGTCGTGGACGTTGCGGGAATGCTCGAAGGCGCGGCGGGCGGCGATATTGAGCTGCTCTATCTTCTCGGCGCGGATGAGTTCGAAGTCAGCCGCACCGGCGATGCCTTCGTGATTTATCAAGGGTCGCATGGCGACACGGGCGCTCGCCTCGCCGATATCGTGCTGCCAGGCACGACGTACACGGAAAAGAACGGGACTTACGTCAATACCGAAGGCCGCGTTCAACTCGGCGAGCGGGCCATCTTTCCGCCCGGCGACGCGCGCGAAGATTGGACGATCATCAGGGCGCTCTCAGAGCATCTCGGCGCGAGGCTGCCCTTCGACAGTCTGAAAGACTTGCGAACCGCAATGTACAAGGCTTATCCGCATCTCGCAGCGGCGGACGCGTTACAGCCGGAAAAATTCACGGCGACCCCGCCGCGCAACCTGCCTCGGCTCCCCAATGAGCCCCTGCCCGAGCTGATCGATGACTATTATCAGACGAATCCAATCGCGCGAGCGTCATCCGTGTTGGCCGAGCTTTCGGCCATAAGTCAGGCAACAGAACACGGAGCGACGGGCACTCATGGATAGCTTGGGCATATTCTGGGCCAAGTACGGTTTCCCGACGGCGCTCATCCTGGGGCAGAGCCTGCTGACGCTCGTCGCGCTGCTCCTGTTCATTGCCTACATTCTTCTCGCCGACCGTAAGATCTGGGCGGCGGTTCAATTGCGGCGCGGCCCGAATGTGGTCGGCGCGTTCGGTCTCCTTCAATCCTTCGCGGACTTCATCAAGTTCGTGCTCAAGGAACCCATCATCCCGGCGGGCTCGGACAAGGCCGTGTTTCTGCTCGCGCCGATGGTCACCGCTGTGCTGGCTCTTTCTGCCTGGGCCGTGATCCCGGTGGCGGATGGCTGGGTCGTGTCCGACCTGAACGTGGGCATCCTGTATATCTTCGCCATTTCCTCGCTCGGCGTTTACGGCATCATCATGGGCGGCTGGGCGTCGAACTCGAAATATCCGTTTCTTGGAGCGCTTCGCTCGGCGGCGCAGATGGTGTCCTATGAAGTCTCCATCGGCTTCGTGATGATCACCGTGCTCCTTTGCGCGGGTTCGTTGAACCTGACGGAGATTGTGAACGCTCAGCGCGGCTCATACGGGCTTTTCAACTGGTACTGGTTGCCGCTGTTTCCGATGTTCGTCATATTCTTCATATCGGCGCTCGCGGAAACCAACAGGCCGCCGTTCGACCTGCCGGAAGCGGAGTCCGAACTGGTCGCGGGCTTCATGGTGGAATACTCGTCGACGCCGTATCTGCTCTTCATGCTCGGCGAGTATGTCGCGATCACCGTGATGTGCGCGCTGACGACCATTCTCTTCCTCGGCGGATGGCTCCCGCCCTACGATGTCGCGCCCCTGACATGGGTACCCGGCATCATCTGGTTCATTCTGAAATTCTGCTTCGTCTTCTTCATGTTCGCGATGGTGAAGGCGATCGTGCCGCGCTACCGCTACGATCAGTTGATGCGGCTGGGCTGGAAGATTTTCCTGCCTACGTCGCTCGCGATGGTGGTGATAGTGGCGGCGGTTCTACAATTCGGAGGCTTGGCGCGCTAGCGTCCAAGCTCAAGGAGTGCATGGATGGGAGGCTTCGGCCAATCTCTTCAATCGGCGGTTTTGAAGGAGTTCGTTGTCGCGTTCTGGCTCGGGATGAAGTATTTCTTCAAGCCGAAGGCGACGATCAACTATCCTTACGAGAAAAACCCCGTCAGTCCGCGCTTCCGCGGAGAGCATGCATTGCGCCGCTATCCCAACGGGATGGAGCGCTGCATCGCATGCAAGCTCTGCGAAGCGATCTGTCCGGCGCAAGCGATCACAATCGAGGCGGGGCCGCGCCGCAACGACGGAACGCGGCGCACGACACGCTACGACATCGATATGGTCAAATGCATCTATTGCGGCTATTGCCAAGAGGCGTGCCCGGTGGATGCCATCGTCGAGGGACCGAATTTCGAATTCGCGACCGAGACGCGGGAGGAACTGCTTTACGACAAGGAGAAACTGCTGGCGAACGGCGATCGATGGGAGCGCATTCTCGCAAAGAATATTGAACTCGATGCGCCCTACCGCTAATCGTTCGGATAGCTTGTCCAACACGATCCGCTTGAAAATCCGTCCATCCTGATTGGCGCAACCGCCATCCAGTAGGCGCAGAGGTTAAAACATGCTCTACACTGACGAGGGGCAGGGTAGAGCAAGCGCCGGTTAAATCCGGGCTGGCACAAGAATTCCCCTCGCCAAAACGTTGATCCGAAGGGGGACAAGGGAATCCGGCATTCCGTCCCTCCAAGAAAGACCGCATGAGGGTTCCGCTTAAAAGACAAACGGCTTTCGCCGCACAATAAGAGATCGGCCGCGCATGACAATTGCTGGGTTCTTCTTCTACCTGTTCTCAATCGTGCTCCTCGGTTCGGGCGCGATGGTCATAACCGCGCGCAATCCGGTTCACTCCGTTCTTTTCCTGATCCTTGCCTTCTTCAATGCGGCCGGGCTTTTTGTGCTGCTCGGCGCCGAATTTCTGGCGATGATCCTCGTGATCGTCTATGTCGGCGCGGTCGCGGTTCTTTTCCTCTTCGTGGTGATGACCCTCGACATCGATTTCTCGCAGCTGCGCACCGGAACCGGGCGCTATCTGGCCGTGGGCCTTGGGATCGGCCTAATCCTGCTCGCGGAACTCGTTCTCATGGTTGGCACGTTCGCCGTTGCGCCCGGTGCCATCCAACCCATCCCCGCTGAGCAGGTGACAAACACGGCGGCCATCGGGCGAGTCCTCTATACAAAATATGTCTACTTCTTCGAGCTTTCGGGCGGCGTGCTGCTCGTCGCGATGATCGGAACGATTGTGCTGACGCTGCGGCATCGCGTTGGCGCCAAGCGGCAGGACGTTGCCGAGCAGGTTGGCCGGCGTCGCCAGGACGCTATCGAAGTTGTCAAAGTCCAAACAGGGAAGGGGATTTCCTGACCGCCATGCCAAATACGATCTCACCCATCGAGGTAGCGACCGGCATCGCGCTCCAGCAATATCTGACTGTAGCGGCGATCCTGTTCACGCTTGGCGCGTTCGGCATTTTCCTCAATCGCAAGAACGTCATTATCATTCTTATGTCGATCGAGCTGATGCTCCTCGCCGTGAACATCAACCTCGTGGCCTTCTCGGCCTATCTCAACGACATCACAGGGCAGATTTACGCGCTGATCGTGCTGAACGTCGCCGCGGCCGAGGCGGCCATCGGGCTCGCCATCATCGTCGTCTATTTCCGGAACCGCGGCTCCATCGCCGTTGACGACATCAACTCGATGAGAGGGTGAGGCGCGCCAATGTATCCAGCCATTGTATTCTTGCCCTTGGCGGGCGCGCTCGTGGCAGGGTTTTTCGGAAGAACCCTCGGCGACAAGATGTCGGGCTTCTTGACGAGCCTGTTCCTCGTCGCCGCGGCAGGGCTATCCTGGATCGCCTTCTACCATGTCGGCTTCCTGGGCGAGGAGGCTCGCGTCCCTCTTTTTCCCTTCATAGGCGTAGGAGATCTGCAGACCTCGTGGTCGCTGCGCATTGATACGCTCACGGCCGTTATGCTGGTGGTGGTGACGACGGTCTCCGCTCTCGTCCACATCTACTCTGTCGGCTATATGTCCGAGGATGACAGGCAGCCGCTTTTCTTTGCCGAGCTGTCGCTCTTCACCTTCGCCATGTTGTCGCTTGTCACGGCGGACAACCTCGTTCAGCTCTTCTTCGGCTGGGAAGGCGTGGGGCTGGCCTCCTACCTGCTTATCGGGTTCTGGTATCACCGTCCGTCCGCAAACCAAGCCGCGATCAAGGCCTTCATCGTGAACCGCGTGGGCGATTTCGGCTTCGCGCTGGGCATTTTTGCCATCTACTACATCTTCCGCGACGTCAATTTCGACACGATCTTCGCGGCTGCGCGTGAGAAGCAGTCAGTTATGATGCCCGTCTTCGGGTATCAGGTCGATGCGCTGACCGTGATCTGCCTCCTTCTGTTTATGGGCGCGATGGGCAAGTCGGCCCAGTTCCTGCTGCACACTTGGTTGCCCGACGCGATGGAGGGCCCGACGCCGGTCTCCGCCCTCATCCATGCCGCGACCATGGTTACGGCGGGCGTCTTCATGGTTGCGCGGCTGTCGCCTCTGTTCGAGCTCTCTCCCGTCGCGCTGACGGTCGTCACGTGTGTGGGCGCGGTGACCGCATTTTTCGCGGCTACCGTTGGCGTCGCCCAGAACGACATCAAGCGCGTCATCGCCTATTCGACCTGCTCGCAACTTGGCTATATGTTCGTTGCGATTGGCCTTGGCGCTTACGCCGCCGGGATCTTTCATCTGTTCACGCACGCTTTCTTCAAAGCGCTGCTATTCCTTGGCGCTGGCTCGGTGATCCACGCCCTGCATGGCGAACAGGATCTGCGGAAGATGGGCGGCTTGCGCGGGCCGATCCCCTTCACCTTCGCCATGATGGTGGTCGGCACGCTGTCTCTGACCGGGTTTCCCTTCACGGCGGGTTTCTTCTCGAAGGACGCGATCATTGACGTGGCTTGGGCTTCCGACGCGCCCGCCGCTCGTTACGCCTACTGGCTGATTGTGATCGCCGCTTTTCTGACGTCGTTCTACTCCTGGCGGCTTATCTTCATGGCTTTCTTCGGAAAACCAAAAGATGAGCATGCGTTCGAGCACGCCCATGAGTCTCCGTCGGTTATGACAGGCCCGCTTCTCATCCTTGCCATCGGTGCGCTTGGTGCAGGCTTCGTGTTCGTGGACTACTTCATCGAACATGGCTATGCCGAGTTCTGGCGTGGCTCTCTGTTCACCTTGCCCGGGAACAATATCCTCCAGGCAAGTGAGCACGTGGAATCGCCTCTCATAAAATGGCTGCCGACGATCATGATGGCAGGCGGCTTCCTGCTCGCCTATCTGGCCTATATGCGGGAAACTTGGCTGCCGGCCTGGACGGTGCAGAATTTCAAGCCCATCCATGCCTTCCTTTACAACAAGTGGTACTTCGATGAGCTGTACCACTGGATATTCGTGCGGCCTACGGCTTGGCTCGCCCGCGTCCTTTGGATCTACGGCGATGGCGCTATCATCGACGGCCTTGGCCCCGATGGGATTTCGGCACGCGTGATCGCCATCACCAAGCGCGCCGTGCGGTTTCAAACCGGTTACGTCTATCAATACGCCTTCGTCATGCTCCTCGGCGTGGCGGCCATCGTCACCTATTTCGCCTATCTCTTCCGCGGGGCTTTGTTCAAGATATGAAAGATTGGCCCATACTCACCACGATCATCCTTCTGCCGATCGTAGGGGCGTTTTTCCTGGCCATCCTGAGGGGTAACGACGAAGCAGCGGACAGGAACGCGCGCTGGATCGCCCTTTGGACGACCTTGGTCACCTTCGCGGTCTCATTGGTTCTTCTCGTCCAGTTCGATCCGGCGAACAGCGGCTTTCAATTTGTCGAGCATCACCCCTGGCTTAGCAACACCATCACCTATTACGTGGGCGTTGATGGGCTTTCCTTGCCCTTCGTGATCCTCACGACGTTCCTTTTGCCTATCTCGATCCTCGCGAGTTGGACCTCCATCACGGAACGCGTGAAAGAGTACATGATCGCGTTTCTCCTGCTTGAAACGCTGATGGTCGGCGTGTTCGTCTCGCTCGACCTCGTGCTCTTTTATCTGTTCTTCGAGGGCGGCCTGATCCCGATGTTCCTCATCATTGGGGTGTGGGGTGGTCCTCGGCGCGTCTACGCTAGCTTCAAGTTCTTCCTCTACACGCTGCTCGGCTCGCTCCTGATGCTGCTCGCGATCCTCGCCATGTACGGCCAGGCAGGCACGACCGAGATCCCGACGCTCCTCAAGTTTCATTTCCCGGAAAGTTTGCAGACCTGGCTTTGGTTCGCCTTCCTTGCATCTTTCGCGGTGAAGCTACCGATGTGGCCGGTTCACACCTGGCTTCCTGACGCGCACGTTGAAGCGCCAACGGCGGGGTCGGTCATCCTGGCCGCGATCCTCCTGAAGATGGGCGGCTACGGCTTCCTGCGGTTCTCGCTGCCGATGTTTCCGGAAGCGTCCGTTACCTACGCGCCGCTCATGTTCACGCTAGGCGTGGCCGCGATCCTCTACACGTCGCTCGTCGCCTTCGCGCAGAAGGACATGAAGAAGCTGATTGCCTATTCATCGGTCGCGCATATGGGTTTCGTCACGCTTGGCGTTTTCTCCGGCACGTTCCAGGGCGCTCAGGGCGCGGTCTTCCAGATGATCAGCCACGGCATCGTATCGGGCGCGCTCTTTCTCGCGGTCGGCGTCGTCTACGACCGCATGCACACGCGTGAAATCGCCGCCTATGGCGGGCTCGCGGATCGCATGCCGATCTATGCGTTCGTCTTCATGGTGTTCACCATGGCGAATGTTGGGCTGCCGGGCACAAGCGGCTTTGTCGGCGAGTTCCTGTCGCTGCTGGGCACATTCCGCGTGAACAGCGTCGTCGCGTTCTTCGCGACCTTCGGCATCATCCTCTCGGCTTTGTATGCGCTGACCCTTTACTGGCGCATCATGTTCGGAAAGCTGGAGAAGCCGTCGCTCGCCAAGATTACCGACATGAACCCGCGTGAAATCGCGATCATGGCGCCGCTTGTCATTTTGACGATTGTTCTCGGCTTCTATCCGAAGCCCATTTTCGACACGACGTCCGGGGCTGTGAAGGCGATGATCGCGCCCTACGAGAAGCTCATGGTCGCGCAAACGAACGAGGGCGGAACGCGCGTTCTCGCCAAGCTTGAGAAATAGGCGGTATCGATGCTCCTCGACACGTACTCCAAGGCAACGACGATGCTCTCCTATTACGCGCCGATCTTTCCCGAGCTGTTCATCGTCCTGGCCGCTTTCGTTTTACTGATGTGGGGCGTTTATCATCGGCGTGAGACCGGCTTCATCATTAGCGTCGTATCGATCCTGGTCCTGCTCGGCTCCGCGCTTTTGATCGCCCGCCATCCCCCCGTGTCCCAGGAACTGTTCAACGGCGCGTTCGTTGACGATCGTTTCGCGCGCTTCATGAAAATCCTGACCCTCGCGGGCTCGGCCTTCACCCTCATCCTGTCGTTCGACTATATGCGACGGGAACGCATCCTTCGCTTCGAATACCCAATCCTCATCCTGCTCTCGACCGCAGGCATGATGCTGACCATCTCGGCCAACGATCTGATCTCGCTCTACCTCGCGCTCGAGTTTCAAAGTCTTGCGCTGTACGTCGTCGCCTCCTTCCATCGCGATCACTTGCGCTCGACCGAGGCCGGGCTGAAATATTTCGTGCTCGGCGTGCTGTCTTCCGGGCTCCTGCTTTATGGCTCCTCCCTGGTCTATGGCTATACGGGAGCCACGGCCTTCGCCCGCATCGCCGAGTCGGTGCACCTGCACGGCGCATCCATCGGCTTCATCTTCGGACTTGTCTTCATCCTGGCCGGACTCGCGTTAGATCTCAGCGGTTCCGTTCCATATGTGGACGCCGGACGTTTACGAGGGTGCGCCAACCCCTGTCACGGTCTACTTTGCGTCTGCTGCGAAAATGGCGGCGATGGCGATGGTCATTCGCGTGATCCTCGGCGCCTTCCCGAACGCGTCGGAGCAATGGCAGCAGATCGTGATCGCGATCTCTATCGGCTCCATGGCGCTCGGCGCCTTCGCTGCGATCGGCCAGACGAACATCAAGCGCCTGCTCGCGTATTCCTCCATCGGCCATGTCGGATATGCTCTGATCGGCGTGGCGGCGGCAACACCCACTGGAGCCGGGGCGGAAGGCATATCCAGCGTCCTCATCTATCTCGCGATCTATCTTGCGATGACGGTAGGGGCTTTCGCCTGCGTCCTTGCCATGCGCCAGGGTGGCTTCATGAGCGAGGCCATTCAGGATCTCGCAGGCATTTCGAAGCAGCAGCCGCTCTTTGCGTTCCTGTTCGCGATGCTTCTTTTTTCGCTGGCAGGCATTCCGCCGCTCGCGGGCTTCTTCGCAAAATTCTACGTCTTCAACGCTGCCATCCAGGCACACCTGTACTGGCTCGCGGTCGTCGGCGTGGTTTTGTCCGTTATCGGCGCCTACTATTATCTGCGCATTGTGAAGCTCATGTACTTCGACGAGAAGGGGACCAGTTTTGACCCGATGCCGTCGACAGTGCAGTTGACGCTTGCGGTCACAGCCGGGTTCGCGATCCTCTTCTTCGTCTACCCAAGCCCGCTCAAGGCGGCCGCCGACGCGGCCTCCCGGTCATTGTTCTAAGCCGTGAGCGCCCTTGCCAACATCCCGATCTTACGCTTCGAAAGCATCGATTCGACAAACGAAGAGGCGCTGCGCAGGCTGGCAGCAGGGGAAAGACCGCCGTTTTGGGTTGTCGCGGACGAACAGACGCGAGGGCGTGGGCGCAGCGGCCGTCGATGGCAGTCGGCTGCTGGCAATCTTTATTGCACACTGGTCATTGAGACGTGCGTGAGCGCAGCCGTCGCGACGCAGCTTTCCTTCGTCGCCGCGCTTGCAGTGCACAACGCCATCGCCGGGCACCTCCCGGCCGACCGGCTCCCGCGCTTGCGGCTGAAGTGGCCGAACGATGTGATGCTCGGGCCTGCGAAACTGGCTGGCATCCTGCTCGAAAGCCTCACTCCCCCGAAAGGGAATAAGCTTGCCGTCATCCTCGGCATCGGTATCAACGTCACGCATGCGCCCTCCGACATTGAACGCGCTGCAACAAACCTGGGCTTGGAACCGTCCGCCGTGGCGGAAGTTTTTGCCTCGCTGGCGGCGGCGTTCGACGTATGGCTCGCGCGGTGGGACGGGGGCCGCGGCTTTCCGGCCATCCGCGAAGCTTGGCTTGCCCGCGCGCTTGCGCTAAACGAACCCATCAGTGTGAATTTGAACGGCTCCGCAATTCGCGGTAGATTTCGAGGTGTCGACGCTGCGGGCGCGCTTCAGCTTGAAACGGAGCCGGGGGTTGTCATAACAGTGACCGCGGGCGACATTTATCCGGACGCGCTCGTCTAACCAGTAAAGCAAAGCGCGCCGCCTCAAACGCAGGACACCACAAAAAGAATGCCATCGACAGGAACGCCTGCCACCTCCGAACTTGTGTTTTTGCCGCTTGGCGGCATCGGCGAGATCGGCCTCAACGTTTATCTCTACGGTCTCGGCCCGGCCGAGGATCGCCAATGGCTGATGATCGATTGCGGGATCACCTTCCCCGACAACACCGAGCCGGGAGTGGATGTGGTGCTTCCCGATCTCCGCTTCATCGAAGAGGAAAGGAAGAGCCTCGCCGGCATTCTCATCACGCACGCGCATGAAGATCATATCGGCGCGGTAGCCGAGATGTGGCCGCGCCTCCGCGCGCCGGTTTACGCGACGAAATTCGCCGCGAGGCTGCTCAAAGGCAAGCTTCAGGAATATTCGCACGGCTCGGAAGTGCCGATCATCGAGATGGTGCAGGGCTCGCGCTTCAACATCGGGCCTTTCGACGTCGATCTCGTCACTGTGGCCCACTCAATACCCGAATGCAACGCCGTCTACCTGCGCACACCCGCTGGCAACGTGCTTCATACCGGCGACTGGAAATTCGACGACACCCCAGCCTATGGCGACCCCTCCGACGAGGCGAAGCTCGCCCGTTGCGGCGAGGAAGGCGTGCGGGCTCTTGTCTGCGACAGCACCAACGCCCTGCTCGAGGGCATGAGCCACACCGAGGAGGCCGTCTCCGAAAACCCCGGGGTCACA
>CAWHIT010000010.1:0-179021 GCA_963829495.1 uncultured Alphaproteobacteria bacterium
GAGGCGCTTGACCTCCGTCTCAAGCACCGAGGGCGTGAGTGGCTTGCCGACGAGCGGCGCGGCCCGGAAGATTGGGGCAGTTGGGCGCGCGCGTAACCCGAAACCACAACGAAAGGTTTGCCGTCGCTCATCAGCCCACGAGCGATCGGCTCCGACGTCTCATGACCGAGGTTCACGTCCAGGACGGCGGCGTCGCAGCCGTCGCCCTCCATGAGAGCCAGCGCGTGGCTCACGCTGCTCGTCGGTCCGATGATCTTGAAACCCGCCAGCTCTAATGTGGTAGCGATCTCGGCTGCGATGAGCGGCTCATCTTCGACCACAAGCACGCGTCCGCCGCTCGCTGCGCGGACCGATGGCTTGTCAAAGACGGTCGAGGGGGGCGGCCTTCAATGATATTGCCGGCGGGGCATCAGAGCCGCCAGACAAGCCCGGAACTGGCATAGTCAACCACGACCTCACCGCCCACCTTGCCCTCAACCATCGTGGACGTCACCTTTGAGCCGAAGCCGCGACGCTGGGGCTTCGCGACGGGCGGGCCGCCCCGCTCGACCCAGGACATCATGAACTGCGGCTCGGCTGCCCCATTCGCCTGTATGTCCCACTCGATGGCGATGCTCCCGGACTCATTTGAAAGCGCGCCATATTTGGCCGCGTTGGTCGCCAGCTCGTGCAGCGCCATGCCTATTGTCTGGGACGCGGCCTGGGAAATGGACACTGCTGGGCCCGAAAGCGTTATGCGCCCGCCGATCAGGTCGGCGAAATGGGAGAGCTGCGAGCGGACGAGATCGTCGAGAGGCACCGCCTTCCATTCATGTTTGATCAGCAGGTCCTGCGCGGCGAGAAAGCGAGTTTATGCGCTCGCCGAAACGCTGAACGAAGTCCTGTGGCCCGCTTGAGGCGGTCAGATGCGCTATCGCCTGAACGAGGCTAAGCATGTTCTTGGAGCGATGATTGACCTCGCGCATGAGCAGCTGAATGTGCTCCTCATCGCGCTTGCGCTCCGTGATATCGATGTTGATTCCGCTCATTCGCAACGGGGCGCCATCGGCATCGCGTTCAACCTTTCCAAACCCCGCGAGCCAGCGAACTGACCCATCGCGGCGGACAATGCGATGTTCCGCTCTGAACTCGGCCTCCCGCCCCTCCAGGACATCGCGAACTTGTTGGTTCGCAGCTTCTCGATCCTCGGGATGGATCCGGGCCTCCCAATCCGCATAGCTCGGGTTGTCCGTACCCGGCTCTACGTCGAAAAGAGCGTAGTTTTCGGGCGACCACGTGCTCTTGCCTGACAGAATGTCCCATTCCCAGGCGCCAGCGGATGCGGCATGAAGGGAAAAGCGGAGCCGCTCTTCGCTTTCGCGAACCGCCTGATACGCCTGTTGCAAGCGCGTCGTATCGAAGAAGTAGCAGACCACGCCGTATTGGCCATCCGCCAGCGTGACGCGGTTGACCTGCCACTCATACAGACTCACTCGTCCCGATATCATTTCGCTTCTCGGTCAGGCCTTGCGACACGTACGGCTCGCCCGTCTCCAAGGTGTGCCGGAAAATCCGGATCGCCTCGCTCGCGAAGGGCTCCGGCCATAGGATACGCATGACCTCCCCGAAGTCGCGGCCGATCAAAGGCTGCACATTGCGAAACGCCGGCATCGCGCCCGCGCTGACATTCCTCATGCGGAACTGTGAGTCGACGGTGTAGATGCCGAGAGGCGACTGCTCGACCAGGGCCGCGAAAGTTTCAGCGTTGCGTCGCAGCGCGTCTTCCGCCTGCTTCTGCGATGTGATGTCAGTGGCCGCTCCGAACCATTCCCGGATCTCGCCATCCGCGTTCAAGAGAGGCACGGCTCGGGAATGCGTCCAGCCAATCCCGCCATCGGCGCGGCGTACACGATGTTTTAGATCGAAAATCGTCTTTGTCCGAACGGACTGTGCGATCGCCTCCAGGACGAAGGGTTGGTCGTCGGCCAAAATGTATTGGTCGAGCCATGAGCGGGTAGGCATCAGCGTACTTGAAAGAAAGCCATGCCCATCAAGTGCGCGCATCTCACTCCAATCACGGTTCATACGATACACCACGTCGGAAGTTGCTGTCATAAACGCACGGAGCCGTTCCTCGCTCGTCGCGAGCTTCTCCTCAGCTTGTTTATTCTCATCGATGTCTATGTTGCTGCCGAACCATTTGACAATGTTGCCTGCTTCGTCGCGAAGAGGCACGGCCAGGGTGCGGAACCATAGATAGGCCCCATCGTAGCGGCGGATACGGAACTCCAAATCAAAATTTTCACCTTTAGCCGCGGTAGCCTGCCACTGCGCCATGACGCGCTCACGGTCGTCCGGATGCAGTTGTTCCAGCCACCCATAGCCTAGCTGTTCCCCCTCGCTCCCGCCGGTATAACGGTACCACTGCGGGCTGAGATAATCGCAAGAGCCATCGGCCGCGCAGGTCCAGACGAGCTGCGGCAGCAATTCCGTGACCTGCCGGAAACGGCGCTCGCTCTCTCGAATGGTGATGAGCCTTTTGCGAGCCTCATATTGCCGACGGCGCCCTCTAAGGGCAGCCTGTGCCAAGCTTACAAGGGTGGTGGGATGGAAAGGGCGCTCAAGAAATGTGACATTACCGAGGACGTCAAGAAACCGGGCGGCGGCAGGATTGCGTTCGAGGCCGCCACCTCGAAAGGTCAAAAGAATAAACTGAAAATCTGACCATTCGGGCTGGCGCTTAAGAAAAGTCGAAAGACTGAGGAGGTCGGCGCCGCGGAACGCTTCCTCTGCTACCACGGCAAAACCGGCGCCCTTCCGCAACTCTGTTACGAGGTCCGGCACGTTCTTGCAGGGCAGAGCCTCGATCTTAGCCTCCGCCAGGATCGCCGCCGCAAGGGCTGCATCCCTGCCTACCGATGCCAAAATCAGAGCGCGTTCGGAGCTGTAGGGCATTGCAATCTAGCCGCCTTCCGTGAGGGAAGGCGGAGCGCTGCCGATGAAGGCGGGAACGCCGCGTAAAATGCCCTGGAAATCGGTGAGCGCTTCGCCAAACTCAAGTCCGCCTTTGCCAATGCGATACTCGCGGATCGTATCTTCGTGGCTGCTTGTTCGCTTTTTCACAACGGAAATGGCGCGCCGCACACGGCCGAACGCTTCGAAATAGCGTAAGAGGATCACCGTATCTGCTAGATAGGTGATGTCGACCGGCGTTTGCATGTCGCCGACCAGGCCATGCTGAGCAACGGTGAGGTATGTGGTTGCGCCTTGCCGGTTCAGAAATTGCAGCAGTTCATGCATATGCAAGATCAGGGACCGTTCTTCCGGCATCGCAGCTTGATAACCGTTCAAGCTATCGATCACGACCGCTCGCGTCCCGTGTTTTTCGATGCACCGGCGCACTCGATGCGAAAATTCGCCCGGCGTCAATTCGGCTGCATCGACCTGTTCCACAATCAGACTTCCTGCCCCGATCATGGCTTCCAGGTCCAACCCGACTCCCTTAGCCCTGTTGAAGAGAAGGCCAAGTTCCTCGTCGAAGATGAACATAGCGGCGCGCTCGCCGCGGCGAACGGCGGCTAAGACGAAGGTAATCGCAAGCAGCGACTTTCCCGTGCCGGACGGACCTAGTATCAACGTGCTTGAGCCGCTTTCGATCCCGCCGCCGAGCAAGGCGTCGAGTTCTGGAATGCCGGTCGGAAGCGTAGTGGGTTTGAACGCAGCCTTATGCTCGGCCGCAACCAGGCGTGGAAACACCTGCACACCGCCCGTCGCGATTGTAAAGTCATGGTAGCCGCCACGAAAACGCTGACCACGGTATTTTAGAACGCGAAGCCGCCGTCGCTCGGCTCCATAGGTTGGCGAAAGTTCTTCGAGGCGGATCACACCATGGGCGACGCTGTGAACGGTCTTGTCCGTCGCTTCCGACGTTAAATCGTCAAGCAACAGCACCGTTGCGTTTTGGCGGGCGAAATAGTGCTTGAGGGCAAGGATTTGCCGCCGGTAGCGGAGAGAGCTTTGTGCAAGAAGCCGGATTTCCGACAAGCTGTCGAGAACAATCCTATCAGGTTTTACGCGTTCAACGGCCTCCAAAATCCGCTTAGTCGTCTCGCCAAGTTCGAGATCGGATGAGTAAAGAAGGCTTTGCTGCTGGTTCTCGTCAAGGAGGCTTTCCGGCGGCAGCAGCTCAAACACTTCTATTTCGTCGCCAAAGCTCAAGCCGTGAGAAGCCACGCTTTCTCGGAGTTCGTCCTCTGTCTCCGAAAGCGTTATATATAGCCCTTTTTGACCTTCCTTGGCCCCTTTAATCAGAAACTGCGAAGCAATAGTTGTCTTCCCAGTACCGGGATCACCTTCCAGCAGGAAAACACGCCCGCGCCGAAATCCGCCCGCGAGCACATCATCCAAGCCATCGATGCCGGTTGCAGCTTTGCTGATTGTTTGGGCCATGGCTTCTTCTTTCTCCAGGAAGAGCCGAAGCAACGAGAGCTGACAACATCTACCATTATCACGAAGGATCACGCGATCCTAGCCGCAGCTAACATAAATAGATCTTGAGGTGGCGGTGCGGGAGGCTCCTTCTGGTCCCCCACGCGGAGCTATAGTTTTAGCCCAAGGCTGTTATAGGATTAAAGCCATAGGGGGGTACTGACCCGAAACGATGCAAAATATCCAAACAACATACTGAAGATCGCGCATAAGGCGCACACGCCTTTCCGCGATGACGTCATGTTTCATTTTTTCAGAGCAACTCGCGGAAGCGATTGACGATGGGGTAGCGGCGGTCCCGGCCGAAATTTCGTTCAGTAATTTTGACGCCCGGAGCAGACTGCCGCCGCTTATACTCTGAAAGATACAATAGTCGCTCCACTTTTTGGACAGTCTCAGACGAATGTCCGCGCTTCACGATCTCCGAAAGCGGCTCCTCCCTATCGACGAGGCATTCGAGGATATCGTCGAGCACATCGTAAGGCGGCAGCGAATCCTGGTCGGTCTGGTTCTCACGCAATTCGGCGGTGGGAGCTTTGGTGATTATATTTTGGGGGATGACGATGCCCGCGGGGCCGAGGCAGGCCTTCGGAAGCGTGCCATTCCGCAACCGCGACAGCGCGTAAACCTGCGTCTTGTAAAGATCCTTGATGGGATTGAAGCCGCCATTCATGTCGCCGTAAAGCGTTGCATAGCCGGCGGAGACCTCGGACTTGTTGCCTGTCGTGACGACCATTCCACCGAATTTGTTTGATACGGCCATCAGCGTGGTGCCGCGAATGCGCGACTGCAGGTTCTCCTCCGCTATGCCGCGCTCGGTGCCTTCAAACATCGGCTTCAGCATCGCATCGAACCCTTCGACGGCGCTGTGGATGGGCACGATGTCGTAGCGCAAACCGAGCGCCTCGGCGCAGGCCGCCGCATCCGAGAGCGAAGCGTTCGAAGTGAACCGATAGGGCAGCATCAGGCAGTGAACGCGCGCGGCGCCGAGCGCATCGACCGCCATGGCCGCGCAAAGGGCGGAATCGACGCCCCCGGAAAGGCCAAGCACCACGCCGGGAAAGCGATTTTTCTCAACATAATCCCGCAAGCCCAGCACGCAGGCGAGGTAGGCCGCCTCGGCTCCTTCTTCGACCACGGCCAGCGGCCCCGGCTGACATGCCCAGCCATCGGCTTCGCGCTGCCATTCCGTGACACAAACAGCCGTTTCCCATCCCGGCAATTGCACCGCGAGCTTTCCTCCGCGATTGAGGGCGAACGACGCGCCATCAAAAACAAGCTCGTCCTGCCCCCCAACCTGATTGACATAGAGAAGTGGCAAGCCCGTTTCCGCTACGCGCGCCACAGTGACGTTTTCACGCTGCTCGCGCTTCTTCAGCGTAAAAGGCGAGCCATTGGGGACGATCAGGATTTCCGCCCCGCTTTTGGCAAGGCATTCGGTCACGGCGTCCGTCCAGATATCCTCGCAGATCGGAATGCCGAGCCGCACGCCCTTGAAATTAACGGGCCCCGGCAGCGCTCCAGGCGCGAAAACCCGCTTTTCGTCAAAGACGCTGTAATTCGGCAGGTCGACCTTGTAGCGCACAGCCTCGACCTTGCCAGCGGCCAAGAGAGCGACGGCGTTGTAAGCTTTTCCGTTTTCGCACCAGGGCGTTCCGACCACAAGGGCTGGGGCGCCCTCTGCCGTGATCTTGGCAAGTTCCCGCACCGTATCCATGCAAGCCTGCACGAACGACGGCTTCAAGATGAGATCTTCGGGGGGATAACCCGCTATGAACAGCTCGGAGAAAACGACGAGGTCTGCATCCTGCCTCCGCGCCTCCTCCCATGCCGATCGCGCCAATGCCGCGTTGCCGCTCAAGTCTCCGACGACGGGATTCAACTGCGCGCACGCTATGCGCAAACGGCTTGTCATTCGGCGATGGCCTCCGGGAGCCGCATTGCTGGCAGCTCCGCCCAATACACAAAGGTAACGGCTTGGACATTAGGCGCGCGCGGGCTTCCCTGCAAGACGAGCAACCGGCGAGATCACGGGAGCGATCCGGGACGGATTGGGTTACCATGTTGCCTTGAGGCGGTGGATTTGTTACAGAAGTCGCAGACTGCTCCTTTTGCCGGCTTAGCACAGTGGTAGTGCAGCGGTTTTGTAAACCGAAGGTCGGGGGTTCAAATCCCTCAGCCGGCACCATAAAATCAATGCTTTAGCTAAACTTGACGGTTGAAGGCCCCTGACAAAATAGGCACCGCCATCAAGTTGGCTCTCCATTCTAGCGCCCGGTCGGGGTGCCAGCCATGCCTGAACCTCCTTGGTCTTTGGGGGTCCGGTAGTTATCGCAAATGACGTGAACATCGAGATGCCGGGCCACTCGCCCTTCGCATCCCGGCATGGAATCTGATTTGCCAACGGGTCAGAACACTAGTTGTTAGGGCATCGTGCGTTTAATCGGAAGCGGTGGTCCATTTTGGATGCTCCTGCAAATGGCGGCATTCCTTCTTCTGAAAGATCTTCAGCCTTCTGAAGGATCTTCAGCGAAATCGCCTTGATGCCAGGTTAACGCAGCTTGGGCGCGTTCAAGCCATTGATAATGCTTGTAAAAATGACAGAACGGGACGCCATCGCCGCTGCCTGCGCCGTGCAGTTCCGGCTCTTCCAAGCGTTAATTCGCGATTTCAAAACATATTTAACGGACTTTTGCTCGTCCCAGTAAATGGAAAAATTCCGGCATTAGATTTTATTTAATGGGTAATTTGTTAACAATAAAAACTATAGCAATTTCAATGGCTTACAGTAGACTCCCTTTGTCCGGCCTTAGGCGCGGCTTTCCTCCGTTTCGCGCCGAATAAAGAACTTTTTTACCAACACCCGGTGGGAAATAATTCCGGCGCGCTTCTGTTAACCACATAAGTATGAAGGCTCGACGCCGTGAACGAAATGTTTACGAAAACGCGCGTGGCGAGCGTCAAGATGGCGATGGCCGGTTTGGCAAAGGCTTCCTGACGCATCCCGCCCCGCCGCCATGATCGCCGCCCGAAATGCTCTGCGGTAGTCCCAGCCGTTAAGAAAAATTGCGTCGCAACCGGTTCCGATTTTGCGCACGCTGCGGTAGTCACGTCAGTACAACCGTGCTACCCGCTCCTCTGGCGCATTTTCGGAATGCGGCGATGGCGCCCGGCTTGTTATGGGCTTGCCTCCCCCAAATATCTCCCGTTTAGGTTGTGGACTGTCCTCGGGCAGCATTCGGCCTGCATGCCGAATCGCGCCAAAGGATGTGGGAGTATCCCGATTTATAAACCGAGGATCGTCGCATGGGCCTCATGTCCAATCCTTCCTTTCGTTCGCAGTCACCGGCAAGTTTCACGGAGACAATATCGCGTCTTGCCGAGGCCCAAACCGACGAGTTGCGCCAAGCCTTTCACAATGCAGCGGTACTGCGACGGGACGCGCTGGTCTGGGGCAGGCTCGAGGAGGCATGCAGCAAAATGCTCGATAAACGTCGAGCAAAAGCAATGCGAAGCAATGCCGCCAGCGAGCCGGTTTGGAACTTCCGAGATGAAAAAACAAGGCGCGCCGTTGAACAGCTTCTCAATGACGCTTCCGATAGAGGGAGGGCACAAAGCTATCTGCAAGCCGAGACTGAAATGAACCGCAGCACGGCGCATTGGAACTTCATTTTCGATGCAACCTCCTCAGCCCACTGCCGGCATGCGTCGCTCGTCTGGATGGCGCTATGGCACGCTGCCTTGGCGCCAAACGTTACAGCCGCACAAGCAGCCGCTTGCATTGGCCTCGCGGTGAGACGGAAAGCACCTTTGAAAGAGGCTACCGCTTCAATTCCCTCTAAAGCACTGCGAACAAAGCTCAAGCATGTGCTGAAATTTTTCTACCTCAGTGTTTGAAGAGTCCATGGTCCGAAACCGCCGGAGCGCGACCGGCCCGTGAAAAAAGATCCGGGATCATAACAAATTGAATCACCTGCCTTTCTGCGATCCCGGCACGCGTTCGCTTGGCCGGGATGACGAAGTGCGGAGCCAGTGGCATCCGTTGGCCAGATCAGCGAAGTTTGCTTAGCTCAATTTCCATATCGAGAAGAAAAACTACGGGTTGAGCGAGGTCCTTTGCGGCATAGAGCTCGCAATCACGGCCTTCACATGACTCGCTACACACGAAAACTCCGCGTATTTGGCCAGTATTTTGATCGTACCCAGCATTGCTGTATAACCACTCTTCATCCCCGCAGGAGGAAATGCGGTGATCGATCAGAAACTGAAACTTTTTGCTCTTACCAACGTACGAACTGGTTCCCTTTCCTGAACACTTATCGAATTTCCGCGTCATGGCTTGGGGCGATCCCCGCGCGGAGCCGGATGGCTTCAGCGAAACTCTCTGCCACCAGCCGGATCCGCTCTACCTTGGCGAGGTCTTCATGGATGACAAGCCAAAACGAGCGCTTCAAAATCACCGTTTCTTCGAGCACGGGCCGCAGGCAAGCATGCTTTCGCGCCACGAAGTCGGGCAGAATGCAGAGGCCGCCGCCTTCGAGCGTGCACTGCAGCTGCACGATCAAGTTCGAACTCGTCAGCCGGGGACGCAACTTCGGATCGATATTGGGAACGTAATCCAGTTCCTTGTCGAAGATGAGATCGGAAATGTAGCCGATGCCATGGTGCCGGCCAAGGTCGGCGACGCTCGTAATCGGCGGCCGGGCGCTGAGGTAGTCTTCGTGCGCATACAGTCGCAGGACGTAATCAGCAATTTTCCGCGAAACGAGACGCCCGCGATCTGGCCGCGACACCGAGATGGCAAAATCGGCTTCTCGAACGGACAAATTGAACACACGCGGCACAGCGACGATTTGAATTTCAAGCTTTGGATGCCGTTTGATGAGCTCGGCCGCGGTAGCGGAAATCAGGTAGGAGCCGGCCGCAACAGGAGCCCCAACTCGTACGCTCCCGGAGATGTTGGCCGTTGTTGCACTTCGCGCCTCCTTGGCCGCTAGAGCCTGGCTCTCCATTTGCTCCGCGAGCGGCAAAAGGCGATGGCCTGTCTCGGTGAGCTCGTACCCCTTTGCTGTCTTCTCGAACAATCGATCCCCAAGCGCGTCTTCAAGAGCCACGATACGGCGGCCCACGGTTGCCTGATCCACCCCCAAATCGCCCCCTGCCAGCTTCAGGCGGCCCCGGCGGGCCAGGGCAAGGAAATACTTAAAATCATCCCAGTTGAGTGAGGAGGGCATTGGGCGCACCGTTTAAATGCAAATTTGCATTCTATAGGTGCAATCATTCGCCTTGCGCCGCGTATTTTTGCAACGGCATATTGAATGAAAGCTATCATTGACAGTTCGCCCAAGAGCAAACGGAGGAAACAAGAATGGAAATCGGCCATTTCATTGCGGGCAAAAGGGTCGCCGGAACGTCAGGCCGCTTCAGCGATGTTTTCAATCCGGCAACCGGAAAAGCCGAAAAGAAGCTGGCGCTCGCAAGCAAGAATGAAGTCCGCGCCGCGGTGGAGGTGGCCAAGGCGGCTCAGCCTGGCTGGGCGGGGCAAAATCCGCAAAAGCGCGCACGGGTTCTGATGGAGTTCGTCCGGCTGTTGAACCGCGATATCGACAAGCTGGCCGAGGCGCTGTCGCGCGAACACGGCAAAACGCTGCCCGACGCCAAGGGGGACGTGATCCGCGGCCTTGAAGTGGCGGAGTTTTGCATCGGCGCTCCGCACCTTTTGAAAGGCGAGTTTTCGGAAGGGGCCGGGCCCAGTATCGATATCTACTCCATGCGCCAACCGCTGGGGGTGGTCGCGGGCATCACGCCGTTCAACTTTCCCGCAATGATCCCCATGTGGAAATTCTGCCCCGCCATCGCCTGCGGTAACGGATTCATCTTGAAACCGTCGGAGCGGACACCAAGCGTGCCAATCATGCTTGCCGAGCTTATGCAAGAGGCGGGGCTTCCAGACGGCATTTTGAACGTGGTGAACGGCGATAAAGAGGCCGTCGACGCGATCCTGGACGACCGGGACATTGCTGCCGTGGGCTTTGTCGGCTCCACGTCCATCGCCGAATACATCTACACCCGCGGCTGCGCTGCCGGTAAGCGGGTCCAATGTTTCGGGGGTGCAAAAAACCATATGCTGATCGCCCCGGATGCCGATCTCGACCAGGCCGCCGATGCGCTTGTCGGAGCAGGCTATGGGGCGGCAGGCGAGCGCTGCATGGCCATTTCCGTGGCCGTGCCGATCGGCAAGGAAACTGCAGATCGCCTCATCGACAAGCTGATCTCCAAGGTGGAGCGCCTCAAGATCGGGCCTTACACCAGCGAGAACATCGATTTCGGCCCTCTGGTGGCTCGCGAAGCCAAGCAGCGCGTGCTCGGCCTCATCGATAAGGGCATTTCCGAAGGGGCAAAACTCGTGGTCGACGGGCGCGGCTTCTCGCTGCAAGGTTACGAAGAAGGGTTCTTCGTCGGCGCCAGTCTTTTCGATCACGTGACGCCCGAGATGGATATTTACAAGACCGAGATTTTCGGCCCCGTCTTGTCGGTGGTGCGCGCCGGCACCTATGAGCAGGCGCTCGAACTGCCCATGCGCAACGAATACGGCAACGGCGTCGCCATCTTCACCCGCGACGGAGACACGGCCCGCGATTTCGTGAGCCGCATTAACGTCGGAATGGTGGGCGTGAACGTGCCGATCCCGGTGCCTGTGTCCTATTTCACCTTCGGCGGCTGGAAACGCTCCGGCTTTGGCGACCTGAACCAGTTCGGCGCGGACGCTTTCCGTTTCTACACGCGCACCAAGACGGTGACCTCGCGCTGGCCTTCCGGCGTAAAGGAGGGGGCCAGCTTCGTGATCCCGACCATGTCCTGATCCGGTTATGCTGGAATTCTTGCTCGAAGCGTTTGCACGTCTGAGTAAACTTCGCTGATCTGCCCAACGGATCGTCATCCCGGCCAAGCGAAGCGCGAGCCGGGATCGCAAAAAATCAAGCGCTTCAACTTGTTACGATCCCGGATAAAGCCTTTCCGGGACTTGATTACCCGGATGTTTCCGTCAGCAGAAGAGGCCGTGAAAACATAGGCGAATTTCCGCTCCAACGTCATGGCCGGGCTTGACCCGGCCATCCAGTCATAACTTGAAATACCTTGTGATTTTCTGGATGGCCGCCTCCAAGGGCGGCCATGACGAAGGGACGGAATTGGCGGAAACATCCGGGTAATCAAGTTCCGGGATGACAGCGGCGGCGACCTCCGGCGAACTTTGCTTAGGGCGGCCGCTTCGAGCGCCGAGTTGACAAAGAGAAGTCATGGAATGGCGGGGCATGTTGAATTTTGAATTGAGCGACGAACAAACCGCCATCTACGAAATGGCCAAGACCTTTGGGCTGGAGCGTCTCGGCCAGGGTGCCGCCCACTGGGATCAGACCAAGACCTTTCCCATCGAGGTGCTGAAGGAAGCCGCCAGCCTTGGTCTTGGCGCGATTTACACACGCGAAGAATGCGGCGGTACCGGGCTTGGCCGGCTTGATGCGGTGCTCGCCTTCGAAGGATTGGCGATGGGGTGCCCCTCCATCGCGGCGTTCCTCTCCATCCACAACATGTGTACGTGGATGATCGACAAATTCGCCAGCGAGGAGTTGCGGGCGGCCTTTGTGCCGAAGCTGGCGCATATGGATGCCATCGCCTCCTACTGCCTCACCGAGCCGGGGTCCGGCTCGGACGCAGCGGCGCTCAGAACGACAGCAGTCCGTCAAGGCGATCACCTCGTGCTGAACGGCTCCAAGGCTTTCATTTCCGGGGCCGGAGTATCTGACGTTTACATCGTGATGTGCCGGACAGGCGGGCCTGGCCCTTCCGGCATCTCCGCCGTCCTGGTCGAAAAAGGCACCCCCGGCCTCAGCTTCGGCGCGAACGAGAAAAAGATGGGCTGGAACGCGCAGCCGACCGCACTCGTACAGTTCGACGATTGCAAGGTGCCAGCCGAAAATCTTATCGGTATGGAAGGCGACGGTTTCAAATACGCCATGCAAGGGCTGAACGGCGGCCGGCTCAGCATCGCGGCCTGCTCGCTTGGCGGAGCGCAAGCAACCCTCGATAAGGCCTTGGTGTATGCCGCGGAGCGCAAAGCCTTCGGCAAGACGCTCGATCATTTCCAAGCGCTGCAGTTCAAGCTCGCCGACATGGAAATCGCGCTGCAGGCGGGCCGTATCTTCTTGCGCCAGGCAGCTTGGAAGCTGGATCAAGGTGCGCCGGACGCCACCAAATTCTGCGCCATGGCCAAATGCTTTGTAACCGACGCCGCCTTCGAGGTGGCCAACGAGGCGCTGCAAATCCACGGCGGTTACGGCTATCTCGCCGACTTCGGCATCGAGAAAATCGTGCGCGACTTGCGCGTCCACCAGATCCTGGAAGGCACGAACGAAATCATGCGCATGATCACGGCGCGGACCTTACTGGCGGAGAGAGGCGCATGAGCGAACAACACGATGTCCTCATTCGCAAGCAGCAGCGCGCCGGGCGCATTACGTTGAACCGGCCCGCTGCTTTGAATGCGCTCACCTGGGAGATGGCGCTCGCCATCGAAAAGGCGCTCGATGCCTGGGCCTGCGACGGTGAGGCCCACGTTGTCGTTGTCGATAGCGCCGGGGAAAAGGCCTTCTGCGCCGGGGGCGACATTACCGAGCTGTATCAGAAGGGGCGCGCGGGCGACTACGATTACGGCCGCCGCTTCTGGAGCGACGAGTACCGTCTGAATGCGAAGATCCATCGCTATGGGAAGCCTTTTGTTGCGTTCATGGACGGCATTGTCATGGGCGGCGGAGTGGGCGTCTCGGCCCACGGCTCGCACCGCATCGTGACGGAACGCTCCATGGTGGCCATGCCCGAAACCGGGATCGGGCTCATCCCCGACGTGGGCGGCACCTTTCTCCTGTCGCGCGCACCGGGCCACTGCGGCGAATACCTCGCCATGACCTCTGCGCGCATGAGCCCGGGGGATGCAATTTTTGCGGGTTTTGCGGATCTCTACCTTCCCAGCTCTCAGAAAGCGGCGGCCATCGCAGCGCTTTGCGAAACCGGCGATCCCTCGGCCGCCGACCCTCTTTCCCAGGAGCCGCCTTCGAGCGATCTGAAGACGCACCTTGCCGAAATCAACGAGCTGTTCGCAGGCGCGGACGCGCTTGCCACAGTGAAAGCCCTGGAATCCGCCGGAACCCCGTTTTCGATCCGGGCAGTCGCAACCATCCGGCGCAATTCTCCGCTCTCGGTCGCAACCGCCTTCGAAGCTGTGCGGCGGGCGCGAAGCCTGCCAACGCTGGAGGAGTGCCTTCGCCAGGAGTACCGCTTCACCTACCGCTCGCAAGAGATGGCAGAGTTTTTGGAAGGCATACGCGCCGCGGTCATCGACAAGGACAGAAAGCCCAATTGGACGCCCGCGCGGCTGGAGGACCTCGATCCGGCGCGCGTAGAAGCCTTGCTCGCCCCGCTCGGAGACCGTGAGCTTAAGCTTGTGCCCGAGGCGGCAAAATAGGAAGCGCGCTGAGTCGCCTTCGCACTCAGGAATAACAATCACAAGGGGAAACGCACCATGAGCAAAGTTGCTTTTATCGGCCTCGGCAATATGGGCCTGCCGATGGCTTCGAACCTCCTCAAGGCTGGACATCAAGTGGCGGGTTTCGATACCGCGCCAAGCGTCGCTGCGGGTGTGAAAGCGGCTGGAATAAGCCTAGCGGCTAGTGTTCAAGAGGCGGTCCGCGAGGCCGATGCGGTTATCACCATGCTGCCCAGCGGCGCCATTCTGCTAAAGGTTTATGAACAAGTGGTGCCCGCGGCCAAGCAAGGCGCAACGCTGATCGACTGCTCAACGGTGGATGTGGAAAGCGCGCGCGAGGCGCATGCCGCCGCAGCTAACGCGGGCTTGAAGTCCGTGGATGCGCCCGTCTCCGGCGGGGTCGGGGGCGCTGCCGCCGCCACGCTCACCTTCATGGTGGGGGCAACCCAGGAAGCGTTCGAAGCGGCGCGACCTCTGCTAGCGGCCATGGGCAAAAACATCGTGCATTGCGGCGACGCAGGCGCGGGCCAGGCCGCCAAAATCTGCAACAATATGGTGCTTGGCATTTCCATGATCGCTGTCTGCGAAGCGTTCGTCCTTGCCGACAAGCTGGGGCTCGATCGCCAAGCCATGTTCGATGTAGTATCAACGTCATCGGGTCAATGCTGGTCGCTGAACACCTACTGTCCGGCCCCAGGCATCGGACCAAAGTCGCCGGCCGATAACGATTATAAGCCTGGGTTCGCCGCACCTTTGATGCTGAAAGATCTGGGGTTGAGCCAGACCGCTGCGGAAAGCGCCGACGCGGCGACTCCTTTGGGCCATGCAGCGGCGGATCTGTATGCGCGCTTCGTAGCCGAGGGCGGCGCCGGGAAGGACTTTTCGGGCATCCTGCCTTGGCTCGCCGCCAAGCACCACGGATTCTGAGCCGCAAAAAAACCGGAGCAAAGAGCTCACGGCAAGCCTGGGAAGGAAATACCATGGGCAGCGAATACGCAGAGGCCTATCAAAACTGGCAGACAGATCCGGAAGGCTTCTGGCGCAAAGCGGCCGAGCGCGTGGATTGGATCAAAGCTCCAAAAGAGATTTATCAGCCCGACGCGGGCACTTACGGCCTTTGGTTTCCCGATGCCACCTGCAACACCTGCTACAACGCCGTTGACCGGCATGTCGCGAAAGGCCGCGGCGACCAGTTGGCGCTGATTTACGATAGCCCCATCACGCAGACGAAGAAGACTTTCACCTATCGTCAGGTGTTAGAGGAAGTGGCAACGCTTGCCGCAGTGTTGAAACGCTTTGGCGTTGAGAAAGGCGACCGTGTCATCGTCTATATGTCCATGACGCCGGAAGCGATCTTCGCTATGCTCGCCTGCGCCAGGATCGGCGCCATCCATTCGGTCGTGTTCGGCGGATTCGCACCCAACGAACTGGCCAAACGCCTCGACGATGCCGCGCCAAAGCTTATCCTAACCACCTCATGCGGCTTCGAACCTGGCCGCGTCGTGGCTTACAAGCCGCTGCTTGATGAAGCGATAAGACTGGCCGCCGAGAAACCGACATTTGTTCTCCTGTTGCAACGGGGCACGGAAAAAGTGCCTTTGCTGGAGGGCCGGGACCATGACTGGGCCGAGGCAGTTCAAAGCGCCAAAGCCGCAGGCGAACAAGCCGACTGCACGGAAATCGCCGCAACAGACCCGCTCTACATTCTTTATACCTCAGGCACGACTGGCATCCCCAAGGGCGTGGTGCGCGACAATGGCGGCCACCTGGTGGCGCTGAGCTGGACCATGGACAACATTTACGGCGTTGCGCCGGGCGAAGTGTTTTGGGCCGCCTCTGACGTCGGCTGGGCTGTGGGGCATAGCTACATAGCATACGGGCCGTTGTTCCACGGCGCTACGGCGCTCGTCTACGAAGGCAAGCCGGTTGGGACTCCCGATCCGGGCGCCTTCTGGCGTGTGATCTCGGAGCACAAGGTCGTGAGCCTTTTCACCGCGCCCACCGCGTTTCGCGCCATCAAGAAAGAAGACCCTGGCGGCGACCATCTGAAGCGGTACGACATTTCGACCTTGCGCTCGCTTTTCCTGGCCGGCGAGCGCGCCGACCCCGATACGGTGCAGTGGGCAGAGCACATGCTGGGCGTGCCCGTCATCGACCACTGGTGGCAGACCGAGACTGGCTGGCCCATCGCCGCAAACCCCATCGGGCTCGGTCTATTACCCATCAAGTATGGCTCGCCCACCGTAGCCATGCCGGGTTACGACGTTCAGGTCGTCGATGCACAGGGACAACCGATCGGCCCAGGCACCATGGGCTCCATCGTCATCCGCTTGCCGCTCCCGCCAGGAAACCTGCCGACACTCTGGCGGCAAGACAAGCGCATGCGCGACAGCTACCTGACCGACTTTCCCGGTTATTATAAGACCGCCGACGCAGGCTATAAGGACGATGACGGTTATGTTTTCATCATGGGGCGGACGGACGACATCATCAATGTTGCAGGCCACCGCCTCTCGACGGGCGGTATCGAGGAGGTGCTGTCCGCACATCCAGGGGTTGCAGAATGTGCAGTCATCGGCCTCAAGGATACCCTCAAAGGCGAGGTTCCTTGCGGGTTTGTGGTCTTGAAAGCAGGGGTGACAACTCCCCACGAGCAAGTCGAAAAAGAAATCGTTCAGCGGGTGCGCGACAAGATTGGGCCTGTCGCTGCCTTCAAGACGGTGGTTGTGGTCGATCGCCTTCCCAAGACCCGCTCCGGCAAAATCCTGCGCAGCACGATCAAAAAGATCGCCGACCACGACACCTGGACCGTTCCGGCCACCATCGACGATCCGCTCATCCTCACCGATATCGCAGACGCCATCAGCAAAAAGGGCATCTAACTCAGCAAATCGCGCCCACGCCGTAAGCGCTCGCTATCGGCAGGGGCGCGATTTCCCGCTCGGTTCTGAGTGTTTGAGCCTGCGGCACCTTGAGGACGGCTTTCATCGGGGGCAAGGCGAAATGCAGCATGACCTCCACCACAACCGACATCGAGAGCCACGACGTTCGATTTTTACATGACCAGTCGCGCCATTTCTTCCAGATCGTCTCCGGAAGCATGAACGGCGCTTTTCAGGTAGCTCCAAACCCATCAGGTCAGAGACTATCAACGCGCTGGCGTGGAGGAGAAGCTTAAGCAGTGCTTTCCCTTTTATTTAAAAAGATAACTAATGCCGAGCTCAGCGTAAGATTTTGTTGGCCGACGATGTCAGCTCGTATTTTTCCCCTATATCGAGTTTCTGCTCATACCAGGGAGGAAAAACGACGATGCAGAACCCCTTCGTCTGGCACGACTTGATGACGACCGATGTGGAAGGCGCCAAGGCATTCTATCAGAAGGTCCTTGGCTGGAATTTCTCCTCGCAAGATCCCGGCTACCACGTGACCCTTGTCGGAGAGCACGGCGTCGGCGGTATCATGGAGATACCCGAGCATCTTAAGGGCATGCCGCCGTCTTGGTACGGGTATGTCTACACTCCCGATGTCGACGCCGCCTGCAGCCAGGTTGTGCAACTTGGCGGCAGGGTCCTGCGGCAACCTTGGCATATTGAAGACACCATCCGCATGGCGGTCATTGCCGATCCTGACGGCGCGGTCCTCAATATCATGCAGCCTCTTTCCAAAGAGGAGCGCACATGGCCTGCCGAAGGCGCTCCCGGCACGGTTGGCTGGAACGAATTGCATGCCGGCGATCTCGACACGGCGTGGAACTTCTACTCCAAAATGTTCGGCTGGACAAAAGGGCGAGCATTCGACATGGGCCCGCCGGCCGGCGTCTATCAACTCTTTCAGATCGACGGCAAAAACGTTGGCGAAATGATGAGAAAGATGGATACGATGCCGCGACCCGTGTGGCTCTACTATTTTGTGGTCGACGGCATCGATGGGGCGGCGCAGCGCATCCGCGATGCAGGCGGCACAGTTGCGACGGTGCTTGATGTACCGGGCGGCCAATGGATCCTTCATGCCTTCGACCCGCAAGGCGGGCACTTCCGCCTATTGTCGAACACGAAATAGGAGATGCTGTGACCCATCCTTCGAAGCTTTCAACGACGCTGTGGTTCGATAAGGACGCTGAAGCAGCCGTTCAGCACTACATCAAAGCGATCCCCGGCTCGAAAATTCTCGGCGTGGAGCGATATGGAAAATCGGGGCCAGGTCCGGAAGGAAGCGTGATGCTCGTAAGCTTCAGGCTCGGCGAAATGGACTTTTTGGCGCTAAACGGCGGTCCGCTGTTCAGGCCCAATGAAAGCGTCTCCTTCACCATCTACTGCGACGACCAGGCGGAGGTCGACCGCCTTTGGACCCACATGTCCGAAGGCGGCACGACAAGCCGGTGCGGATGGCTCAAGGATCGTTGGGGATTTTCGTGGCAGATCGTGCCACGGCGTTTCATCGAACTCATGAGCACGTCGGCGCCGGACGTGAAAAACCGCGTGTTCAGCGCCATGATGCAAATGACCAAATTCGATATCGCGGCGCTCGAACAGGCCGCGCAAGCATAGCATCGGCAACCGACGCTTCAAGTGCTGCTGATTCAGGACCTCATGAAAAAAGATGCGGCCCAACTGACTTCAGACAAAAAGATGACGCGCCTATGATGCCCTGGGATGCGGTCGCGTTCGCGGGCGGCGCGGACGCCAGAGAGCGAGATATCGACGACGACGCCTAAGCATCTTCTTCTCACGAGCGGACCCTAACGAAAAGCGGAGGCATTTTCGGAGAGCAGGTCAGCGGCGAACGCGCAGCCGCCTTTTAGACCTTAAACCGGGTATTCAACCCGAGGCCTCCACGGGTCGGAGCGTGCCATGCCGGCCGCGCTGGGGTTGAACTCTGTTCCGAATTGGAGCCTCGACGCATCGGCTCAGACAAACAGGGAGGGAAATACCGGCAATATCGGCCAGTTTCAGCGGCGACAAACAAAAACATAAGCCATAAGGTATTGCAGCCCTGCATCCACGCGGTTTCTATTATGTTCGTGAGTATAACATAGAAGGCAATTGAGAGCAGAAACCATCCCCGGGTGGGGTCGCGGTCCACCACTTGGCCAATGGCGCGCAGAGTTGTGAGAATGAAGATTATGAGGAAGACGAGGCCAACGTACCCCATTTCCACGATCGTATCCAAATAGCCGCTGTGGCCACATGGCATGTTCTTGATCCAGCCTGGAGCCTCAACGATGCTGGGCGCATCGGGGCCTATGAGCCAAAAAGATCCGTATCCCCATCCCAAGAGCGGCGCACGCGCGATTTCATAATTCACGAAGTCCCATATAAGAGTCCGGCCCGATAAGGTATAATTACCGTACATATTCCAGGAGATGCGATTGATGAGATCGCCGACTAGGCTGGACAACCCGAAGTAAAAAGCCGCTAAAGATAACAGCACGATCGCTGGGGAAACCCGCATTTTCTTTCGGATCAGTGATGTAAATCCAGCCAACAACGGAGCAAGGAGGGCAATGCCAAGCGATCCCTTGGAATCGCTTTGAAAAATTAGGTATATAGATAGACCGATAATTATAACGCCGAAAATGCGCCGCCAACCGGGATATAATGTTTCGTGAAGTGCCAACAACATAGCCACTGCTGCACATTCTCCCAAGAGGCCTTTAAACACGAAATATCCAATATAACCTACCCTCCCATCCTGAACCCCAAAGATCATCGGGGTCTGATCAAGTACGAAAAAGAAATTCACGATCACGGCCAATGCGAAGCATAGAAACACGCAGCGCATGAGATCGGCTGTTCGAGTCGCCAGTAGCGTCGGCAGTACCACTGATGTAATAAGAATCGCTTCCTGAACAAATCTAAGGGATGAAAATTCGGGTTTGAAAGCCCACAAAACGCTTGCCCCGGCATACGCCAAAAACGCGAAGAGGCAGATAATGTGGGGCGGCAAAGTAAGTCTAGACCAGCTTCCTGCCACCAAAATAACAGAGATCGCTAGCATTGCCCCCATGAAGACTTTATGGTCCAGGCGGGGCGCTAGTACTATCGCGTATTGTGCCGCAGTCCAGGAACCGCCTACGAGAGGGCCTGTGTCAATGCGAAGCAACAAAGGTTCTATTATCTGCGTATAAGCGCACAGCAAAATGGGGACTATTAAAAATCTGTCAAAAAACGGAGCTTGTGATCCAGACCGGCCAAATTTTAAAGGAAGCGTTGCGACATTGGACATTATAGCCCTCTTCCGTCAGTCCAGTATCTATCCGGAGGGCTTTGTATCATCGAGCGCAACCGGAGACAAACTTTTGGCACAGCGCCTTGGGTTAATCCCTCGGATGGCGCAGCAGCGCTACTCCGCCCAAGGCATGCCTGGAACCATACATATGGTGAAAGATCCGAGGACCCTCAACAAGATAACGCGAAGCCATCCGTGGCGGATGAGATAGTAGGCGATGCAGCCATTTCAATCCACCCTTTTGCACCAGACAACTGCACGCCCTGCTTTCGAAGCCACCTATGCATAACTCAATCCCTGTAGTTTGTGGGTGATCAGCAATGTGGTAGGCGAGGTTCTCCGCTGCGGCATTCCTACTGCGAGAAAACTAGTGGAGCTTGTTTATCGACGACGAACTCGACACATTTTCGGATTTCGTGCTCCGGTTTGGTGAACCCCACGGGCGGCGTGTGAACGGCGATATCCAGACCTGAATATTTTTCCCTTAGCGTCGCGCAAGCCGACGCAGCCGGACCGATAATTGCAATCGCAAGACGCAGCCTAGCCGGCACGAATTGAGCCTGGCTGTCAGATCACTGCCCGTAATGACGGGCAGTGATCTGCCGTTGAGCGAGTAAAGCCAACTCAGCGCGCGGCTATCGCAAAACATACGCCATGCGCAATGTAGAACCTTGTATGGCCGCTGGAGTGTCGAGCATGTTAACGCACATGCGGCGTCGCCACATGCTTAAAGCCTCCGCGTCTCAGCCAGAATCCTGCAAACAGCCTCCTCAATCGATCCAACATTAGATCGGAGCCCGAGGAACCATTCTCCTTCAGTAGTCGACGTATTCCACCACTGCAAAACTACTAGCACAAAGTAAAAGAAAGTAGCACATTCGTTCGGGTCGCCGTATCCAATTACTTACGTCGGCGTATTTAACTTGTGGCCTGTATTTTCTGCGGTCCGGATGGCGGCGAAGATTGCTTCGCGAACCGCCATAGGTGTCCGAGACTTCGACTGAATCACAGCAGCGATGTCCATAGGCCGGAAACTGCGGATAAAATTCTCTGCGCTATCCATGTTCAGCGGAGTGCTTTCCCAGTAAGCGCGGCAAAGCGAGTCGGTCGAAGCGAATGAGTTAGCGGGCGCGCCCATCACTTCATCGACGAACACGCCATAGAGCACGCATTCGGAGAAATCGAGACGCGAGGCAATTGCAGTGGGCCAGGGGCGCCCCGTCGTTGCCGCGACCTGCGCCAACATCTTTCTCACAATCACCGGGTCCCAGGCAAGCGGCGAAGAGATATAGTCCGGGTAAGGTGGCTTTGCAGGCGGCAATCCCAGAAGTTCACGGGCGACCTTATACCAAACCAGATGGCGTGACAGCCGCTCGTCGATCTGATTGGGGTTGCAGAAGAAGCGCACCGAGCCATTCTGAACGAACATTTCGGCAGTAAACCGCCGAACGAACTCGATGTCAGAATCGGCCATCAGGACTGCATCGTCTTCCGAAGCTGCAACCGCGGCCAGCTTAATTACCTGTTGCTGGATCCAACCGCGCACGGGTGGAAATGGCCGGCCAAGGTTGACCATGATATTGCTGAACGGCACGCGTACGAACATGCGAGGCAGGAAGTCAGCGTCGCAGAGGATGTTAGTACGGGAACCGGCAAGCCGCCGGAATAGCTTGAGGTCCGTTTCAGGCACGATGATTTGATGCTTGATCGTGTCTGGGGAGTTCTCGATCACCGACCGGTTCAACGCCGCACATAGCTCAAAGTCAGGCGCGTAACTTTTTGTGATCACAGTCATGCACGTCATTGACCACCTCCTAATAATTTCCAGTTTAACGATGCGTTCAATATTTGACATGGGATTGCATGACTTCAAAGCATGAAGCTCATTGAAGCGCAAGAAGGCAGCGCCGCGCGATGGGGCGCATCCCTGCTGTGGTGCCGGCGGAAGTTGCGATGCCCCAAGGCGGCGGCGTCTTTCGTGTTGCTTGCGGCTTGCTCGACCAGGGTCTCGCCCTGGTGACCTCCGTCATTGCTTTTGATGGCTGGTTCTGCATCTCTTTCGCCTCGAAGCAGCGATGGGGGTGATTCGTGGCCGGCAAAAAGATCGCCATTAAGAAATACGTTGTAGGCTGAGCTTAGAGGAACGTGACCAGCTTAGGTCCTTGATCCGCTCGGGAAATCGGGCAGCGCAATTGCTGATGAAGGCGCGCATTCTCTTGAAGGCGGATGTCTCGGAGGCGGGCGAAGGCTGGAGCGACAGCCGACGAAGCTTTACTTCGTGTGAGCTGAAGCTAGTATGTTCGAATTATTATGCGGGGGCTAATTATGTCAACGACAGAAGACGTATATTTCCTTGGGTGTCGTTTTGATGCCGGGTCGATTGAAGAAGCTATTTGCAGCATCCTCGCTGAGACGAGCGGAGGTTTTAAATATGTGGTGACACCGAATGTCCATCACATGGTTAAAATGCTCGACGATCCTGAAAGGATTCGACCGCTCTACGAGCAGGCGTGGCGCGTGTATTGTGATAGCCGCGTGCTAAGCCGGCTCGCTCGGTTGAAAGGCCAGACATTGCCCGTTATTACGGGCAGCGATCTGACGCCTCTGGTCATTGCACGTGCAGCAGAACTGCGTCTTGCGATAGCAATTATTGGTCCGACCGCCGCGGATTGCGCGGCGCTGATGGACAAATATCCGGGCCTCGATATTTCCGTTCATACGCCTCCTATGGGATTCATCAAATCGGAGCAAGAAATCCAAAGATGTGTCGAGTTCGTTGTCGAAAGACAAGCTCCGCTGATTTTTCTCGCGGTAGGAATGCCGCAGCAAGAAATTCTCGCCTGCCGTATTGCTAATCATCCACAGGCTCGAGGGGTCGGATTATGTATAGGTGCTTCGATCGACTTTCTTACCGGAAAACAACAGCGCGCGCCGGTCTGGATACAAAGCGCTGGACTGGAATGGTTGCACCGTCTTTTGTCCGATCCACGACGGCTTGCTTCGCGTTATCTCATCGAAAGTCCGCGGATTTTTTACCATATGTATTTGGCAGGCAGAGACGGTGATCAGAAGTCCACATGAACCCCAGTTATTTGGGAATGGGTTGCAGAAGGACGACATACCGGCCTTTGTCTTCTTCGTGCCCTCCATCCGGCGAGTGAAGGGTCCAAACTCTATGCAATACATCAAGCGGTAAAGCCCCATTCAACTCCGACGCCAATAGGGTCATTATGTCCAAAGCCTCAACGCTGTCCGGCATTATCAACCATGCGTGGCAGGCGACAAAACGCGGTACCGAGTACGTTGGGCGCAACGGGTCATTGTCGAGTCGCAAAAAATCCGTCGCGCGATCTGACTGGTTTATTTAGGCAGCGGAATCGAAGACAGTGAAGGTTTTGCTGTCAGAGCTTTATAAAGCGGATGGGAAGCCCTGATCAATTCAGCTCGGCTCAATTCCGCTCGCACCCCAGGAGTCCGTGGGCAAGACCCCCGTGTAGCCGAACTGCTGGGCGATGTGGTCCGGTCCGGCGAACGCTGCCTTTAGGAGCTGGACTTCAAGACCTCCCCGTAGAAGTCCTCGAGCGCGTGGGCCGCACCGCTCCAGGAGTATCGCTCCACCGCCAGTTCCCTCGCGCTCTGGCCCATTTGCGCCGCCAAACCGGGATCAGCAAGCAGACGGTTCACAGCGTCCGCGAAGGCCTCCGGCCGGTCCTCGATGAGGATATCGCGCCCGGGCACAGCTTCTATTCCCTCTGCGCCCAGCGTGGTCGACACGATCGCCTTGCCCATGGCCATGGCCTCGACGATTTTGAGTCGGGTGCCGCCGCCAAGCCGCAGAGGTACCACTACAACTGCAGCCGCGGCAAGGTGTGGCCGCAGGTCCTCCACCAAGCCTGTCAGCTCGATCCGCGGCCCAGCCATTTCCAAGAGAGACGATGGCGGTTCACCGCCAATCAATTTGCAGCGTGCGTCGGGGTGTGCTTCGGTGATATGCGGCCAGATGTCCTTTACGAAGTGGGTTACGCCGTCGACATTGGGAAAGTAGGAGAGGAGGCCGAAGAAAACCACGGTGCGCCCGTCTGGCAACGGGTCCGTGGACCGCGGCTGGAAGTACTCGACGTCCGCCGCATTTGGAATCACCGCCGTTCGTGTCCCTGGGATCTCGTCAAGTAGACGCCGTTGGTCTGCTGCGCTGCACAAGTAGACTCCATCGGCGTCGCGGTAGGTCGTCAGTTCCTCTCGACGAAGCTTACGCCAGTTGACCCCGGCGTAGCCGCGACGCACCAGACCGCCGACGCGAGCGTACTGTCTGCCCAGATCGTAGTCGATGTTGTGCGAGTCCACGACCAAGGCCGGCGGCTTCTCGCCCGGCGGAGCTTGACGCAAATTGCAGTAACCTAGAAACGAGAACTCCAGGTTAACGATGTCGAACCGCCTTGAGCGCAGAACTCGCTCCAGCGCCGGCTGCAGAGCGGGCACCATGACCCGCAGTCGCTCGAAGCTGTGCGTCGAGGCCAGAGACCGTAGCTGCTGCAGCCGCTTTGTGAGGCCTTCCTGCCCATAGGGGTTAGGAACCAGCACTACCTCTCGGCAGTAAGTTTGCATGGCCAACTGGCACTCGCCGGCGTCGAACCTATCTTCGATCAGCATGACTCCCGCCACATCATGGCGTCGTGCCATTTGAGTCATCAATCCGTGGACTCTCGCCTGAGCGCCATAGCGCGGCGGGCTGGCCGGTATATGGGAAACGACAAGAATATTAAGGCGTTCAGGGCTCATCAATGGAATCTCGGCCACAATTATCGCAGCGGCAAGGCCTGCTTATCGTACACTTCGAATCGACGCTGTCGGGCGCAAATCAATAATGTCGGATGAATCACGGATCCTTGCCTCTGTCAATAGAGGCAATCGGAGTAGCAGGACTACGAACTCAAGCTCCGCAGAAAAGTCGCTGGATGGAACCCAGATTACCTCCTCAGCCTCATTCAGAAATCTACCGTTAACCTGGATTCGTGACCCTGATTGGAGTAGCGATTTCAACTTCGAATAGGATTACGGTTGCAGGTCCGGCGTTTCAGCACCGATTTGCCAGAAAGGTTACTTGCCGGACATTAGTCTTTGCGGTTATAAATTAAAAGCTTCAGCACCAGTTGATTCGTGAATTGCTTAAGGCAGGATAAAGGATCTGCGTGCGAGAGAGTGCTGCATGGGGCACTGAGCATCGAGGCGCGCCGTAGGAGCATGCTGAAGAATTACGGCAAAAGATTGCTGCTACGGGACGAACGCAAAAGCGTAGGCTTGATTGGCAGCGGATCTTTCGGGCCAGGGCATATCGCTGGCTGCATTCAGGCGAGGAGTCTCAAAGACCCGAGCGGGTGAACGAGCTTGTGAATAAGGCGATCTGGGAGCTGACTTTGGAAGAATTGATCCTGATGGAGGCTTTTTAGGGAAAGTACTAACCCCTTCGCGTCGCCGCAATTGCGCCGATCGCACCCGGGTAAAAATGACGGTATCCGAGCGTTGCGCTTTGGCCTTGCGCGACGCAACGCTGGCGTCTTTCAGTTCCCAACGACGAAGACAAGCTGACGGCTGCAATCCCTGGTTCACCACGATGTATGGGCGTTACGGCTATCGGCGGATCCATTTTGACAAAACTATTGTGCGACAGTATTACCCTATACGTTTCATGTGCTGATGCGGGCGCCGGACCCGCGACATCGAAAGGCTAGCACCGAACATGCTGCAAACCGATAGCGCGCCGCTAAGCGGTATGGCGCAAAGAGGCCAAGCTGATGGCGGCATTGGCGGCATTATTAATATTGGCGTAGGATTTATCAGACGCCAATATCTGGTGGCGATCGTCACTGCCGCGCTCGGGTTGGTGGGCGCTGTGATCTATCTGCTTATCACACCAGCGACTTATTCGGCGCAAGCTCAGATTATTTTGGCGAACCCCCCACAACTCGCAGCGCAGCAGTCGCTTACCGCCGCCCCCCCCTTCGATGTCAGCCAAATCGAAACGCAGCTCCAAATAATCAAATCAAGGCCGATAGCGATCGCTGTTATCAATCAGCTCAAGCTCGAAGATGACCGGGATCTCCGTGCTTCCAGGCCCTCTTTTTTCTCGGAGTTGTGGCATCGGATCCTCACATGGGTTTCGCCTCAGCCCAATGACCCGCAAGTCGCGGCTGCCGACCAGCCGCCCGAAGACGTGATCAAGGAATTTCTAGAGCGGCTCTCAACGAGCCGGGTGGACTTCAGCAATGTCATCGAGGTCAGCTTCACCTCGAGTCGCCCCGAGCGGGCAGCAGAAATCGCTAACGCAGTCGCAAAGGCTTACATTGCCGATCAATTCAACTCAAGACTTGATGCCAATCGGGCCGCGACCAACTGGTTGCAAGAGAGATTACGCGATCTCGGCGAGCAGGCTGTCGCCGCTGAGCGCGCCGTCAGCACCTACAGGTCCCAGAACAATATTATTTCATCTGATGGAAAGCCAATCGACGAGTTGCGAGTGACCGAGCTCAACAGCCGTTTGGTGGCCGCGCGCGCGCAGGCAGCGGACGCCCTCGCAAAGTTGAACCGTTACGAAACAATTCTTGGCGCCAACTCATCGGACTCTTCCTCAATCGGCACCCTGGACGCCGTCGCCGGCGATGCGTCCAGCAGCTCCATCATCAGCACTCTGCGTCAAGAATATCTCGAGATGGTTAGACGCGAAAGCGATTATTCGGCTCGCTTTGGCCCGGACCATCGTGCAGTCATCGATCTCAAGACCCGGATGCGGGACGTTCGGGCGTCCATTCTCGACGAGGTGAGAAGACTGGCTGAGTTGACGAGAGGCGAATTGGAGGTCGCCCAGCAGCGCCAGGCGGGAATTGCGAAGGAACTGGCCGAGGCTGTATCCCAGGCGCGCTCGACGAATGCCGCCGAGATGACGATACGCGGCCTGGAAAACCAGGCGAGGACCTTTCGCAGCATGTACGATACTTTTCTACACAGCTACACGGGCTCGGCGCAGCAGGAGACATTTCCCATCACAGAGACGCGGGTGCTCTCCCCCGCCTCGCCGCTACAGCTCAAGATTAAACCTAAGACCAAGAAGGTCTTGATGATGGGCATACTTGGTGGGCTTGCGTTAGGAATAGCGCTGGGTCTGCTCAGAGAAATCATGGATCCTGTCTTTCGCACCTCGGCGCAAATAGAACGGGTTCTGGAACTTCCATGCCTTTCACTCGTGCCCCTGGTGCACGGTCTAAAGCCGGCCAGTAATACACCTACGCCGGAGCAGGCCGAGGAGGACCTGAAACGTCGATTTATTTCAACCAAATCGGCAATTCATAATTCCGTTATCGACATGCCCTTGTCTCGGTTCGCCGAGGCCATACGTTCGATCAAGCTTGCGATCGACCTCAGTCCTGACAGGACCTCCAACCAAATCATCGGCATCACATCGGCCCTACCCAATGAGGGCAAGACCACGATTGCGGCCGCACTTGCCCAGCTCATTGTTTACAGCGGAAAGAAGGTCATCATCGTCGACTGCGACCTTAGAAATCCGTCGCTGTCCGCAAGTTTCGCCCCGAGCGCCGCCACGGGTATCATCGAAATTATTAACGGCAACCAATCCATCGAGGAAACGATCTGGCGAGATCCTAAGACCAATCTTGACTTCCTCCCGGCCGTCCGGCAAGGGCCGCTAACCCACACGAGCGAGATCCTTTCCGCCGAAGCGATGGGCAAGCTGTTTGAGCGTTTGCGGGAGAACTATGACTACATTATTGTCGATCTTCCGCCAATTGCTCCTCTGGTCGATGTCCGCGTGACCTCAGGGCTCATTGACTGTTTCATTTTGGTCGTCGAATGGGGACAGACCAAAATCGGGGTCATCCAGCATGCTTTGCATACCGTTCCGAACATATACAGATGCATGATCGGGACCGTCCTTAACAAAACCGACTTTAAGGCAATGGCTCTCTACGATGCAAACTGGAACGACTATCATAGCGACAAGTACTACGCTCTTTACGGATTTTCCGATTGCAGAGAAGAACACGCACTTAATTCCTAAAGCATGTCTTGCTAAGGCGCCATCGGTCTGATTAGGCATCTCCTCATCGCACAAAAGCTTGACAGTCTTGGTCTTGCGGTGCCCCGGTGCCATGAAGGAAATGGGCGCGTCATGGGCATGAAGGAGTGCCTTTCATCACATGCTACAAGGCTGCTTTTTCATCCTCAATCGCCGAACTGAGCGTGATCAGGATCAAGGCCGTCGCGGGTGTCCGATTACTGCCTGGTCAATGGCAAGAGTACTGCCGGCAGTAATGCCAACAGGCGTTAACGCTGTGCCCGAAGGTAGCGTTACGAAAGCCCAGACAAAAAACTCCTTCCTCGGAACGACGGATCCTTTTATAAGTGGAACCTGAGGCTGAAGGCTCAATTCTTCCACCCAAGATCGTTTTAATTTTACAAGCTAAGTTGCCATGGATATCGCAGAGACGCATTTCAACGACAGTTTGATGCCGCTTCAGGCTCCAACGGCCAATCATCTAGAGAAGCCATTTGCGAGCATTCTAATCCCGACTTACCGGCGCACGCAGCTTGTTTGCAGAGCCATAGAGTGCTGTCTTCGACAGTTCTCAGATGTCCCTGAGCAGATTGAGATCGTTGTCGTCGATAATTGTCCGACGAGAAGTGCAGAAGACGTGGTTAAGAAGCACTTCAGCCGTGAGCTCTCAAGGGTTCGCTATATCCACGAGCCGATGACCGGCGTGTCCTTTGCAAGAAATAGCGCACTCCGAAATGCACAGGGCCGATTTGTAATCTTTTTGGATGATGACCAGTTTCCTCAAGAAGGTTGGCTTTCTGCATTTATAGAAGTGGCTAAGTCGGGTGCAAAGGCAGCCTTCGGCCCTATTTCCGCGAAGTATGACGTTCAACCTGCGAAGCATGCACGAATTCTGGATGCAATCTTCAGTAGGCAGATACCTGTCCATAACGGCGACGATATCTCCAGGTTGTATCCTTATCTGAGCACTGGCAACTGCCTCTTTGATAAAGCTGAGTGCTTCACCCATTCCGAGTTTGACATTCGATTTAATAAGCTTGGGGGAGAAGACATATGGATGTTCAAAAGCTTATACTCACGTAATATCCCCCTTGTTTGGGCGGCGGAAGCTAAGGCAACAGAGAGCGTCCCGCCTGAACGGATGACTTTTCAGTGGCTGGCGAAGCGGAAATTCCACTCAGGTCAAATTAGAGCTTTGCTTGGCTTCCATCCGGCGCAGCACCGTAGGCACGCGGTAATCTTTTGGATGGGAGTGGGAGCTATCCAGGCAACCTACTACGGTTTGCTTTATCCATTTGCGTTAGTGTTTCAGCGCGGCAAGGCGGAGGACTGTCTCATCAAGGCTGCTGGCGGCGCGGGTAAATTTTTGTGGTTCACGGCGAGTCTTGACGCGCGAGCTAAAGCGAGTTGATGACGGAACTGGGTTACCTAATCGCTGGGGATTAGAACGACGCCGAATTCGGCTGTTGTCCCTAGGGGCGTGGGGCGATCTCAGCGCAGACGTGTTTTTGGATTGGCGCATCATGACCACAATGCTCGCGCCGGCGCTCATCCTTCGCGGTTCCGCTGGGTGAACATCAATGGCGCGATCACCGGAACCTGTTGCGCCATCAGGCCACCAGCATGCGGCGCTGTATCTCGTCGCCTGCGAATATCGCTGCAACAGGCGCTTCGATCGTAAGCGTAATGCTTGGGATGCGGCTTTGCCGGCTTGACAGGGCGCAGCTCAGGCAGCGACGCTGAGCGTCGCTGGCCGGAAGATGTTCCAGGGCAGCAGGGCGTCGATCTTGTTGATCGGATGCTCGCCGATGCGGGTCAGAACCTCGCGCAGGTAAGCCTCGGGCTCGACGCCGTTCAGCTTGGCGGAGCGGATCAAGGTGTAGAAGACGGCGGCCCGCTCTCCTCCGGCGTCGCTGCCCGCGAACAACCAATTCTTTCTGCCAAGGGCCAGGGGCCTGATTTGGTTTTCAGCGGCATTGTTTGAGATTTCCAGGCGTCCATCGGCGCAATAGCAGGTCAGCGCCTCCCATCGCGAGCGCGCATAGCGGATGGCTTTCGCGAAATCGCTTTTGCCGGAAATGAGCTTCAGCTGCTCGTCGAACCAGTCGGCGAGCGCGTCAAGTTTCGGTTTGGCCGTGGCCAGGCGCACGGCTTTGCGCTGGCCGGGCGGCTTGCCGGCGATGACGCGCTCGACATCGAACAGCGCGCCGATTTTATCAAGCGCTTCCTTGGCGATCGGCGAGCCGTTGCTTTTATGAATGTCGAAGAATTTGCGGCGCACGTGGGCCCAACACGCCACTTCGGCGACGCAGGCGGGCCTGGCGTCTTTATCCCGATAGAGCTCGGCAAAGCCGCTATAGCCGTCGGCATGCAGATGACCGGCAAAGGAGGCGAGATGGTCGCGGCAATGCTCGCCTTTGCGATCCGGGGTATAGCGGTAAAGCACGGCGGGCGGCGCGGCGCCCGCATGGGGCCGCTCGTCGCGCAAGTAGACCCAGAAGCGGCCGGTCTTGGTCTTGCCGTTGCCGGGGGCGAGCACCGGCACGGGCGTGTCGTCGGCGTGGATGACGCCGCCAGCCATAACGTGAGCGCCGATCCGTTCGGCCAGCGGCTGCACCAGCCAGGCGATCTTGCCTACCCAGTCCGCGAGCGTGGCGCGGTCGAGGCCGACGCCGTCGCGGGCGTAAATCTCGGCCTGCCGGTAAAGCGGCAGGTGATCGCAGAACTTCGCGACCAGCACATGGGCGAGAAGGCCAGGGCCCGCCTGTCCGCGCGGGATCGGCAATGCGGGCATCGGCATTTGCGCCATGGCCTCGCACTTCCGGCAGGAATAGGCTGGCCGCACATGCCGGATCACCTCGAAACGGCCGGGGATGTAATCCAAAATCTCGGTGACGTCCTCGCCGACTTTGCGCAAGGCGCCACCGCACACGCTGCAGGCGCAGCCCGGTTCGTGCACGATCTCCCGGCGCGGCAGCGCCTCGGGCAGCTTGCGGCGCTGCTTCTTTGCCGGAGCCTTTTCCCGCGCCGGCTCCTCCGGCGCCGTCTCGGCGGCGGCATCCGCTTCGGCCTGCGCCGTCTCAAGCTCTTCGAGTTTGAGCTCGAGTTGCTCCAGCTCGCGGCGCACGCGCTCGGACGAGGCGCCGAAGCTCATGCGCCTCAGCCGAGCGATCTGGATCTTCAGCTTCTCGATCTCAAGCGTTTTCGTGACGAGGCCCGCCTTTGCCGCGGCGAGTTCCGCGCGGCCGGCCGAGAAGAAGCCGTTTCAGCTCTTCGATGTCGTCCGGAAGCTCAGCCGCAATCGTCATGGCGATTGCTTATCTGCTTCGGCTTTTAGCCCGCAAGCTCCGGTGTGAACGTTTTGCGCGGCGCCCGCCACTCAAGCCCTTCGAGCAGCATGGACAGTTGCGCCGGCGAAAGCGTCACAGCGCCTACCTGGGTCGCAGGCCAGGTAAACCGGCCTTTTTCTAGCCGCTTGGCGAACAGGCAAAAGCCCTGACCGTCCCAATACAGGATTTTGACGAGATCGCCTCGGCGTCCCCGAAAAGCGAAAAGATGACCCGCAAACGGGTTCTGCTTCAGGACTTCTTGAGCCAGCATCGCCAGGCTGTCGAATCCCTTTCTCATGTCGGTGACGCCGCACGCCAGATAAATGCGCACCCCGGCCGGAACCGTGATCACCGCGCCCCTCCGTCGAGCGCGCTGGCGAGCCTCGCCAAAACAGCGGGATCGATCTCCTCGTCCACCTTCAGGCTGCGGCCATTGCCGAGGGCGATCTCGACAACGCTTGTACGGCGACGCGCGGCGGGCGCTGCGCGAGGAGCCGGAAGCGACGGCGCAACGGCCTCAGGCTCTTCTACCTTAACTGGCGCAAAAGAAGCGCAGGCGGCGGAAGTTATAGATATCCCTGGCAGCTTGCCTTCCCGCGCTTTCCGGAACCAACCATAAACCTGGCTGCGGGAAACGCCATGCCGGTCGGCAACGCCTGCAATCGTAGCGCCGGGCGCCAGCGCTTCCTCCATGATCCGCGCCTTCGCCTCCGCCGGCCACTTCCGCCGCCGCTCCACGACCTGAATGACATCGAGCTGGTCTTTGTGCATTACCGTCCTTACGCACGTGAGTAAGGACGGTAAGCCACACGATCCGATCGGTCAGCGCAAGGCAGTCGTCAGAGGCCGCTTACCTTCGATCTGCGCTTCCGACCTTCGCAGAAGCAGCTGCCAAAACAAAGCCCACGCCTTATAGGCGACCCTCCAGCGGAAATAGCGGGGTAATCATGTTCCGGGATGGCTTGCGCAGTCGAATTGAGGTACTCGGAGAATTCGCGAAGCGCGATCGGCCACGCAGCGGCTGTCCAGAAGAGGCCGTCGATTTGTAGGGCAATAGCACCACTAAATTAGGCTAAACAGCTTCCATCTGCCTTTCAGCAGCAGACTGGCTGCTTTCATGAGCAGAAATTCCACCGCACCGAAACGAGCGCGATAGTTGGCGTACATGATCCGATAGCTTTCCTTGAATTGGGCACCGCTACCGCCTTTAATCAGCGAGGAGATGCCGCAGCGGCGCTCCAGCAGCGTTACGGGAATGTAAACGAACCCGAAAGAGCGGATTGCCCTTATATACATTTCGATGTCTTCGCAAATCGAAATCCTGACATCAAAACCTCGAATAGCGTCGAAAGCGGATTTCCTGATGACACAGGAACTGCAGACAAGCAGCGCTTGGAAGAACAGCAGGTGCATGACAATGGCACGCGGCCGTTTCTCGTAAGCCCAGACGACCCTGGCCCGGGCGAAATAGTCTTCTTCGTGCTGCAGCGCCTCTGGGTCATCGCCGAATGGCCGAACATCGGCAACCGCGACCGCTGGGGTCGTCACCTCGAGTGCGGAGACCATCGCCATCAGGGACTCGGCCACGACGCGATCGTCGTCATCGAGGAAATACAGGTATTTTCCCCTGGCCTCGGCCGCCAGTCGATTGCGAATGATTGCCGGAAATCCGCCAGTTGGCTCGGGATTTTTCCAGTAGCGTATGCGCTCGTCGTTGAGGATCCGGACAAAAGGCTCTGCCGATCCCTCTGGCAAATCATCGCCAATCAGCATCTCCCATTTCAATCCCTCGATTTTCTGCACACTGGCAATGGCTTCCACCAAAAAGGCTTCCCTTCTAAAGGTGGGAGTGATGATCGACAGAGTGATCGCTGATGCCCCTTCAAGCATGCCACCGCCATCCTGACAGTCCAGTGTCCCTGCGCAGCATGCGCATTTCCCCCATATTCGGAAGACACTTCGACAATGGGATGACAACTGCGTGAAACCCCAACGCTTCACATAATTGCTCACACTGCGCACTGACAGCTTGATCTCGCGTTCAAACTCGCTCAGCTGGCCGGCCGCCGCCCACGTCCAAAGGGCGAAGTTCATTTTCAACTGCTCGCGCCGCCTTTCGAGGATCGGCTTTTGGATGCAAGCTGCTTGATCGGGCGTGAGCCTGCTGCCCTCGCCGTTCTTCTTGCCCCGGGGCTTCGGCTTGATGGCAGCAAGACCGCCAGCCTCGTAAAGATCAATAGCGGTCCGTACGTCGGGCCAGCTCAAACCGGCCAACTCAACAATCTGCCTCACGCTATACTGCTTCTTGTGCAGCCGAATAACCTGCTTGCGCCGCTCACCCAGCTCCGTAAGGCTTTGATTGCATGTATAATTGTTGCTCATGCGAAAACGTTTCACTGCTTGAAAGAAATTTCAAAATATTAGCGTGCCCGGCCTATAAGCGCCCGGAACAACTCAATTTCGTCCCGCCGGATCAGACCGAGCCCAACCGAGCACAGTAAGAATGTGATTACGCACAGGGGAACGCCAACCAAGAAGGGGAGCGGCGGCATCCACCAGAAGAGGAGCAAGGTGAGCGCCGCGGTCCCGAGCGCCCTCGCCATATCTGCCCAGACCTCCGGTGCGATGGCATTCCGCCGCAGCATGAAGATCGCCCCACCAAAAACTATGAATTCGCTTGCGACGAAGGCCGCCACCACGCCGATCCCACCGTTGCCGAAGCGGTCCTGAAAGATGGGGATCAACACCACCTCTAGCGCCGTGTTCACCGCTACGCTTGCCACCCTCAGTACCGAAAAAGCCGTCGCTCGCTCAAACGCATAAATAGCGTAACTAAACAACACATTCATGAAAAGCAGAAGAAATCCAGGAGCATACACCTTCAGGATGATTCCCGAAGGGTAGAAGTTCTGGCGACCATACAAGAGGGCAATGGCATCGTCCGCGAATAAAAAGGTCCCAACTGCAGCGAGCCCGCCGAGCCACAGGATCGGCCGTAGCGAGGCCCGGATTTCCGCCTTGATCGGGCCCCCATTTGCGACCGTACGAGCGAGACGCGGAAACGACGCGGAGCCAATGATAAGCGCGGGCGTAACCATGGTGCCTATAATGGTCTTTGCTGCTCCGTACCAGCCGACTGCCTCGGCGGGAGCGAGCTTGGAGAGAATCACCGCGTCGATGTAGGGCTGGATATTGCTCGTAACGCATAAAGTGATGTAGGCGCTGCCGCCCACCAGGATCTGGCGAGCGATCTCGGGGGAGTAGTGCAGCGGACCAGTTGTCACCCGGTTATAAAGCCGGAAGGCGATTGCAAGCGCGGCGATGCCGGCCAGCGCCTGCGCCGCCATGACGCCCGGCAGACCGACGCCGAAGACGAGCGCGGGCAGGGCAAGTCCGAGCAACGCGATCCTGTTGATCACAGACACCCAGGCGTCAAGTTCCATTCGGTCGCGGGCGCGAAACACCATTCCATAGGTCTGCGCAAGAAAGAAAGGTACGCTCACTGCAATGAAAACGACAGTGTACCAACGGGTAATCGCATCGTAGCCGAATGCCCAGGCGGCAAGTCCGGCGGGAACCAGCGCCAGCGCTGCAGCGCCGGAGCGCAAAACCAGAGCCGTGCCGAGGAGAAGGCTGCCGCGTTCAGGCTGGCTTGCCACCTCGCGAATCATATAGAGGCCCTGCCCCCAGTCGATCAGCACGTAGGCGAAGGCGGAGAACGAAGCGATCAAGAAGTAGAGGCCGAACTCGCTGGCGCCCAAGGTTCTTGCAAGCGCCGCGCTGAAGAGTATTCCGAGCACGGTGGTCGCCACTTGCCCCAACACAAGGTGAAAGGCGTTTCGCGCGACCGTTCCGCGTCCGCCCCCCCTGCCTTCCGCTGCGCTTACTGAAAAGGAGTCTTCTGGAATTTTTAAGGCGACTGCCCGCGTAGATTCACGTCTCTCAAGCATGCCTGGAGCTCGTCTCGTTCGATCTGCTGACGTGCAAAATCAATTCCGGAACAGATTAGCCGGACACCGCCCAGGCGCCGGATACTCAATGAAATGAGCTGCCTTGACGTACAATCTATAAGGATGACTGGATAGCACAACTAACCAGAAGGGGCAAGTAGCTCGATTGATTGTTGTCCAATGCAGGTCTTCGTTTTAGGGAGCGCGCCGCCTTTGGCGGTTTCCACAAAATGCCAGTTCATGGCTTCAGTGCCGCGCCGAACAGATAAACCGCTGATAGCGGGGACCGCGTACTGCGCCGAGGTTTGTCCTTTTGCGCCCAATGCCTCGTCAGGGTCCCTTTTTTGGGCCGACGCAGGCTTCAACCTAGTATAACCGCCGCACAGCAAACCGGCCACAGAAGCCGGCGACGCGATCAGCTTTTCATGCAGAAAACAAGGTTACAGGACGTAAACTATTCTTAAATCTAAACTTCGCACGCATTTCTGAGAGCAGGTTTCCCAGGCTTCGCCGGAGAATGCCTCTAGATCAATTTACCTAGCTGAGGCAGACTCCAGCATCCGAGTGGTACGCTACACGCGGCTAGATCTCATGGCCCATGCCAGCGAACGACGTTGGCATCTGCCGCAACCCCCGCCGTCGTTGAGGTCCAATCACGCAGATATGCGAATGCCTTTCCGACCTCAATAAACTCAGCATTCGCCACGTAGATGGTATCCTTATCGCGCATGGGGAACCGCTGCGAATAGAGGAAGGCTGACGGATCGCGGAAATTAGCCCTGTAAACTGTCGGGATCATTTTCTGGCTCGGCGCGAAGCCACTCAAATCCACGCCCATTCTTTCCAGCACGTTTCTGTGCTCGATACGGTATACAAAAACCTGTGCCGGATCGGCGCGATAGTCTATGAGACCTCCAGCTTTCGCGAGCGCCTCGTTGAGGGAAAGGTCCTCTTGATCAAATGAGAACAGGCCTACTGCCCCAACAAGCGTTTGGTTGCCTGCGACAGAAGCTCCACCGGAAGTAGCTCCAACCGCCCCAGCCGCAACATACTTTCGCTGGTCTCTATAGACATAAACCAAATCACTTGGATGAACGTAGACATTTTCTTCCGGATGAGCGACCAGCGTCGTAAAGCGCACTGCTGCCGACTTCTTACCGCGCTGAAGCATCACCACTGAGTTATAGGGTGGAAATTTCAGCCCCCCCGCCTTTGAAACCAAGTCCAAAATGCGCTCAGAGCCAGAAAGTTTCAATTTGTTACTCGAAGACACCGCATCGCCGACCACTGAAACGGTGCCGGCATTTTGCTCAACCATGGTAACAATGACTTGCGGCTCAATAGCACGTTTTACGAGGCTACCCTCAATCTGGCGCTCGATATCGGGAACTGTTTCCCCTGCTACATGAACAACCCCGGCATACGGGACAGTGATGTCGCCAGAGGTGCTGACCGTTTGCCTCGGAACCGTAACAAAGTTACCTGCCCGATTACCCGCTCCTGCAGGGGTAAAAAGACCTCCCGAGGAAGATTCGAAGACGGTCGCCTCCAACACATCACCCACACCGACTCGAAGCGATGCAGCTGGCCCACCGAAGGCCTTGGCGAGCAAATCATTTTCACCCTGAACTAAGTACTCAAGAACAACAGGATTAATATCCACAAAAGCATAATCATAAACTTGCGTGTGCGGAGGATTAGAAAGTCCAGTGGATCCACCCCCTGGTATATCGTAACCCGCCGGCCCATTCAAAGGTAGCTGTTGGCATCCGCACAGCATCGCCAGTGCAAGAATTGGCCAAGCCCTTCCTAATTTCATTGCCGCCCCTCCAATGAATTGTCTCGGCTCAGGAAAATAATTCGCGGCCCCGCCAAGCACTCCTCAGGCTGATTTGTATGCTACGTACGATCGGCTATATCTGCCGCACCCACCACGACGCGCATAACAAGGAATATTACTGACCCCAGCGGCATAGACGATTCCGTTTAAGAGCACTAGCGGTCGCGTGCAGCCGCGCAGTTGTCTAAAGATTATTGTGGCCGAACGGCCACATGCCCCGTCGGTGGCCGCCTTCACTTTTCTGGTCGAAACGCCTTCACGTACATCTCCGCCAACGTCCCAGCCAAGGCCTTCTCCGAGAGCTGAAAGCTTTCGAAAAGCTCCATCGAAAAACTTGCCGGAGCGTAAAATCACAGCCACCGGGCGGCCGGTGACGGTGTCGTTGATGTGGATCGGCAGAACGCAGCGCTCGTCGTAATGGGCATTCCCACTCGGCCAGCTTCTGAAGACCGTGCACATTATCGAGTGTGTCGTCGATGTCCAGAAACGTCGAGGCCGGCAGCTTCTTGTAGCTTTGGCACCAGATATCGATCAGCGTATAGGTAAGCCGGAAAGTGGAAATCGTTGCCGTCCGGGTAGCCGCTCCGTGTTGGTGATGTGCGCCGGGTCGCGCGGATCGTCGATCAGAGCGGCGGGCGCTCGGCAGGCGAAAGCAGGATCACGCCGCTGTCCGAGGAAAGGCGGCCACCATCGAATGCGGCTGTGATTTTCTTGCGGAACATAGCTGGTAAGGAAAAGATAAGCGGAATATCGTCCGTCGTGGCGGGTGTGGCGCGCTGTTTGATGTACGCTGACGATCTTGACACCCATTTCCTACGCAAATGTAACCCGCTTGCGCTACTCCCGCGAGCCAGAGTCCTTCGCCGGTGAATAAAACGGCTAACTCAGCGCCGCCGGATGAATTTGAACCCGCCTCTTGTCCGTGCGCTTGACGATTTTACAGCGGATTCTGATAACTCAAGGACTTTCAGCTAAGGGCAAGCGGCTGTTGACCATTCTCCAAAAGGGTACCTCCACTGATCTCCGTCGCCTCCCTTTCCTTCAGAAGTACATTTTGTTAGCATGATTGTAATTTATGATTGCGGTGGATCTGTTCTGGGTGCCAGTGCTCTTATCGGAACAGCGCATTACTAGGTAGCACTAGGTGATGAATAACAGTAACGCTAGGATTCGTATGCTCCACTGGCAGCTTTCGCCTGCCTGATTGCCGATTGCAAACGCTCTCGGCAGCGCTCCAGCGTCATCCTCAGTCATAGAATTTCACCAGTTTTCTCTATCGATAAGGTTGTGGGTATAATGAACGGCAGCGCGAAAAGAGCCTCTGTCATTAAGGCTCCTGTTAATCCAAGAAGAGCTTTAGCTGAGCCATTAAAGCCCTTCCGAGCCCTCGGAATGCTTAGCGATTTGTTGGCGGCGTATGATCTCCTGGCGATTGTGGCAAGCGGACTGCTAGCGCGATACGTGTATCCAGGCGAACAGACTGCTATTTTGGAGTATGCGAGCTTAATACTCGTGGCTGCGGTTTTTTTTCAATTCGTGGCACACCAAACTGGGCTTTATAATGCTTCGAAAATAGAGAACTTCTTGTCACAGCTTTATTCGATGTTATACGTCTATATGGCGACGTTCGCGATTACCTTTATGCTGCTGTTTTTCTTGAAAGTTTCTACCTATTTTTCCAGAATTTGGTTTTTGGACTGGTCGCTGATCCTTCTTACTCTTCTCTGCCTTGGCCGCGTGATGTTCGCTAGGCAGTATCGTAGGCTTCAGCGGACCGGAGCATTGCGGCGATCGATAGCATTGATCGGAGAAGGCTCCCAATTTGCGAGGGTCAACACCCTGCTTTCAAACGACAGGCACCATTTCCGCCTGACTGAGGTTCTTGAGCTGCCGGAAGCTTGTTGTGCTCCAGATCAAAATTGTATGCAACGGTTTATCGAACGAGCGCGACTGAACGATGTTGACGAGGTGTTCGTTGCCCTGCCGGCTACTCAGTCGCGTCTATTGGACTCAATCGTGCGGCAGACGCAAAGCCTTGCCGCCGACATCCATATTGTCCCCGATTTAGGTGACACCCAGCTCCCCCTCATGCGCTTACATCAAGCCGGGGATTTTGCGTTCATCACAACGGTTCCAAGACCGATCGAAGGTTGGGGCGTTCTCCAGAAGAAGGTTGAGGACTATACACTTTCGGCAATCGGATTGGCTCTTGTTCTGCCCGCGATGCTTATTATCGCGCTTGCTATCAAGCTCGACAGTAAGGGCCCCATTCTTTTTCGCCAAAAACGCCATGGTTACAATCATGGTATTATCGAGGTTATGAAGTTCAGATCGATGACCGTTCTAGAGGACGGAGACGCTGTTGCTCAAGCCAGGAAGGGCGATAAAAGAGTAACACGCGTGGGCTGGTTTCTCCGCCGAACAAGCTTGGATGAGTTACCGCAACTGATCAACGTTCTTCGCGGAGAGATGTCGATTGTGGGACCGAGGCCTCATGCTCTCGCGCACAATTCCTACTACGGAGACATCGTTGAAAATTACGCCAATCGCCACAGGGTCAAGCCCGGTATTACTGGCTGGGCGCAGGTCCACGGTTGTCGCGGTGAGACTGATCACCCGCAAAAGATGGCCGAGCGCGTGCGCTACGATCTGGAATATATTGAGAACTGGTCAATTTGGCTTGACCTTAAGATTATACTTATGACGCCGCTGTTTGGTCTGTTCCGAGGCGCTTACTGAACTGCCTGCCCCTTCTGGCGTGAGACGGCCCGCTTTCGATGCGGAGCCTCACCGGGGGGGGGCAGTATTACTGCCTGCTGAAGACGCTCTGAGCCTGACCGGCAATCGAAGCCCGCAAACTTATCAAAGGGACGTGACACTCTTCAGGCAGGGCGAGCCCTCCTCTGCCTTCTTTGTCATCCTGAGCGGGTGGGTGGAACTCTGCCGCATCACGCCGGACGGGCGTGAGGTTGTCATCGTGCCCTTACAAAGCTCAGGGCTCATGGCGTGACCGTCGACATGGAGACTGTGAGGGTAGAAGGCCCCGACAACTCCAGAACTTGGCCCCTCAATAGCACTGGAGCGCATTCCCGGCCCGCATTGCTGCTCATTTCAAGCGCCGTGGCGCCGGTCCGGTTCTGCGGTTGACTTGAGGCCGCTAAGATTTTAGTGCGCGGCGCTCATTATCGCGGGCCTCCTGATGGTGCTGCAAAGGCTTCTGGCGCGAGGTGCCGTTCGGGTAGCGCTGCCTCGGCGATCATTTCTCAGCAACCTCGGAATTTTGGTTCCTCCCAATGCAATGCCGTGATTGCAAATGCCTTTAAAGCGCACCCGCCAAAAACCTCGCGAGCGCTTGATCTATGTCAAGTCACGCCCAAGCCAAAAGATATATCCGATCTACACCTTTAACGGCCTTCGAATCCTTCCCCAGGCTTAGGCAAAAATGCTCAGGAGATGCGACTCTTATGTTTTGCTTTCAATGCGAACAGACGGCGAGAACGGAAGCAGGAGCGGGTTGCGCCTCCGCCAAAGGCGTATGCGGCAAGGATGAGGCCACGGCCGACTTGCAGGATGTGCTGATCTATCAACTCAAGGGGATCGGCCAATATCTGATGCGGCTGAGTGCGCTGGGACAGGCTGACGCCGCAGCCGATAGTTTCATCCTCTATGCGCTGTTCACCACTCTCACCAACGTCAACTTCAACCGCGCACGCTTCGTAGACATGATCGCCGAAGCCGCCCGCATTCGCGACCGGCTCCGCGGCGCCTATGAACAGGCGGCGAACGTCGCCGGGCAAACCCCGGAAACACTCACGGGGCCCGCAGCCTTTGCTCCAGCGGACTCACTTGCCGGTCTTCTCGCGCAAGCCAGCATCGCCAGCGTGCGCGCCGGGCAGGATGTAGCCGGCGCCGATGTCGTCGGCCTGCGCGCTTTGGTTCTCTATGGCCTCAAAGGCGTGGCCGCTTACGCTCATCATGCCGAGGTTCTAGGCGAGACCCGTAAAGAAATCGGCGCCGCTGTTGCGCATGCGCTGGATTTCTTGGCCACCGATCCCGTCGATATCGAAGCATTGCTCGAAGAGGCCCTTGCGCTCGGCCGGGCAAACTTCACGGTGATGGAAACCTTAGACGCGGCGAATACGGGAGCCTACGGCACGCCAACGCCAACCAAGGTGCGGATCACGCCGGTCGCGGGCAAGGCCATTCTCGTTTCTGGCCACGACTTGCGCGACTTGGCCGCCATACTGGAGACGACCAAGGATAAGGGCATCAACGTCTATACGCATGGCGAAATGCTACCGGCTCACAGCTATCCGAAGCTGCATGCCTACCCGCATCTTGCGGGCAACTATGGCGGCGCCTGGCAAAATCAGCAGCAGGAATTCGCGGCCTTTCCCGGCGCGATCGTGATGACGTCCAACTGCCTGATCGAACCGAGCGCGCTCTACCGCAACCGCATTTTCACCGCCGGGCCGGTGGGTTGGCCGGGTCTGCGCCATATCGCGAAGGGCGATTTTTCCCCCGTGGTGCAGGCGGCTCTGGCGTTGCCGGGCTTCAAAGCAACGGAGCCGGAGAAAACCATCACGGTTGGCTTTGGGCGCGAGGCGGTGCTGGGCGTGGCGGGCACGGTGATAGACGCCGTGAAATCCGGGGCGATCAAGCATTTCTTCCTGATCGGCGGCTGCGACGGCGCGGCGCCGGGCCGCAACTACTACACCGAATTCGCCGAGGCGGCGCCGCAGGACACGGTCCTGCTGACGTTGGGCTGCGGAAAGTACCGCTTCAACACCCAGGACTTCGGCGATATCGGCGGCGTGCCCCGCTTGCTCGACATGGGCCAGTGCAACGACTCCTACTCTGCTCTGGTGGTGGCGCAGGCGCTCGCCAAGGCATTCGATTGCGGGGTGAATGAGTTGCCGCTGTCGCTGATCGTTTCCTGGTTTGAGCAAAAGGCAGCGGCGGTGTTCCTGACATTGCTCGCACTCGGCGTGCGCAATGTGCGCCTTGGGCCGACGCTTCCAGCCTTCCTGACGCCAACGCTGCTCGACGTCCTGGTGAACCGCTTCGGCATTCAGCCGATCACTACGGCGGAAGCCGATATCGCGACGGCGTTGAACCGTAAGGCCGCCTGAGCGAAACTGGGTCCGGGCGCTTCCTCCCTCGCCCGGCCCCGACGGCGCTCCACTAGCGCGCCTCTCATTACTTCGTCCATTCAGGAAGAGCGCCAAGATGCCGGATATTACGCTTGTCACACGCGATGCTGTGCGCCTGCAGTTTGACTGCAGCCAAGATGAAAACCTGTTGGATGCCGCGGCAAAGGCGGGTTTGTTTCTGCTTGGCATGTGCCGCGAGGGGGCTTGCGGCCTTTGCAAAGCTCAAGTGGCCGATGGCGCTTACGAAATGAGCAGCCATTCAACGGATGCGCTGAAGAACGGCGGGCCAAACGGCGTTCTTCTCTGCCGCTGCAAGCCGCAGGGCGATTTGGTCGTCAATCTTCCCTACCCGCAAGCGGTTATTCGGCGCCACGAAATCCCGAGCCGTGAAGCGACGGTAGAGGCGCTCGCCCAGGCTGGCCATGGCGCAGTGGCGATGACGCTGTTGCTCAAACCGCATCCGGACCTCGGCCAAGCGGCGGATTTCGTTCCGGGACAGTATATGGAGCTCTGTATTCCCGGCACGGATATTCGCCGCGCCTATTCCATGGCCAATTTGCCGAACTGGGAGGGACGGCTTGAGTTTCTGATCCGATTGCAGCCGGGCGGCGCATTCTCCACCTATCTCGCCGAACGCGCCAAAATTGGCGACACGTTGATCGCGCGCGGCCCTCAGGGCGACTTCGTGCTGGACGAAACAAGCCCCCGCCCGCGCTGCCTGATCGGCGGCGGCTGCGGCTTTGCCCCCGTGCTCTCCATGCTGCGGCATCTGGTCGATTTCCAGGACACGCAACCGACGCATCTGATTTTGGGAGCAAACCGGGAAGATGAACTGCTCCTTCAGGATGAAATCGATGCGATACGCACAGCGCTGCCGCATCTGGGCGTTACGCTCAGCGTCTGGCGTCCTGAGGCGACTTGGGCCGGGTTCACGGGCACCGCGGCGGATGCCTTCGCCTTCTATCTGGACTCGTGCGTGGAGACGCCGGATGTCTATGTCTGCGGGCCACCAAAACTGCTTGAGGCGGTGAGGGCTGTGGCGCAGGATCGGCATATACCGCCGGAGCGCATCATTGCCGAGAACATCTTTCAGAGTTGAGGGGCGCTCCTTGGCGACGCTATGAAGTCTCATGCACCTGACGCGCTTCACTGATTATGGTCTTCGCACCCTCATTTATCTGGCGCTGCGGCCTGACGGCTTGGCATCCATAGCGGAGATATCCGCGGCGTATGGGATCTCGGAGAACCATATGATCAAGGTGGTGCATCACCTTGGCCAGGCCAGGCTGATCGAGACTATCCGGGGACGCAATGGCGGATTGAGGCTAGCGCGCCCGGCGGCGGAGGTTGGCCTTGGGGATGTTGTGCGCGCCAGCGAACCAAGTCTCGCCTTAGTGGAATGTCAGGCGGGGCAAGCCTGCTCCATTGGCGGCCTCTGCCGTCTGCAAGGCATTATGGACGAAGCGTTGGAGGCTATGCTGGCGGTCCTGGATCGCTACAGCTTGGCTGATGTCATAGGGCCGGATGGTCAAGCCTTGCGCAACCGGCTGAGGATTTTGCAAGTGACTATGGATTCGCGAGACTGCGCGGGATAAACGGCAGTGCCGCATTGGCTCTGCCGCTTGCTGGCAGTAAGGGCTGCGTGTCAACGGCGCTGAGGCGGGCCGTTTTTTGGAGAACGTGACGCCTGCGCGAAGAGGGGCTCCGATGATGATCGAGATGGATGGCATGATGATAGCGAGGGCGCTACATGTCCTAGCCGTCGTCCACTGGATCGGAGGCGTGACCATGGTGACGCTCGTGCTGCTGCCCGGGTTGATGCACGACGCGCCGGCGGCTCAACGCCTTGGATTGTTCGAACTCATTGAGGGGCGGTTTGCGCAGCAGGCGCGCCTCTCGACGCTGCTTGCAGGCGCCAGCGGACTTTATATGACTTACCGCCTCGCAGCCTGGAACCGCTTCCTCGATCCCGATTTCTGGTGGATGGACGCAATGGTGCTCGTCTGGGCAATTTTCACCGTGGTCCTTTTCGTCGCCGAACCGCTCTTCCTGCACCGCTGGTTCCACGAGCGAGCCCAGCGCGACCCGGAAGCCACTTTCCGCCTGGTCTGGCGTTTGCACGCTTTTCTCCTGACGCTAAGCCTCGTAACTGTCGCCGCCGCTGTGATTGGCGCTCACGGCGGCTTCTATTGACGACAAAATGCCTCGCGGAGCTCTCTGGCAAAATCCTTGCAACCGGGGAGCCATCCACACATGACGAAGTGCGGAGCGAGCCGCATCCGTTGGACAGATGAGCGAAGTTTACTTAACTGTCCTCTAAACTGGACGGACGTAAGCGGAAAGATAATGGATGCTCACGGAGGGGCTGCGCGCTTCGTTTACTGGCATTTCGGTGATACATATTTTGCTCTGGCGATAGCCGGGTCCGCAGTTGGTTGCCGATTGTCCCGTCTGGTTTCCACCGAGAACCCGAAGCTTCTCTCCAACGCGTGAAACATAGAGCCCTATGTGTCCATTAGAGGCATCGCTGACCCCAGAAAAAAGGCATAAGTCACCGGGCCTTGGATCAGTAACCTTGTTACCATAAGCTAGGTAACTCAGCGCTGACGCCGGATTTCTGGGGATCGATAGCCCTGCCCGCCGCAAGCACCAGGCAACTGTCGCTGCACACCATGGCGTGCAATCCCCCGGCAGCTGGGTTTCTTTATACCCGATTTGATGAAAAAACAGTATTATGAGCGGGTTTGCTACCTTTTTCCATCTGCTATTGAAAACTTCGCCTGTAGAACCTGTCTCAGTTATTCTAGACAGGCGTTCCATTACAGTGAGGTGATCATCAGTAGGCATTGATGCCGCGATCCGGATGGCGGCAGCGATGTCGGGCGGAGTGCTGTTTGTGAGACCCCTTTTTCTGTTCGAGAAATAATCAACAAATGGATATTCATCGTAATCAAGTCGATCATCAGCGCGGGCTGCCGTCGCTGAAACAGCCAAGGCACCAGTCAAGAAAGTTCTCCTGCTAATAATCATGCTATTCCCCAACAACAACTCTTTCTCTCATATAACCATGCCTAGTATTTAGTTACCTCTCGCATGATTGCGACCGCTTTGTGGCAAAACATTACGCCCGATGTGCTCCGATGACTGAATGTGTCTCTTGAGTGTCGCCTTCATCTATCCGCAGGCGGACAGATGAAGGCGTGGCCCGAACGAGCCGCTCAAGAACACTCGAATGAGTCGTCGGGAACAAAAGGGCTGCAACGTGAGCTGATAGGGGTGAAGCAACAGTAATGAGGTTTAAACATGCGCAAAAGAACCTATGTAGCCGTCTTTGCAATGGCCGCCCTGGGCCTTTCGCTCGCAAGCCCGAAGGCGGCGTCCGCTTTTCCAGCGGCGCCCGGAGCGGACAAGACTTACACGCAAACAGTAAGGGGCAACGCATCCGTCCCCGTTAGATTTGCAGTTGGGCGTGGCGGGGGCTGGGGCGGCCACGGCGTTGGATTTGGCCGCGGTTTAGGCTGGGGCGGCGGTTGGGGCGGCGGCGGTTGGCGCGGCGCCGGTTGGCGTGGGGGCTACGGCGGATGGGGTGGCGCCGGCTATGGCTGGGGATGGCCACTCGGGCTCGGCCTCGGCTTAGCCGCCGCTACGACCTATCCTTATGGGGGCTACTACCCCGGCTATGGTGGCTATTACGGTGGCGGCTGCAGCTGCGGCGGCTGGTAAGGCTGGAAAAATCCCCGGTGGCGAGTGTTCGCCGCCGGGGCACATTTTGAGTTGGCAATCTGGGCATCGACAGTTAAGCAAACTTCGCTCATCTGGCCAACGAATGCCACTCGCTCCGCACTTCGTCATCCCGGCCAAGCGAAGCGCGAGCCGGGATCGCAAAAAGACAGGCAATTCAATTTGTTACGATCCCGGATAAGGCTTCGCCTTTCCGGGATGACGGTGACGGCAATTCAGGCAAACTCTGCTTTACCGCTACTTCCCAAAGCTGCAGCAAACTACTGCGTGATATCGGCAGCGGAAATGAAGTCGGCGATCTCATCCGCGAGATGCGGCGCCAGGGGAACCGTCTTGGAATATGTCGCCGCGTTGGCAGCCATATCCGCGGATTTTATCGTCTTGAAGAAGTGATTGGCATCCGGAACGAGGACGAGCTTCGCTGCTGGCGCCGCGTCTTTCAGCCGCTTTGCATCCGCCACGCTGACCTGAAAATCACGTTCGCCCTGCAGGATGAGAATCGGCTTGTGAAAGTCCGCTATCAGCCGGGCAGGATCGTAGGAAAACGTGCTGATCAAAAAGCCCTGCACGGGAGGAGCAAACATCTCCTGCAGCTTGGGATGCAAACGATTGACGTTGGTGTGGTGGCCGGATTCCAGCGCCTTGATCGCTAGATTTGCTTGCTGAAGCAGCGGCCCACCGCCCAACGCTTGCTTCAGCTGCTCCCGCAGGACGTCCGCAACCGGCCGTCCCGGCGAGGCCAGCAAAATCAGACCGCACAGGTCGTCGGGGTTTTTGCTTGACGCCAGCGCGACAAGGCCGCCCTCGCTGTGGCCCGCAACCCATACACAAGGTACGCTCGCCTGTTCGCGAATAACTTTGGCCCAGGCGTGGACGTCGTCGGCATAGTCATTTATCGTCACTGCGTTGGGATTGGCGAGGGCGCGAGAACTGCCAAACATACCGCGTTTGTCGACCCGTACTGTCGTAACGCCCCTAAGGGCAAGGCCTTCGGCGAGGAGCTTGTAAGGGGAGCCTTTTATACCGAGCAGATTGTTGCCGTCGCGGTTGGTAGGGCCCGAGCCGGGAATAATCAGAACGGCAGCGCTGCTGGCGCCGGGGCGGAGCATCGCCCCGCTGAGTGCGCCGGCATGTAGATGCGTTTCTGTTGCGGGGGGGGCAGCATGCGCTGTTATGGCAAAGGAAAGTACAAATACAACTAAGACTGTTACACGCATGCTCTGCTCTTCGATGTTTGATGTTTACCAAAGGTTGAGGCTTGGCTTTCTTTGTGCCTTTTCGATGGCTTTTTCGGTTTTGCTGACCTGAAGCTTGCGTGCTAAGGTCGCATGAGCGTTGCGGTAACCTTAAAATGAGCTCCCATGAACTGCTCTTGACCCCGGTTCTCGCGCGTCATACAGGTACTTATCTTCATAAACGACGGAGCAAGCAGCCCTAATACCCTTGATTGCATTCAGGGGCTGGGTTTGATGGTGTACCGGCTTAAGAGAGTCTAGGATGGCGAACGCTTCAAAAAAACTCCGGCTGGGTCGTAGTCTTTCAGTCGGCTGTTTCAGGCTAGGTATGCGCCGTCATCGCAGTTTGAATTTTCCCAGCTACCACAAAGCGGCTTCGATGCAGAAGTTGACGACGCTTGTTCGATCTCTGCCGCTTCCCTCGACGCTTTTTGGCAACGCAGCACCTGGATAGGCTCGATGAGTGTGAATCGCGATCCGGTTTTAATTGATCTTGCGCTTCAAGGCGGCGGCTCGCACGGGGCGTTCACCTGGGGCGTGTTGGATCGGCTTCTTGAGGAACCCTGGCTGAAAATCGACGGCATCTCCGGCACTTCGGCCGGCGCGATGAACGCCGCCGTGCTGGCCTCCGGTTACACGAAAGGCGGCCCCGAGGCAGCCCGGAAAGCGCTCGAAGACTTCTGGCGCCGCGTGTCGGATGGCGCCCTCTTGAGTCCCTTCAAGCGAACGCCGCTCGATATGCTCCTGGGGCGGTGGACCATGGACACCTCGCCTGCGTTCATCGCTTTCGACATGGCCGCGCGCCTGTTCTCGCCCTACGACCTCAACCCCGTGGGGCTCAATCCCCTTCGCGAGATTCTGGCGGCCTCCGTCGACGCAGACGAGCTTCGGAAATCGTCGATCAAGCTGTTCGTGACCGCCACCAACGTCCATACCGGGCGCGGGCGGGTGTTCCGCAATGCGGAGCTGACGCCCGACGTGCTCCTCGCGTCTGCCTGCCTGCCGACGCTGTTTCAGGCGATCGAGATCAACGGCGAACCCTATTGGGATGGCGGCTATTCCGGAAACCCGACCATGACGCCGCTCGTGCGCGAATGCACCTCGCAGGACACGCTGATCGTGGCGATCAATCCGGTCGAGCGGCCGGGCACGCCGCGCTCCGCCTCGGAGATCATGAACCGGCTCAACGAAATCTCCTTCAACGCCACGCTCCTGAAGGAGTTGCGCATGATCGCGCTGTTGGCCCAGGCGGCCGACCCCGGACATGAGGAAGGCGCGAAGTGGGCCGCGATGCGGGTGCACCTCATCTCGAGCGCGATCATGACGAACCTCGGCTATTCGTCGAAGCTCAATGCGGAATGGGCGTTTCTGACCATGCTGAAGGAGGAAGGCCGCCGCACCATGGATAAGTTCCTGAAAAATCAGGGAAAGGATCTCGGCCAGCGTTCGACCTTGAACCTGAACGTGCTGCTAGACCAGGTGTGAACGCCATGGGGCTCCTCGGCATCCTCATTGCGCTGGGGCTTCTCATCTGGCTCGCCTATCGCGGTTGGAGCGTGCTCGTGCTTGCCCCCGCCGCGGCGATTGCCGCCGCCGCTTTCTCGCAAGAGCCGCTTCTAGCCCATTGGACCCAGACTTTCATGGGGAGCGCCTCGCAATTCGTGATGCAGTTCTTCCCGATCTTCCTGCTCGGGGCGCTGTTCGGGAAGCTCATGGAAGATAGCGGGTCGGTCGAGGCCATCGCCCGCTTCATGACGGAGAAGCTCGGTGCGCAGCGCGCAACGCTCGCCGTCGTGCTTGCCGGCGCGCTTGTCACCTATGGCGGCGTCAGTCTCTTCGTCGCCTTTTTTGTGCTGGCGCCGATGGCATTGGCCATGTTCAAGGCCGCCGATATACCCCGCAGACTGATGCCTGCGGCGATCTTCCTCGGCAGCGCGACTTTCACCATGTCGGCGTTGCCCGGCTCGCCCGCGATCCAGAATGCGATCCCGATGCCGTTCTTTGGCACAACGCCCTTTGCTGCCCCTGGCCTTGGGATCATCGCCGCGGTCATCATGATGGGGTTCGGGCTGTGGTGGCTCGCACGGGCGGAGGCAGCGGCGCGTAACGCTGGCGAGGGTTTCGGCGGCGAATCCGAAGTTTCCGCCGCCGTCGCGGACGATGAACTTGTTCGCGAGCGCGCCACCGTTGCGCAAAGCTTCGACCCAGCCGAGATTGCGCACGGTCAGCTTAGCAAAATTCCGCCGCCTATCGTGCTTGCCGCGCTTCCTCTCCTGGTCGTCATCGCGGTCAATCTTCTGATGTCGTTCTGGGTGCTGCCGCAACTCGACGCTTCGTTCCTGGCCGAGGAACGCTGGGGCAAAACCTCGCTCACGGCCGTGGGCGGCGTCTGGGCCGTAATCGTCGCGCTGGCCGTGGCGATTGCCGTCCTCGTCGCCGTCAACCGCGGGCGCTTGCCGTCGCTGCGGAAAAGCATCGACGCGGGCGCAAATGCATCCGTATTGCCAGCCTTCAGCGTTGCAAGCCTCGTCGGTTTTGGCGCTGTCGTCGCTGCTCTGCCAGCCTTTGGCATGGTTCGCGAGTGGGTGCTCTCCATCGGCGGCGGGCCTTTGGTTTCGCTCGCGGTCGCCACAAACGTACTTGCCGCGCTCACGGGCTCGGCCTCGGGCGGCCTGACCATCGCCCTCGACGCCTTGGGCGCAACCTATATGCGCATCGCGGCTGAGGCCGGCATCGATCCGGCGGTCATGCATCGTGTCGCAGTAATCGGCGCAGGCGCGCTCGACAGCCTGCCGCATAACGGCGCCGTCGTGACGTTGCTTGCTGTCTGCGGTTCCACACATCGCGCGAGCTACTTCGACATCGTGATGGTTGCCATCGTGGGAGCCTTGCTGGCCCTCGTCGCGGTTGTTCTTTTGGGCTCGACGGTCGGCTCGTTCTGATCTAGCCAAGGGGTTGTCACCCCGGAACTTGATCACCCCGTCGTTTTCGCCGACTTGCCCTCCGTTCGGATTTCGTACGACCCAACCAACTTTTTGCGTGCCGGCTGCAGATAGTCCATTTCGCTTGACTCCCTCGGCTGCGCTTGCGTTCTGCGTCCCCATCGCCGCAATTTTACAAGAATGCGCTTTATCGAAAGGTTAAGCTCGATAAGCCATTGATTTCGAAAGGAAAAAATACAGAAGAAACGCCGCCGCCGACTGGCGCACCGCCGCTGCGGAGGCCCATTCATGGTTAACATGCGCGGCCGAAACATATTTAGCGGACTTTATCGCGTCCAAGTAAATGGAGAAATTCCGGCATTAAGTTTTATTTATTGGGGCGGTCGACAGCAAAAAAGCTATTTTATTTTCAGCGGCTTAGCACCGCTCGTCTACAGCCTCGCGGTAGGCGTGGCGCGCCGCGTTCTGCGCCGGATAAACGGGTTGTTAAGCCTGATTACGCGGGTTTAGACCAGAAATAAATCCGGCGTGCGCAAATTAACCATCCAACCGTTAACAGCTTTCCGACGCGGAAACGGACTATTCACCATGATCGTGGCCTACTAACCGGGGCTGCTGGCTTATGGTTCGAATAACCTGAACTGTAAGCCTTGCGGAGTGGATATAGCGGGGTAATCAAGTTCCGGAAAGGCAAAGACTTATCCGGGATCGTAACAAATTGAAGCGCCTACCGTTTTGTGATCCCGGCGCTTCGCTTGGCCGGGATGACGATGCGCGGAGCTAGCCTCGAAATTCCCAACCATTGCGAGCTTTGGCAGGGCCGCCGGTCGCCTACACTTCCGTCCCCAGCGTTTTTGACGCAGGCCCATAGAGGGCCGAACATCCCGGTTAAGTTGTATTAACTTGCTAATACAGCTTCCGAGAGAGATAATGCGTTTTCGATCGATATTTTTTTGGCGGACTGCATGACGCGTGTTCACGCCCTTGTTCGCTATCATTGCTGCATCAGCTGCCGTGGTTAACTTCGGACCGGCGCAGGCGGGTGAGACTGTCCTATACAGCTTCAAGACGAGCGGGAATGATGCCGCCGAGCCCGTAGCCGGCCTGATCGCGGACACGCAAGGCGCTCTTTACGGCACAACCCAGAATGGCGGGACTTCCGGCCGGGGTACAGTGTTTAAACTCGCCCCACCGGCCTCCGGCTCGGGATCCTGGACAGAAGCCGTGTTGTATAGCTTCACGGGCGCCCCCGATGGTGCGTATCCCCAGGGTGAACTGATCTTCGACACTCAGGGGCGCCCTTTACGGTACCGCATCGGGCGGTGGTTCTTCGAACGCCGGTACCGCCTTCAAGCTGATCCCGCCAGCGGCCGGACAAACGCAATGGACGCTGAAGGTGCTCTATAGCTTCAAAGGGGGGACCGATGGTGGCCAGCCGACCGGCGGGATCATCTTCGACACTCAAGGAACGCTCTACAGCACGACCACGGCTGGAAGCAGTGCAAGTGCCGGTACGGTGTTCAAGCTCACGCCTCCGGCCAACGCCGCGGGGACGTGGACTGAGACCGTTCTGTATAACTTCCTGGGCGGAACCGACGGCGCGGGGCCGCAGGCCAGTCTCATCCTCGACACGAACGGCGCTCTTTACGGCACGACGACACATGGAGGGAGCGCCAATGCCGGCACGGTGTTCAGGCTGACGCCGCCTGCCTCCGGCTCAAGCTGGACGGAAAGCTTGCTCTACAGCTTCAAGGGCGGCAGTGACGGGTTTGGCCAGGGGCAAATTGATTTTCGGCGCGTATGGCTTGCTTTACGGCATCACTCAGGATGGGCAAATGAACCCGCCGCGCATGGGCCAAGGGACAGTATTCAGCTTGACGCGCCCCCCGTCGGGTGGCGTGCCGTGGACGGAGACTGTGCTTTACAGCCTGAAAAGCAGCGGTGGCCTCCTTGAGGAGGGCTTGGTTTTTGACACCCAGGGTGCGCTCTACGGCGTGACGTGGGACGGCGGGGGAAGCGCGAACAAAGGCGCCGTGTTCAAACTGACGCCGCCCTCGACGAGCACCGGGACATGGACAGGGACTGTGCTCTATAGTTTCGGGGCTGGGACAGACGGCTTCGAGCCGCATGGCGGCGTGATTCTCGGCCGCGGCGGTGCGCTTTACGGAACCACCAAGTGGGGAGGGGCTTCGGGCATCGGCACGGTCTTCCAGATTTCGCTTCCGAGTTGCTCGAAATAGCCTGTACCGGCTGGGAAACAGCGGCCCGCGCGCATTCCGGGGCGACGGTCATCGGCACTCGCGCGTGCGATTAAACGCATGATGTTCAAGTGCACGCCATTGCTGGCTTGCGCTGTGTGCGACGGCGCCGCTTCGTAAGGGAGCCGCCCCACGAGGGGGCGACGCCGGTCGGAGCGGGCTTCTACTCACCCTTTGGCGTGCTTGGCTTCTGAACGCGTTTGGACGACTTCTTAGCCGATGTTTTGGAAGCGGATCGCGTCCCTTTGAGGCGGGTCGAGAGCCTTTTCGTCACCTTGGTCAACTCGTGCACCTGCTTCGACAGCGTATCGAGATCCTGTTTCGTCGGGACATCGAAGCCGTGCAAGGCGCGCTGCACATCCTCGACAAAGGCTTGCTCAGGCTTCTCGCAGGTGTGCGTCTCTTTCACGTAGGAACCGGGAGCATCTTCGATCGGCGTGAGCTTGCCGTCTCCGGGTTGGCGGGCCGGCACCGAGCCTCCGGCGAACTGGCCGACCCATTGATCCCAATCCACCCACCACGATCCTTCGTGACGCTTTGTCCCGGCAAGCCATTCGTCCGGAGTGGGGGTAACCGTGTCGTTCGTCCAATAACAATATTTCTTGCCAGCCGGGGGGTTCATCACACCGGCGATATGGCCCGAGGCTCCCAGGACAAATCGCACCGGACCGGACACGAGCTGAGTTCCGGCATAGGTCGATTTCCACGGAGCGATGTGATCCTCGCTGGCCGACAGGAAGTACTGGGGAACCGTGATGCGGCGAAGATCGATGCCTTCCCCCCCGAGCGTGATGCCGTCCGGTTCACGCAGACGATTGTGGAGGTACATGTTGCGCAGATAATAGCTGTGCATCGTCGCGGGCATGTTGGTCGAGTCCGAGTTCCAGTACAGGATGTCGAACGGCATCGGCTCCTGGCCGAGTAGATAGTCCTTGACGAAGAACGACCATATCAGGTCATTCTCGCGCAGCATTCTGAAGGCTTCGGCCAGATGATGACCCTCCAGAAACCCTTTGAACCGCATGTGCTTTTCCAAAAGGTCGATCTGCGGCTCATCGACGAAGACCCCAATTTCACCCGGCTCGGAGAAGTCGAACATCGACGTGAAATAGGTGCAGCTGGCAATCCGTTTGTCTCCCTTGGCCGCCATGTAGGCCGCGGTGATGCCCAACAGCGTTCCGCCAATGCAATAGCCAACGGCGTTGACATCCTTCTCGCCCGTCGCCAGCTCGATCGCATCGAGCGCGGCAATCGGGCCCTTGAGCAGGTATTCGTCAAAGGCCTTGTCGGCGTAGCTCTCGTCCGGATTGACCCATGACATGAGGAACACCGTATGGCCCTGGTCGACCGCCCATTTGACGAAAGAGTTCTTGGGCTGGAGGTCGAGAATATAGAACCGGTTGATCCATGCCGGGAAAACCAACAGCGGCCGCTTGCGCACCGTCTCGGTTGACGGAGAGTATTGCAAGAGTTGCATCATCTCGTTCTGGTAGATGACCTTGCCCGGCGTCGTCGCGATGTTCTTGCCAAGGTGGAAGTGATCCAGATTGGTCATCTTGACGTTGAAGTTGCCCCCGTTGCGATCCAGGTCCTGCAGCATGTGAGCGACACCTTCCAGAAGGTTCTCGCCCTTGCTTTCGATCGTCGCCTTGAGGACTTCGGGATTGGTTGCCGCGAAGTTGGTGGGCGACATCGCGTCGAGGAACTGACGGGTATAGAACTGCACTTGCTTGGTCGTGTGCTCGTCAAGGCCCTCGACCCCGCTAACCGACGATTGCATGTGCCGGGCCGTCAGCAGGTAGCACTGCTTGATGCAATCGAAGATGACGTTATCGGCCCACGCGTTGTCCTTGAAGCGGCGGTCGGTCGGCGAAGGCGCCGCCACGGGTTCGAATTCTTGGTTGAACAGCAACTTGGCCATGCCCCTTTGCCAGAGCTCGGCCACGTTTTTCCAATAATTTGCCTGCTCCTTTGCGATGTTGGCCGGGTTTTCCCACGCCTTGACCGCCATGTCCTGAAAGGCCTTGCTCACTATTGTCGGGTGCATGATGGTGAAACCATCGTCTTCCCCAGTGTGCTTTATGTATTCATTGACCAGATGAAGACTTTTTTCGGCGATCTCACCAACAACTGCTTCGAACCTCTTTACCGTCTGCAGTTCTTTGTTTAATACCTCCGGATCGCTTCCGTCTTTTTGTACGGTATTCATTCCTGCACTCCTCCCATTTAATTCACGCCGTCATTTTCATACCGGGTACTGTGAGTAACCACCGCCGCAACCGGCAGTCCCCAACGGTGATTCCAACAACCCGGCATCAACCGGGCATCTTTGGCAAACCGCCAAAATAACTATTCGCAATAAGCACAATCGCACCCGCACGGGCGCCGAAAGGCATCATCGGCATACCCTCGCTGGACATAAGACGTGCAACATGAGCAACCTACTGTTTTCCTGTGGTTTTTTGCAGAATATCCTCGCAGCTTTTCGCCCGCTCTCCCGTAGATCGCCAAGGGTGTCCTTGTCCTTCGTAGACACTAATTCTACTCAATTCTGGACACATGGCCAATAAGAGGAATGCCCTATCGGCTTGCCCGGCTTTGGAACCCGTCCCCGGCCCCGTAAGCGTTTGTTTTTGCATTTGCGGCATAGCGAGCGAGCCATGCCCGTAAAACGGGATCAAGCCGGTACAGCGAGAGTGCGGGAGTCCGCGCCGCTACAAGGACCTCATTGCCGCCACGCCTGAGCCGTTGCTGGGCTGGGAGACCGGTGCCAAGATGATGGCGGATGCATCATCGGAAGCGTTCTTCGCGACAGACGATCGTAGCCGGTGTTTGCTCTTGGGTTTGCTGCGGCATTTAGTATCTTCTATCTTTGATAATAATCATTTTGCACTTGCAACTAATGCTGAACAATGGGGGTTATGATCACGCTGGAAGATTGCATTGCATTCTGCGGGGCAACGGAGGAAGTGGTGCTCGTCATCGCAAGACACGAGCGCATTCCCGAAATTGTGGCGGCCAGTCTTGTCAGTACCTTGTTGAGCGCAGAGAACGGCGCCAAAGAAATCCGGGACATGATCGTGGACAACATCCGGCAGGCCCAGTTTCATGGCGACCGCAAGCACGTCGTGAGTCTCCTGCATGTGCTGCACCACTTCCTCAAGGTGCACCGCGATGTGATCCCACCCTATCGTCCCTGGAGCGCGTATTTGTGAGTAGCGCGAGGTTGTCGCGGGCAGGGTGAGCCGTTCTCGGCACCTGTCGACGCCGTGACCGCTCACGCTAATAAAAGCGCGGGATAGGCCCGTCCTGAGGCGTGGTATTCGTCCCGAGATCGATGAACACCTCGTCGCGATAGCACCAGCCCCAGCCCTCGGGAGGATCGTAGCCCTCGATGATCGGGTGGCTGGTTTCATGAAAATGAGCGGTGGCATGGCGGTTCGGCGAGGAATCGCAACAGCCGACATGCCCGCAGGTGCGGCAGATCCTCAAATGAACCCACGGGCTGCCGGTCTTGAGGCATTCCTCGCAACCGCGCGCGCTTGGCTTGACCTCCTTTATGGTGTCGAGGTGGGAGCAGTTTTTGCTCATAGGGATCTCCTCCTTTGAAGATGGCTACACCCGCACAGCGCTATGCAGCCGCAAGCATGCTGTGGATTTGAGCGACCACGGCGGCGCCCTCTCCCACAGCCGCGGCGACGCGCTTCGTCGAACCCGCCCGGACATCGCCGATGGCGAACACGCCGGGCCGGCTCGTCTCGAGCGGCAAAGCGGATTGGGAACCTGCATCTGCACCGGAGCCATTAACACCCGTAATGACGAACCCCTTGCCGTCAACCGCAACACAGCCGCTGAGCCATGAGGCGTTCGGTTCGGCGCCGATGAACAGAAAGAGATGACGGAGCGGACAGGTGCGGGTTGCGCCCGTGGCGCGCTCGCGAAACGTCGCCGCATTGAGCCCCTGAACTTCGTCCCCCTCCAGGGCGACAACCTCGGTTCCCGTATGAAGGACGACATTCGGCAACGCTGCAATCCTGTCGATCAGATAGCGGGACATCGACGCCTCCAAGCCAGCGCCGCGCACGACGAGATGCAGGCGCTTCACTTTCGGCGCAAGAAATACGACCGCCTGGCCGGCCGAATTTCCCCCGCCAACCAAGGCCACTTCCTCTCCCTCGCAGAGCTTCGCCTCCACCGGGGATGCCCAGTAGGAAATGCCCCGGCCTTCGAAAACCGAAAGATTCTCGATGGGCGGCTGGCGATAGCGCGCGCCCGATGCGACCACGATGGTTCGCGACTGCACCGAACCGCCATTGTTGAACTCAAGGCGCAGGGTGCTGCCCGGCGTCGCGCCACAGTCCAGCCGCGTCACCTTGAGAGGAATGGCGATCTCGGCGCCGAACTTGAGGGCTTGATTGAATGCACGCCCGGCGAGCGCCATGCCGGAAATGCCGCTGGGAAAGCCGAGATAATTCTCAATGCGGGCTGAGGCTCCGGCCTGTCCTCCGAAGGCGCGCTCGTCGAGTACGAGCACTGACAGCCCTTCGGAAGCGGCATAGACCGCGGTTGCGAGCCCCGCCGGTCCCGCACCGACAATCGCCACATCATAGACCCGGTCGGGGTCGAGCTCGGGCGTCAGGCCAAGGCAAACGCCAGCTTCGGCGAGGCTGGGGCGCTTCAGAACGCTGCCGTTGGGACAGACCATCAGCGGAAGCTCTTCTGGAAGCACGCCCAGGCGTTCGATAAGGGCGCGGCCCTCCGCATCGCTCGCATCGAGCACCGTGTAGGGATAGCCGTTGCGGCCCAGGAAGCCCTGCAAGATCACCAGTTCAGCGCTGGCCGGATTACCGACGAGGACCGACCCGACACCGCCCTCTTCGATCAGCCCCACGCGCCGCAGGATGAAGGCGCGCATGACGATCTCACCCAGTTCGGCCGAGCCGATCATCAGCGCCCGCACATGCCCCGCATCGAACGGAATCGCTGTGCAGCCTTCTTTCCCGGCTTGGGCGGCGGCGAGCGTCTCCCGTCCGGCAAGTTGGCTGATTTCGCCGGAAAACTGGCCCACCCCATGACTGATGATCGGCGCCTCGTGACGAAGACCGTCGCGGCGCACCACATCCATCGATCCTTTTAAGACAAGCCACATCGGGACTTCGCGCTGCCCGACATCGAACACGATCCCGCCCGGTGCGAACTCCGTTGCAGGGCCGCTCGCGAACCTTTTGGCCATTTCGACCTGGGCTGCGTCGAGTATGGGAAAGAGCTGATGGCTGCGGGTCCTGATGAGGCTCAACGAGTTTTCTCCTTCACGATGCGCGCCTTTTTTGAGCGCCTGAATCTTCAGATCGATTTGCGCAGCGGTCTGAGGCCCGCACGAACCTCTTCTGAAAAGAGTTGAGGCTGTTCCCAGGCCGCATAGTGGCCGCCTCTGTCTACTTTGTTGTAATAGATGAGATTGTGATAAGCCCGCTCTGCCCAACTCCGCGGGGCTTCATAGTTTTCGCCGGGAAAGACGCTCACAGCGGCTGGGGTGTCGATGTTGAGGGCGTTGTAGAGGCCGTAGTGATTTTCCCAATAGAGACGGGCCGAAGAAACCCCCGTATTGGTAAGCCAATAGAGCGTGATGTCGTCGAGCACGTCGTCTCGCGTGAGATCGCCTGCGGGGTGCCCATCGATCGTGCGCCCAAGCACGGCCGAGGTAATCGCCGCCGCCGGCTGGGTATAACCGTCACCGTGGTCAATAAGCCATGCCGCCAGGTCCACGGGTGAATCGGCCAATCCGTATAGCGTTTGCGGGCGCGTCCCCATGATTTGGGCGTAGGCGCGCCTCTTCGTATACAGGGTCGTCAGCTGTTCATAGGCGTGCTTTTCGTCGGCCGAGAGGCCGGATGGCGCCGGATCGCCGCACTGGAGCGCCTTTGCAACATCGGGTGGAATCGTAGCTGGGAAGTTGACGTGAATGCCCAGCAGTTCTGATGGTGCCTGTTTCGCCATCACATTTGTGATAGCCCCGCCCCAGTCGCCCCCTTGCGACAGAAACTGCTTGTATCCAAGGCGCTTCATCAGCACGACCCAGGCCCGTGCGATGCGATCCGGCCCCCAGCCCGTCGTGGTGGGCTTGCCGGAAAACCCGTAGCCCGGCAGCGACGGAATCACAAGATGGAACGCGTCCGATGCACTCGCGCCGTGGGCCGTGGGGTTGGTCAGGGGATCGATAATCTTCAGCTGCTCGATGACCGAGCCCGGCCATCCGTGCGTGACGATGAGCGGCAACGCGTTTTCATGTTTCGAGCGCACATGAATGAAATGAATGTCGAGCCCGTCGATCCCGGTCGTGAATTGCGGCAGGGCGTTCAGTTTGGCCTCGCACTTGCGCCAATCGTAATCGGTCGCCCAATAATGCGCGAGGTCCTGGATCACTGCGAGCCGCACGCCCTGCGAGTTATCGGTGACCGTTTCCCGGTCGGGCCACCGCGTCGCCGCCAAGCGTCGGCGAAGGTCGACGAGGTCTTCCTCTGGAACTTGGACGCGGAAGGGGCGGATGGCGTCGGCTTCAGCGGTGGCCATTGGTAAGTTTCCTTGGTTCGAGGGTTGGCCGGTGCCCGCCGCGAGTGAACGCTGAGTCAGCAAACCGAGCGCGGCCGCAGTTGTTGCAAGGCCCATGGCTGCGGTGCCGAAGAAACGGCGGCGATGATGGTCGACGTCTTCCGACTTCCCGGACTTATTCATGTTCCTCTCCATGTCTGGATGGATGAAAGAGCAATGCTGCCTCCGTCCTTTCCAAGTCACGATGACGTTAGCTTTTCCTGCAACCTCAAGACATTGGTCTTAGGCTTCTTAAGCTCGTCTGATAACAACGGTATGCTTCGCAATGATGATAAACTTGAAGAAGAAATTATGTGCCTATACCAATTATATTTATTACTGTTTTGTTAATGGGCGCTCTACATATTTTGTTTTTAACCTGCAGCTTGTCTCTGACGAAAGACATAGTGAGTCCAGTTTATCGCTGGCGCCGAAGGGCTCGGCGCGCCGGTTCAAAGCGCTGGGATTCTCGGTGACGGTATTTGGGATATGCTTGCCGCGGAACGCGGGTGTGTTGAGCGGCGGTACAGGATGCGGGGCAATTCGCGTCTATGAAGACCCCGTCGATGTTCTGAGGCACACCGATGGGATCGGAGGACGCCGATAAGCAAAGCCCGGCTCGTTCTTATTCCGCAACTTCGTAGCGCGTTGCATAAAGATAGGATCGATCAAGCGCAGATTGGATGCGCTGGTAGGCAACCTCGCCGATTTCACCGTTCATGCGCAGATTGCGGATACTCTCGTGGGCGGCCCGGGTAGCGGTCAGGCGCATGGCTGCATTATCGGGGAGTTCGGCGGGGTCGCCGTTATCCCTGGCCTCATGAAGGTCAAGAAGTGCCCGGTACTCGACCCGAAGCGCATCGGCGTAGGGCGAGGGATTCCCGTCGAGAGTTCCGATCGCCGCCTCGAGAGCGCGGCGCCGTGCGAGCGCTATTTCTCTGTCGAGCCGCCGGTCTTCGGGAACTTGAAGCCATCTTACGAGCGGCCCAAGCGTGAATCCCTAAATCACAAGCGTGCCAAAGACCACCACAAACGCCACAAATTGAATGAGATCGTGCTCGGGAAAATCTGCCGGCAAAGCCAAAGCCGCGGCGAGGCTCACGATTCCGCGCATACCGCTCCAGGAAACGATAAGACCGCCTTTGGCGGTTGGCGGCCGCACCCGCACGTGGGAAATCCCTTTCGAACAAAGAGTTCCCGGCGCGAAGTGCGTAATTGTAACTCATCACCCACAGAATGCGCACGAGGATGACTGTGACCAAGATCACCGCGCCGGTGATGAAATAGCTCGCCCTTTGATCCGGATTTTGTTCTGCCAATAGGGGCGCCAGCTGCATGCCGATGAGGGTGAAGGCCAGCACGTTCGCGAGCAAGATGGCCGTTTCCCAAACCGCAAACGATTTTCTGCGCAAGAGCGGCGCGCTTCGGCGGGGCGTGCGCCGCGCGAGGGCCATTCCGTAGGCAACCACTGTCAGGATCGCTGACAACTGCAGCCGCTCGGCGAGAACCCAGATGCCAAAAGTCGAGCAGAACTGCAGGATGATCGAAGCCGGCGCATCGCCGGCCAGTTGCAAGACGAAAGGAACGAGCCTGGAGAGCGCCACGCCCAGAGCAATGCTGCCAACGACGCGCGCTGCGTAGCTCGGCACCAACGACGCGAGGGTGGCGTTGCCATCCTCGGCCATGTGAAGCGCAACAGCGAAAATCAACAGTGCGGACGCATCGTTGAACAGGCTTTCCCCTTCGAGGATGGTGAGCACCCGGCTCGGGATTTTTATACCCCGTAAGACGGCTGTCGCGGCGGCTGCATCTGGCGGCGCCACAATGGCCCCGAGCGCTACGGCTGCGGCCCACGGGACGTCTGGCACCAGCGTATGGAATGCGATGGCGACCGCCGCCGTGGTGACCCCTACGGCAATCACCACCAGCGTGATGATGGAAAGGCGATAATCGTGAAGATCCCTGAGCGATGTTTCAAAGGCCGCCATAAGCAAAACAGGCGCGACAAAAATCGCGAGCGCCAGGCTTGGATCAAGCTGGAGTGAAGGAGCCCCAGGCAAAAGAGCCAGGAGAGCGCCGCCCAGCGCCAGGAACGACGGGTAAGGCACGGACAGCGCCGCGGCAAGACGCGTAAAGAGGACGGCCACGGCCAGAATGAGAAGCACGGAAAGGAAGATCGTCATAATCGCAAAGCATCCAATATTTCTGTCGGGCTACATGAGGGCGACCAGCCAAATTTCTACTTCAAAATGGCGCCAGGGGTGACATGCAATCGAGGCGCCTATTAGGTGGCCCCCGCAATTCGAGCCGATAATTAGATACGCTTCTTTGCAGAGCTTCTTTCGGCGATCGCATGCGGCATCAAGGTTTTAGAAATGCTTGTTGCGCATGCGCAACAAGCAAAATGCGCTCTCTGCTGACGCTGCGCGAAGCGTGTTGGCGGGCTTGGAGAGGGCGGGCTGACGCAAATGCGGCCATCAGCAAAGCGGATCAGGCGTCGAAGAAAGGGAAGGGGGGCTTGGCAGGCGATCGGCGGAGGAATCGAATGTGGACAGAACGACAATCATGGTCATCGTGGCCGCGCGAATGAGCGCGGCCGGCATCGTCGAGAGCTTCTCGAAAATGAACGATGAAAACCTGCCCAACCAGCGAAACCCGGTCGGGCTGGCGTCGTCGGCCGTATAATCGACGATCTAAGCAACTTCCCTCATCTGGCCAACGGATGCGGCTAGCTCCGCACCGTCATCCCGGCCAAGCGAAGCGGGAGCCGGGATCGCACAAAAGCAGGCGATTCAATTTGATACGATCCCGGATAAGGCTTCGCCTTTCCGGGATGACGCCGGCGGCGATCCGGTGGTGCGTCAGGCGAAGTCTGTCTAGTTCGGGGAGGCGGCTAGCCGGACGAAGATGTTTCGAATATCTTCCATTGGGGATTCCGTCACTGCCCCAGCCCGGACCTGCTGTGGCGTCCACATCCAGGACTGCACCGGATCGTGTCGCATGAACCATGCAGGGAAAAGCCTCTCTTTCGCATCTCCCGCCCCAAGGAGAACCACCTCGGCATGGCGGTCATCACGCATTATGCGCGCGTAAGTGGATGACACTGCGGCACGCGGCCCCTCCAGCAATTGCAAATAAATATCCTCGCGGCAGATTAAGGAGCCGGTGATACCGTCGCGCTCGTTATTGTGGCGCGAGACCAGCAAAATGTTCATGAGCGCTAAGTCATCGAAGCCGAAGGGCCGTGACGTGTAGATCAATTGCGTGAGACGCATCGTCTTGAATCCTCTGCTCAAATCGTGGGCCTGTTCCGCGAGGGCAAGGCTGGGCCGCTCGGATTCCTCATACAGGGTCATGGATGTGAACGTCAATGCGGTGCGATCGAGAAAAACGTCTTTGCTCGGGCCGCGGAGGCCCTCACGGGCTGGCCTTCTACGCCGGTCGACCCACCGCGTTTTCGGCGCTGGCGGAGCGCCATCGCTGAAATGTAGCTGACCGCACGGTCCACGGTCCCCGGGGACAAAACCTGATTTTTGACTAAACTTGCTGCTGAAATTGTTTCAAGCCTTCGTGCACTAAGAGACCATTAATCACAAGGTAAGGTGCCAAAATCAGCCAATAGACCCAAGCCAAAGCGAAAATATGCAACGGCTGTCCATCGGCGAAACCAAGTACAGAATGAACAAATTGACGCCCATGCAATAAGCCATCAATGCCTGTTTCAAGGAGACTTAGCACTAAAACTATACCAAGGTAAACAATGGAGCGCGGTAAAACGTTTCGCCATACGTTTCCAATTGCCAATGGCCTCATCGGAAATATAGCCTCGCCAACTAGCATAAACTTTGCGCACAGCCCTGCTTTGATCCAGGCCAATCCCCAGGTTTGAAGTGGCAAACCCGGTGATCCTAGTATTTCGTGAGTCAGAAGGGTTATCGCACTAAACCATACCCCAAAGTATAGTGTTAGTTTCAGGCCATTTTTTGCCTCGGACAGAAGGCGCTCGCGCAATGGTTGATTCTGCGTGACAATATAGTCAGTTGCCGCGACGCCCAGCCCGGTGTCGACCTTGCACCAAGCGGAAGCAGATTCGGTCGCTTGAGAAAGACGGCTCATATAATCACCGAGGCGAGAGTAACTTAAGGGTGACTTTGTAGCGCGGCTAAATTACTTTATTACCAAACTACGCAAGAGCTTTTGCGGTTAATGCTACAATGTTTTCCGGGAGAGCATGGACGCCCAGGCGGCGTGGGCGAGCGAAGCGCAATCATGGTTTGCGCCGTCTGCTCTTTCAGATCCAGTTTCTCCAACAGACGGAGTTCTCGGAATGGCCCAATTCCAGAAATGCCATCCGTGTCCTGAAAAAGAGCGCACCAGAATTTGCCGGACCCTCCAACGGATCGCCGCCGCCGTCGTCCCGGAAAGGCGAAGCCTTATCCGGGATCGTAACAAATTGAAGCGCCAACCGTTTTGCGATCCCGGCTTCGCTTGGCCGGGATGACGGGGGTGGCGATCCTCATCGTGGCCGGTCTCTTCGTCAGTGCAGCGGCGCGGGCCGCGATCGTGCTGCCGCTGACGCCGGAGTTTGTTTCATCGGCGTCAGCCGGCCCACAAGGCAATCCCAAACACAGCCGTCAATGCGAGAAGACAGCCCCCTGCCGTCGGCCATTGCGTGGTGACGCTATCGATCCGTTCGAACATTTTGGCCAACGCAAGGGCCGCTCGGCGGATAGGGCTTGCCCAGAGGAACAAGCTTCCAACCCAAGGCAGGCGCTCCAGCGGGAGTTTCGAGCGCGCCAGAAAAATCGCAAGCAGGCCCCCTGCCAGGACCGCCCAGGCAACCGTTGAGAGCGCCTTCAATGTAAATGGGTCAGGCGAATTTCCACCCGGCATCGAGAGGTATTCCCCCCAAGGAAAAAGCCCAAGGAACAGCGAGCAAAGCGCAAGGGCCAGGGCGGCTGCTTCCTGGAGGCGCGGTACACCGGCGCGCACCTTCACCGGTTCGCTTGCGGGCGTCAGCGCGTTTGCAAGAACGAGAACGAGATAGGCGGCTGTGAAAATACCGCCCGCCTGTATGACAACAGCCCACCACCATTGGCCCGTCGCATCCGAAGCTTGGAGCAACAAATCCTTCGCGAGATAAGCGCCGCTCGAAGGCACGCCCATCAGCGCCACGCCACCCAAGGCAAAGGCGAGAACGGTGATGGGCAACACGCGCGCCACGCCCGAAAGGCTGGCGATCCGGTCGTGGCCCAGCGCCGCGTAGATAAGCCCCGCCGACATGAACATGGCAGCCTTCGCCGTGGCGTGCGAAATGGCCTGAAGCATGCCGCCGGACAAGGCGATGCCGTTGTGGGACGCCGATCCAGTCCCGAACGCGAGCGGAAACATCAGGAACAGATATCCGATCTGCGCCAGCGTCGAGTAGGCGATGAGCAGCTTCAGCCTCACCTGGCGCAGCGCAAGGACACTGCCGAACACAATCGCTGCCGCGCCAAGTGCTGCCAGCAGTTGCCTAGCGGTTGGAGCCGAAAAGTTCGGCATCACATCGAACCACAGCCGCACAGCGATGAAGAAAGGCCCCTTCACGACCAGCGCCGACAAGACCGCGCTCGCGGCCGCTGGCGCCGAGGCGTGGGCAGGCGGAAGCCACAGATGCAAAGGAAAGAGCGCCGTCTTCGCAAGGAGCCCGGCGGTCATCAGCGCCGCTGCTATGATCGTCACAGGCTCGGGGCGGATCCGTTGGGAGAGAAGGACGATATCGAGCGTTCCGTAAGCGCCGTAAATCAGCACGGTTCCCGCCAGATAAAGAACTGACCCGAGAAGCGCGAAAAGCAGATAGCGCAGCGCGGCCTGAAACGTCTCTGCGCGGCCATCCAGGCAGACAAGCGGCACGGCGGCAAAAGTCAGGAGTTCCAACCCAACGTAGAGCGTAAAGAGATCACCGGCGACGAAGATAAGGTTCAGCGCGCTCCAGATCGAGAGCAGCAAGATCCAGAACGCGAACGGCGCTCGCGCTTCCGCCAAATCCGGAGGCGTCCGGAAATCGGCGCTCGCGTAAATGGCTACGGCGCAGATCACGAGAGCGGCGATGACCATCATGATGGGCGGATTGCTCGTCGCAACCGCTCTTACGCTTCTGTTTTTGCCTGCTCTCTATGTTGCGTGGTTTCGCCTTGAGGAACCTGTCGAAGTCGTCCACGTCCCGGCCTTGGACCAAAAGCCCATCGGCGCGGCGCGATGAGCCTCAACTGGTTGATGCGTGCGCCGAGGGCTATGTAGCGGCGGGCGGCGGCGCGAGCCAGTTCCCGCAAATTTGCCAAGGCAGGCCGCGGCGTTGGCAGCTGTGGGTAACTTGCGCCAAGCTTGACGAAAATAATTTTAGAAAATATGGAATAGGTGTTGCGCTATAGATGCGGCAATTCCTCTGAAGCGCATAAGCCCTCTAGCGATTTTTGCTAGAGGGCTTCCCTGACACTTCCTCCGCATGCCCCCTAGCTTTGCCGTCTCCCAATCACCTAAGCAAACTCCGCTCATCTGGCCAACGGATGCGGCCCGCTCCGCACTTCGTCATCCCGGCCAAGCGAAGCCGGGATCGTAAAGAGGCGGGTGTTTCAATTGGTTACGATCCCGGATAACGCCGTTGGCGTTTCCGGGACTTTGCTACCCGCATGTTTCCGCTAGCAAAAGAAGCCATGAAAACATTTGGCGAATTTTCGCTCCACTGTCATGGCCGGGCTTGACCCGGCCATCCAGTCATAACTTGAAATACCTTGTGTTTTTCTGGATGGCCGCCTCCAGGGGCGGCCATGACGACGGAATTGGCGGAAACATCCGGGTAATCAAGTTCCCGGATGACGGCGGCGTTTTCGCCACTCACCTTCTTCCGCCGCAAGTCGGGCCACCTCGGCAAGCACCTCATCCACCAGCGCGCCGCCGTCGAAGCCGGTCCTGGACGAAGCAGATGAGCTGCTTGTTTGCCCCTTCGGCAACCTTCCGTGTTCCGTTTCTGACCGCTGCCCACGAGCAGCAGGATGCCCTTTCCAGCGCGAAAACGCTGCGCACGTCTCCGCATTCGCGATTGTCCCCGAAGGCCGAGAATGATTTCGCGAGTTTTGACGTTGTCTAAATCAAGCGACTTGTCGTGCCGACAGCGGTCGAGCTGCGTCGTCTTGTGGCTTAATTACGGCATGAGAGCGTTTTTCTGTAGCCCAGAAGTCACAGATAGCGCTCTGACCCGGTTCAGTACGAGCTTGCGCGTTGATTGGCAAGGCTTGCATCGGGTACAAACAAGATCGGGCGAATTGAGTCGGGCAGGAGTATGCCAGGAGCGATCGTCCTTGATAGAGCATCTCGAGCCGTGCCTGCAGTTGGGCATTAGTGAGTGGGGGGGCGCGGGGATGACTGTCAGCGGAATGCAGACCATGCAAGCACGGGTTTGTCTTCGGACGAGCTCAATTTATGGGGTTCCAATGTACAGCGTTCTCAAAAACGGGGATTTACACGGTGAAAAGATCTCTTCTCAGTGCCATCATGCTTGGTGGCCTCATGGTCTCCGCGCAAGCGGCTGACCTCAGCCTAGACAGTCTCAAGGATGCCAAAGACGTAGTGCCGGACGGTCCGATAACCTGGCACGGCGTTACCTTCTACGGCACGATCGACGTTGGATATGCCTATTCTACCAACGGTTTGCCTGCAAGTGGGGCCTTCTATCCCGGCACCAACTATACCATCTACGGGGCCAAGTATGCCCAGGGCAGCCTCTCGACTCTCACGAACAACGCGCTGTCGCAATCCAACGTCGGCCTGAAGATCGAAGAAAACATCGGCTATGGCTTCCAGGGCATCGGCAAGCTTGATACGGGGTTCAACCCGATCTCCGGTGAACTTGCCGATGCGTGCGCCAGCGTGTACGCGCTAACGGCAGTTTTGTTAACAACGGCAACACAGCCCCGTACTACAAAGGGGATGTCTATGGTGATGGCAGCCGTTGCGGCCAGGCTTTCAACAACGAGGCCTACGGCGGTATCAGCAGCCCGCTTTATGGTACCCTGACCATCGGCCGGATGAATTCTTTGGTTAACCAGGGAATGGGCACCTACGATCCAATGGGCGGCTCTTATGCCTTCTCGTTGCTCGGCTATTCTGGCACGCCCGGCGGCGGCATCGGCAGCACGGAAACGGCGCGCTGGGATGACGCGGTGAAGTATATCGTCACTTACGGTCCGTTCCACGCCGCGGGCATGTACACGAACGGCGGACAGGATACGCCGATGGTGGGCGAGGGTTATGCCGCCAATGCGGGTATCATCTACGGCGGCTTCAGCATCGACGGCTTCTACACCAAGGAGAACGGCGCTGTTAACCTGGGCGTCTATCCCATCTCTACTACTACCAGCGTTCTTCCCGTCTTTAGTACGACCGCTCCTTTCGCCCAAATCGGTACTACCACTGTTACTACTGCCGTAAATCCCACCGGCAGCCTTCTGAAAGGCACCATCACAAACAACGAAGCTTGGGACGTGATGGCCAAGTACTCCTTCAACGTGCCGGGCTTCTGGGGTGCACCCGCAGTCAGCATGAAGGATGCGCCTTGCGGCGGAATGAAGGACGCTCCGTGCGCCCCGCCCTCTGCCAAAATTACCCTCTTCGGTGGGTACCAGGAGACAACCCTGTCGAACCCGGCACACGAGCAACAATACTATAACGACTTCACCACGATTGGTGGCTACCGATTAACTGTAACCAACGGGGCCACGAGAAATCGGCCTTCGGCTCTGACAAAGTTCTTGATACCGCATGGGCCGGCTTTAAATACGAGGATGGTCCTTGGAGCCTTTGCAGGCGCCTATTACTACTGGAGCCAGAACTCTTATTTGACCACTGCGGCTGCTGGATCGAATACCTGCTCCTTCATCACAACCGCCAATAGGGCTAACGCTGCCTTTGTCGGAAATAGGACAGCCGGCAACTGCTCCGGCGACCTCAACCAAGGCTCATTGCTTATCGACTATGCCTTCAACAGGCACCTGGATATGTATGCTGGCGTGACCTTCAGCGAAATCAATGGCGGTCTCGCCAGTGGCTTCCTGGAGAACAACGACACGACGTTCACGACCGGCCTCCGCGTGAAGTGGTAGGCTGAGCGGGAAGTCCCAATCATCAGAACAGACTGAGCGGCGCCCTTTGGGGCGCCGCTTCTATTTTTGCTTGCAGGGCTTGCACACCAGTGGCGCTTCCGCTCGCCGATGCGAAGCCTTCAACTGCGTAGCCTTCTGCAGCTCAGTTTATGGTACTTTGACAGAGGGACGTCAGCAGTCCCCAAGGCGAGTATTACGCCTTTGGCCTCCTTGGCTGGTCTCTCCCTTTTCGGAACAGGCATCATCCCGAACTTGATTAGCTCCACTGTCATGGCCGGGCTTGACCCGGCCATCCAGTTATAACTTGGAATACCCTGTATTTTTCTGGATGGCCGGGTCAAGCCCGGCCATGACGTTGAAGTTCCGGAAAGGCGAAGCCTTATCCGGGATCGTAACAGATTGAAACGCCTGCCCTTTTGCGATCCCGGCTCGCGCTTCGCTTGGCCGGGATGACGAGGTTCGAGAGCGGCCACGTCGTTAGCCAAATTAACGAAGCTTGCTTGGCAGATATCCGTTTGGCCCGCAGACTCGCATCTCCGGCGACGAAGTCTGGGCAGTCCTTAGCACCTTCGAATTTGGCGACGGCGGCGCTTGTGGCGGATTGAAGGATGGGCCGCCCTGCCCTTCTCCTGCGAAGCTGACAGTCTTTGCCGCGTGCGCACGCCCAACAATCTTTTGCGGGTATTTCAGCAACCCCTGTGGCTCTGCCGCATCTGTGGATACCTCCGAATCAGCTATGTTCTTCTGGATATAGCATTGAGACTTGCATATCGGCTCGGTCACTGTCTCTCTGGGGGAATATCGTGAGGAAGATTTTAGCCTGCGCAGCTATGCTGGCTGGCTTCGCAGGAGCGGCTCATGCAGCCGATCTGGGCGTCGACAGCGTGAAGGATGCTCTGCCTGCCGTACCTGATGGTCCGATCACCTGGCATGGCGTCACTTTCTACGGGACAATCGACGTCGGCTATGCGTATCAGACAAACGGTCGCCCGCTCGGCTACATCGTGTCTGACCTCGAATACATGCCCTTCGGGTTGGTGACGAGGAATTTAACTGGCACACCGATCTCAACACTGACCGCGAACGCCCTGGAGCAATCCAAGATCGGCCTGAAGATCGAGGAAGATATCGGCTACGGCTTGCAGGCAGTCGGCCGGCTCGATACGGGCTTTGACCCCATGACCGGCGAGCTCGACGACGGCTGCAAGTCGGTTCTCGTGAATTCCGGCATCCCATATGCCAAGCAAACATCGAATTCCGATAGCGCGCGCTGCGGCCAGGCTTTCAATAACGTGGCTTATGGAGGCCTCAGCAGCCCACTCTACGGAACATTGACGATTGGACGTCAGTTTTCGCTCCAGCTTGACACCCTCGGCACCTACGATCCGATGGCGCTGTCCTATGCCTTTTCGGTCCTTGGGTATTCGGGCGCGGCAGGCGGCATGGGCAGCACGCAAGCCACGCGCTGGGATGACTCCGTGAAGTACGTCTTTACGTACGGCCCGTTCCATGTGGCAGGCATGTACACCAACGGCGGTAGCGATACCGGCATTTTCGGCGACGCCTACGGAGCAAATGTTGGCTTCACTTATCGTGGTTTCTCTATCGATGGGGTGTGGGAACAGGAACATGGCGTCGTTAACCTTCAGAGTGCAGCCAATAATGCGTTCTTAAGTCAGACACTGGCGGTCAATATATCGGATAACGAAGGCTGGACCGTTGCCGGCAAATATACCTTCGAGTTCGGTAATGGCGGCTTCAAAGATGGGGGCTCATGCGGCGGCCTGAAGGACTCTGCCTGTCCGCCTCCTTCCAAACTGACGTTCTTCGCCGGCTACACTCACACCGACCAATCGAATCCGCATGATCCTGTTCACTACGGAGACACTCAGGGCGGATACCCGATTACGCTCCCGCCAAATAACAACGCGTTCACGACTGACAAGATATTTCAGTTCTATTGGACTGGCGCGAAATATGAGCTGCCATCCGGCTGGAGCTTCACGGGCGCTTATTATCATGTCGATCAGAACTCTTATGAGGCGGCCGGCGTCGCTTGCCCGGCGGGTGGCGCCAGCGCCAGTCAGTGCGCGGGCAGCTTCAACCAAGGAGCTTTCCTGATCGACTACGCATTCAACAAACACTTGGATATCTATGGCGGCGTGACCTATGCAAAGGCTGATGATGGCCTAGCTTCTGGCTTCCAAGGCAACCCAGCCGTAAAAGCGGGTTTCGGCACATCTGGCACCGGGACAAGCGTCGACACTTTCGACTTTGTTACCGGTATGCGGTTGAGGTTCTAAAGCATCGTGCGTTTAATCGGACGCGAGGCGTGCCGATGAATACGGGGCGGAAGTTGCCTCGGTTTCCTGTAGTTGCCGTTACGTCCAGCTTCCGCGTGAAGTTCTGAAGACTGATCGAGTTGGCAAACGCCGGCTCGACGCAGACCCTCTCATAGTTAATCCCCATCTGGCGGTGCTTCACCCACCGCCAGTTTTTTTTGTTTGGCTTCAAGACAGGCGAGGTGAGCGGCTTTTCTCGCATCGCTCGGTGCAAAAGTGCTGATGCCCAGCACCCGCTTCATTGCCCTCGTACTCGCTCGAACTTTGCGCGAATGCAAGCGACTAGCATAGAAGCGGAACGGCCAATAAGGCCGCGATTCTCTGCATTACTATGACCTGTCTCCTGTTCTTTCATGAGTAACCTCATCCCGGGACTTGATTACCCGGATGTTTCCGCCAATACGGTCGTCATGGCCGGGCTTGACCCGGCCATCCAGAAAAACACAAGGTATTCCGAGTTATAACTGGATGGCCGGGTCAAGCCCGGCCATGACGTTGGAGCGAAAATTCGCGAATGTTTTCATGGCTTCTTCTGCTAGCGGAAACATGCTGGTTAATCGCGGGAGCTTATGATTGATTTCCCTCAAGAAACAGGGCGGATTAAGTTTAACGTTTGGCGAAGATCATCGCTGCTTTACCAAGACTGTTAATCTCAATTAGCTGATCAGTAACCGCTTTTCTGAGCTCCGGCGATGAAGCTTACCATGCGCTGGATGAGCGGCCGATTCTCCTTGGAATAGCTCCTGACGATGTCGTGGACGGCCTGAAGCTTCTCCGCGACCTCGGGCGAGATCACGAAGGGGTAAAGGTCGTCGATGCCCATGCTCCGGTTGAGGCTGTTTACCGCGAACGTCACAGGAATCCAGGCTTCGATGATGCTCTCGAACTTCGGCTGAGCATATGGATCGAAGGTAATGCTGGCCTTCAGGTTATCGTCCTGACCGGCGCGCGGCCTGATCCTCAAGCCGAAGGCATAGGCCGTCTCCAGCGTGTCGACCATGTGGAGGTAATGGGCGAAAGTTTCAGCCCAGTCCTCGTGGGGGTGTGAGCTGGCGTAAGCGCTGATGTGATGAAGCTGCCAGTCGGCCGGGGCGCCGTTCGCATAATGGGCCTGCAGCGCTTGATTGTAGTCCTGGGTCTCGTCGCCGAAGGTCTTTCGGAAAAGACCGTAGCCTGGTTTATCTTTTACAAGCCGCTCAAAGTAGTAATGGGCGATTTCGTGGCGGAAATGCCCGAGAAGCGTGCGGTAGGGCTCGTGCATCTTCTGGCGGATCTCGGCCCGCACGGCGTCGTCCGCCTCGGCAACGTTCAGCGTGATCTCGCCATGATCGTGCCCTGTCAGGATCTTGCCCTGCCCGTCCTCTCCCGGCAGCGGCGCGAGGAAGTCGAAGGCGATCCCGGTTTCCGGCTGCTCGGTCTTGTTCGCGATGGGAAGCCCAAGGCGGAGGAGGCTGTAGACGAGGCGATGCTTCGCCACCTCGATCCGCTGCCATCGCCGTAAATTCTCGGGCTGAGTCAGATCGGGGATCGTCCGGTTAAGCTTGCAGGCGGGGCAGAGCGGCCCTGAGCCCGCATCGACGAGCCAATTGCACGCGCCGTGCTCGAAATTGGCGCAATACGAAACTTTACGGGATGGATCCGCCAAAGGCGTGAACCCGCCTGACTTATTTGTCTGAAGAGCGGTCAAAATGGCTGCGTCGGGCAGAAATCCGAGAGCGGAGCCGCACCGTTCGCACTGGGTGTTCTCGAAATAAATAAGCTGGCCGCAATTCTGGCATTCAAAAAGCTTCATCGCCTTATCTCACACGGTTGCGCTGAATTTCATCAACACGAGAATGTTGCTTTCGATCCGGGCGCTGATCTGAAAGAGAGCTTTTGAGATTATGAGGAATAACTTGGAACGTTACCCGCCGGATGGCGTTATGCACTCGCGGTTAAAGAACTAGGCTGGGGACACGGGCCATGAACAACGCTGCTGCAGATCCTCTCGACGGCTTGCGGGTTCTTATCGTCGAGGATGAAACCCTCGTCGCGATGCTGATCGAGGAATATCTGTTGGAACTCGGCTGCGAAGTGGCCTTTTCGGCAAGCCGCGTCGCGAAGGCGATGAAGGGCCTGCAGAGCCATCCGATCGATGTCGCGGTTTTGGACGTCAACGTGGCGGGCGAAAGCATCTCCCGGCTGGTGGAGACGCTGGATCAACTCGGCATACCGTTCATTTTTGCGAGCGGTTATGGCGCGAGAGGCGTCGATGCCCGATGGTCCGGAAGCCCCGTGCTCCAGAAACCCTTCACGGGATCGGATCTGCGCGGCGCGCTTCTGACCCTGCTTGAAAAGCCGCGGAGACGTAAGCCTGCAGCCGTTCCAGCCCCAAACTAACCCTGACGCCCATGGCCCGAAAGCAACTCCGCGAAAACCTGGATCGTAGCGTACAACTCGAATTAAATATTATTTTACGATTAATTGTAATCATACCCCGATAGGCAGGCGCTGCTTACACGAAGTGCTTGTTTGAGGGAGTAAGTAATGTCTCGCGGAATTTTTTGTGTTGCGGCCGCCACCTTGACCATGTTGTCGACCGCAGTTAGCGCCATGCCGGCTTCCATTGGCGCTTCGTTGCAACAACCCAATGCATCTTTGGTAACAGAGGTGCAGTTCGACCCCGGGTACCCTGCAACCCCCCTGGATTTGCCTGCGGCTGTGATCGGCGGCACTCTCGGCCTTGTGACGGGAGCTTTCAGCCCAGGATACTATGGAGGACCCTACGGGCCATATTCAGGGGCTCCATATGGTTACGCCGAGCGAATGACCGCCTGCGCAGCCAACTTCCAGTCTTTCGACCCGGTGTCGGGGACTTACACCACGTATGAGGGCTTTCAGGTCCTCTGCCCCTTCCTTCGATAGCCCGAGTTTTCCTTTATCCCGAGGCGGCCAGCAGTTCCAGGCACGGCGTCTGTGCCTGGAACGCGCGAGTTCCGTTCAGTCAGACCTACTCGGCGAGCCCCTCCATTTCGGCAAGGCGATCCGGCGGAAGGATCGGATCGGACGACTTGTGATCCTCGAACAGGAAGCCGCCCGACTGCCGCGCCCACAGGCTCGCGTAAAGCCCGCCGCGGCGAAGCAACTCTTCGTGGCTGCCGTCCTCGACGACGCTCCCCTTCTCCATGATGAGGAGCCGGTCCATCGCCGCGATCGTGGAAAGCCGGTGAGCGATCGCGATCACGGTCTTGTTTTTCATCAGGTTGTAGAGCTGCTCCTGGATGGCCGCCTCGACCTCGGAATCGAGCGCCGAAGTGGCCTCGTCCAGGATCAGGATCGGCGCATCCTTCAGAAGCACGCGCGCAATCGCGATGCGCTGGCGCTGCCCGCCCGAAAGCTTCACCCCGCGCTCTCCGACCTGCGCATCGTAACCGCGCCTCCCTTTGTAATCCTCGAGGTCGAGGATGAAATCATGGGCATGAGCCCTCCGAGCAGCGGCGATCACCTCGTCTTGCCCAGCCTCCGGCCTTCCGTAACGGATGTTATCCAGCACTGACCGATGGAGGAGCGATGTATCCTGCGTCACAAGCCCGATCTGCGCGCGCAGGCTGTCCTGCTCGACGCGGGCGATGTCCTGCCCGTCGATCAGAATGCGCCCGGCCTCGATATCGTGGAAGCGCAGGAGGATGTTGATCAGCGTGGATTTGCCCGCGCCGGACGGCCCCACAAGGCCGACTTTCTCGCCCGGCCGGATCGTGAGCGACAGGTTTTCGATGAGCCCGCTGTCGCGCCCATAGTGGAAGCGCACGCCGTCGTAGCGGATTTCGCCATTCGCGACACGCAAAGGCTTCGCGCCGGGGGCGTCCACGACAGTCCAGGGTTTCGAAATTGCCTCCATGCCCTCCTGCACGGTGCCGAGATTCTCGAAGATCGCCGTGATAACCCACATGATCCAGCCGGCCATGTTGTTGATGCGAATCACGAGCCCGGTTATCACCGCGATGGCGCCGAGCGTGATGGCCCCCTGCGTCCAAAGCCAAAGCGCAAGCCCGGTGGTGCCGGTGATCAGCAGGCCCGTCAGCACCCACTGGGTCATCTCCATTCCCGTGATCCAGCGTAACTGCTTTTTCAGCTTGTTCAGGTGGTCGGAGACGGCCTCTTTCGCATAGCCGTCCTCGCCCTCCGTGTGAGCAAACAGCTTCACGGTCAGGATGTTGGTGTAGCTGTCGACGATGCGGCCGGTCAGCATGGAGCGCGCCTCCGAGACGATGGTCGCGTAGCGGATCAGCCTTGGCACGAAGAACCACATCGAGCCGAGGAAGGTAAGCATCCACAGAACAAGCGGGATAACCAGCCGCCAATCGAGATCGAAGAAGATCACGGCCGCGCTCGTCCAGTAGATTGCGACAAACCAAAGCGCGTCCACGATCTCGACAACGGTTTGCCGAAGCGCGCCGCCGGTTTGCATGATCTTGTTTGCAAGGCGGCCCGCGAAATCGTTCTGGAAGAAGGATAGGCTCTGGCGCAGCATGTAGCGGTGCTGTTGCCAGCGCACCATGCTCATGACGTTGGCATTCGCCGTTTGGTTGATGAAAAGCGCGTGCAGCCCAAAGGCGACAGGTCTCGCCACGAGCGCGACAAACGCCATCCACAGCAGCGTCTCTCCGTGCTCATCGAAGAACAAAGCGCGATCCTTCGAAGACTTGGCGAGATCGACGATTTGTCCGACAAATGCGAAAAGCGAGACTTCGATCAACGCGCCGGCCAAGCCGAAAAGCATGATGAGCGCGTACACCCACCAGATAGGGCGCAAGTAATGCCAGTAGAACGCACCGAGCTTGCTCGGCGGCTGCTGGACCGGAACCTCTTTAAAGGGGTCAACAAGTTTTTCAAACCAGGAAAGCATGGCTTCGCTCGCATGAATTGGGATTGGAAAAATGGCGCGGCGAAGCGAAGCTGAAGACCTCGCGATGATTGCTCGCGCTTAATTACCGGGCAATGGCAACCGTCATCAGCAAAAAGCCTCCCTGCTGTTGACTATCTGAATGGGGATAGGGCTTGTATCACGAGAGCCGCTCCTGTGGAAGACTCATCTCAAAAATTGCCCTAGATCAACCCTTTCTACAACTTTTGACGCGACGCAACCCGGAGCCATTTTCTCGCCTTGATCTGAACGTACTCGCTTCTCCTTCCTGATTGCCGCCCCTGGGTGTGGGTCAATGAGTAGCAAAACCAAGGGTTGTAAACGGGGTTAAGGGACTGTTTATATCATTGAGAAACTTACCGCTTTTTTCACGCTCTTGCTAGAAAGCTGGGCCTCAGCCGTGGAAATGGTGGTACGGTAACAAATCCTCGATGGAGGGGATTAGCTGTGGCGTTGGTAGAAAACTTACGCTATGTTGATCGTTTATTCTGCAATCTGTGGCCCGAAAAACGCAGATTGTTCATAGGCGCCATGCTAGTCTCGGAATTGAGTCATCGTTAGAAAACAAACCGCGTTGAAGCATCGGCGAAAGTCTCATGCGAGCTGCAACTGTCATTTCTTTGGAACAGACGCCAGTTCTTCGAGTGCCAAGCATTGGCTGCACCGTTGAACTGAGACGGTCACCACGCGCCAAGCGATTTTCTCTTAAGGTAAGTCATACCGAGCGCGCCGCTATTCTTACGCTTCCGAACCGAGGACGGGTGGAGGATGCGAGTGCCTTTCTCGCGCGCCACGAAGACTGGCTCAAAAAGCAAATGGAGCGATTGCCGGAACCCGTTCCCTTTGTTGACGGCGCTATCGTCCCGGTAAGAGGCGTGCTTCACCGCATCAGGTTCGCCGGTCCCCAGCGCTATAGCCGGGTTGTCTGGAACGAACAGGAGCAGACTGCTCCAGGCGTAACAACGACGTCTCTGGCCGATTGGCGAAACCTGAGCAATTTCCGTTTCGATGCGCGCATTCCGAGCCTCTGTGTGAGCGGCGAACCGGAGCACGCGCCGCGCCGGTTCCACGATTGGCTGCGGGGCGAGGTTCGCAAAGACGTCGCGGTCAGCGTGGAGAAATTTGCCCAAGCGCTGGACTGTAGCTACAAGCGCATCGCGATCCGCGACCAAGCTACGCGCTGGGGATCCTGCTCGACAAGCGGCACACTCTCTTTTTCATGGCGGCTCATCTTTGCGCCGCCATTTGTTTTGGATTATGTGGCGGCGCATGAGGTCGCTCATCTCCGCGAAATGAACCACGGTCCGCGCTTCTGGCGATTAATGCGGGATGCGATCCCCGGAATGCAGCGGGCGCGCATTTGGTTGAAAACCTATGGCGCTGAACTGCATCGCTTTGGCAGCGACTTTTAGCAACCATACAATTTCGGCTCTGGCCTAAAGTCGAGTTTTTCGGCACAATGACCGGGATTTCCATATAATCCCCGGACCGCTGTGGACCAGAAGCGAAGATTTCCCGAGTTCTACGTCACCGCTCCCCAGCCGTGTCCATACCTGCCTGGGCGGTTTGAGCGGAAGATCTTCACTCATCTGTCGGCCGATAGGCCTGTCGCGCTCGTCGATAATCTGCTGAAGGGCGGTTTTCGCCGCAGCCAGAATATCGCCTACATGCCTTATTGCGACCACTGCGCCGCCTGCGTGCCGGTACGCATCGTGGTGGATGAGTTCGAGCCCCGGCGCACGCTCGCAAAAATCTGGAAGGCGAACGCCGACATCGAGGCTCGCCGCGTGTCGGGGCGACCCACGATCGAGCAATTCTCGCTTTTCCGCGCCTATATCGAGGCGCGCCACGCCGAAGGCGGGATGGCGGACATGTCGCTGCTCGACTACTCGATGATGATTTAAGATAGCGCGGTCGAGACTTTCCTAACGGAGTATCGGATCGAGCGCCCCGGCAAGGTGGGAGCCAAGGACAATCCTCTCGTAGCTGCCGTGCTCTGCGACCGTCTCAGCGATGGAATTTCACTCGTCTATAGTTTCTACGAGCCGGACCTCGGCAAGCGGAGCCTGGGAAACTACGTCATCATGGAGCAGGTCGCCTTCGCAAAGGCTCGCGGGCTGCCATTCGTCTACCTGGGATATTGGATCGCCGGGTCGCGCAAAATGGCCTACAAGACGAGGTTCACGCCCCAGGAGCACCTTACGCCAATGGGCTGGGTGCGCCGCTCGCCCTGAACCCGTTGTGCAAACTCCCCGCCTCGTTCCCAGCCCATTCCCTTCAGCCGGCTTGGTTCGTCACCGGCCTTGCGGCCGACTTCAGGGACTGAAACGGGTTGCCATGAGGAAGGGCGGCCGCCCTTGCTCTTGGGCGGCTCACGGTCCCGCGTTCGCCATTTCGCCAGATATCTCGGCCTTCTCGCCAAACCGATCCGATCGACGCCCGCGTTCTTGCCCTCTATGGGCTTAAGACCCAGGGGAGCGCATTCCGGGGCGACGATCATCCGGACGCGCGCGTGCAGGGCCGCTCAGTGGCCGTCGAATTCAACCAGCGCGTGCGACCGGACCTGATGATCGGCCTCGAGCCGGCTCATCCCGCCAAGCTCCGGCAGATTGATGACAAATGCAGCGCCGATCACCACACCTCCGACGCGACGGATGAGCTTGACGGCGGCCTCGACGGTTCCCCCCGTGGCAATCAGGTCGTCAACGATCAGAACGCGCTCTCCCGGCTGGATGGCGTCTTCGTGCATTTCGATGATGTCGGTGCCGTATTCGAGCTTGTAATCCTGCCCGATGGCGCGCCAGGGCAGCTTGCCTTTCTTGCGGATCGGCACGAAGCCCGTGTTGAGCCTGTCCGCCACTGCGCCGCCCACGATGAAGCCGCGCGCCTCGATCCCGGCCACGGCGTCAACCTTCAATTCCTCGTAGGGCGCTGCAAGCCTTCGGATCGCGGCGCGGAAGCCTTTCGCGTGGCCGATCAGCGTGGTGATATCCCGGAACATGATGCCAGCTTTTGGATAGTCCGGAATCGTGCGAATCAGCTCTTTCAGATCGAGATTGTCATAGGTCATGAACGATACTCCCGCGCGCAAGGGAGCGCGCTCATGCGAAGGCTCGCCAAGCGCTTAGCAATGCAGCCCCAGCTTTTCAACAGGTTTCGAGGGCTTTAATGCCGCGGCTGCGCTTTCGGGGGAACACCCGGGCACGAGCCACGTTGTAGGATCACTGTCATCAGAGGGTACTCCCAATGTCTCATGAAGCGATCATCGCAGCCCTGCTTGCTCTTGCAACTTATGCAGCGGCGGCGCAGAATGGCTCTGCTAAAGCTGCGGAGGCAAAGAGCGACGCACAAAAGCGTTAGCTCTTTCACCCGCTGATTAGCAATTTCGTGAAGCCGCTTGCGGCGGGTTTTAGCACGCACACATAGCAAACCATGACCATTACAATCATAGTTGCAGCCATCATCACGCTCGCCGTCCTCTTTGGCGGCGCATCTCTAACAAAGGTCGGACCGTGGTATCGCGGCCTCCGCAAGCCCTGGTGGAATCCGCCCGAGTGGCTGTTCGGGCCAGCCTGGGCCGTTATCCTTGGATTGGCGGCTTGGGCCGGAGTCCTGGCCTGGACCTCTTCGCCGCCGGAAGCGCACCTCACGATCGCCGCGCTTTTTGCAGCGAATATTTTCTTTCACCTGCTGTGGACGCCAATTTTCTTCAATCTCAGGCGTCCCGACTGGGCCTTGTTCGAGGTGGCGTTCCTTTGGCTTTCGGTTGCCGCACTCATGATCGGGGTGGCTCCCTACTCCACTGACGCGGTCTGGCTTCTTCTCCCCTATCTTTTGTGGGTGGCTTTCGCAGCCTATCTCAATTTGAAAATCGTGCGGCTGAATGCTCCCTTTGGATCTGGCGGTACATTGAGCAATGCGACTCCGAACAATTGAGGGCGGGTTTCCCACCCTCAATTTTTCAGCTTTTGCTCCAAAAGCAATGTCTCCGACGCGCAGGTAAGCGAGCCCGCGCCCTTGCCATCTCTCAGACGAGAGTAGCTAACGCCCCGAATCAGCTGCAAGGACAATAAGCGTTAGTTGCGGGCAGCGTCATGCAGCGAGTGTAGGCATTTCAAGCACGGTTGGCTTTGCATTAGTCCAGGCCTCGGAACGAAGCCTTTCGGACTACATGTCCTTCAACTCTTCTCGAAATACCCGGCAGCGATGGCAGAAATACATAGGAAAACCTAAATCACGGACAGCGAAAGGAGCTGCCAATGAGCGAGTTTTCCGAATCGACCTGCCGGGTTGTGAGAGCTTCGAGTACTTATGAAGGCAAGCAAGGCTTGACCTATTTCAGGGGCATCGCCGCCGAGACCGTCGGCGCGAAGGGCATTTGCATGCATTTGCTGACAATTCCGCCGGGCGGCCGGGCGAAGGCGCATCTGCATGAGAGCCACGAAACCGCCATCTACGTTCTGGATGGCGAAGCGATCACACTTTATGGCGACCGGCTTCAGCACCATGTCCTCTCCAAGGCGGGCGACCTCGTCTATATCCCCGCCGGATTGCCTCATCTTCCGGTCAATCTGAGCAGCAAGCCGTCATCGGCGGTGATTACGCGAACCGACCCGAGCGAGCAGGAAAGCGTGGTTCTCCTTCCGGAGTTGGAAGCCATTGCCGAAGAAAAAATCGCAGCCTTGAAATCTGCGGAACATTTCGCTTTGACTTAGAGCCTGCCCGCTTTTGAAATCAAAAGCGGGCTCCAAGTTTCTGTTTTGTCGTGCGTCTTATCGGAAAACCGCTTCGCCTTTTCCGGACGCACTCCAGCACCATTATCTGCCTCAGCGGAAGCAGACTTCGCTCATTTGGCTTACAGGTCGGCATCCCGGCCAAGCGAAGCCGGGATCGTCAAAGAGCAGACGCTTCCGCTTGTTACGATCCCGGATAAGGCTCCGCCTTTCCGGGACTTGATTACCCGGATGTTTCCGCTAGCAGAAGACGCCATGAAAACATTGGCGAATTCTCGCTCCACTGTCCTGGCCGGGCTTGACCCGGCCATCCAGTCATAACTTGAAATACCTTGTATTTTTCTGGATGGCCGCCTCCAGGGGCGGCCATGACGAAGGAATTGGCGGAAACATCCGGGTAATCAAGTTCCGGGATGACGCGCGCGGATCAGGACGTCATCAAATAGCAGAGTAATTTGTAGTGTGCAGGTTCAGTGGATTGTTGGTGTACGCGATGCCGGGCATAGTAAAGGTTGCGCAAGTATTATCCTGTAACTTGAGGATGCATGCTGAAAGCGCATGACTAAGCGGCTTCCAGCATGCTCTCCGATCCCTTTTGTTTAGGGCGATGGCTTTTCTTTCGCCGCCACATCCAGTACCAGATGCGTCCTGACCTGCATCATCACGAATAATGTGATCGCCGTCGCGAGGGCCAACCAGAACTCTGAGACTTCTGGGAAGAATAATCTTATCATGGCCGCAGAAACAAGAACGGAAAGGCCCAGCAATTCAGCTGGCAGGTATTTTAACATCGTCATTTTATGTTCTCCCAAACGGGGTTACCAATAGGTGTATATCGGAAACGGGGAATCCCCCGTTGTCCGGTCTTTGGAGAACGATGAATTTATTGCGTGTCTAAAGCGTGACAAGGGGGCGTCCAGCCGCTATGCGGCAGAGGCATGGCTCGTTACAAAGCTATGCATTTTAGTTGGAGGTCTTTCCGGCCGTTACCCGCTAGGTGACAACCGCCTGCTCCGCGATGCGTGCAACAACGGTAAGATTGCCTGAAGTCATCCCGGAACTTGATTACCCGGATGTTTCCGCCGGTTCCGTCGCCATGGCCGCGTCCAAGAGCCTTGGAGGCGGCCATCCAGAAAAATACAGGGTATTCAAAGATATAACTGGATGGCCGGGTCAAGCCCGGCCAGGACAGTGGAGCGAAAACTCGTGGTAATCCTCTCGACAATTGCAGGCGCTACGCGATCCGATCCGCGATGCGCGCGAGGCTCTCGTCGCGGCCGAGCACGTGCAGCACGTCGAAGATCGGCGGCGAGGTGGTCCGGCCAGTCAGGGCTGCACGCAGCGGCTGGGCGGCCCCTCCGAGTTTCACGCCCGCCTCTTCCGCATAGGCGCGCGTCGCAGCTTCCAGCGCCGCCGGTGCCCAAACCTCAAGCGCCGAAAAGCGCTGGTGAAGCGCGGCGAGGTGCTTTCTCGCATCGCCTTCCAGAAGCTTCGCCGCCTTCTCATCGATGTCGAGTGGGCGGGAAACGAAGAGATACCGGGCCGACAAAAGAAGCTCGACAAGCGTCTTCGCGCGCTCCTTTAGGCCGGGCATGGCCTGTTCGAGTTTTTTCCAGCCGTTTTCGTCGATGCGGGCCGCGAACTCTTTTGCGCCTTCGATCTCGGGGAGGATCTTCCGGATTTGCGCCACCAGCTCGGCATCCGGCGTCTGCCGGATGTAATGCCCGTTCAGGTTTTCGAGTTTCGCGAAATCGAAGCGCGAGGGCGAGCGGCCAATGGCGTCGAGATCGAACCATTCGATAGCCTGCTCGGTCGAGAAAATCTCATCGTCGCCGTGGCTCCAGCCGAGCCGCGCGAGATAGTTACGCAGCGCCGCGGGCAGATAACCCATCGCGCGATAGGCTTCGGCGCCCAGCGCGCCGTGGCGTTTCGACAACTTCGCGCCGTCCGGCCCGTAAATCAGCGGAATATGCGAGAAGGACGGCGCATCCCAGCCCATCGCATTATAGAGCTGCGTCTGCCGGGCCGCGTTGGTGAGGTGGTCGTCGCCGCGAATGATATGCGTGATGCCCATGTCGTGGTCGTCGACCACAACGGCCAGCATATAGGTCGGCGTGCCGTCGGAGCGCAGCAGGACCATGTCGTCGAGGTCCTTGTTCTGCCACGTGACACGGCCCTGAACGCGATCCTCCACCACGGTTTCGCCCTCGCGCGGCGCCTTGAGGCGCACGGCGTAAAGCGCGTCTTTCGGCCAATCCTTCGGGTCGCGGTCGCGCCAGGTGCCGTCATAGCCCGGCGCTCTGCCCTCCTCCTTGGCGCGCTCGCGCATTGCGGCAAGCTCCTCCGGCGTGGCATAACAGCGATAGGCGTTGCCCTCTTCCAGAAGCTGAAGAGCCACCTCCTTGTGCCGGTCCGCCCTGGCAAACTGGTGGATAACCTCGCCATCCCAATCGAGTCCGAGCCACGTCAAACCGTCGATAAGGGCATCGATGGCGGCCTGCGTTGAGCGGGCGCGGTCGGTGTCTTCGATGCGCAGCAGAAATTTGCCGCCCGTGTGATGCGCGTAGAGCCAGTTGAACAGCGCAGTTCGTGCGCCCCCAATGTGCAGATAGCCGGTTGGCGAAGGGGCAAAGCGTGTCACCACGCCCGATGCGGACGTCATGAGGTCCTCTCATTCCTATGGACTTTTTCCTTGCGCAGCGGTGTAACATGGCGTCCGGGCAATTGGTAGCGGGTGGGCAGGGGTGAGCGTTTTCGTTCCCGCGGGTTTTGACGCATCGCCGCATCGCGGGGGCGGGTTTATCCGCGCCTTGGCTTGGCCCGGCAAGGCGCTTGCGGCGCAACTCGATACCGAGCAGGGCCGCTGGTCTCTGTGGATCCCCGTTTTATTTGGCTGCGGCATCGGCCTGTATTTCGTGCTGCCGCGTGAACCTGAACTGGCGCTGGCTTCCGGGCTATTCATCGCGGCTCTATCGCTCCGAATCCTCGCGCGGTCGCATCTGTTCCCGTTCCTGTTTACAAGCATCCTCCTCTGCGTAAGCGCTGGCTTCTTCACTGCGAAAGTCCGAACGGCGGTCATGGCCGCGCCGATGCTGGAGCGGCACGGGGCATACGACATCGAAGGCTTCGTTGAGAGCTTCGACCGCCAGAACCTAAAGCGAGGGCGCGCCGTCATCCGGCTTTCGAGCATGAAGTATGAGAAGGCCGAAGTCAGCCAAAGACCGTTCCGCGTTCGCGTCAGCATCCGTGGCGACATCGATCTCAGGCCCGGGGAGGCGGTGAAAGTGCGCGCACTTTTGGGGCCGCCGCCCGAACCTGTCATGCCGGGCGGCTACGATTTCGCGCGCATGAGCTATTACCAGGGCATCGGCGCGTCCGGCTACTCGTTGTCGAAACCGGAGGTTTTTGAGGGACAAGAGCTGCCTTTCGACATGAAGTTCAGGACGGCTCTTGCCGATTTGCGGGCAACGATCGGCGAGCGGATCACGGATGTTATTCCGGGCCAGACCGGCGAACTGGCCGCCGCGCTGACCATGGGCAAAACCGCCGGTCTCGCCGACAGTTCGCTCGATGACCTGCGCGGGTCGGGGCTTGCCCATATCACGTCGATTTCCGGCATGCACATGTCGCTGGTGGCGGGCGCCGTCTTCTGGTTCCTGCGCTGGTTTCTGGCGCTCTTCCCAGCAATCGCGCTTCGTTTTTCCGTCCGGGCGATCGCGGGCGGCGCGGCTCTTGTTTGCGTCACCGTCTATCTGGCCCTGTCCGGCGCATCCATCGCGGCGGTGCGGTCCTACTTGATGATCGCCGTCGTTTTCCTGGCAATCCTGCTGAACCGCCCAGCCCTTTCGCTTCGAAACGTCGCGCTGTCGGCCATGCTCATCCTCGTCGTGCTGCCGGACAGTTTGATCGACATCAGCTTCCAGATGTCGTACGCGGCAACCGCTGCCCTGATCGCAGGCTACGAGCGCTTCGGCCGCTATCTGCACTTCGAGGCCAAAAGCGTCCGCGAGCGGCTCACGTGGCAGCCCGTCTATATGGTTGGCGCGGTGCTTGTGACGACGGGGACGGCCGGCCTCGCGGTTGAGCCATTTTCTGCGTACTATTTTCACAACCTGACGACCTACGCCGCACTCGGCAACCTTCTTGGCGGGCCTCCGATCGACTTCGTGACGATGCCCGCGATGATCGTCGCGCTGATCGCGATGCCTTTCGGCCTGGATGAATGGCCGCTGAAGCTGATGGGCTTCGGCATCGACGCGATGATGGCCGTCGCAAAACTCGTTTCCTCCATCCCAGGCGCGCTTATTACCGTGCCCGCATACCCATTTGCCGCGCTTCTTGTCATCGTAGCGGGCGGCCTCTGGCTTATCATCTGGCGGCGGCCCTGGCGGCTCCTTGGCCTTGCCGTTATCGGCATTGGCTTGGCAATGACATCCTATCGCGAAAAGGCCGACATCTTCATCGATCGCGATGCCAAGGTTGTCGCTGTGCGGGACAAGGATGGGAAGCTACAGGCCCCGAAATCGCGCCGAGCCTATTACACGCTGGCCCAATGGCTGAAAGCCGACGGCGACAACCGCAAGCCGAAAGAGGCGGCGACTGGCTCGGGCTGGCAATGCGACGCCTATAGCTGTGTTGCGATGGTCAAAGGGCAGCTCATCAGCCTCACCACGAAGCCCGACGCCATCCAACAAGATTGCAAGCACGCTGCAATACTCGTCTCGCCGATGGATATCCGGGTGCCTTGCCCTGCGCCAAAATACATTTTCGACCGTGGCGCACTCTGGGAAAAGGGGGCTCCCGCAATCTCGATCTCGGAGTTTGGCATCGCCGTTTCTGTCGCCGGAGAGAAGCGCGGCGTCCGGCCCTGGTCCCCGGAACGGCGGCGAAGGGAAGTTATCCCCATGGGCTTTGACGGGAGCCAAGAAAAACAGGAAAAGGCGGACGGCGAATCACAGGAATAAAAAAAACGCGCACAGAAGTCGAAACAAGTTGTTACAAATTCAAAAAGACATAGACAAAAAACTCCGGCTACTGTTGTTTACGCAACGGTGAGGGATTCGCGGCGACGCGAGACGGGGGCTGACATGCATCGGGCTTATTATAAGTTCGTGTTGCGTGCGGGGATTGTTACTGAAAAACTGAAGGTCGCCAGCCTGGGGGCAAGCCTCATGGCAGTCGCGATCTGCGCAGGGCTGACCGCCTGCGCCGAGGATCCGAAATACCCCAGTCTTTCTAAAATCTCGGACCTGGGAGGTATCCTGACCCCCGAAGAGCGCCAGAAGGCGGTACAAGACCTGCAGAAGCAGGATCAGGTGCACAGCCCCACCGTACAGACCGCGAGCAAATAACCGTAACACACCTTTCTGAACGCTCGCCTGTCAAGCGATACAGTTGCTGGAAAGGCGAAGCCTTGTCTCGTAACACATTGAAGCGCCAATCGTTTGCGGTCCGCGTCGTGCTTGGCTTGGGCGGGATGGCGGCGGCGCGTTCTGCCTTGAAAGAAAAGAGGCGGCAGTACACCCGGCGCGGCCTTCTCAGCTGAAGGCGGAGAAAACAGCGTTGGCGTGCGATATTCCGCCCGCGAACAAGAGCAAACTGCCGAGCGCCAAAACCATCGCAAAAAGCCGAAGCGTGTTGCCCCACAGCGAACTCCCGTCCGCCCACGATGCCTGGCTGAGGTAGGCGAATATTGCGGTGAGGACCGCCAACGCGGCGCCATGGCTGAAGAACGAAAGCGGATTGGAGAGACCCAGGAGCAGGATCTTCAAATTCGCTTCCTTTGAAAAGCCTCCGATGAAGGCCAGCATGGCAAGAGCGCCCGCGCCGTTGAGAAGCAGCAGAGCTTGCACGACTTGTCCGGCATAGGTTCGCGCCGCCTGCGCCTCAAAGCGATATTTCTCCTCGGCGAGCTTGTTTTTTTCGAGTTCCAGCCGCTCATGATCGAGGTGGTTCTTGCCCTGCTCCAAACCGAGGCCCCAGCCCTGACGCGGCGCGGTTTGCCCTTGTTGCGTGAGAGCGGCAATTTGAGCCTTCAGCTCTTCGTTCTCACGAACCAAAGTCCGCTTCGATGACATGAACATAGCCGCTTCCCTTCAGTCACGAGGTTGATGGCGCGTAAATCCTTCGGCTCAAGCGCTACCATTGCCGTCGTAACCAAAAAGTTAAGGGAAGCCGCTGCGGCATTCCCTCCCGGCCTGGCGCAGCGTGCGCAAAACCGGAACCGTCGCAACTCGCCGGCATCCGATCGAATGCAGGGAGGCGTTGCCATTTTGAACGGCGACCGACCTCCGCCTCCCGGTAAACAATCCGTTCACAGCGCCGGACGTTAATCCAAAGCGGTTAACGCGAGCGTGCCGTGGTCTATTTTCGCCCGTTTTATGCTTAACATTTGGTTCATGGGGCGGAAGACGAGGGGCCTCAGACCTTAAGGCTTTTACTGATAAGCCATTGAAGCCGAATGGCTTTCTATCACCCATTAAATAAAATTGAATGCCGGAATTTTCTCCTTAAGTGGGCGCGCTAAAGTCCGTTAAATATGTTTTCGGTTTCTCCTGTTAACCATGACGGGCCGGAATTGGCGTGGCACGCGCGCCCGGAGCGCCGTCTCTTCTGAATTTTCGATAACAATATCAACGAGTTAGCTTGTTAACCTGTCGGCAAGGCGCTTCTTCTTAAAATTGGAGCTCAAGCAAATCCGGGACGCAAACGCAAGCGAGAAACCGATCCGGAGTTAAGAGAGAGGTCCAATGAGCATGCTAAAAGAAGTGTTAACGGAGGGCTTCTCGTCACTGCGAACGCCCATCGCCTTGTATCTCTTTGATTAAACAGTGAATGCGTTCGGCGATATCAGGAAGCTTCGCATGTCTGGCTAAGACGGCAAGGCACATGAGGTTTGCCATGATGAAGTATCGCAAGTCGGTCAAGGCAAGCCCGTATCTCTCCATAAAAGCGAGCGCTTGTGCTTCCTCTCGATCAGCGGAAAATCTGCTTCCCATACGTATCATTCCAAATCTGGCATTGCTGGCAAATTGAAAAGGTAACTTGTGTAACAGAACGATGACCGGGGCGGCTTAGTCCGTGCGTTTACGATATTTTTTTGAGGCCGCGCCAGCGCCATTCTTTTTCTTTCGGCGCAACGATCGAGCAAGACTCCGATGGTATCTGGAGCGTTTTCGCTTTCTCAGGTTTGAAGCCTGGAAAGGCGGACCATGCAAGACATCATAGACAGAACCAAGCAGCGGCCGGCTGTCCTTGAGACTTACGCGCCGGCGCGTCTCGACCGTTTGCCCTGGGGCCGGTTCCACACGCTCGTAGTAATCGCGCTCGGCATCACCTGGGTGCTCGACGGGCTGGAGGTTACACTCGCGGGCTCGGTGGCCGGCGCGCTGAAGGCGAGCCCCGTCCTGCACTTCACCAATTCCGAGGTTGGACTCGCGTCCAGCTTCTACCTTGCCGGAGCTGTGATCGGCGCGCTCGTTTTCGGCTGGCTCGCCGACCGGCTCGGGCGGCGTCTCCTGTTCTTCGTCACGCTGTGGCTCTACCTCTTATCTGCCGCCGCGACTGCATTTTCCTGGGACTTCGTGAGCTTCTGTCTGTTCCGCTTTCTGACGGGGGCGGGCATCGGCGGCGAGTACAGCGCCGTCAACTCCACGATCCAGGAGATGATCCCGGCGCGTTACCGCGGCTGGACGGACCTTGCGCTTGGCGGAACATTCTGGCTCGGCGGCGCGCTGGGCGCCGTGAGTTCGATCGTGCTCCTGAACCCGGCAAATATAAACCCGGAAATCGGCTGGCGGCTCGGCTTTTTCATTGGCGCAATCCTCAGCCTTGGCATTCTTGTCCTGCGCTCATTTCTACCCGAGAGCCCGCGCTGGCTCGCCATTCACGGGCGGGAGGAGGAAGCCGAGAAAGTTGTCGGAGAAATCGAGGCCGGATTCCGCAAGCATGGCGCGAAATTGCAGGATGTATCCGAACTGAAGCCCATGCGCGTGCATCCGCGAACGCATACTCCGCTCAAGGAAGTATTCCAGACCATCTTCGTAACCTATCGGACGCGCGCGCTTGTTGCTCTCACGTTAATGGCGACGCAGGCATTCTTCTATAACGCGATCTTCTTCACCTACGCGCTCGTCCTTACGAAGTTCTACGATGTCCCGGTCCATGATGTGGGCTGGTATATTCTGCCGTTTGCGCTCGCCAATGTGCTCGGGCCGTTGATCCTCGGCCCGCTGTTCAACTCGATAGGCCGTAAGCCGATGATCGCTTTCACCTATGCGATTTCCGGCGTGCTGCTCGCGGTGAGCGGCTGGCTTTTCGTGCAGGACCAGTTGAGCGCGACGCATCAAACCATTGCCTGGGCTTTGATTTTCTTCTTCGCATCCCCTGCTGCCGGAAGCGCCTATCTCACCGTAAGCGAGGTTTTCCCCGTCGAGATCCGAGCGCTCGCCATCGCTATCTTTTACGGCCTCGGAACAGCGATCGGCGGCGCGGGCGCTCCGTATCTGCTCGGCAGCCTGATCGAAACCGGCGTGCGCGCAAGTGTCTTCCAGGGCTACCTTCTTGGTGCGGGCCTGATGATTTTTGCTGCTATCGTCCAGGCAATCTGGGGAGTCGCCGCCGAGCGAAAGCCTTTGGAGTCCGTTGCCCGGCCACTCTCTACGGCCGCGGACTAGGGCTGCCGCCGATCCTGAAGCCGGCCCTTAAAATAACAGGTTTGTTTGCATCGCTGAGTTGGTTAGTACTTTTACCATTAGGCGAGGACAACTTTCATGAAGGCTTCAATCCGGGCGGCGTTGCTCACAGGCACAATTGCAGTTTTTACAGGCACCACAAGCGCGGCCGTCTGGAGCCAGTCGAAGACGCCCTCGCTGTTCAAGGTCGTCACGGAGAAGGACGAGATCATCATCGGCCTGAATGCGCAGGAGTTGCAGGCCATCGGCGGATCGGAGAAGAACGCTGGCGCCGTCGCCCGGGCGCTTGCCGACAAGAAGACATTGACCGTATGGCAATATTCCGTGCGCAAATCGCCGGACGGAGATTTGCAGGTCACGCCGCTCCACCAGGTGGGGCTTCTGGCGAACCAAGCGCTCAGGGTCGAACCCTATTCCAGTCCTCTCCCCGTTCTGCCGCACGATTAGAGCAGCCTGCGTCTGCCTTGATGCCTTAACACTTCAGCATCGATCAACTTTTCCGCCTTTAATCAATTCCCGATTAAAGGCGGATTTATCTGGGATTTTTCCTAAATCTTCTTTGCATCGGCGGACGCCCGAAAAGCGGCTAACTCACGGTGAGCGAGTTGTCCCATCGGGGTCTAGGGCACTCGCCATCGCAGTTTCTACGCGCTTGGATTAGCCGCGGGCGCGCCCCTTTCCGGGCAGTCTGGTGCCGCGTAAATGGACTCTCAGTGTCCGTCGCCCAGCCCATTCTCTCGACGAGGGAAAACCAGAAGGAACTGGTGCAGAACCCGTCAGTACCACCTGAAACGCGACAAATTGACATCCCGGTATACTGCGTGCCAGAATTGCGGGGTGGCTCCTCTAAATTCCGATCACGTTAAATTAACCGGATATTACCACGAGTGAGTAGGTAACTGAGGAACCACTGGCTACGAAAAGCACTTAAAAGTCGTTAGAATGCCGGTTGTCTAATTGAGACAAAATCATCCGATGGCCTCGCCTTGATAAACGCTTTGCCGGGTTATGCGGAAATTAGATCGAGTCTCGGTTGCACGCTGAAATTCGCTAGCTGGAGTAAAAAGTTGCCTTCGCATCCTCTAACACATCATGAAATCCTCACTCTGGTGGAGCCTTTTACTCGCCAAGGCCATCATCCAGATTTGGCAGCAACCAACAGGTTGGAGCGGAAACTCGTTTTCAAGCCGGTGGAACGCACCCTTGATACGGCACCTCCGCTGGAACTCAGCGAGACACTTCAGCTCGAAAATCGCGAAGAAAAGACATATCGGCTTACCAGGACGCTGACCTGCGCCAAGGGCTCGGAGGAGACGTTGGAGGCCAAGCTGGAGGTTGAAGGGACCGAACCGGCAGATCTTCTTGCATGTGTGGACTCCATCGCGCCGGAATCGCAATTCCGCTTTGGGCCAGGACACAAGATTGCAAAGAGCTATCGTCTCGTCAGGGGCGGCGGCATGACCCGCGAGGGCAGCCCCGTAGTGCAAAAAGTTCTCACGAAGATGTCGGCGCATGTTGAAGACCTCCTCGTCACCGCTACCGCGCCAACCGTAAAGGCCGATCCGGAAGCCCTCATCGAAATCAAGCCCACCGCCGGAGAATACAAAGCCGTTCCAGACGATTTGCTCGCGGTGCTTGGCTGGGATTGGGGGCTCATCCAGCACAGGAAGGATATTTGGAAGAGCAGCCTGCGCCTCAGGGGCCGGGAGCCGGACCGCAGCGATCGTGCGGAGCGAAAGCTGGAGCGGATGGTGGACCATCTCGTCCAGACCTTCACCGAAGCGCCTGCGCGTTTCCACGAACGTCTCGTCGGCGCCCGCTGGGGTGTCGTCTTGCGGCGGGCCATACCGCTGTTGATCAGCCTCGGCCTGATCGGCGCCGCTGCCGCGTCGTCCCGTCTGCCGCTAGCCGACGACTCTCCGATCCGAATGATGATGATGAATCTTCCCGGCTTCCTGATGGTCTTCGTTTTCTGTATGCGGAAGCTCCCTGTGATCGAGGTTCCACCGTTCCCGAAACGCTTGAACGCGCCAGCGTGGCGGGAGCCTGCACCCTTCGCCGGAGCCACTCCCTGATATTGCTTTGCGCGCCAATCACATATCAATCGAGCAACATGGTGATAAATGTCCGGTAATCCGATGAATGTCCCGCCCGTCTCGATCGCTGCGGCGAAATCCGCGTTGATCGAGCAATTTGCCAATCCGGTCCTTCGACGGCGCGCGTCGATGCTCTGGGGAACGAGAGGGGTGGGCAAGTCTTCAATCGTTCGCCAGGTTGCCATGCACTTCGGCATACCGCTGATCGACCTTCGCCTCACCACAATCGAGCCGGTCGACATTCGGGGCGCCATTTATGCCGACGACAAACTCGAGAAAACGGTGTGGTTTCCACCGGAATTTCTTCCGTCAGCGGATGATAAGGAAGGCATTCTCTTCCTCGACGAGCTGACCGCGGCTGACCAGCGGCTGCAAATTTCGGCCTATTCTCTGATCCTCGACCGCCGTGTCGGACACTACCAGCTCCCCGATGGATGGCAGGTGGTCGCTGCCGGCAACGCCAGCTTCCACGGCGCGGTCTGCCACGACATGGGCACGGCGCTCGCGGACCGGATGTTCCATTTCCACGTCCAGACGGTAATCGAAGCGTTCCTTGAGCATGCGATAGCATACGACTTTGCGCCGGAGGTCATGGCCTACCTCAAGGTGCGTCCCGACAAGCTCGACGACACCCAGGTGCAACTCGCCAACGACCATCTCGTGGGCGCCAGCCCGCGCGGCTGGGAGGACATCTCGAACGTCTTGAAGTCCGGCATGTCGGAGCAGGCCAAGCGGATTTTCGTCCAAGGCCGCATCGGCGCGGCCAACGCCGCCGAATTCTTCGGCGTGCTGCGGGAAATCCAGGCCAGCGTCGATGTCGTGCGCCTGATTGCCGCTCGCCCCGGCAAGGACACCGTTGCTTTGCTGCCAAAGACGCTGGACGGCCTTTACGGCATGACCTACGGGCTGCTCGCCGCCTGCGTCGATGACGCCACTGTCGCACGCGCGCTGGAGATCGTTGAGCAGTTGCCGGACATCCGGAGCGAGGCACGCCTGCCGCTGCGCGAAGTTCAGACGCTCGCCATGGAGCTCCTGATGCAAAAGGCGCTTACCCACGGGCTTGAGGCCGCGATCCTGGACAGCCCGTCCTACCGCCGCTACGCCGAACAACGCCACGGGGAAGAGCAATATGCCTGATGCGCGAATGCCGAACGAGCATCGTGGCACGCGCGCAATCCAGCGCATGGTGGAGTTCGCCCCTTCAACCGGCGGCCTCGCGCTTTGGGTGAAGCATCACGATCATCCGCCGACCTCGGATGCGCCTGCGGTGACGACGGACGGCAATACCCTTTTCTATGGACCGGCTTTCGAGGCGGTGCCTCTTCCGGAGCAGATCGGCCTCGTCGCCCATGAGGTGCTGCATATCGCTCTGCGCCACCCGCAGCGCTACCTCGAACTGAAGCAGCTGCTCGGCGACGTGGATCTCAAACTCTACAACATCTGCGCGGACGCGATCGTCAATAGCTCCCTGTCGCACTTGAGCTGGCTGAAGCTGCCTCGCGGCGCGGTTCTCCTCGAAGAGCTTCTCTGGTCGACGCTTGGCACCAAGATGGATGCGCAAACGGCGCTCCTCGAATGGGATGTGGAGCGGCTCTATCGGACGATGGACGATCGCGACGCCACCCCGAAGAGCGGCAAGAGCGAAAAGCGCCAGCAAAGCGGCGGCTCCGAAAAGAGCGACAGCGGCAGCGACAAGAACGAACAAGCCTCGGCCTCGCAGCAAACCGAGGACCGCAAGGACGGTCCGAAGTCGTCGTCTGCGAAACAGATGGGCGCCAAGATCCTCATGGATCTGGTTATGCCCGATCCGAATGCGCCCCCCGAGGCCGAAGCTCAGCAGGCACTTCAATGGAGCGAGCGCGTTCAGCGCAGCCACGCGAGCGATGGCATGCACTCCATGCTGCGCGCCCTGCTTGCCGACCTGCCGAAGGTCAAGACGCCCTGGGAGCAGGTTCTTCGCACGCAACTGGCACGCAACCTTTCGAAGAAGATAGACATATCCTGGTCGCGGCCTGCCCGCTCTTACATCGCCAACCAGGGGCGGTGCGGCCAAAGGCGCATGCCCTTCGAGCCCGGATTCAGCCAGGCCAAGCCCACGCCACGGCTCGTTGTGATCGTGGATGTTTCGGGATCGGTCGACGACAAACTTCTGGAAAAGTTCGCCCTTCAGATCGAGTCGATCACACGCCGCCAGGAGGCCGGGCTCGTTCTCATTATCGGCGACGAGCGCGTCCGCAAGGTGACCCGCTACGAACCCGGCGTTTCCGACCTTCGCAACATCGAATTCGAGGGCCGGGGCGGCACGGACTTTACGCCGCTGCTTATGGAAGCCGAGAAGCATCGGCCCGATATCGTGGTTGTTCTAACGGACCTTGATGGACCCGCGCGTTTTCGCCCGCGCTGGCCTGTAATCTGGGCGGTTCCGGAAGCCCACAAGGCTGCCGTCGCGCCATTTGGGCGCAAAGTCGTGTTGAGTTGATCCTCAGGGGCGATTATCCGTGCCCTGAGATGCCGTGGCCGCTTCGATGACGTGAAGATAGGCCGAAGCCTCACAATATTGTAAGTTGAGGTTGAAACGGCAAAGACAGGCCAATGGATCAGATCAACTTTCCCGCCCCGCCCTACTTCGACCCGGCAGCACTTCGCGAGGAGCTTTCCGCTTACTGGGAAGAGCGCGACAGCCCGTCGCAGATAAGGGCGCGTGTCGTACGCCGGCTGAAGGAGCTGAAGCAACAGGCTCGCGCGGAAGCGGAGGCTCTTCTTCTGCGGACTGGCGACGGCCGGGCTTGCGCGTCGGCCCTTGCCACGTTTCAGGACGAGCTCATCAAGCTGATTTACGATTACTCCACCACGCATCTGTATCGCGCCCAGAACCCGTCGGCGGCGGAGCATATGGCGATCGTCGCGACAGGCGGATATGGCCGCGGAATGATGGCGCCGTCATCCGATGTCGATCTGCTCTTTCTGCTGCCGTACAAGCAAACGGCCTGGGGCGAAAGCATCGTCGAATCCGTTCTCTATTTCCTTTGGGACCTCGGCTACAAGGTCGGCCACGCGACCAGGAGCGTTGACCAGACCTTGAAGGCCGCCAAGGAGGACATGACGATCAGGACCGCGCTGATCGATGCAAGGCTCCTGTACGGCGAAGGAGCGCTGTTCCGCGAACTATGGGCGCAATTCCTTGCGAACATTGTGCAGGGCTCACAACGCGAGTTCATCGCGGCGAAACTTGCGGAGCGCGAGGAGCGGCTAAAGCGGGCAGGCGTGTCGCGGTACCGGGTCGAGCCGAACATCAAGGAAGGCAAAGGCGGGTTGCGCGACCTCAACATGCTCCACTGGCTGGCGGCTTATCTCAACCCGGGCAAAAATGGGCAGGCCGAGAACAAGGTCTTCACGCCGGAGGAGATTTCGACCTTCCGTCGCTGCGAAGCCTTCCTTTGGAGGACACGCTGTCACCTTCATTTTCTGACAGGCAAGCCTGAAGAGCGGCTTTCCTTCGACGTCCAGCTGGAGATGGCTCGCCGCCTGCACTACCAGGACCGCAAGGGGCTTCTGGGGGTCGAACGCTTCATGAAGCACTACTTCCTGATCGCGAAGGACGTCGGCGATCTGACGCGAACGGTCTGCTCAAGTCTCGAACTGAGGCAGCTCAAGACAGTGCCGACTTTGAGCGATTTCTACGGCGTGCTTCCCTGGAGCTCGCGGGCGAAGCTGGCAGCAACAACCGCCTTCCGCTTCGACAACGGCCGGTTGAATGTGAAGCAGCCGGATGTCTTCCTGAAAGATCCACTAAACCTCATCCGCTTTTTCATCGAAGCCGAGCGCAACAACCTGCTTCTGCACCCAGAAGCGCTGCGGCTGATGCGGTCGTCCCTGAGGCTGATCGACGATTCCTGCCGGGCGGACCCGGAGGCCAACCAGCTTTTTCTCGATCTCCTGACCTCACGAAACGCCCCTGAGACCTCTCTCAGGTACATGAACGAGGCTGGCGTCCTTGGCCGCTTCATCCCCGACTTCGGCCGCGTCGTGGCGATGATGCAGTTCAACATGTACCATCACTACACCATCGACGAGCACACTATCCGGGCGATCGGGATCCTTTCCGAGATCGAGAAGGGTGGGCTTGGAGAGCAGCTTCCGCTCTCTACGGAAATCATCGGCGACATTCAAAATCGTCGCCCGCTATATCTCGCGCTCCTGATGCACGACGTCGCCAAAGCATGCGAGGGCGACCACAGCCTGGTAGGCGCTGCTCTAACGCGCGCGCTGGCGCTGCGGCTCGGGCTTTCCCCCGCCGAAGCGGAAACGGCGGCTTGGCTTGTCGAGCATCATCTCGTCATGAGCCAGACCGCACAGCACCGCGATATCTCTGATCCGCAGACAATAAAGAATTTCGCCGACATCGTGCAGAGCCCGGAAAGGCTGAAGCTTCTGCTCCTGCTCACAGTGGCGGATATCCGCGCGGTCGGCCCGGCCACCTGGAACGGCTGGAAAGGGCAGCTCCTGCGCTCCCTCTACTACGATACGGAGCCGCTGCTGGCGGGCGGGCACACGAAGATGCCGCGACAGGCTCGGATCACGGATGCGAAAATCCGTCTGCGGGAGGCGCTTCGGGATTGGCCGGAGCAGGAGGTGGAGCACTTCATCGCGCGTCACGAGCCCGACTATTGGCTCCGCACCGAAACCGACAGGCAGGTGCAGCACGCGCATCTCATCCGCCGTTTCGAGGCCGAGGGTGCACCGCTCGCCCATGATGTCCGGTGCTGCGATATCAGCCATCCGATCCCGGAACTTACGTTCGTGACGACGGATCATCCAAGGCTTCTGATGCAGTGCACAGGCGCATGCGCCGCTGCGGGCGCGAACATCGCCTCGGCGCAGATTTCGACCACCCGGGATGGGCTGGCGTTGGATACACTTTTGTTCAACCGTAACTATTCCCAAGACAACGAAGAAATCTTTCAGACCCAGAAAATTGCGCGGGTCATAGGAGATGTTGTTTCAGGCGCGCGTTCCGTCGACGGCCAGAAGGTTCGTGCGAGCCGTCCCAGGCCGCGCATCGGGGCATTCACGGTGCCGCCTGATGTCGTGATCGATAACTCGGGCTCGCAAGAACTCCACCGTCGTCGAAATTCAGGCCCTGCGACAGACCCGGCCTGCTGTTTGATCTGTCGCGCGTCTTGAGCGATCTCGGCCTCGACATCTCTTCGGCTCATATCGCAACCTTTGGCGAAAAGGCCGTGGACGTGTTCTATGTTACGGACTCGTCGAGGAAAAAGGTAACAGGCGAAGAGGCCAAGCGCCACATCCGCGAAAGCCTGCTTGAAATGCTCAGCGCCGATTAGGCGGAGTTTGCGGGACGCGCCAACGGATTGCCGCTTGCAGCCATGTGGAACGTGATGACCCAGTTGCTTCCTTCGGCTCGCAGCCAAACACAGGGCTCGGCTTACAGGCCATTGTATGCTCGTTGCGAAAGGCGGCATCTCGGCCCCTGGTTCGGCTTGCGTTTGCGTCCGAATGCTTGAGGCGGGATCTTAAGAAAAAGCGCCTTGCCGCGAGGTTAATTGTTATAAGGTACTGATTTATATAGGAAAACCTAAGGAAGGAATCGTGCCGCCGCGCCGGCGAAAGCGTGAGGCTCGTTAACACATTATATTTAACGGACTTTATCGCGTCCCATTTCTGCCAAAAATAAAGTCGGTTAACCCTACAGGTTAGGTGCAAAAAGCTATTTATTTTCAATGGGCTGATCAAGCCTGCCTACGTCCGGCCGGACCCATGCTGCTATCGTTCTTAGTGATTTTTTAATGCACATGCAGGCCGGAAATAAATCCGGCGCGCGAAAATTAACCATACTTGGTTAACGGTGCGCCACAGGGGCGCGGTTCTACCCGGAGAGGAGTTGGTTACATAGTACCGTGAGCCTCGTTGTTTAATCAGCTCGTTTCCCCAAATGTGCAGGATACGAAACGCTGGGAGAACAATCGTGCTTCATATTGATCTGCCGACACGCGCCCAAATCGACTTGCTCGGGCGGCATCGAGGCTCTCCGTCGGTCTCGATCTACCTTCGCACTACGCCGCTCACTCAGGACGCGAAGGCGGACCGTATCGAGCTCGAAGAATCTCCTCAAGGAGGCGGTCGCGCAGATGCACGCAGCGGAGACGGACAAGCGCACAGTCGGCGAGATCGAGGGGCATGTCGCGGAGTTGATCGACGACAACTCGTTCTGGACGCATCAGGCGCATAGTCTCGCAATCCTGGCGGCAGCCGACACTATTCACACTTTCCGGCTGCCAAACAGGCTTACCAATCAGGTCGAAGTCTCCGACCGCTTTCACCTCAGCCCGTTGATTCGCTCCATCACCTTTCCGCACGAGGCTTTCGTGCTTGCGATCGGCATCGGCTCGACGCGGCTCATCGAGGTGACTGCGGACTTGCCGCCCGTTCCGGTCTCCGTCCACGACCTGCCCAAGGACTTCAATCATGCGCTCGGCAAGCGCAGCCATCTGGAGCGGGCTGGCGGCATGGCGGGGCCGGAAGAATCGAGCGAATCCGCGCTCTTGACCCGGTATGCCCGCAAGGTGGACAGCGCGCTGCGCCGGACGCTCGCGGCTCATGAGACGCCGCTCATCATCGCGGCGGCTGAGCCGATGGCCTCGATCTATCGGCGCGTGAGCACCTATCCACATACCGCGAGGGATGTGATAGCTGGGAGCGCCGACCATACGCCCGACCACGTCCTGGCAGCCGAGGCTCGCCAGATCCTCGACAAGATCTACGCCGGGGAAATTCAGGCCTTCAAGGCGCTTTATGCCGCTCGGGAGGCGCAGGGGCGCGCGACATCGGACACCGCACAGGCCGCGCGCGCCGCAACATTCGGGGCGGTCGACACGCTTTTGGTGGACATGGATGCTGAGGTCTCGGGGTATATCTCCGAGGAGGACGGCGCTGTCACCTTCGACGCAAATCCCGACGCAAAGAACTACAATGTCATCGACGAGGTGGTTCGCCGCGCGCTTCAATCGGGGGCGCGGGTGATTGCCGCGCGAAGCGCCGACCTGCCGGTGGGCGGCCAACTTGCCGCGATCCTGCGCTATCCATTTTGATCCTTGCAAGGGGAGCGGGGCTGGGTCCGCTCCTCACCCTCCGAACAGATCGGAGAAAGCTTCCGGCGCACTTCCCACCTCCGGGGTGCCTTGCTATAGGTCAAGCCGGTGAAGCACGCTCCGTGGGTTAAGATATGACGCCGTTTAGAATGGTCCTTGGCGCGGTAATCGCGCTGTGTTGCACTGCGGGCGCCACAGCGGAAGAGCTCGCACGATACGACCACATCTTTGTCATCGTGGCGGAAAACAAGAATTACGAACACATCATCGGAAGCGAAAACGCGCCGCGTCTGAACAAGCTGGCGAAGGAGTATGGCCTCGCGACCAACTTCTACGGCGAGGTTCACCCGAGCGAGGGGAACTACGTCGCGATGCTGGGCGGCGACACCTTCGGCATCAACGACGACGATCCCTGGAGCTGCGAGCCGTTCAAGGTCTCTGCCGCTTGTCCTTATGCATTCTATCCGAACTATGCTCCTCACTCCGTATCCGCGCGGAGCCTGATGGACCAGCTGGCGGACGCGAAACTGACCTGGAAGGGCTATTTTGAGGATCTGCCCTCGCCTGGCTCCCTTGCCATCGTCAACCCGAGCGAAGAGAACCCTGACTCCAATCGCGCAAACTATCTCTACGCGTCCAAGCACAACGGGTTCGTGAACTTTGAGCGGGTGCGGCAGGACCCGAAGATCGCCAAACGGATCGTTCCGCTCGATCAGCTTCGCGCAGACCTTGCCGCGGGCTCGCTTCCCAATTACGCGCAGATCATCCTGAACCAGTGCAACGACATGCACGGTCTTTACCGGGCGCAGCCCGCTCCACCCGCTGACTGTGTTATCGAGGGGCGCGATCCTGAAAAGGCTGCGGCTTTGATCCGGCGGGGCGACAAGGCCATTGGCGGTATCGTGGACGAGATCATGGCTTCCTCCGCCTGGGGCGGACAGGGCAATGTCGCCATCGTCATTACGTGGGACGAGGATTCGTACCGTTCGGCCGGGCCGCAAGGCTGCTGCGGTTCCGACCCCAACTCGAAAGCAAATTTCGGCGGCGGACATGTTCCGACGATTGTCGTGACCAATTATGGTCCCCGCCATGTCGAGGACCCGACGCCGTATAACCATTACTCACTTCTGCGCACAACAGAAGACGCTTTCGGCATCACCGAACATCTTGGAATCGCGGCGGAGACCGGGAAAGGCGTCCGAACCATGACTTCCCTTTTCCAGGTCACGGAGACGGCGGCCAGCGCAAATACGAGCGGGGCGACAGCGCGCTAACGATTGAGCGGTGGCGAAACGCGAGGGATTTTGCTTTCCTTAATAGGCGGGTGTGTTCGGACGGGACAGAAGGCGGTGAATATGGGGTTGGCCTTTGCCATCCCCCGGTCGGCCTGAATCTCTACGTGGCGTCGGCATTACGAAAATGGGGATCGGGGAATTGACAATCGCGGTTCTGCCGTGGCTGCTGACGATGCTAGCAGAGTTTGCCGGACTCGCCAATCCGGGATCGTAACAAATTGATTCGTCGGCCTTTTTGCGATCCCGGCTCGCGCTTCGCTTGACCGGGATGACGAAGTGCAGAGCGAGTGGCATCGGTTGGCTAGATGAGCGAAGTTTGCTAGTTTTCTGTTGCTTGTGACGTTCGTTCCCGAAATCTCGTTATGGCTGCCGCGGCAGCTCGGCCTTCTTTAGTTGGATAAGCACATGGCGCGCCCAAAATTCAGGCAAAGGGAATTCCAGCATTCGCGCGGCGGTGAAGGGCAGCGATCCAGGCTCGCGCCGCTTCCAGCCGAGCAGGTCGTGTTCGGACTGCACGCCGCGGAAGCTGCTTTATCCAATCCGAAGCGGATCATCCTCCAGGCGTATCTCACGGATAATGCGGCTGCCAAGCTCGCACCCTTGATCGCAGCAAGAAAGGTGCCGGTCACCCCGCTTCTTCCCCCCGATCTCGACGGGCTCGTCGGTGGCGGCGCGGTGCATCAAGGGGCAGTTCTTCACGTAGAACCGCTCGAGCAGCCAAGTCTTGAGGAATTCCTCGATAGCCTCCCCGAGGAGGGACCGGTGGGGGTCGCCATGCTCGATCAGGTCACTGACCCGCATAATGTGGGAGCGGTCTTGCGCTCTGCCGCCGCTTTCGGCGTTGCCGCGATGATTGTCCAGGACCGGCACAGCCCGCCGCTTTCGGGTACACTGGCAAAGGCCGCCTCAGGAGCGCTCGACTATTTGCCTGTCGTCTCCGTGGTCAACCTTTCGCGTGCTCTCGAACGGCTGAAGGAGCATGGTTTTCAGTGTCTCGGCTTCGATTCGGAAGGGGCGGACCGCTTAAAGCGGTCCGCCTCGGCTGCACCCCGCGCCGTATTCGTTTTTGGTGCCGAGGATAAGGGCTTGCGGCGTCTCGTCCGGGAAGGATGCGACGCTGTTTATACCCTTTCGGCACCTGGCCCCATCAAGAGCCTGAATATCTCCAACGCCGCCGCCATCGTGTTCTATGAAGCGGCCAAGGCGCGGACAGATTGATAAAGGCTTAGCGCCAAGCTTGTGCCGCCGCCTCGGCGTATCTTGGTGCTTCAGGTACCCGGCCAAGCAACCAATCGAGACTAACGTCAAGCGCGTCAGCCACGTAGCATAGCCGATAAAGTGGAAGATGAATTGCCGTTAAGGCAAGGTCCCGGCCAGCGTCTGAAGGAAGACCGGCTCGCTCCGCCACTTCCCTCGGGGACATTCTCTTGGCCCTGCACGCATAGTCAAATCGGGACGGAAACAAAGACAAGTCCGACATTACTTTACGCCACCTGCTCTACACACGTGTACTCGACACTGTTCTTACCACCATGTGTTTGTAGAGGAATGCCGGGCCCAATGGTAGCCGAAATGCAGGTCGCGGCGAACGCAGCTGTTAACCTGTTGCGCTAACCACACAGGCGTCCAGGCTGATCCAAGGTTCACAACCGGCAACGCTTTGAGCGCCCAGGCGTTACCCGTCGAGTTGTCTCTTCAGGGAGGCGCGCACGATGCCCGCCAACTCCAAGCCTAATGGCGACGGAACTGCTGCGAAGCCAAAGGTCGTGATCGTCGGCGCCGGGTTCGGAGGGCTGGACGCCGCGAGAGCGCTGCGCGACGCACCGGTCGACATCACTGTAATAGACCGGCACAATTACCACTGCTTTCAGCCCCTCCTTTACCAGGTCGCGACGGCGTCTCTCTCTCCGGCGGATATCGCCTGGCCAATCCGCACCCTCTTTCGGCGGCAGCGCAACGTCACGGTCTTGATGGCCGATGTGACGGGAGTCGATCCCCAAAGGCGCCTCGTCTTCACCGACTCCGGAATTTTTCCTTTCGATTTTCTCATTCTCGCGACGGGCGCGACGCATTCGTACTTTGGCCATGACGAATGGGAGGCGGTCGCGCCCGGCCTGAAAACCATCGAGGATGCAACCACCATACGCCGCGACACGCTGCTTGCCTTCGAGAAGGCGGAGCTTGCCCGCACCGACGACGAGCGCAAGGCGCTTCTCACCTTTGCCATTGTGGGCGGAGGGCCGACGGGCGTCGAAATGGCGGGGGCGATCGCGATGATCGCGCGCGAGTCTCTGCAGCCGGAGTTCCGGCATATCAACACCGGCGATGCTCAGATCATCCTTCTCGAAGCCGGTCCGCGAATTCTTCCCGCGCTGCCCGAAAACTTGAGCGATTACGCCGAAAAGGCGCTCGCCCGCATGGGTGTCGAGGTGCGGACGAATACCCCGGTCACCGCGTGCCACGAAAAGGGGGTGGATACGGCAAAGGGCCGGATCAATGCGGCCACCATCATCTGGGCCGCCGGTGTCGTGGCTTCGCCCGCCGCCAAATGGGTTGGCGCCAAAGCCGACAAGGCTGGACGCATTGAAGTGAAGGACGATCTTTCGGTGCCAGGGTACCCAAACATATTCGCGATCGGCGACACGGCGGCCGTTCCGTGGCGAGATGGTGCGCTCGTGCCGGGGATCGCGCCCGCCGCCAAGCAGATGGGCCAGTACGCAGGCCGAAAAATTGCCGCCACGTTGCGCGGCACGGAAACTGGCCCCTTCCGGTACAGGCATGAAGGCGACCTTGCCACGATCGGCCGCAAGGCCGCCGTCGTGAAGGTTGGGTCGATTACGCTAACAGGCTTTATTGGCTGGGTTTTCTGGGGCGTGGCGCATATCTACTTCCTGATCGGCCTGAGGAACCGTTTTTCCGTGGCTTTCAACTGGCTGTGGGACTGGCTAACCTACCAAAGCGGCGCCCGCCTGATTACAGGTTACAAGCCCGAAGCGGAGCTTGCGAAGGCGCCCCGGTGCGAAATCGCCCATGGAGCAGAAGACGCTCGGGGCGTGGAAAGGGCGGCGGAAGCCAGCCACGACCGGGTCTAGCGGACTGCTGAAAAGCATGAAATCTTGGCTTCATCCTTCGACAGGCTCAGGAGGAGGCCTCGACACTCGGGATAGGTCGAGTGTTTTCGGCGGGTGAATTCTCATGGTGAGCCTGTCGAAACCATGGGCGACACTTCCTGCGAGAGGAACCGCCGCTTCGCATCGCGGTTCATCTGCCATGTTCATGCCCGAGGGCTTTCACTACTGGCCGGACTTCATATCGGAGCCGGAGGAAGCGGCGTTTTTGGGAGCCGTATCCGAGCTTGAGTTCAAGCCTTTCGAATTTCGAGGATTTTTGGGAAACCGCCGCGTCGCTTCCTTCGGCTGGCGTTACGACTTCAATGACAGCAAGCTCAAACGCGCCGCCGAGATCTTAGCTTTTCTGCTTCCACTTGGGGAACGCGCTGCTGAGGCCGCTGGATTAGCGCCAGACGCAATCGAGCAGGCCATGGTCACGGAATACTCGCCCGGTGCCGCGATCGGCTGGCACAGGGATCGCTCGATCTTCGGCGAGGTCATTGGCGTTTCGCTCGCCTCTCAGTGCACATTCCGGCTCCGGCGGAAGAACGGGCAGAAGTGGGATCGCGCTTCGATCATTCTTGACCCGCGCTCTGCCTATGTTCTCAGGGGAGTCGTCCGAACGGAGTGGGAACACGGCATCCCTGCGGTCGAGGAGCTGCGTTACTCGATCACATTCCGGACTATGAAGAATGGGGAGACGCGGCCAAGCACGGCTATTGTGGAGAACGCGAGGTCCCGCACATAGTGATAAACGTCGCCGGCCTACTGCTCGCGCTCGTGCTATTTGGGCCGTGTTCGTCGCGGCCAAGTGGGCGCTGCGCCCGGCAGGACGGCGGTCGCGGTCGAGCGATTTTCTCGATAATCAACGCTCGCGTTCACACTCCCAGCAGTTGACCCAAATGGCCCCAGACAAAAATCATAATGTCTGATCGTTCGCGTTGGCGGTCCCGCCAGACTTTCGCCGCATAGGGTCCCTTCATGGTGCGGCATGTCTTGTCACGGTCAGGTCAAAAAGCTTGTGGCATTGATTTTCGGCGGCTAGGGTCCAGCCAGTGCCTCCAACTCAACGATATTATCGGAATGCGCCATGAATGCGCGAAAGCTTGCACTTTCGATTCCAATCGCGTTCATCGTAGCGCTCGTCGGCGGCTCACTACCCGCGCACGCTGAGCGAATTACAAACGCGGTCGCTATGTTCGCCGCGCTCGACAAGGTTACGGGCCGCGTTTCCCCGCTCGAAATCAAGATGGGCCAAACCGTGAGCTTCGGCGCGCTGAAGGTGACGGCGAGGGCTTGCTACACACGCCCGCCAACCGAAACGCCGTTGACCAGCGCCTTCATAGAGGTTGACGAGCTTTTGTTGGATGGCTCGGCGAAGCGCATCTTCACGGGGTGGACCTTCGCCGAAAGCCCAGGCCTTCACGCCGTCGAGCACCCGACATTCGATGTCTGGCTGACAAGCTGCAAAATGCCTGAGGCAGACATGTCGCTCGGAAGGCGTCCGAATTCGCCAAGACCCTGAAGCGCCTGCTCCAGGCGGCGATGAAAAGCCGCCCGGCTTATCTCCTGCGCGCCGAACTGTCGCAAGTGGTCGGTGACGAATTGCGTGTCGAGCAGGTGAAAGCCGCCATACCTCAACCGCGCAACGAGGTAGACGAGCGCCACCTTGCTGGCATCCGTTTCGTAAGAGAACATGCTCTCGCCGAAGAAGGCTCGTCCAAGCCCCACGCCGTACAGACCGCCGACGAGTTTGCCGTCCCGCCAGCTTTCGATGGTATGGCAGAACCCCATGTCGAAAAGCTCGGCGTAGAGTTCGCGGATGCGCTTGTTGATCCAGGTCGTGCGGCGGCCGGCGCGCGAGGACGCACAGCCTTCGATAACGCCCGCATAGTCGCTATCGACGCGAACCTCGAACTTTTCCTGCTTGATGACCCGCGCAAGCCGCTTCGGAACGTGCACGTGATCGAGAGCTAAAATGCCCCGGCGCTCGGGCTCGATCCAATAGAGGGTCGGATCGCCGGCGCTTTCGGCCATGGGGAAGATGCCGCAGGCGTATGCTTTGAGAAGCACCTGGGGCGTTATTTCTATCGAGAGGCTGGAGGGCGATCCCATCTTTTGCGGGCTTGCCTTCTATGGTTATCACTAACCCCTAATCTAATGCTTTTGGAGATAATTTTCGAGCCAATGAATGTCATAAAGTCCATCAACGATGTCCGGCTGCTGAATCAGCGATGAGAACAGCGGTATCGTCGTCTCGATTCCGTCGATGACAAACTCGCCCAGAGCCCTCCGAAGCCGCATGAGGCACTCGTTGCGGTTCTTCCCGTGGACGATCAGCTTTCCGATCAGGCTGTCGTAATAAGCGGGGATGGTGTAGCCCGCGTAGACGCCGGAATCCACACGGACGCCAAGCCCGCCGGGCGGATGGAAATAGGAAATCTTTCCGGGCGAGGGACGGAAGGTCGTCGGGTTTTCCGCGTTGATGCGGCACTCGATCGCGTGGCCTTCGAAGCGGATGTCTTCCTGCTTGAAGCTCAAGGCAGCGCCTGCCGCGATCTGAATTTGCTCGATCACAAGATCGATACCGGTCACCATCTCTGTAACCGGATGCTCAACCTGAAGCCTCGTATTCATTTCTATGAAAAAGAATTCCCCATCTTCATAGAGGAACTCGACAGTGCCGGCGTTGCGATAATTCAGATCGCGCATGGCCTTGGCTACGGTCTCGCCGATCTCGCGGCGCTGCGCCTCATTCAGGGCGGGAGACGGCGTTTCCTCCATGATCTTCTGATGGCGGCGTTGGAGGGAGCAATCGCGTTCGCCGAGATAGACGGCGTTTCCCTTGCCGTCTCCGATAACCTGAACCTCGATGTGGCGGGGCCGCATGAGATAGCGTTCGAGGTAGAGCGCGTCATCGCCGAAAGCCGCTTTAAACTCGGCACGGGCAGTTGAAAGCGCGATCGACAAATCCGCTTCCGTTCGCGCAACCTTCATGCCGCGTCCCCCGCCGCCTGCCGCCGCCTTGACGAGGACCGGGTAGCCGATATCGCGCGCTATTCTTGCTGCCTCTTCGTCGGTGGTGACGGCTCCGCCAGAGCCGGGCACGATAGGAATTCCGAGCTTTTTTGCCGTGTCTTTCGCCCGGATTTTGTCCCCCATGAGCCTGATGTGCTCGGGGGTGGGCCCGATAAACGTGACCCCGTGCTCTTCAAGAATTTCGGCGAAGCGTGCGTTCTCGGACAGAAAACCATAGCCAGGATGCAACGCGTCCGCGCCCGTGATTTCGCAGGCCGCCAGCAGCCGTGGAATGTTCAGATAGCTTTCGCTCGCTGCGGGCGGTCCGATGCAGACGCTTTCGTCTGCAAGCCGGACATGCATGGCATCCGCATCCGCAGTGGAATGAACGGCGACGGTTGCGATCCCCAGCTCTTTGCAGGCGCGCTCGATGCGAAGAGCGATCTCTCCGCGATTAGCGATAAGGACCTTATCGAACATGAGCCGCGCCTATTCGATTATCATGAGGGGTTCCCCGTACTCGACAGGCTGACCATTTTCCACGAGGACGCGTTTAACCGTGCCGCCCCTCGGCGCGGAGATCTGGTTCATGGTCTTCATGGCCTCCACGATCAGCAGCGTATCGCCTTCGCGGACCACGGACCCGACTTCAACGAAGAATGGAGCGCCTGGCTCGGGAGCGCGGTATGCCGTCCCCACCATCGGCGATGTTACAACGCCGGGATGGTTCTCCAGGTTTGCTGTCGAATTGGTGGAGGAAACCCCTGCCGTCGCGGGCGCCGCATAGGAGGATGGCATGAAATGCGTCGGCATCGTCATTGTGCGTGCCACGCGCACCCGCACGTTGTTTTCCTCGATCTCGATCTCGGAAAGCCCAGTCTCGTTCAGCAGCTCGGCGAGGCTTCGGATGAGATCCTCGCTGGCTGATTTCTTTGGAGCCGGTTCAGGCATCGATTTTTTGGCCGGTTCAGGCATGAAGACCCCGGGTGGAAGCAGCAGAAGATTTTAAAATCTCGATCATGGCAGCAAGAGCCAACCGATAGCTTTGTGCCCCAAATCCGCAAATCACGCCAGTAGCCGCCGGCGACACATAGGAGCGATGCCGGAAGGCCTCACGCTTAAAGATGTTACTTAGGTGAACCTCTGCAATAGGAAGCGAAAGAGCTCGAAGGGCGTCGAGCACGGCGATGGACGTATGCGTATAGGCCCCCGCATTCAGGATGAGAGCTGAAGCCTCGTGGCGCGCTTCCTGTATCCAATCGACAAGCACACCCTCGTGATTTGTCTGGCGGAAGACGATCGTGAGCCCCGCCGCGGCAGCCTGCTGCCGAAGTCCCTCTTCGATGTCGGCAAGCGTGCGGGCGCCATAAATCTCAGGCTCACGCTCGCCAATGAGATTCAGGTTAGGGCCATTGAGAATAAAGATCGGCTTCATTGGCACTTCGCGACGTTCTTCCGCTGGAAACAGAGACACACCGCAGCCCAAGGCCGGGTGTGCCTCTTTGGAAACGAGCATAGCTCAGCATACCGTCAAAACGGCAAGCCACAACGAACCGGCTGTGGCTCTCTGTTACCAGCTTTTATGACGCAGTGCAAAAAGCGTCAGGATTTTTTTTCGTCTTTTACACCGGCCGGCGCGGTGGCTTCCGCGCAAGCTTTGCAGCCATCTTTGCGAGTTTCGTCCACTGATTGCTTAAGTTGGTCGTAGTCAACGGCGCCTGGATTTGTCTTGTCGCCGATGATAAAGGTCGGCGTTCCATCAACGAATATGCGCTTGCCCATTTCCGAAATCTTCGTAATCAGCGCCTCCGTCTCGGGCGAGGCACTATCCGCCTTCACCTTATCCATGTTGAGACCGATCTGCTCGGCAACCTTAAGCGCGCTCTCTTTGTTCGCGCGGCCAGCGGCAAACATCGCCTTGTGGAATTCCAGATATTTGCCCTGCTTGGCGGCGGCGATGGCAACTTTCGAAGCTTCCGTAGAACCGGGAGCAAGGATCGGGAATTCCAGGAACTGAACTTTGATCTTCTTGTCGTTGTCGATCAGCTTCATGAGTTCTGGAAGCGTCTGCCTGCAATAGCCGCAATTATAGTCGAAGAACTCGACGACGGTGACGTCTCCATTGCCCACGCTAAGGGGGGCGAGTTCAGCGTTCATGCCGGAAAGGGCGCTATAGAATTCCGGCATCCGCGATTTCGTCGCTTCCCCGCGCTTGGCCTCGACCTTCTTCTCGTAGGCCTCCTGCACTTCGAGCATGATCTCAGGATGACCGATCAGGTAGTCCTTGACGACCTTCTCGATCGACTTCACCTGCGCTTCGCTGAAGCTATCCGATTGCGCCATTGCAGGAACCCCGCCGTCAAAAAGGGCGAAGGTCAGGCTCGCGGCCATAAAAAGAGCGGCCGTCACTTTTGTTGGTCTTTTCATCGTTCCTCCGGAATTCCGATCGCAAGGGTTATGGTTCTATAGCGTCTAACCACGCACTTTTTCCATTTTGAAATTCACAATATCATCGGCCTTAACCCACCCGGGAGTCCCCTGCGGCAGGCCGTTCTTAGCACGCTCCGCCAACATTTTCGCATTTTTGACGTCGCCTGCGTGAAAGCTCGCCAACGCCGCCGAAAGGTCGGCTTCCGGATAACGCTTCAGTTTCCCATAGGCTTGAGACTGGAGCCGGTAGCCGAGATAGGATTGATCCTCGTCGAGCAGGGCGACACGAAGGAACTGAAGCGCCTCTTCCGCAGTTCCGCCGCCGCTTTCCAGGATTGCTTGGGCAAGCTCGATACGCATGAAACCCGACTTCGGCACGATAGATACAGCCTTGCGGAATGGAGCGACGGCATCCCTCGCATTTCCGCTTTCCATAAGAAATGTCCCCTTCAGCTCATAAAACCAGGGGTTCTGAGGATTTGCGGCTATAAGTTCGTCGAGCGCCGGAGCCGCGGCCGCATAGCCGCCGCCGTGGAATTTCACGATCGCCCGGGCGTAACGCGCGGGCAGCCCGTTGTCGGAGTACTGCCTGAGGATGCGCTGCGGATTGTTCTTATAGGTGTAGGCGAAAATTTTCGCCCGGACGAGGTCGTGCCGAAGCTGAAGCTGCGGCGTATCCTTCTCGTTGAAGTAAGGGCTGCGCTGCGCGATCTCTTGCAGCTGCGCAATACGGTCCATTGGCACGGGATGCGATTGGATGTACGGATCAACCTTCAACGAGCCGACAGACTGATCGGCGAAATAGCGGAACGTTTTCAGCATCCCCGCCGGCGACTGATGCGACTTAGTCAGATAGTCCACACCCGCCTGATCCGCGGACAACTCCTGTGCGCGGCGGTAAGATAAAATCGAGCGCATGAGGACCTGCTGGCCGCCGAACATCATGGCCGTTCCCGCCTGCGCTGTGTCGGTGTTCCCCGTGGCCGCGCCGCCTACCACGGCGCCGAGGCTCAACACCTGGAGCATAAGCGCCGCCGTCTGCATCTTGGCGATCTGCTGCCGAAGCCCGGTAATATGGCCGCCCGTGATGTGGCCGGTCTCGTGCGCGATCACGCCGATCACTTGATTGGGCGACTCGGACAGAAGGATCGCGCCCGTATTGATGAACATGTTGCGGCCATCGATCACGAAGGCGTTGAAGCTCGTGTCGTTGACCAGATGCACCTTGATGTTGTTGCTCGCCACGCCCGCCGCACGGAAAATAGGCATCGTGTAGTCGGCGATCAGCGCTTCGGTCTCGGCATCACGGATCAGGCTCAACTCCTGAGCGGTGGCCTGCGCGACAGGCATGGCTATCGAGATGAGCGCGGCGAAAGCGACCGTCAGCCTCGATATGGTCTTGCGGGGGTAAACTCGAAAGTTCGTTTCTAGCCCGCTTCCGAAGCGAGCCCTTGTGCATGGTGCATTCATTGATTTATCCAACCGGCTGACGCCGCCGCCTGAAAACCGCTTGCAAGCCGTGTGTTTCCCGAAAGCAAGGCTTTGTAAATCGGGCGTAAGGATGACGAATGCATGGCAGCCGGTTTCAAAGATTTCACGCCAAGCCGCTAAGGAGAGCTCATGACCGAACGCGCGCCCGAGATATCCGCGAGAGCACTTGCGCCATCCTTGCGAAGCGCGATCGACCCCTTTGTGGTGATGGACGTCATGAGGGAGGCAAACGCGCGCCAGGCGGCTGGCGGCGACATCATCCATATGGAAGTCGGCCAGCCGGGGACGCCCGCGCCGCGCATCGTGCGTGAGGCGGTCGCCCGCGAGATGGGCCGAAGCGCGCTCGGCTACACTGATGCGCTCGGCCTGCCCGCACTTCGCGAGCGCATCGCGCGGCACTATCGGGAAACCTACGATGTGGACGTGTCGCCGGGGCGGATCGTTGTCACGACGGGCTCCTCGGCGGGGTTCGTTCTGGCGTTTCTGGCGCTGCTCGACCCAGGCGATGGGCTCGCCCTGCCGCAGCCGGGATATCCCTGTTACAGGCAGATCGCGCGTGTGTTGGGGCTGCAACCAATCTATTTGCAGGCGCGGGACGAAAGCCGGTTCATGCCTGCGCCGGAGGACGTATCGCGTGCCTTCGGCGAACTCGGGGCGCGCGCCATACTGCTCGCGAGCCCCGCCAACCCGACCGGAGCCATGCTGCATCCCACGGATCTTGCCCGGCTGGTGGGCGCCACTTCAGGCTGGTTCATCTCCGATGAAATCTATCATGGGCTGACATATTCCGGCCCCGCGCCGACGGCGCTGTCTTTCTCCAGGGACGCCATCGTCATCAATAGTTTCTCGAAATACTACTCCATGACGGGATGGCGCATCGGCTGGATGGTTGTGCCCGAGAATCTGGCCCGCGTCTTCGAGCGCCTCGCCCAGAACCTCTATATAGCGCCGCCCACGATCTCGCAGGTTGGGGCGCTGGCCGCTTTCGAGGCGATCGAGGAACTCGAAGCCTACAAGGCCGTCTACGCCCAGAACCGGGCCATGCTTCTGGAAGAGCTGCCGCGTGCCGGTTTCGATAAGCTCGCGCCCGCCGATGGCGCTTTTTATCTCTACGCCGATGTCAGGAACCTGACCGATGACAGCGAAAGCTTCGTCCAGCGCATCCTGAAGGAAACCGGCGTCGCCATCACGCCCGGCGTGGACTTCGATCATGAGGAGGGCCGCCACTTCATCCGGTTCAGCTATGCAGGCCAATTTGCGGATATGCGGGAGGCGGCACGCCGCCTCCGTGCGTGGATGAAACGGTGATCGGATGTTATCCGGCGAGCGCCTTGCCAAGCAAGCGGTCACATCGCACAATGCAAAAGCAAATCAGTGCGGCGCTTGTGCGAGAATTTTTGCAGGATCCAGCCGAAGTCTTTGCAACTCGTCCCTTTGGTCCGTCACGCAGCGGGAACTGCTCGGTGTGGAGGCCGCAAGCTTATCGGAGTTACTTCCCAGAAATGCCCAATAAACAGCGTACATGTCGCGGTTGCTGAAAAACTTGCCAAGAAACTTCAGCAAATGCTTGCATCTATCCCCAACATCGGACCCTTCGTATTTTCCCCCGTTCAAAAGCTTCGTCACAAACTCCTTGGCTTGCTTGTCGTCGTCGCTATCCTTGTCCGACTTCGCCAAAAGCACGTCGGTCAGGTTTTTCTCTCCTGTAAGGTGAACAATCTGATCGGCCTGAATCAGAAATGAAGTCGGCGTAAACGAGCCTTCGAAATGGCCGCCTGCGTCATCGTGAACGAAATGACTGAACAGCGTTGGTCTAGTCGCAAAGTTGATCCGAATTGACAGATAGGCCTGCTGTCCATCAGGCCATGGGAAAGCGAACTTGGCGTCTGCAGTTCTGAATGCAGTACCGTCGATATTTCCTGGATTGATAAACTGCATTTCACCGGTAATCTGATCGCTGTTTTCAATGTTATGAGTATTCGCCGGTGGCTCGAATAGCTTCGCAAATTGGTTGACAACATTTTGTGTGGCTGTAGAAATGAATGGCCCACCGCTTACAAAATTCGCGAAAATATTAACAGAGTTTGAGAATATCTTTGCATCGAAGCTCATGTCCTCTGTATATTTTGCTGAAACCCTGACAGTCCACTTGTTTTTTTGCGGATCCGTTCTCAAGTCATCCAGCAATGTACCATTGTAGACAGTGACGGTTTCCATTCCTTTGGCGGTTGTCAGGAACAGCAATTTATGGTTCTGCCAGCTTACCGATAGGAGGGGTTTGCTCAGCTTCACAGCCGCGTTCCCATCACTGCCCTCCAGGTCGATCGTCAACAATGCATTTCCTTGATCTTTTCCCGATGCATTGACTAAAGCCCGCGCAAGGTTTTGCAAGACGCTTTGCACGCTATGTTGCGTGTATGGTGACTTGAGCTCGAATGAGACAACCCCATAAACATCTCCGAAGTCGGCCGCCTCATCAAAATGCGTGTCCTTGTTTATAAACTCGGAACAGTGGGCGTTGCTGATCGTCATCATTACTGCCGTTAATGCGCAAAGAATAATTTTCGACATCTGGCGCTCCAGAAAAAATTGTACGTCGGAGAGTGGGTCTAACAGCCAAGAAAAAGGTTCTGCAAGCCCTTTCAGATTAAGCAGTGCAAAACCTTGCCGCGCCTGAATGGTGTTCGCGATGGCCGCGCCCGCCTTGGACCGCGACGAAATAAAGCTTCCGCGGCGACCCCGGCTATCGACTTCAACGAAGAGGAGGCCGCTTTCTCCGGTTCAGCTGCGGGCCCGTTTGCGGATATGCGAGAGGCGGCGCGCCGTCTCAGGGCCTGGATGAAGCGGTAGGGAAGACTTTACCTGCCAGCGCTTTCCGCAATGCCTTTTCGCAATCGTCGCCGCAGTCTTTCCACTCACCCGGGGAGGCTTCAAATTGCCAGAACGAGCGGTTGCCGGTGGCCTGGAGCCGGGTGCGGGCGGTGACGCAGCATGATCCATCCTTCCGTGATTCATTCTTCACCGAGACTGTCCCGGTTTTTATGACGCTGGGTTGATCCTTGTCATGTTCGTACGCCCACAAGAAAGCGAGAGCTAATATCGCGAGGAAGCCGAAGAACAATAACGCGTTCAATCCTCCTCTCCCGCGCTCTTCCACCGAGGGAGAAAGGGCCGCCGTCCCCCCGTTTGCGGGAGCATCCACGAAAAGCGTGGCGTTAGGCCCGCACTCTGACCGAATTCGGCGCATGGCGTAGCAATCCGTCTCGATGGTATCGCCCGTAACAAGATCGGTTATAGCGGTGCAGCGATGCTTGGGCGATGAGTAAATCAGAACGGGGTCGGGCGGATAAAGCTTATAATACTTGCACTTAGTGCATTTCTGCCTATCATCCCTCCTAATCGACTCTCGCAATTCCAAGGAGTTCGGATTCCTCCTTTCTATTCGTTTCCACCTTTCTATCCTGCTCGCAAAGCTAGAGTGGATGCCGCGCTACACGCGGAAGATAGCATGAGCGCATTTGCGATTTAAGTAAAAACAATCCAGCGGGCAGAATGTGGTTCCCGAATGGGTTCGCCTCTGCGTTCACGCAATCGTTGCGCCTGTGCGGCGAGATGGCGCTTCCGCTGCCGCGTTGCCTGGGGTCTACTGCGGCCAGAGAGCGGTTGAAATCGCCGCCGCTAAGCCCTAGTACCGATGATGAAAAAGTCTTTCATCCGAGGTCGCCCATGGTCCTCTGGCGATGGTTATTCCTTCTCTCCGTCTGTCCGTGGCTTTTGGGGCTTGTACCGTTGAGCTGGCAGGATAGCTTTTTGACACGCGTAGAGCTTCTGGCTTTGATCGAGACGCTCAATGCGGAGCTGTTGAGCCATTCCAGCGCCACCTTGACGCTTGAGCGCTGGTGCAGCGGCCACGGCCTTTCGCCGGAGGCGAAACTTGTCGCGCGTCTCGAGCGCGGCGTGGAGAGACGCCTCGAGGACAAGGATCGCGAACGGCTCGCTGTCGGCTCGGACGATCAGCTTCGTTACCGCCATGTCGCGCTCTTCTGCGGAGACAAGCTTCTGTCGGAAGCCGACAATTGGTATGTGCCGAGCCGGCTGACCGCAGAAATGAACCGCCTTCTGGACGAAACCGACATGCCTTTCGGCCGAGTGGTTCGCGACCTCGATTTCCGGCGGGAAACGCTCTCGGCGAAGCTCCTGTGGTCGCCGCTGCCCGAACGGTGGGATGTTTCGCCGGTGCCGCTTTCGTCTCCGGGCAACCACCTGGAAGCGCCCGATCACATCCTTGAGCATCGCGCGCTCCTCAGGGCGGCCAACGGCACCCCCTTCTCTTTTGTCGTTGAGATGTATACGCGCGACGTGCTGGCCTTTCCTCTCCCGCAATAGATACGGCGTACTAAGGCCGCAACCTCGTCATCCCGAATAAGCGAAGCGCGAGCAGGGATCGCACAAAAGTAAGCAATTCAATTTGTTACGATCCCGGATAAGGCTGCGCCTTTCCGGGACGACGACAGCGGCGATCCGTTGGCGCCTCAGCCCAGGTACGACCGGCATGACTTAAACGTGACCGGCTTTCCAGGGAACCATTAATGAAGAAGGCGCTTATGTGACAAGTTCTCGCTAGGACCATGGGAGCCGAGGCCAGCAATGGGATTCACGAGCCGAGCGGCCATGCTTTGCATGGCTGGTTTCGCCGCGGTTGCTTTGGGTGGGACTTCCTCCGCAAATGCGGAGCAGTCCCGGCGCAGCGAGCGCCACTCTCAATCCCGTGCCGCCGGTGCGCCTCTCTTGGCCATTATAGCACTGGTGCAGCAGCGCATTTCTGTCTACGGCGCCTCCGGAAAAATCATGGAGGCGCCCGTTTCGACTGGCGTCAAGGGCCGTGAAACACCGGCCGGGATTTACAGCATTCTGGAGAAAGAGGAGGAGCATCACTCCAATCTTTATGACGATGCCTCCATGCCGTTCATGGAGCGCTTAACCTGGACGGGCATCGCCATGCATGCAGGGGCTTTGCCGGGTTACCCGGCCTCTCATGGTTGCACGCGCCTGTCTTATGGCTTTGCGCAGGAGCTTTACCAGGTGACGAAGCCCGGCATGCGCGTTGTCATCGTTCGCGAGGACATTACTCCCGCGGAAATTGAACAACCTGAAATGTTTAATCAGGAGCGTCCTCGTCCTATCGAGGCGGAGGCTTCGCGATTCGAGGTCAGGGCAACAAGTTTGCCAAGCGAAGCGGAGAGACAGGCACGCCTCCAGTCTGCCAAGGAAGCAAAGCTGGCAGAGGCGGAGGCCGCAAAGAAGCGCGAGCTGGCAGCGCGGTCTCACGCGGCCAAAAAAGCTGCGGAGGCTGCGTCGGCATCCCGTTTGGCCGAGGCGGCGGCGGCCAACCTGGCTCGCATGGAAGCGGCATTGGCCGAAGGCGAACGCACGCCGGAGACTGTCTCCAAGCGCTCGGACAATGGCGGCGAAGCCCCCCGGACCGTCGAGGCCGCCAAGATTCAAAAGGCGCGGTTGCAGCTTGAGAGGGCGAAGCTCCAGGCAAAGGCTAATATAGACGCTGCGGCACAAGCCGAAGAAGAGGCGACCGATGCCGCCGTCCTGTCGAGCGAGGCTGCCGAGGCGGCGGAAACAGCCAGAGAGAATGCGTGGCCCATTTCAATCTTCATCAGCCGTAAGACCCAGCGTCTTTATATCCGGAGAGGCAGAGAGCCTGTGTTCGAAGGCCCGGTGACTATTCGCGACCCAGATAAACCGATCGGCACCTTCGTTTTCACCGCCCTCAGTGACGCTGGAACGCCCGGACGCATGCGCTGGAATGTCGTGTCCATGTACAAGAACGCGACCGCCATCGAGCCCTATTCCGAGGCGAAACCCGGATCGAAGAAGCACCGCGAGGCAAAGCCGGCTGACCTCACTGGGGCACGAAACGCGCTGCAGCGGCTTGTCATCCCGCAGGAAGCGCTCGACCACATGTCCGGGGCGCCGCTGTCCAGGTCTTCGCTTATCATCTCCGATGAAGAAGCAAGCGGCGAGACCGGCAAGGACACCGATTTTATCGTGTTCATGAGCGGCGAGCCGCAGGGCGGCGGCACCTTCCGCGCAGTCATGACCGAGGCGGATGCGGACGGCGACAGGAGGCGATCGCACCGACAGAAAAGAAGAACCAGCTCGTCGTCCTCCCGGTCCAGGCATCAAGCCGGGCCGGTTTGGCGAAGCCGGGGATTTTCTCCGTTCTCCTCTCCCTTCGGCTTCTGAGTCCGATCTCGCTTACCAAACCACGCCCCGGAACAGGTCGAGGCGCTCCTTGAGGTAATCGCGCTCCACCATCATCCCGTGGTTGCCGAAAACCAGCGTCTCTTCATCCCCCTCGACAAACCTCGGCCATGGGGGCGCTCCGCCGCCATTGGGATCGCCGTACCTCGCGAAATTCGTCCAGTAGCTGACCATCCGCCGGCTCACCTCATAATTGTGCGGGTGCATCAGCTGCGCGAGCGGAAAGGGGACAACCCGCTGGATGTTCCCGAACGCATAGGCCACTTCCAGGCCATGCGGGGTGCCCCCGATCAGGCGAAGAAGCGGCGGCTGAAAATCGAACCCGTAGTGATAGACGGCCTCGCCCGTGCGGCTTGCGGCACGCGCTATCATGCGCGCGGGTTCCACGAAATTGGCGTCGCCCCAGATATGGTCGGCGAGGAACTCCGGCGTCATGAAGAGCTGCGGGCGATAAAGGTCCGAGAGATCCTCGAGCTGCGGGGCCACGGCATGCAGAACTTCGTCGGCCGACACATGGAATGACCTGCGCAATAGCACGCCTTCGTAGCTGTTGGCGCCAACGATAACAGGAATGCGGGCCTGATCGCCGCGCGAAAAAACAGGCTCCATTTGATCGGTCAGGAACCGGCCATCCACAAAGGGCGTATGATCGGAAAGCTCCGGGATCGCGCCGAGCGTATGCTCGATGTCCTGCCAGCTTTTCCTCCTTAGCCCCCGCAAAGCTTCTTCTTCGCTCAGCCCGAACGCCCGCGCAGCTCTCTCTCCGATTTCGTGCGCGGCGAGGAACTTTCCCGCTGGCGATGTCAGCGTCGGCGCAACCCAGCGCCCGCCGCCGCTCTGTATGATCGCCTTATGAAAAAGGCCGCGAGCCACGGGCGCTGTCATCAATGCGAGCGTTGAAATTCCGCCTGCCAACTCGCCGAAAAGCGTGACATTCGATGGATCGCCGCCAAACGCTTCGATGTTGCGCTTGACCCATTGGAGAGCCGCGACCTGGTCGAGCAGCCCGAAATTTGCCGTGGGCGCATTCTCGGCCTTCGCCTCTTCGGTCAGGATCGGGTGCCCGAAAAAGCCAAGATAACCAAGCCGGTAGTTCAGCGTGACCACCACCACGCCCCTGCTCGCGAGGTTGGCTCCATTGTAGACAGGCATGCGAGCGGAGCCATTGGTGAACGCGCCGCCATGCAGCCAAACCATGACGGGCAGACGATCGTCGGCTCGTCTCGCGGGCGACCAGACATTGAGCGTGAGGCAATCCTCACTCATGTCCTCGGCCCGGACATCCTTGCTTGGCGCCTGCGGGCAGGCCGGACCAAACTCCTTCGCCTGGCGGATACCGGTCCAGCGTACTGGCGGCTTCGGAGCGCGCCAGCGCAGTTCGCCAACGGGCGGCGCTGCGTAGGGGATGCCTTCGAAGACGCGCAGCCCTTCCTCGATGTCGCCAGCGAGTTCGCCGGTTTCGACCACGGCGCGAGACCGAACCTGCCCGAAGGATGCGCCCGCTCCCAAGACAAGCAACGGCACAAGAATTGCCGGAAGTACGGCGCGAAAACAACGCTGGCAGAAACCCATTCTTCGCCCTCTGCGGGGAAACATGAACGCGGCGCGCAAGGGTGCGCGCCCGATGGATTTACAGCGAGGCTGAAAAATAAGCAAAGCCCCTGGCGTTATTGCGATAGACACCGGTCAAACATGAGCCATCCGCTTAAGGCGAGGGATCGGCCCCGCGCCGGGCTTGCTCGACGAGGCTCTTCGCCGAGCGGCCGCGCACGCTCCGCTGCCAGTTATCGAGACCGTTTCCGCTTTCGGCTGGCGGCGCTATGTCCGGCAGATCGATGATCAGATATTTTGCAAGCGCCTGCAGGAACGGTTCGTAGGTTGCATTGAACTCGGCCAGCTTTTCCTCGGTGTCTCCAGGGTGGGTCCAGGCAAGACCGGCACCCGAAATATCGCTGTTCAGGACCTGAAACCCCTGATGCCCGATCCTGTCTTCGGGATGCGGAATAGGAGACAGATGGAAAACCCGGCACAGTTCGATTATGGCGAGCCGAGCCATCGCGAAGGTCATCTTCGCTTGGAATGCAGGAATATCCTCCAGGCCGACCATGACGATCACACAGCAATCCATGATGGCCGCGAGCGCCGCCAGCCAATTCTGGTTAGTGTGCTGGGATCGATAGAAGCTGAGCATCGGGTAGGAGATGTGGCTCTCGACGAGTTCCGCGCACCACTTTTCCCAATCGAGCAGCAGATCGTCGAGCTTGTGAAGCGCATGGTTGCTTGCATGACGGGAGAGTAACGCCCCCGCCGTCGGCGGCGAACCCGCCCTTCCATCAAGCTGCATGACGTGTGTTTCGCGCCGTGAAAACAGCTGATACAGAACCGGAAGATACCCGATCACAACCGCGAGCAAACCGAAGCCGTTGACTGCCTCCGCGACCGCAATCCCGCGTGTGATGCCCGTGTGAGGCGTGAAATCGCCATAGCCCAGCGTAACGAGCGTGGTGCCGCTCATATAAATATAGGAGCCCAGATCGTAGTGATTGGGCAGGTGGCGCTCCAGGCTCCAATACACCAAGCCAAATCCGGATATCAGCCCTGCGGCCCAGATCGAAAAGAGTCCCACCATCGAGATCGGGCCGAATAAACTCAAGAAGCGTTCCCGTTCGGAACGGGACTGTATGCGGTCGGCCTATGCTGGCCCACAGCGCCCAGGCAAAGTGGAAGAAAACCTCCATCAACCGCCACGGCCGCCGGACAAGTCGAGGCAGAAGCATCACTTCGAACAAATCCTGGAGCATAAGCGCGATAAGCGCCGCTCCCGCCAAGAACGCGAGGAGTGTCGAGAGGGTGTGCATTAAGCAGGAACACTTCCCGCGCCTCCCAGGGGCAAGCAACGCCGGTGTCGAACTAAAGCAAACATCGCTCATCTGGCCAACGGATGCGGCTGGCTCCGCACTTGGTCATCCCGGCCAAGCGAAGCGCGAGCCGGATCGAAAAAAATGTAGACGTTTCAATTGTTACGATCCCGGATAAGCGCTTCGCCTTGCCGGGAAGACAGGCGGGCAGCAATCCGTTGGCGCGATCCGAGCGAACTCTGCTCTAGCGCTGGGAAGAAGTGAGGAGAGAGACGAGGCCGATGGCTAGCGGGGGGGTGGGGGCCATGCAGGAGGCCTCGTCTCTCAGGGGCAACTTATAACCGGGATCGACGTCCCTTAGTGTCCAAGACTGTATACCAAACGAGTAAACCAAGCGTTACGCGATCGTCCGGTCTCCGAGGAGGCAGAGCGCTACGCAGAACTGGCCAAGCGCCAACTCATACTCGACAGACGCAACTTATACTCGACAACGCAACAATAACACTAACAACCAACTCGACTGAAACGCAGAACTTATTGAACTCAACTCACGGTCAGCGCTGTTTCCTGGGGCCTAGGTACCTACCGCCGCCTCGTGATGTGGTATGTGTGCCGCAGCGGTTGGACGAAAATAAGGCACCAAACCGAAATTCGCTTGACGAGTGGTTTTTGCACAAGGCTTCACATCGCACCGACCAAGGGAAACTTAAGTGATTATATTTACGCACATTTTTTTGCGGGCGCGCTTCGCCTCATGAAGACGCAAACCTAAATTATCCCCAACTACGCGCGAAGAATTTGGCATCCGTCGAAGCGACGAGCAACATTTCCCCGTTGAGGCTGTTCCGCCTGCGAACGCCCGTTGCGTCAGAGGCATTCTGCGCTAAGTAGTGCTTGGGATTGTACAAATACGTGATTGGGCAGAAGAGCGGGTGGCATGAGTGAGTCGAACCGAACCGATGTCATAGTCGTTGGCGCTGGACCTGCCGGGCTTGCCACGGCGCTCGGATGCCTGAAAGCGGGACTTGCGCCCGTTGTCGTGGATACCTCCAGCAGCGCGTCCACCTACGCCGCAAAAGGCCGAAGCGCCGCGCTCTTTAATAAGAGCATCGCATTCTTGCAGCGACTCGGTGTCTGGGATGGCTGCAAAGCGCACGCCGAGCAGCTCAGAGCCCTGCAATTCATTGACGACACCGGACGCCGCCTGCGTGCCCCCGACTGCGTGTTTCACGCGAAGGAGATCGGGGAGACGGCCTTCGGCTACAACATCGCGAATGCCGATCTCGTCGCGGCTTTCAAAGCCGAGGCTGAAAGGCAGAACCTGCCGATCATGACGCCCGGGCCTCTGACCAGTTTCCGCGAAACGGCAACCAAAGCATCGTTGCGCTTTGCGGATGGAACCGAGCTTCGCGCGCCGCTCGCCATCGCCGCCGACGGCCGCATATCCGCGACGCGTGAAGCGGCCGGTATCCGCAAGCTTGCATGGGCCTATGATCAGATCGCCATGGCGGCAAGCTTCTCTCACGAGCGCCCTCACCGCGGGATTTGCATCGAATTTCACCGGAGCGCCGGACCGTTCACGCTCGTGCCGCTGCCTGGAAATACGTCGAGCTTCGTCTGGGTCGAGCGGAAGAACGACGCCGAGCGCTTGCTGATCTGGACGATCCCGATTTTGCGCGCGAGATCGAGAAGGCGTCGCATATGGCTTTGGGCCGCGTTTCGGATGTCAGCGAGCGGGCGCGTTTTCCGCTGTCCTCCCTTGCGGTTCGCGAATATGGGCGCACACGCGTTGCCCTTGTGGGAGAAGCGGCCCATGTCACGCCACCAATCGGGGCCCAGGGGCTCAATCTCGGCTTCCGGGATGTCGAAGCCCTCTTAGGACTGCTCGCAGCGGCGAAGGAGAAGAAAGAGGACCTCGGCTCGGACGAGTTGCTGCGTTCTTATTCCGCCGCCCGCCGCGGCGACATCATGAGCCGCACAGTCGGGGCGGACATCCTCAACCGGAGCCTGCTTTCCGATATTCTCCCGCTCCAAGCCGCGCGCGGCTTGGGTTTGTACGCGCTCGGGTCGATCGGACCGCTGCGCCGCGCCTTCATGCGGCGGGGGATGGCGCCCGTGGGCTTCGTTTAATCTCTTGACGTTCCGGCGGGGGCTTTGCAAGACAGGGGTGCTTTCACTCTAGCCCGCCTGGATTTATGCTTCTCGACATTCGCCAACGGCTCGAATACGGCCTTGTGCTCGCGATCAGCCTGCTCATCCGGGCCATGCCGCTCAAGATGGCGACAGCCTTGTCGGCAAGCACATGGCGCTTCATAGCGCCAAAAACCCGCCGTCACCGGCGTGCGCTCAAAAACCTCCAAAAGGCTATGCCGGAGAAAACGCAGGCCGAACGCGAAGCCATTGCGCTCGGCATGTGGGATAATCTCGGGCGTGTCATGGCCGAGACCTTTTTGATCGATCGCCTCATCAAGGATCCCTCGCGCTTCGAGTTTGAGACACCGGTCGAGCCTTACCAAGGCATTGGCGGTGGCGTGTTCGTAGCGCTGCATATGGGAAACTGGGAGATTTGCATCCTTCCTGTGCATGCGATGAATTTGAGCCCCGCAGGCGTTTATCGGATCCTCGAGAACCCGTATGTGGATAGCTTCTTGCGGAAAAAGCGATCGTTGGTTTTCCCCGGTGGCCTTTTCGCCGCCAGGGGCGACGAACGTTTGGCGACACTGGTCCGCATGGCCTCCCATGTGCGCGGAGGCGGCGCGCTAGGCATGCTGGCTGATCTCGTCGATTGGAAGGGTATCCAGGTTCCGTTCTTCGGCCATTTGATGTGGGCCACAAAGGGCCCGGCATGGCTCGCGCGGCGCTCACAAGCGCGCCTGCTGGTATTCCGCTGTATCAGGGTTGGCAAGGATTCCCGCTTCAAAATCGCGTTCAAGGAACTGGAAGTGCCGCGAACCGATCGCCCCAACGACGATATTCAATCGCTAACTGCAGCCATCCAAAGGGAATTTGAGGCTTGGATTCGCGAGCACCCGGAGCAATGGATGTGGTCTAACAAGCGCTGGCCGGACAACGAGCTGCCGGGCGGGACACAAGACTGACGCCGCGGAGAACCGGTCGCGGTCGCCTCGCACAATTGGTTGAACCGCGTCTGCACCGCTGCATTTCGTTTCTGGATCGTAGCCAACCCGGTCAGCCTTGTCGCGCCGACCTTTCCCCGTTATGGACAAGCGCAAGCGGTGCTTGATCAGAGGGGCGCTTCGGGAGGGAAAGATGGTTGCCTTCAACAACGAGATTTCATCCGCCGAGAAGATTGGACTGCATCTGTCTGAAATAGGACGCCTCCAAAACAATGCAGGCTCGCTGCTTCAGTTCACGGCGATCCTGTTTGCCGTCTGCGTCTACTTCTATAACGCCCTGATCTATCCTTCATCCAACCACCGGATGATGTACGCGTCCTTGCTCGCGGTGACCGCGGCCTTCATTCTCGCGGCCTGTTTCCTATATCTCAGATGCTTGACGCTTTCAGTCGGCTGGAGCGCCAAGGTCAAGCATCCCAAGACAAAGTTCCACCTGCTCTCGACGCTGCCCGAGGAAGAGATCGAAGAAACGCTCTATCTTATCGTGCGGTCGTTCAGGCGCGGCACCTACTGCTTCTTTCTAAGCTTCTTCAGCACATTCCTTCTGCTCGGCATGGTGGCATTCGGTGAGCTGAACATGCTTCCCCAATAGCGGCGTTGACGCCACGCGGCGTCTCCGCTGCGCGCTCTTAACCTCTAGCCGTTGGCCGGTATCTCGGCTATTAGAAAACCAATAACCCATGGAAACGCCGCATGTCCGTCCGCCGACTTGACCCCAACCAGCCAAGCGACTTCGAGTTCACGCCAGAGAACCTCGCGTGGGCTATGGAGCAGATCAAGAAATATCCCGAAGGCCGGCAGCAGGCTGCGGTCATACCCATCCTTTGGCGGGCGCAGGAGCAGCATGATCGCTGGTTGCCCGAACCCGCGATCCGCTATGTCGCCGATCTGCTCGAGATGCCGTACATCCGCGTCTACGAGATCGCGACCTTCTACACCATGTTCAATCTGTCGCCTGTCGGCCGCTACTATGTGCAGCTCTGCGGGACGACGCCATGCATGCTGCGCGGCGCGGAAGAGATCAAAGCCGTTTGCGAGCGTGAAATCGGCCCGCAGGGGCAGGTCACACCGGAAGGGGTTTTTTCCTGGATCGAGGTGGAGTGCCTTGGGGCCTGCGTGAATGCGCCCATGGTCCAGATCAACGACGACTATTACGAGGATCTCACACCCGAGAATTTCAAAGCGCTGCTTGATGGCTTGCGGAAAGGCCGCGAAATGAAGCCGGGGCCGCAGATCGCCCGCCAATTCTCGGCTCCAGCCGGCGGTCCGACAACGCTAGACGCGGCAAAAGCACTTAGCAAGACGGGTGGGGCTGCCCCGAGCCAGGGCAAGACGAAGGACGAGGACTGATCCATGCTGTCCGATAAAGATCGCATCTTCAAGAACCTGTACGGGCAGCACGATTGGCGCTTGCGCGGCGCACGCGAGCGAGGCGCCTGGAGCGGCACCAAGGGTCTCATGGAGAGGGGCCAGGATTGGGTCGTCGATGAAGTGAAGGCGAGCGGCCTGCGTGGGCGCGGCGGCGCGGGGTTCTCGACGGGGCTGAAGTGGACGTTCATGCCGAAAAAGTCCGACGGGCGACCGCATTATCTTGTCGTCAACGCGGACGAATCGGAACCCGGTACTTGCAAGGACCGGGAGATCCTCCGGCACGATCCCCACCTGCTTATCGAAGGCTGCCTGTTTGCCTCGTTCGCGATGCGGGCGAATACCTGCTACATCTACATTCGCGGGGAGTTCATCCGCGAGCGCCAGCGCCTTCAGGCCGCAGTTGACGAGGCTTACGCAGCGCGGCTGATCGGCAAGAACAATGTCCACGGGTGGGATCTGGATATCTACATCCACCACGGCGCGGGCGCTTACATCTGCGGCGAGGAGACGGCGCTTCTCGAAAGCCTCGAAGGCAAGAAGGGACAGCCGCGGCTGAAGCCGCCATTCCCGGCCAATGCCGGCCTCTGGGGCGCACCAACGACCGTCAACAACGTCGAATCCATTGCCGTCGTACCCGACATTCTGAGACGCGGCGGCGAATGGTTCGCGAAGCTGGGCAAGCCCAACAACACCGGAACGAAACTTTTCTGCATTTCAGGCCACGTGAACCAGCCCTGCAATGTCGAAGAGGAGATGGGCATCACGCTGCGCGAGCTGATCGATACGCACGCGGGCGGCGTGCGCGGCGGATGGGATAACCTTCTGGCCGTCATCCCCGGCGGATCTTCGGTGCCATGCGTGCCGGCTCACATGTGTGAAAATTTGGGCATGGACTTCGACAGCCTGAAGGCGGTGGGGTCCGGGCTCGGAACCGCCGCCGTGATCGTCATGGACAAGTCCACCGACATCGTGAAGGCCATCTCGCGCATCTCATATTTCTATAAGCACGAAAGCTGCGGCCAGTGCACGCCTTGCCGGGAAGGCACGGGCTGGATGTGGCGAATGTTGGAGCGCATGTCGGAGGGCCGTGCGGAGCGTGCGGAAATCGACTTGCTCTTCGATGTTTCGAAGCAGATCGAGGGCCATACGATTTGCGCGCTCGGCGATGCCGCCGCTTGGCCGGTGCAAGGGCTGATCCGGCACTTCCGCCCCGAGATCGAGGCCCGCATCGAGGCTTATCATAGCCGCAAAGCCGCGAAGGAAGCCGCGGAGTAGGGTGTCGTCCGCCGTCGAGCAACTTCGGTAATCTCACCCAGCGGTGCGGCTCGCTCCGCACTTCGTCGTCCCGGCCAAGCGAAGCGCGAGCCGGGACCGCAAAAGGGGCGGCGGTTCAATTTGTTACGATCGCGGATAAGGCTTCGCCTTTCCGGGACTTGATTACCCGCATGTTTCGGCCAATTCCGTCGTCATGGCCGCCCTTGGAGGCGGCCATCCAGAAAAATACAAGGTATTCCAAGTTATAACTGGATGGCCGGATCAAGCCCGGCCATGACGGTGGAGCGAAAATTCGCCAATGTTTTCATGGCTTCTTCTGCTAGCGGAAACATGCGGGCAATCAAGTTCCGGGATGACGGCGGCAGCCATCTGTTGGCGCGTCAGGCAAACTCTGGCTAAGCCGCCTCCCTCTTCTTGATCAATCCGCGGTTGATGAGAGTCTCGGCGATCTGCACGGTGTTCAGCGCGGCGCCCTTGCGCAAATTGTCGGAAACCACCCAAAGGTTCAGGCCGTTCTCGACAGTGGGATCTTCGCGAATGCGGCTCACATAAGTGGCGAAATCGCCCACGCACTCAACCGGCGTGATGTAGCCGCCATCTTCGGGCTTATCGATCACAAGAAGCCCCGGTGCCTCGCGCAGAATGTCTCGCGCCTCTTTCGCCGAGATCGGCTTCTCGAACTCGATATTTACCGCCTCGGAATGGCCGACGAACACCGGCACGCGCACGCATGTGGCCGTGAGCTTGATCTTGGGGTCGAGGATCTTCTTCGTCTCCGCCATCATCTTCCATTCTTCGCGCGTGGAGCCATCCTCCATGAAGCGGTCGATGTGAGGAATCACGTTGAACGCGATCTGCTTGGTGAAAATCTCCGGCGTCGGCGAATCGGTTACGAAAATGCCTTTGGTCTGGTTCCAAAGTTCGTCCATCGCGTCCTTGCCTGCGCCCGAGACCGATTGATAGGTGGCGACGACGACGCGCTTGATCGTCGCAGCGTCGTGCAGCGGCTTCAGCGCGACCACAAGCTGCGCCGTCGAGCAATTCGGGTTCGCGATGATGTTCTTTTTCTTGAAGCCCACAACCGCGTCGGCGTTCACCTCGGGCACGATCAGCGGCACATCCATATCCATACGCCATGCACTCGAATTATCGATGACGACGCAGCCGGTCTTGCCGATCTTCGGCCCCCATTCCTTGGCCACCTCGCCGCCCGCCGACATCAGAGCGAAATCGCATTTCGAGAAGTCGAACGTCGCCAGGTCCTGGCACTTCAGCGTTCTGTCGCCGAACGAGACTTCGACGCCAGTCGAGCGGCGCGATGCGATGGCGAAAACCTCTTTCACCGGGAATTCGCGTTCGTCGAGGATGTTCAGCATTTCCCGGCCCACATTACCCGTGGCGCCGACGACAGCGACGTTATAGCTCATGACGGTGTCCTGTTTCTTAGGTCGCCGGAATGTAAGCGCGGCTGGAGCGCCTGTCCACTGCAACGCAGGTCTCGTTTGCACACTTGAGTGCTTTCTTTCGAACAATGCGCACTGACGAATGCGAAGCTCTCATGCCGCCGCCGTGCGCTCCGCACACTCTGTTTCCCTGTTTTGGTTGTGAAGCCGATTTGCGCAAAGGTTGCGCCATGGTAAGAAGCCGTGGAATATGGATCTGAAGCCGTTTTGCAGTAACGCGGCCATCAGTGCGATTCAGGATGCCAAGATATACGATCGAACGCTTCATCGAAGAAGCCAATGAAGCCAAGACCACCCAGGAAGTTACCCGGCTTTTTGGTAAGGCCCTCAAAGAATATGGGTATGATCGATTCTGTTACAGCCTTGTAACCGATCATCCATCGCTTGGCTTGCCCGCAGGCCATGGCATCGCGGCAAATTATCCTGAAGACTGGATGTCGCATTACAGGGCCAATCACTACGAAAAAAAGGATCCCGTTCCCCGGCACGGCCTCGGCATGCTGCAAGCATTTACCTGGGAATCTGTCCATCAGGCCCGCGAGTTGAAAGCTGATGAGAAAAAGGTGATGAACGAAGCCGTGGATGCTGGACTCCTCGACGGCATAGCCATTCCAATCTGCGGCCATAATGGCGAGATGGCCGGTGTCGGCCTGGCAAGCAGCACCCGCGGGACCCGGCCGGACATTAGCGTTCTCAGGAAACTGCAAGCCCTCGCCATCCAGTTCCATCTCGTGTTTACGGATTTGGAGAAAATAGACCGGCCCGCTGGAAACATTCATCTCACCAGCCGGGAAAAGGAAATCCTTTTGTGGGCCGCTGAAGGGAAAAGCAATTCCGTCATAGCCGAAATCATTGGCGTATCGCACGCAACGATCCGCTTCCACATGAACAATGTCTTCAAGAAACTTGATGCAAACGAGCGCACTCTCGCAACAGTGAAGGCTATCCGGCAGGGACTTATTCTGCCGTCTTACATTGGATAGACCTATCAAGGTTGCTAGTTATACGCGCTGCTCGTACAGGTTTTAATACCTCGGTAAACGTGATTATCGAGGTGGGCAATGATCGACTGCGTTTCCATCAGCACTAACCATCTGTTCGCGGGTAATCCCATATACGAACAGCATAGGCTGAGGCACGAATGCATCGTACAGCGGCAGTCCTGGAATGTTCCGACTATCCGGAACATGGAATACGATCAGTATGACAATCCGGCCGCGTCTTACCTCGTTTGGCGGGATAATACTGGAAAGGCGCGCGGCTCGTCACGGCTGTACCCGACGGATCGGCCCTATATGGTGCAGGAAGTATTTCCTCAGCTTGTCAGCAAGATTTCGATGCCAAAAAGCCAGCGAATTTGGGAAGGCACCCAATTCTGCATAGATTCAGGCCTGCAGCCGGAGATGCGCAAGCGGATCATACAGGAGCTTGTTGTCGGCTATCTGGAATTCGGGCTCGATCAGGGCATAAGCCACTTCATCGGCGTCATGTACCCGGCCTATTGGCGGAACATTTTCATCAACAATGGCTGGGATGTCGAATTTCTTGGCGAACCTCACAAAAGTGAGGAGGGCCACAAGATCATTGCTGGACGCGGCACGGTATCGAGAGCTGTGCTCGAAAAGGTTAGAATTAAAACCGGCATTCGCGAAGCAGTTCTTTATTACGGTGAAGAAATGGAGTACCGCCGTGCTGCCTAATAATACAAAATATAATACCGAAGCGCCTCAAGCAGACCACGAAGCAAATATTCGGGGCATACTACTCGCCTTGCGATACCTCACCCGTGAAGCCGAAGTCGCGGGTCTCAAAGAACTAGCCAGAACGCTCGAAGAGGCGGAATTGAAGTGCGATTGTCGCATCGACAATGCCAGCAGCCTTTCATAACGCAGCTTTCCGTCAGCAGCGTCCTGGCGCCACAAAACAAACGAGATGGGCAAATGTCATTACGCGAACCCTGCCATACACAACCCAATGAACCTGACGATGATTGCCCCGGCAAACCGCGTTTGCCCCAAGACAAATTGGCTGATGCTTTGCAATCGGAAATCATCAATGCGTTCGAGGCTGCAATTGAGCAGGGCATGAGCCCCATGGATGCGCTCGCCGCAATCCTATCCTGGATGTCATCAGAAATGACGCGCATCCAGGCGGACCAGGCGAACCGGGCTAGGTGGTAAGGCCGCAGCCGGGCTACTCGGTGGCGATCGTCGGCTCCTGCCCCATTTCGGCGCGCCGGCGGTAAAGCCCGGCGAAATCGATCGGATCGAGGAGCAGCGGCGGGAACCCGCCCTCGCGCGAGAGATCGGCTACAAGACGGCGCACGAACGGAAAAAGGAGCGCGGGGCACTCGATGAAGAGCACCGGCTGGATTGCTTCCTGAGGAAGGTTTCTCAGGACGAAAGCGCCAGCATAGATAAGTTCGATATTGTAGAGCAAGCCCTCATCGCTTTTGGCCTCGCCTTCAAGCGAAAGCGCGACCTCATACGCATCCTGCTGCAGATTGCGGACCTGGACGTTGAAGTTGATCTGAAGGTTGGGGTTTTTTCCCGGCCCGCGGAAGAAGCGCGTTGCATCGGGGCACTCGAAGGAAAGGTCCTTGATGTACTGCCCTACGACATTAACCTGAGGAGCGGTGCTGTCCGGCTCCGGGCTCGGGGTGTTGCCGCCATTCGTTCCATTGTTACCGGCCATCTTTTATCTCCGCCATCTCTGAGTGGGCTTTCGCGTGCATAGGTGCGGCTAGGCCGCAGGCGGCGCGCTTTCGGGTCGGAGCTAGCATGGCGCATCCTGAACTGCAATGCCCTCCGAACCGTTATTCAGTATCGTCCCAAGAAATGCGATTGATCGCGGCCACCTGCTATTTTGGTTGTACGGACAGATTTCCGCCCGGCGTGCCGGGTGGCGGTATCACTGGCGTGCTGTGGGGGTTGGGGTCCGGAGCGGGGACGGCAATGCCTGGGTCCACGCCGCTGGGAGGACGAATCACCCCGCTGTTGCGATCCAGGCGCTCACTTAAAGTCTCTCCCGGACGCTTGTCCTGGGCGGTTGCCCGCGGATCCTGCGGAGCGGTCTTGGGCGCCTCCTGCGAAACATCCGCCTTCAGCTCGCTTGCGGCAAACGGCAAGACAATAAGCGATAAGACGAAGACGGCGGGCGAGAGTGCAGCCATTATATAGTCCTCGAGCGTTCCCATTTTTGAAACCGCTCGGAAACGTTTCTGGTTCCGCGATGCGCGAAAGGCGCTTACTCGGCTGGGGCCGCCGCAAGCTGCGTGCGGCCGCGAGAAAGCAGCCAGGTTGCCAGCGCACAGGCAACAATGACGGCGGCGACGGCGGCGGTCACAAGGAGCACCTCACCGAACCCGCCATCGCGACGAAGAACTCCGATGATGGGAACGGCCATGCCACCGACCGTAAATCCGATGAAGAAGCGCACGGAATAGATGCGATTGCGGAATTCGTCAGGGACATAGCGGCCAATCATCGCGTCGTTGACAACCACCTGGCCGTATATCGCCGCTGTGACGAGCGTAAGCCCCATCGCCATCGGCAAGCCGACGGTTGTCGCGGCGACGAGCAACCCAGTGAATTGCAAGAGAGCAAGTCCCACGAAAATGGCGGGAAGTTCGAAGCGATCGACGAGACGTCCCACAACGATTTGCGTGAGCGCGCCGCAGAAGAAAATGCTTGTCGTAAGCCAGCCCGTCACGGCGAGCGGAATCGGAAGGCCGAGACGCTCGTCAATGACCTTGGGCATTGAAATGGTCACAATGTTGAAGGTCAGACCGCCCGCGAGAATGGCTGTCAGGAACAGCATAAGCAGCCAGATCACGCGCTTGCGGTCAACGTTCAATGTGTGGCTGGCCGTTCCTTTCTTCCCCGTGGCATGGTCGTCCTTGATGAGCAGGACGAAAGCAATTCCGCTCGCAATCAGCACAACTCCGGGAACGAGGAACGCCGAGCGCCAGCCGAACGTGGCAGCGAGAGCCGCCGTTATCCCCGAGGCAAGGGCAGCACCCATGTTGCCCCATACGCCATTTGCGCCAAGCGCGCGGCCAAGCTGCTTCGCATTCGCGACGATCATTGCGCTCCCGATGGGGTGATAAATCGCGCTGAAGACGCCAAGCAGGAAGAGCGCGGCGGCGAGGATCGGAAAAGTTGTGGAGACCGCGACGAGGAGACAGGCCGTTCCATACCCGAAAAAGAACGCTGTCAGGAGCGCGCGCCGCCCGAAGCGATCCGCGAGCCAGCCGATCGGCAACGCGAAAAGCCCGAAAGACACGAACGCTCCAGTGGCAAGCCAAATGAGGTCGCCATAATCGCGCTGCAGGTCGGCCGCGATGGCGATCACGGCGGTGGGGAAAATCAACAGCACGAAATGATCGAGCGCGTGCGCCCAATTCACGAACAGGATCGTCCGATTCGTTGCCCCGTCTTCCGCTTCCATGGATGTGATGATCCCGTTGCCGTTTCCGGCCTCACTTTAACCTTCTGTGAAGGGCGGTGGAGCCGAAAACTGTCGCAGGATACGGCAAACCCGGATAGCTAAGCAAACTTCGCTGATCTGGCCAACGGATGCGGCTCGCTCCCCACTTCGTCATCCCGGCCAAGCGAAGCGCGAGCCGGGATCGTAAAGAGGCAAACAATTCAATTTGTTACGATCCCGGATAAGGCTTTGCCTTTCCGGGAAGACGGCGGCAGCAATCCGTTGGCACGTCCGGCGAACTCGGCTTAGCTCAAATGAGCGTGAATGGCGGCTCTATTTATTATCCGGGCATGGACTGCGGCTCTTGCTGAGCAGTAGCCACCATTCTTAAGTTTAATAGCGTAGTTTCGCCTTGATCCGCGTTGGCGGCTCAACAATTATGGCCGAGGGAACGGCTGCCCGAGGGGCTTTTTTTTATGAGCAACGACACCCTGGCACGGTTGGCAGCGATAATTAGCGCGCGCCGTTCAGCGACTGCAGCCGCCTCTTACACAAAATCACTCCTGGATAAGGGCGTTGCCGCCTGCGCGAAGAAATTTGGCGAGGAGGCAGTCGAGACGGTCATCGCCGGGGTTGGGGAGAGCGACGAAAAGCTCTGTGCGGAGGCGGCCGATCTCCTCTATCACCTAGTCGTTCTGCTCGAAATCGCGAAACGTGCCCCTGGAGGCTGTGTTGAACGAACTCGACCGAAGAACGGCGCAATCCGGCCATGCCGAGAAGGCTTCGCGGGGATCAGGCGGTAACGCGACATGAGCTTGCAATCACAGGTGCTGGACTTTGAGCCGCTGCAGCAGTCGCTCGACCTGTCGCCCTACCGCACGTTCACGCGGAAGGAATGGTCCGAGCTTCGAAATGGCGTTCAGCTCACACTGAGCGACGAGGATTTGGCGCGGCTATCCGGTCTTATCGAGCGGATCTCGCACGAGGAAGTGACAGACATCTATCTGCCTATCTCGAAGCTCGTGAACTATTACGTGCGGGCGACGCAGCTTCTTCATTCGGCGACCACGAAATTCTTCCACCAGGGCGAAGCGAAGGTGCCGTTCATTATCGGCATTGCCGGAAGCGTGGCTGCCGGGAAGAGCACCTCCGCCCGTGTGCTTGCCGAGCTTCTCGCGCGCTGGCCCAATCATCCTCGCGTGGATCTGGTGCCGACGGACGGCTTCCTTTTGCCGAATGTTGAGCTGGAGCGGCGCGGCATCATGCACCGCAAGGGCTTTCCGGAAAGCTTCGATCAGGCGCGGCTTCTTCAGTTCGTCGCCGACGTGAAGGCGGGAAAATCCAATGTCGAGGCGCCCGTCTATTCGCATTTCACCTACGATATCGTGCAGGGCGAGAAGATTGTCGTGGACCGGCCCGACATCCTGATTGTCGAAGGGCTGAATGTGCTGCAGCCTGCAAAGCTGCCGCGTCACGGCGATGCCGTCCCCTTCGTGTCCGACTTCTTCGATTTCTCGATCTATATCGATGCCGAGCCGGCCTTGATCGAGAAATGGTATGTGACCCGCTTCCTGCGGCTGTACCGGACGGCTTTCCGCGACAAGGATGCCTATTTCTACCGCTACTCGAAGCTGACGCAGGAGCAGGCGGTTGCGCAGGCGCTAAAGCTCTGGCGCACCATCAACCTCGTGAACCTTAGGAAGAACATTCTGCCCACGCGCAAGCGTGCCAACCTCATTCTGAGCAAGGGCGAGGCGCATCGCGTCGAAACGGTGGCGTTGCGGAAGCTGTAAAGAGGGCTCTGATCGGAACGCAGGCCATGGTTCGACACGCTCGCCATGAGGATTGCCCGCTAATTGCGTTTAGCCCTTATCCTGAAGAGGAGCCGCAAGGCGCGTCTCGAAGGATGAGCGGTCAGGATTTCCATTGGCGGAGCGCATGCCCAATCTGATAAAGCCACCGAGGATTGCGGCGCAGACCAGCCTGGACCGCTGCGGCGGCAAACGCGGTGACGCGGCGTACATCGCGGCCCGGCACGCGGCGGCGAACACCAAGGTTCTCGCGCTTATCGATCTCAAGGTGCCGATCATCCCCTCGGTGGACAGAGCCACGGCGCAACTGCGGTGGCTTTCCATGCCAGAGGCGGAAGCGCTCGCCACGGACGAGTCTGTCTTTCTCGGAGAAATGGAAAGCGGCGCGGCGGTGTTTGCCTGCAACGTCCAGCCAGCTCAATTCGCGCAGGTTTCAGCGCAGCTCGAGTCTTTGAAGCCGCTTGTCGATCTTCGCTCCCTAGCCATACAAGGGGTCTTGAGCGAGGCGGAGCTCCTGATCGCCGCCCAGGCCCGCGCCATTCTCGGCTGGCATGCCCTCAATCGCTGCTGCGTGCGCTGCGGGGCGGCCGTTCGCGCCACGGAAGGCGGCTGGCGGCGGAGCTGCCCTGCCTGCGGCCTCGATACCTATCCCCGCACCGACCCCGCCGTCATCATGCTCATCACGCATGGCGGCCGCTGCCTGCTGGGGCACGAGCATCGCTTCCCCGAGAAGATGTATTCGACGCTGGCGGGCTTCGTCGAAGCGGGCGACGACATCGAGCATGCCGTGCGCCGTGAGATCAAGGAAGAGGCTGGTCTCGAGGTCGGCGAAGTGCGCTATGTGGCGAGCCAGCCCTGGCCGTTCCCGCATTCGCTGATGGTCGGCTGCTGGGGCGAAGCGCTCGGCGAAGCGATCACGCTCGACGAAACCGAGATCGCCGACGCGCGCTGGTTCACCCGCGAGGAAGCCGCTGCAATGCTGGCGTCCGCGCACCCGGACGGACTTTTCGTCCCGCCCGCCATATCGATGGCGCACACGCTGATCCGCAGCTTTGTGGATGGGGTTCTAGGCAGTTAGGCTTGCCAATAAATGGGCATCATTGCGGCGAAAGCGCTATTCTCCCGCCCTGGGTCGCGAACCGACGTTCAAGATAGTCGAACAAAATTCCGCTTGTGCCTCAACACCTGTTGCCTTCTTTGCACCCACTAGGCGCAGTTTCGTGGGCCCGGGGAATTTAACCCCGAGCCTCTCACATCTCGATTCATACGCCACGTGCCACCGATCGAAGGCTGTCGCCTTCCGTTGCCCGTTGGGCAGTATTTCTAAGTGCGTTCAGTCCCCTTCCCCCGGAGGCAACATGTCAGGCAGCTCGAATGGCTTTGCGCCCTTCGTCGGCGTTTTTGGCGCCGTACCCGGAAGGATCTCGAAGTTCGGCGTGAACGAAACCATGAGGCCCCTTAGTTGATCAAAGGGTTTACGGTCGCCGTCGAACTTCGCCTTGCCGTCCTTGATCAAGTCGTCGAAGGAGTTGACGCCCATCATCACCATGTTGAGGTCGGCGCGGTTGAGCGTAATCGTCAGATCAGGGTTCTTTGCCTGCTCGCCCTTGATGTTGGTCAGCGTGGCGTTGCTCAACTCCACCAGATACTTTTCGCCGTTGTCGGGCGTGACCAGGTTGATGGTGAAACGCAGGCCATCGGCTTTCTTCGGGTCCATGCTAATGCCGAGGAAGTCGAGCCAGTTTTCCGTCGACATGGCGCGGACCACGTCAGGCCCGGTGCTTCGTACGGGCGTGCCGCCAGGCAGTCCGTTGCGCAGTTCGTAGGCCGCCTGCAGGTAGCTGTTACGAAAACTGGTGCTCTCGGACTGGTAGCCAAGTTGCTCGTACACGTCCGCCAGCAGACCACGGGCCTCCTTGTTCTGCGGCTCCGCAAACACGAGGCGGTTGAGAATTTCCGTGGCCAGCAGGTACTTGCCCTCGGCAACCAGTTGCTTGCCCTTGGCGATGATCTTCGTCGAGCCGCCCATCATCTCGACGTACAGCGGCGCCGAATCCTTCGGCGACAGCGGCGCCAGATTGACAGGGTTGCCATCGTAGTGGCCGAGGAAGCGGTTGATGACAGCGCGCGAGTTGTTCTGCGCGTCGCCATGGTAGCTGCGCGCGGCCCACTGCCGCTGCAAGCTTTTGGGTACTTGGTAGACGTTTTGGATCTCGTTGATCGTCACGCCCTGGTTGGCGTAGTGCAGCGCCTGATTGTTCAGGTTGGCGTACGCATCGCGCTGCGCGCGCAGCACTTCCTGGATGCGAGCGTTGCCCCAGCGCGGCCAGCTGTGCGAAGCGAACATCACATCGGCTTCCTGGCCGAACTTCCAGAGCGCGACGTTGATCTCTTTCGACCAGTTCAACGCATTGCGGGTCGGTGCTCCGCGCAGCGTATAGATGTTGTGTATGGTGCCGGTCACGTTCTCCGCGGCCCAGAAGGCCTTGAACTGCGGGAAGTAGGTGTTCATCTCCACGGGCGCTTCGGTGTCCGGCGTGTTCTGGAACACCATCGTCACGCCGTCGAGCGTCAATTCCTCGAAGTCCTTGCTGATGATCAGGTTCGGCGCAATCAGCCCGGTGTTGCCGTTAGCCACGTTCTTGCCGATCGATTGATCGACATGGCCGAACGGGTCGCGCGGCAACAAGACCGCGTACTGCCACTGCGTGCGGCGCGACATGGCGTTGCCGGCGAACACGTTCTCGGAGATCGCCGCCTCGAGGAAGCCCGCCGGTGCGATCACTTTGACCTTGCCGCTGAAGACGTCGGCTTCATCCACCACGCCGCGCACACCGCCGAAGTGGTCGACGTGCGAATGCGAATAGACGACGCCGACAACCGGCCGCTTGCCGAGTTTTTCGTTGATAAACTCGAGCGCCGCGCGGGCGGTTTCCTTGGCCGTCAGCGGATCGAACACAATCCAGCCGGTATCGCCCTTGATGAACGAGATGTTGGCCAGGTCGAAGCCGCGAACCTGATAGATCTTATCCGGCACCACTTCGTACAGACCATAGGCCATGTTCAACACGGCCTGGCGCTGCAACGAGGGGTGAATGCTCTGGAAGTCCTTGTCTTGCAGCAGCCACTGGTAGCTACCCATGTCCCAGGCAACCTGGCCGGCATCGGCCATGATCTGCTTGTAGGGCGGCTCGGCGATGAAGCCCTTCTTGGCCTCGTCGAAGTCGCGCTTATCCTCGAACGGCAGCGTGGCCGTGACGCCTTTGCGCAGTTCGAGCGTGAACGTCGACGGCGGATTGCCGTTCGGGTCGAAGTGCTTGACCTCTGCTGGCGGGTATTCAACCCCGGCGCCTTGGGCCTGTGCGGCGCATGAAATTGAAGGCGAGCGAGGCAAAAAATGCAACGGCGGCATTCGCAGCGACAATCAAACCTGGGAAAGGTCGTCTGGTCTTCATGCGCACTCCTGACAGCAAAAACGGGACTAACCATTGTCGACACAGGGTGTGCCCTGGCCAGCGCGCACGTTAGTGGCTTTCCAGGTCTCAGACTAGATACAAATTTACGGAAGTGCCTCCAAACCATCCGAACGCTGATCGGTGTCGTCATGGCCCGGGCTGAAGAAAACGCCATTGGCGAAAGGCACAAAGCTCGCCCTGTTTTGGGGCGTGAGGCCGCTCCTCCCGCTCCCCCTAACAAGGGACGTCCCGGCCAAGAAGCGATAGGTCTGGAGGCCTATTGCGGCGGCAGGCTGGAAAGACCGGCTGGACGGCGAGGGGCGGCTCGCGCCGGTCCAGAAGACATGGCGCGACAAGGCCGGGCGCAGCTTGCGGCCCTACGAAAGTGACGTGGCTCGATGCTCCAAACGACTGCGAGCGAGATGCCGTCAGAATTTCGGTCCCTTCCGAAATGATCGGCCGACGCTCAGGACGCGCGGGCGCGGGGCGCTTCGTCGTCGTCGGACTGGCGCTTCAGCGTCTCGCGGAACGGGCTCGCGGGATAGGTGCCTAGAATAATCAGCTCCGCCGTGTGGAACTCCAGCTCCTCCAGCGCGAGCCGCAGCGGGCGATCGTCGGGGTGCCCCTCCACGTCGGCGTAGAACATGGTGGCGTTGAAGCTGCCCTCGAGCTGGTAGGACTCGAGCTTCGTCATGTTCACGCCGTTGGTGGCGAAGCCGCCCAGCGCCTTGTACAGCGCGGCGGGAACGTTGCGCACGCGGAAGATGAACGTGGTCAGCACCGGGCCGTTGCCCGCGGGCGGCACCTCGGCTTCGTTGGCGAGCACAAGGAAGCGCGTGGTGTTGTGCGCCGCGTCCTCGATGCCGCTTTTCAGAATGTGAAGGCCGTAAATCTCGGCGGCCAGCTTCGACGCGATCGCGGCTTTCGTCAGGTCGCCTTCCTCGGCAACCATCCGCGCCGATCCTGCGGTATCGGCCTCGGGCACAGGCCTCAAGCCAAGCTTCTGAAGAGCGCTCCGGCATTGGCCGAGCGCCTGCGTATGGCTGTGCACCGTCTTCAGCGTGGACCAGTCCGCCCCGGGGAGCGCCATGAGCTGGTGATAGATGCGCTCGAAATGCTCCCCGACGACATGAACACCAGAATTCGGCAGAAGGTAATGAACGTCGGCAACACGGCCCGCCACCGAATTCTCGACAGGGATGAGCGCGCAACTGACCGCGCCGCCGCGCACCGCCGAAATCGCATCCTCGAACGTGGCGCACGCGAAAGGCTCAAGCCGCTTATCGTAATTGATGCAGGCGATGTGGGAATTGGCGCCGGGCTCGCCCTGGTAGGCGACGCTTGCGGGCGCTTCTTTCGATTTTCCGTTCGATACGAATGCCATTGTGGTCCCTGAGCTCGCCGCTTTGGGGGCGAGGAAATTGGCGCTCACCTTGCGAGTATTTCGCGCGCTTTTGCAAGATCGGGTTCGGTGTCTACCCCCAACGGTACCGTGTCAACCACTGAAATGTGGATGCGCATGCCAGCCTCGAGCGCGCGAAGCTGCTCCAGACGCTCGCGCTTTTCAAGAGGGGAAGGCGGCAGCGCCACGAAGCGAGCGAGAGCTGCGCGGCGGTAAGCGTAAACGCCAATATGGTGATAATAGGGGCCTTCTCCATGGGGGGCCGCTGTGCGCGTGAAGTAGAGCGCGTTCATCAACCCGCCTGGCATGGGCGAGGCGATGGCCTTGACGACATTCGGATCATCGATTTCGGCCGGGTCTGTGATGACGGCGGCGAGCGTGCCAATGTCCGCGCCTTTTCTCAATGCGGCGAGGCAGTCTTTGACGAGGCGCGGTTCGAGAGTGGGGAGATCGCCCTGGAGATTGACGACAGCATCGAATTTCCCGTCGGGATCGATGCGGCATAGAGCTTCGTAAATGCGGTCGGAGCCGCTGGCATGATCGGCCCGCGTTATCACCGCGTTGCCGCCGCTTGCCGCGACGGCATCAGCGATTTCGGCCGAGTCGCCCGCCACGAAGACCGGCCCCACATCCGCTTCCATCGCCCGCCGCCACACCTGAACAATCATCGGCGCGCCTCCCATGCTGAGAAGCGGCTTGCGGGGCAGCCGGGTGGACCCGAGCCTCGCGGGGATGATTACGATCGGATTAAAAATCGCGTCAAAGGGGAACAATTTCGCCATCTGCAATCTCTTAGAACCTGTCGACGGTTTTTCCATTGACGGTGTTGCAGTCCTCAAGACTGTGAGCCTATGAAGGCGAAGACATAGGTGCGTCACCATGACACGTGAGGGGCTATGAACTCCTTCTACTTCAACAAAGTCGCAGGCGCGGTGCTGGCGAGCCTGCTGGTCGCTGGTCGGCGTGAACACGGCGATCCATCTCTTTTATCCGAAGGGCACTGCGAACTTGTCCAAGGGCCAAATTGTCGTCGCGCCGGAGGCCGCCGCGCCAGCACCCGCGACGCCCGCAAAACCGGAGGAGAAGGAGCCGCCGGTCGAGAGCCTCCTGGCGAGCGCAAATGTCGAGGCAGGGCAGAACGCCGCCAAAGTCTGCGGCGCGTGTCACAACTTCGTAAAGGGAGCCGGAGCAAAAGTCGGGCCGGACCTCTACGGGGTCGTAAACCGCAACATTGCCAGCGAGCCGGGATTCTCCTACTCAGGCGCTTTGAAGCAGCGGAACGCCGAGAAGTGGACTTTCCAAAACCTGTATGAATGGATCAAGAATCCGAAGGCCTTTATTCCCGGCAATAATATGGGGTTCGCGGGTGTAAAAAATCCTCAGGAACGGGCTAACATCATCGCTTTTCTCGATAAGCACAGCGATAATCCCGTCCCGTTTGCCGCGAAGTGATATTCAACCAATCTCATACTTCGCGTAGCCAAGTTCAATTTTTTAGCTTAAGCTCTCCCTTCTGCGGTCCCTCCTTGGGGGGCGCGGATCTCAAAAAAAGAAATCAGGCCGTCTGAACGGCTAGAAAACAAGAGCGACGCAAAGCGTCGGTATGGGGAGGCTGGAATGAGAATTGCCTATTTTGTAGGGTCAGTGCTTGCTGGATTGCTGGTGGTTGTAGGCCTGACCAACGCCATCAATAAGTTCTACCCGACAGGTGATGAGAACTCCGACAGAGGGGGACAAATCCAAGTTACTGCCGTTCCCATCGTTCGGGCGGTCGTCAAACACACCGAGAAACAAGCCGTTATAACGCCCGTCAGCCGGGAGATGGAACAGCCCGATTCCTCACTGAGCGTGCTGTTAGCCAGAGCGGATCCGGAGGCTGGGCAGGAGACCGCGAAGCTGTGCGCGATCTGCCATACCTGGACCAAGGGCGGCGGCACGAGGGTCGGCCCGAACCTCTACGGCGTTGTCGGGCGTGATATCGCAAGAGACCCCGGCTTCTCATATTCACCTGCTTTACAGCAGAAGGGCGGACGCTGGTCCTTCAACGAAATCTACGCATGGATTGGCGATCCGGGCGAGTGGGTGCCGGGCAACAACATGTACAAGATGGGTTTCGCCGGCCTGAAGGATGCGCAACAGCGTGCGAACGTAATCGCTTTCCTGTCCAAGCAGAGCGACGCTCCGGTCGACCTTCCAAGGTCGAGGTGGTAACGCAGCCGTTAACCGAACCTTGTGAGCATGAAGGATCTTTAAGTGGAACGGTGTTTTATGGGGCACTAAATTCCCGCCAACTGAAACACCGTTCCCCTTGTGCTCATGTCTATTCAAAAACAGATTGCTCTCGCTCTCATCCTGGCGCTCGTTGCGGCTCAGCCAGCCGTTGCCGATCAGGAAAAACACCACGCTCTGTCTCTTGTCCGGCCGCCTAGGTATCCCGTGGATTTCAAGCATTTCGATGCGGTAAATCCCGATGCGCCCAAGGGTGGAACGGTCAAGCTTTCGTCGCCCGCGCAATACGACAACCTGAACCCCGCTGTGTTTCGAGGCGCCCTCGCGGCCGGTCTCGCTTCGGGTTTCGCACTCATTTTCGATCCGCTGATGATCCCGTCGAGGGAGGAAGCCTCGACGCTTTATTGCCTCCTCTGCGAGTGGGTCAGCTACCCCCCCGACTATAGCTCCGTCACATTCAAGCTGCGCGAAGGCGCGCGGTGGCATGATGGCCAGCCCATCACGGTCGACGACGTCATCTGGAGCATGAACACCGTGAAGGGCAAAGACCCGGACACGGGTCTCCCCTACGATCCGCAGCACGCCCAGTACTACAAGAATGTCGTGAAAGGCGAGAAGACAGGCGACCGCGAGGTGACATTCACATTCGATGCCACCGGAAACCGCGAGCTTCCGCTGATCGTCGGCGAGTTGACCGTCTGGCCAAAGCACTGGTGGGAAGGCAAAGACGCATCGGGCAAGCCGCGCGATGTTACGAAAACGACGCTTGAACCGCCGCTTGGCTCCGGCCCCTACAAGATCAAAGGGACACGCCCAGGCGAATGGATCGCCTTTGAACGCGTGGCGGATTATTGGGGCAAGGACCTCCCTGCCAGAATCGGCGAAAGCAACTTCGACACCATCGAATTTCAGCACTATGGCGACCAGAGCGTTTCGATGGAGGCGTTCAAGGCGGGCCAATACGACTTCAAAAGAGAAGCGAGCGCCAAGACTTGGGCCACTGCTTACGATTTCCCGGCGGTGACCGATGGGCGCGTAGTGAAACGAGGCGATATCGTCCTGCAAACGCCGAAACCGACGCAGGGCTTCGCCTTCAACATTCGCCGTGCGAAATTCCAGGATCCTCGGGTTCGCCGTGCCTTCAATCTGGCTTTCGATTTCGAATGGGCGAACAAGAACCTGTTCTACGGGCAGTACACCAGAACCTCGAGCTTCTTCCAGGGACAGGAGTTGGCCGCGAAGGGATTGCCGTCGCCGGAGGAACTGGCGCTGCTGGAGCCGCTGCGCGATAAAATTCCGCCCGAAGTCTTCACCCAGGAATACAAAAACCCCGTCAATGCAACGGAGGCTGACTTCCGCACGCATCTTCGGGAGGCGGCGCGGCTTCTGAGAGAGGCGGGTTACACGATTGTGAACAGCCAGCTGCAGAACAGCGCTGGCGAACCGTTCTCGGTCGAGTTTCTCATCGACCAGGAAGCCTTTCAGCGCGTAATCCTCCCCTATGTCGAGAACCTGAAAAAGCTCGGCATCAACGCCAATGTGCGGGTCGTCGACTCGACGGAGCAGAAAAGGCGCGAGGATACGTTCGATTTCGATATCGTCGTCGGCGTCTTCCCGGAATCGGAGTCGCCAGGAAACGAGCAGCGGGATTTCTGGACCTCAGCCGCCGCTGATCAGCCGGGCGCGCGGAACATCATCGGCATCAAAAATCCGGCGGTCGATGCGCTCGTGGACAAGATCATCTTCGCGCCGAACCGCGATGCCTTGGTCGCTGCCAGCCGGGCCCTTGATCGCGTGCTGCTTTGGAACGCCTACATCGTTCCTCAATGGCACTCCGCTAACGAGCGCATCGCCTACTGGAACAAGTTCGGCGCTCCGAACCCTCTGCCGGGCCAGGCGATCGGTTTCCCTGACGTTTGGTGGTTTGACGCGGCTCTCGCCGAGAAGAATGGGTTGAAATGAGACAGCATAAAGGGGCTCGGCGGTTGGATCGAGCTATCCAGTCGAACTGCCGCATTGCCGGATGGCCGGGTCGGAGCCCGGTCCTGACGTTGAGGCTTTGGGTCCCGGTCATTGCGTTGCTCTTCGCAGCCACATTCTTCTTCACGTTCTCCGCGTCTCAAGCGGCAGAGCGCCGTCACGGGCTGTCCGCGTTCGGCGATTTGAAATATCCCGCGGACTTCACGCACTTCGACTATGTGAACCCGGATGCCCCGAAGGGCGGCCGCATGGCGACATTGCCAGCGAGTTCAATCAATACGTTCAACGAGTTCAACGGGTTCATTCTGCGGGGCGATCCTGCGGAGGGTGTCGAGTTGCTCTTCGACTCGCTCATGGTGCGCTCCAGGACGAACCCGACGCTGTTTACGGACTGATCGCCGAATCCGCCGAGGTGGCAGACGACAAGATGTCGGTCACCTTTTATCTCCGTCCCGAGGCGCGCTTTCGCGATGGAACCCCGGTTACGGCGGCGGACGTGGCGTTCACGTTTGAGACTCTGAAACAGAAGGGCCACCCGCGCTATCAGCTCGCCTTGCGCGACGTGGCGAGCGCGACCGCGATCGACCCGGCAACGATCAAGTATCAATTCAAGGGCGAGAATGTTCGTGACCTGCCAACGCTCGTGGCAAGTTTGCCTGTGTTCTCGAAGGCCTACTACACCGCGCACGACTTCCTGAAGGAGAGCCTCGATCCCCCTCGGCTCCGGCCCCTACGAGATCAGCGATTTTCGCCAGGGGACCTTTGTCACCTACAAGCGCCGCAAGGATTACTGGGCGGCGAACCTGCCTGTAAACCGCGGGCGCTACAATTTCGATGATATTCGTTTCGAGTATTACCGCGACAGGGCTGTCGGCCTGGAGGCGTTCAAGGCCAAGGCTTACGACCTGCGTGAGGAGTTCACCTCGAAAAGCTGGGCCACGGAATACGACATTCCGGCGGTGCGATCCGGCCAAATTATAAAGCTCACGCTGCCGGATGGCCGGCCGTCGGGCGCCCAGGGCGTCTTCATAAACCTGCGCCGCGAGAAGTTCAGCGATCCGCGGGTGCGAAAAGCGCTCGACTACGCTTTCGATTTCGAATGGACGAACAAGTCGCTGTTCTTCGGACTCTACACGCGCACCGCGAGCTACTTCGAGAACTCGAATTTGAAGGCGCAAGGAGTGCCAACGCCTGACGAGCTTGCGCTGCTTGAGCCATTTCGAGACAAGCTGCCGCCCGAGGTGTTCGGCGAACCCTACACGCCGCCGGTCACCGATGGATCGGGCCGCTATCGCCCGAGCGTGCGGACCGCTTCCCAGCTTCTCGATGAGGCAGGATGGCGGTTGCAGGATGGCGTTCGCAAGAATGCCAAGGGCGAGACCCTGGAAATCGAGTTCCTGATCGACGATCCTGTCATGGAGCGCATCATCGGGCCGTATTCAGGAAAGCTCTCCGATCTTGGGGTCAAGGCCATACTCCGCCGCGTCGACCCGGCCGGAGAGCAGGAGCGGCTAAGGCGCTACGAATTCGACGTAGTATCGCAGCGCTATTCGCTTTCGCCCACGCCCGGCCCCGAGGTGCGCGCCTTCTGGAACAGCGAGGCCGGCAAGGAGGACGGAAGCTATAACCTGTCCGGGATCGCGGACCCGGTTGTGGACGCGCTGATCGATAAGATCCTGAACGCGAAAAGCCGCGACGAACTGCAGACGGCGTGCCACGCCATCGACCGCGTGCTCCGCGCCGGACATTACTGGGTGCCGGAATGGTACAAGTCGGTTCACAATATCGCGACCTGGGACAAGTATTCCCGCCCCGCGGTGCAGGCGAAATATGACGTCGGTATCCTCGACACGTGGTGGTTCGACCCGGACAAAGCGGCCAAGCTTGGAGGCTAACATTTCCGATGTGTAACTGGCTTTCGCGCCATGATCGCTTAAGTCTGCTGTCATCGGGATGCTGCGAGCGGCGGCCAGGAAAAAGAATGCCGTTGTTTACTATAAACTGCGCTAGCCCGACTAAGGCCACGAAGGGGAGATTATTCTCCGCAATCAGGAAGCGCCCTAGAACACAAGAGATACATGACCGCGTATATCATTCGACGCCTTGCCCTGATGATTCCGACGCTGCTCGGGATCATGCTGATCAGCTTCATGATTATCCAGTTCGCGCCCGGCGGCCCGATCGAACGCATCATCGCGCAGCTTAACGGCACGAATGTCGACGCGACCTCGCGCATCGGCGGATCGTCCACGGGCGATTTCTCGCGGATGGCGCAGCCAGGGCAGGATGGCGGCGTCAGCTCACGGTATCGCGGCGCGCGGGGCCTCGACCCTGAACTGATCAAGAGCCTCGAAAAGCAGTTCGGCTTCGACAAACCGCCGGTCGAGCGCTTCCTCTTGATGATGAAGAACTATCTGACCTTCAACTTCGGGCAGAGCTATTTCCGCGACGTGAGCGTACTGCAACTCATCAAGGAGAAACTGCCGGTTTCGATCTCGATCGGCCTTTGGCTCACGCTTCTTACCTATGCGATTTCCGTTCCGCTTGGTGTACGCAAGGCCGTCATGGACGGCTCGAAATTCGATATCTGGACGAGCACCGTCATCATCGTCGGCTACGCCATCCCAAGCTTCCTGTTCGCGATTTTCCTGATCGTGATCTTCGCGGGCGGCTCGTTCCTTGATTGGTTCCCATTGCGCGGGCTGGTTTCGGATAATTTCGCGCAATTGAGCTGGCCGGAAAAGATCGCGGACTACTTCTGGCACCTCGCGCTGCCCGTAACCGCGATGGTGATCTCCTCGCTCGCGACGGTTACCTTTTTGACAAAAAACTGTTTCCTTGATGAAATCCGCAAACAGTATGTGATGACGGCGCGTGCCAAAGGCTTGAGTGAACGGCGTGTCCTTTACGGACATGTCTTCCGCAATGCCATGCTGCTCGTGATTTCGGGCTTTCCGGCCGCGTTCATCGGCGCCTTTTTTACGAACGCGCTCTTGATCGAGACGATATTCTCGTTGGACGGCCTCGGGCGCCTGTCCTTCGAATCCGTCCTCAACCGCGATTACGCCGTGGTTTTCGCAACGCTCTACATCTTCTCGGCCATGGGCCTGCTGCTCAATCTTCTGTCGGACCTCATTTACACATGGGTCGATCCGCGCATCGATTTCGAGACAAGGGAGGTCTGACGAATGGACGCGAGAGTCGAAAGATCCACCGCTCCCGGCGATGTTCTTGCAAGAATAGAAACGGTTCCCGATCGCGGCTGGTTCGAGCTTTCCCCGCTCAACAAGCGGCGCCTCCGCGCGTTCAAGCGCAATCGGCGCGGCTATTACAGCTTCATCCTCTTTTCGATGTTGTTCTCTCGTCACGCTCTTCGCGGAGTTCATCGCGAACGATAAGCCGTTCCTCGTGAAATATGACGGCGCCTACTACACGCCGATTTTCAAGATGTACACCGAGAAGCAATTCGGCGGCGAGTTCGAGACCGAGGCCGATTATCGCGACCCTGAGGTGAAGAGGCTCATCGAGGAGAAAGGCGGCTGGATGATATGGCCGCTTATCCCCTACAGCTATCGCACCATCAAGCTCGACCTGCCCGTACCTGCGCCGGCGCCGCCCTCGTGGGAAAATTGGCTCGGGACCGACGACCAGGGCCGCGACGTGCTCGCGCGCGTCATCTACGGCTTCCGCATCTCGGTGCTGTTCGGCCTGATCCTGACTATCCTCTCCGCGCTGATCGGCGTAACGGCCGGTGCGGTGCAAGGCTTCTTCGGCGGCTGGACCGATCTTCTCTTTCAGCGTTTCATTGAAATCTTGAGATCGTTGCCGGAACTTTACCTGCTTCTGATCCTGTCTTCCATGATCGCGCCGAGTTTCTGGCTGCTGCTGGCCATCCTGCTTTTCTTCGAATGGACCGCTTTCGTCGGGCCGGTCCGTGCCGAGTTCCTGCGCGGCCGCAATTTCGAATATGTGCGGGCGGCGCGCGCGCTTGGGCTTTCCAATACGCAGATCATGTTCAAGCACCTCCTGCCGAATGCGATGGTGGCGACGGTGACGTTCGCGCCCTTCATCTTGAGCGGCGCCATAACAGCGCTGACTGCGCTAGACTATCTGGGCTTCGGCCTGCCGCCGGGATCGCCGTCGCTGGGCGAACTGCTTCAGCAGGGCAAACAGAACCTGCAGGCGCCGTGGTTGGGCCTGACCGCGTTCTTTGTCATCGCGCTGATGTTGAGCCTGCTCGTTTTCGTCGGCGAGGCCGTGCGCGATGCCCTCGATCCGCGGAAGACCATGGTTGCACCTCAAGGTTGTGGGCTGATCGCATGACGGAAGCATCTCAAACCCAATCGGCCCCGCTGATCGAAGTCCGCAATCTCAGCGTCCGCTTCGCGGGAGCGGAACCGGGCGTCTACGCCGCGCGCAATGTCTCCTTCGACATAAAGAAGGGCGAGACGGTCGCGCTGGTGGGCGAGTCGGGCTCGGGAAAAACGGTTTCGGCGCTCTCTATCATGCGCCTGCTGCCCTATCCCGACGCCTCGCATCCGAGCGGCGAAATCATCTTCGAGGGCAAGGACTTGCTTCGCGTGAAGGAATCCGAGATCCGGCGCGTGCGCGGCAACCGGATCTCGATCATCTTCCAGGAGCCGATGACATCGCTGAACCCGCTTCACACGGTCGAGAAGCAGGTCAGCGAAGTTCTGAAAATCCACCACGGCATGTCGAACACGGCGGCGCGCAAGCGCACGCTGGAACTTCTGACCAAGGTCGGCATCCAAAACGCGGAGACGCGGCTCTCGGCATACCCGCACCAATTGTCGGGCGGACAGCGGCAGCGCGTGATGATCGCGATGGCGCTCGCGAACGAACCCGATCTCCTCATCGCCGACGAGCCGACAACCGCGCTCGACGTGACCATCCAGGCGCAAATCCTCGATCTCCTGAAAGACCTTCAGCGCGAGCTCGGCATGGCGCTTCTGCTTATCACGCACGACCTCGGCATCGTGCGGAAGATGGCCGACCGAACCTGCGTGATGAAGGACGGCGAGATCGTCGAGCGCGGCCCGGCCGAGGAAATTTTCGCCGCTCCCAAACATCCCTACACGAAGCGGCTTCTGGAAGCGGAGCCCAAGGGACTGGCTCCCCGGATGGACGAAACCGCGCCGGTGGTGCTGGAGGCCGACAACCTGAAGGTCTGGTTCCCGATCAAGCAGGGCATCCTGCGCCGCACCGTGGACCACATCAAAGCCGTCGACGGCGTCTCGTTCAAGCTGCGGAGCGGCCAGACGCTCGGCATCGTCGGCAAATCCGGCTCCGGCAAGACGACGCTCGGCCTTGCGATTCTGCGGCTTATCTCCAGCGAAGGGCCGATCGCCTATGTCGGCAAGCGGATCGATGGGCTCAGGTCGAAGGAGATGCGCCCGCTCCGCAAGGAAATGCAGGTGGTTTTCCAGGATCCGTATGGGTCGCTCAGCCCAAGGCTTTCGGTCGGGCAGATCATCGAGGAAGGGCTTGTCATTCAAAACCCGGGCCTTTCCCGCTCCGAACGCCGCGAGCGGGTATCCGCCGCGCTTAACGGAGGTGGGGTTGAAGCCCGAGTGGCAGGACCGTTATCCGCACGAGTTCTCCGGCGGCCAGCGCCAGCGCATCGCCGTCGCCCGCGCCGTGATCCTGCAGCCGCATTTCCTGATGCTGGACGAGCCGACGAGCGCGCTCGACGTTTCGGTGCAGGCGCAGATTGTCGATCTCTTGCGCGATCTGCAGCATAAGCGCGGCCTCGCCTACCTCTTCATCAGCCACGATCTCAAGGTCATGCGCGCGCTCGCAAGCTATGTGATCGTCATGCGCAACGGCGTTGTCGTGGAGGAAGGGCCAACGGCGGAGATTTTCGAAAATCCGAAAACGGATTACACGAAGGCGCTGATCGCCGCCGCGCTCGACCATCGGACGCTCATCCCTCAGGCGGCTTAGAGTGCGTCCGGAAAAGTGCGAAGCGGTTTTCCGATAAGACGCACGACAAAACAGAAACTTAGAGCCCGTTTTGATTCCATCAAAAGCGGATCGGCTCTAGATAGCGAACCGATTGCTACGTTTTGACCGCGGTGCTCGATGGCTGGCCAAGTCCGGCCATGACCTTTTGAAGCGTCGCGCTCCTGTTACCACTATGGTAGTTCGGTCTGAGGCCGTTGACGGTTCCCTTCAGCCAACTGTATTGTTCATCGAGGCCGAACTTAGAAAGCAAATAACGGCCGGTCGGGAGAATTCATGGCCGGGAATACCGTAACTTACGAGAACAAGGACGGCATTGGCGTCATAACGGTCAATAATCCTCCTCTCAATGCGCTGTCCCGCGAAGTTCGCGACGGGCTGCTGGCAGCCGTAAGGCAGGCTGAAGCCGACGATAGCGCCCATGCCATCGTTCTCGCCGGAGCAGGTCAGACATTCTCCGCTGGAGCTGATATCACGGAGTTCGACTCGCCTCTCAAAGGCACTGAAATCAACCAAATCTGCGACGCCATCGAGGACTCGCACAAGCCTGTGGTCGCAGCGTTGGGCGGCACATCGCTTGGCGAAGGACTGGAGATCGCGCTCGCCTGCCATTACAGGATTGCCTCGCAGGAGGCCCGCCTTGGCCTGCCCGAAGTCAAGCTCGGCCTTATTCCGGGAGGCGGAGGAACGCAGCGGTTGCCACGGCTGACGGGGGCGAAGGCCGCGCTTGATCTTATCATCTCCGGCGAGCCCGTTTCAGCCGCAGACGCCCTGAAGGCGGGGTTTGTGGACGAGATCGCGGAAGGCGATCCTCTCGCCGCCGCGATGGCTTATGCGAAAGCCAAGGCAACCTTGGGGAGCCACCCGAAAACGCGCGAACAGAATGCGAAGATCGAAGCCGAGCGGGGCTCGGCCGTTTTTGACGAGAAGCGTGCAGAGCTCAAAAAGCGCCAGCCATATCAGCATGCGCCCTTGCGCTGCGTCGCTGCCGTCGAAAGCGCATTCGAGCTTCCGTTTGAAGAAGGACTGAGGCGCGAGGGCGAGTTGTTTTATGAGGCGTTGCACGACTGGCAAAGCAAGGCGCTGATCCACGCCTTTTTTGCAGAGCGTCACGTCGCCAAAATCCCGGGCGTTTCCAGCAAGGTGAAGCCGCGAGAGATCAAAACCGCTGGCGTCATCGGCACGGGGACGATGGGCGGCGGCATCGCCATGGCCTTCGCCAATGCCGGAATTCCGGTTGTCGTTCTCGACCGCGATCAGGCGGCGCTTTACAAAGGCCTCAGCATCGTCGCGAAAAACTACGAGATCATGGTTGAGCGCGGGCGGCTCGACCAGTCCGCGATGAATACGCGTATGGCCGCGATCAAGACCACCCTGGATTACGGGGCGCTCGCGGACGTCGACATCGTGGTCGAAGCGGCCTTCGAAGATATGGGTGTGAAGGGCCAAGTCTTTCGCGAACTCGACCGCGTCTGCAAAGAGGGCGCGATCCTCGCCTCAAACACCTCTACGCTCGACATCGACGAGATCGCGAGCTTCACGTCGCGCCCCGCCGACGTGGTTGGCATGCATTTCTTCTCGCCTGCCAACGTCATGCGCCTCGTGGAGATTGTCCACGGTCAGAAGACAAGCCCGGAGGTGCTGGCCAGCGCCATCGCAGCAGCCCGCAAGATCGGCAAGATCGGCGTTTCGGTCGGCAATTGCGATGGCTTCGTCGGCAATCGTATGCTGGAGAAATACATCACCGAGGCGATGGCGATCGTCGAGGAAGGCGCTTCACCGGCCGACGTCGATTCCGCGCTCACACGCTGGGGCATGGCCATGGGGCCGTTCGCGCGTCTGCGATCTGACCGGGATCGATGTGAACTGGCAGATCCGCCAGAGACGCCTTAAGCAGGGCAGAGACTATGCCTCGCCTTTGCTGGATCGCTTTTACGAGGCCGGGCGCTACGGCCAGAAAACAAGCAGGGGCTTCTATCGCTACGAGGGCCGCACCGCCCTGCCCGATCCCGAGGCGGACGCCATCATCGAGGCCTACCGCGATGAACTCGGCAACAGGATAAGCTCGGTTTCCGAGCAGGAGATCGTGAAGCGGACGATTTATGCGCTCGTCAACGAGGCCGCGAATATCCTCGAAGAGGGGATCGCTTACCGTTCCGACGACATCGATATCATCTATATTCATGGCTATGGCTTTCCCGCGTGGCGGGGCGGTCCGATGAAATATGCGGAACTGCGGAGCCTCGCGGAGGTCTTATCGGACATCGATATTTTCCATATGCGCTTCGGCGACCGCTGGCGGCCCGCGCCGCTCCTTAAGGCGCTGGTGACCGAGCGCAAGCCGAAGTGGCCGCGATGACAGGTGTGCCATGAGTATGTTCGGTCTGACGGGCCGCGTTGCCGTAATCACGGGCTCCTCTCGCGGGATTGGCCGGGCCATCGCGACCGAATGCGCCAGGATGGGCGCAAAAGTTGTGGTTTCCTCCCGCAAGATCGACGCTTGCAAGGCGCTGGTCGCCGAAATCCGCGAAGCGGGCGGCCACGCAACGGCGGTGGCCTGCAATGTCGGCCATAAGCCCGATCTCGAAGGCCTCGTCGCCCATGCCCTGCGCGAGTATGGCCGCATCGACATCCTCATCCCGAACGCCGCCATCAACCCGGTTTACGGGCCGTCGTCGGAGCTCTCCGACGAGGTCTGGAACAAGGTTCTCACCACAAACCTGACCTCGACCCATTGGCTTTGCCAGCTGGTTCTGCCAGGGATGGCCGAGCGTGGAGGCGGCTCGGTCATCATGCTCTCTTCGATCGTTACGATTGCGGGAGCCGCCAATCTCGGCGTCTACGCCGTGTCGAAAGCGGCCGAGGCGCAACTTGCGCGGAATCTCGCGGTGGAGTGGGGAGCGCGCGGCATTCGCGTCAACGCCATCGCCCCGGCATCATAAAGACCGACTTCGCCAAGGCGCTTTACGAAAATCCGAAAGCTGCGGCCATGGTTGCCAACCTGACCTGCCTGAAACGGCTCGGCGAGCCAGCCGACATCGCGGGCGTCGCTGTGTTCTTGGCTTCCAACGCGGCGCGATATATCACAGGGCAGACGATCCTCGTGGACGGCGGCGCCTCAATCTTCACTCCAATCGGATAATGTATCGTGGCTGAGCTTATCGACGTTCTTCCCAGTCATCGCTTCGACGAAAAAAAGCTCTGGCGCTATCTGAAAAGGTATTTGGAAGATTTCGGCGTTCCGCCAACGATCAAGCAATTCCAGGGGGGCCAATCCAACCCGACCTTTCTCATCGAGACGCCCATCCGGAAATACGTTCTTCGCAAGCAACCGGGCGGCAAGCTTTTGCCGAGTGCACACGCCGTCGACCGCGAGTTCCGCGTCCAGTCGGCGTTGAAGGGCACGCCCGTTCCCGTGGTCTCCATGCAGCTTTTCTGCGATGACGCCTCTGTCATCGGCACGCCGTTCTACCTCATGGACTACATCCCCGGCCGCATCTTCGACAGGGCCGACCTGCCGGAACTCAGCAACCTTCAGCGCAAGGCCGCCTATCGCGCTTTTGCCGAGACGCTGGCCGCTTTGCACGAGGTAGATTTCGAGGCGATCGGCCTAAGCGACTACGGCCGGACGGAAGGCTATGCGGCGCGCCAGCTCAAGCGCTGGAGCGAGCAATACGAGTCCTTGATGACGGGCCAGATCGAGGCCATGGACAAGCTGATCGCGTGGCTGAAGGCGAGCGTACCCTCGCGCGACGAAGCCGCGATTACGCATGGCGATTACCGCATGAACAATGTGATGTACGAGCTGGACGATCCGCACATTATCGCCGTGCTCGACTGGGAACTGTCGACGCTGGGCCACCCGCTCGCCGATCTCGGCTATGTGTGCATGGCTTATCGCACACCCTCAGAGGTGCCATTCCTCGGCGGGCTGCGCGGGCTCGATCTTGCGGCGCTCGGCATCCCGAGCGAGGAGGAGTTGGTCGGCATGTACTGCCACCGTGCAGGCCGCGACAGCGTGCCGGACCTTACGTTCTTTATCGCGCTGTCGTTCTTTCGCTTTGCCTCGATTGCACAGGGCGTTTACGCCCGATCGCCGCAGGGTAACGCCGCTGACAAGCGCGCGCCGCTCGCCGAGCAAGCCGCCATCGCACTGGCGCAGGAAGGATGGCGCATCGCGAAAGCGGCTGGTTAACCCGAGGAAGCTTCGCAGAAAATTTAATCCCGCGCTTTCATTACCGCGAACGTTAGCGCAGCGTGCGCAAAATCGGAACCGGTTGCGACGCGATTGCCTTAACGGCTGGGATTGCGCGGCGGTGCATTTCGGGCGGCGATCATGGCGACGCGCTTCACCAAACCGCCCATCGCCATCTTGGACGACGCTCGCCACGCGCTCTTTTGTAAACATTTCGTTCGCTGCGTCGAGCCTTCATACTTATGTGGTTAACAGAAGAGCGCCGGAATTACTTCCCACCGTGTGTTGGTAAACGACTTCTTTAAGCGGCGCGAAATGGAGAAATGCCGCCCCTACGGCCGGCCAAAGGGCGGATATCATAAGCCATTGAAATTGCTATAGTTTTTATTGTTAACAAATTACCCATTCAATAGAATCTAATGCCGGAATTTTTCCATTTACTGGGACGCGCAAAAGTCCGTTAAATATGTTTTGAAATCGCGAATTAACGCTTGCGAAGAGCCGGAACTGCACGGCGCAGGCGGCGATGATGGCGTCCCGCTCTGTCATTTTTCCCATGATAATCAAGGACTTGATCCCGCCCAAGCTGCGTTAACCTGGCATCAAGGCGATTTCGCTGAAGATCTCTCAGAAGAAGGAATGCGGAGACAAGCGTCAGGGACAAGTTGACAAACCGCATGCCGCCATTTGCAGGATGCCATACAAAATGGACCATGCCGCCCGCATCCGGTTAAACGCCCGATGCCCTAAGCAAACTCCGCTGATCTGGCCAACGGATGCGGCTCGCTCCGCACTACGTCATCCCGGCCAAGCGAAGCGCGAGCCGGGATCGCAAAAAGACAGGCGATCCAATTTGTTACGATCCCGGATAAGGCTTCGCCTTTCCGGGATGACGGCGGCAGCAATCAGTTGGCACGTCCGGCGAACTCTGCTTAGTTATGCACCAGCCTGTCGGCCGACCCCGATGGATGAAACAAGTTGCAGGCGTTCATATCAGCATCTTCAGGTAGCGAGTTTCTTGTTAGTCTTTGTAAAAGCGAAGTGATGGCGCGAGAGGAATTATTGGAGCGGCTCCTAGTCATGGGCGGCCATGACCCCGCCATCCAGAAACGTGGCAATCGAAGCGTTCTTTTTGAGGTCCTCCAACTCAGCCTCGGTTGGAAGCTGCGGCTTGTCGCGCATTGCATTCACCATGCAGAGAAAGCCGAGCGACTCACCCGCCATGGCCCGAAACTGATGCCAGGTCATCGGCGGGATGAACACGAGATCGGGTGCGGACACCTCACGCACCTCGTCGCCCACAAGGCAGATGCCGTGCCCGCGAAAGATCATCACCGCGTGCGCGTGCTCGTGCCGCTCCAGCGTGGAATGCCCGCCCGGCTGCATCTCGAAATAGCGCAGTTCGCACTGAAGCTCGGGGCGCTGAAACAGAACCTGCCGGGTGATCGCCTTGAAGGGCGCGCTGCCCTCTTCCTTGTAGGCGAGCAGCTCGACGCCATCCCAGCGAAAGCCATCGCCCTGCGCTCGCCGGATATTCGGCCCATCATCCATCGGCTCTGTCCTCGAAGTGGCTTGCAACACGCACTACGAATTCAGCGGTTGCTTCAGTCAGGCGATCTTTCGCGGAAAGCAAGCTTCCGCCGATCAGCAACATGGTATCCGGGCCATAGAAGTCCAGGATTTCCGGCACCCGATCCAGCGTCATGCCTCCTGCCGGACAGGGCATGCAGGGCTTCAGGTCGAACCAGGACCGCCGCGCTTCCTCGGCGACCGCGCGGGAGGTTTCTGGCGTATAGCTGAAGCGGCCGCCATAGTTGGGGTAGATGGTGACGTCCGCGCCGAAAAGGCGGAAAAGCTTGCCGAGCAGGAGCGGCGGTGCGATCCGGGACGCGCCGGACATCGCGGGATGACCGAAGAACGCCAAGCCCGGAAATTGCCGAACCAGCCGGTGAAAGTTCGAAACGCCGAGTATCATCGGCTGGACCATCACCGCTTGGATTCCCTCCTCGACCGCGAGCGCTATCTGGGTGGCCGCCGTAACAAGGCTACCGGAAATGCTGGGTACGTAGAGCGTGCGCGATCCGGTGCGCCGGATAGCCTTCGCGCAGGCGGGAACGCGTTCGGCGAAGGGGCTGTAAGACTGATCCGCAATGCCGTGATCGTCCTTGATGAAGTCGAGACCGCCCGCGGCAAGCCGCTCGGCCAGCAACGCGAGGTCCTTCGGCGGCAGCCCTTGCGGCTTTAGCGCGGCACATGTCAGCGCCCGATTGCTCGCGCCGCATTTCGCGCGCAAGCCGCCAATGCCGAAATTCGGTCCGCCAAAACCTGCCGCCATCGCGCCGGGGATTTCCGCGTCGTGCAGGGCCACGTCCTCCTGCATCGAGGTATTCCCGAACAGCATATTGAGCAGCTGGCCCGCCTCGAATCCGGTCGTCTCGACCGCGAGCCCGATCCGCACCTCGAACAGCCCGGCCTCAAGCTCGCGAATGCCCTGCACTTCTCCCACGATATCGCGCAGCACCGCCTCGTCTGAAATGGCTGCGAGCGGCATCTCCACGCTTTGCTCGACCGCGATGGCCTGCGCCCGCGCCTCGATGGACGCGGCGTCACTGCGAACGCGATAGGTGACGGTCATCCGGGACATAAGCTTTCCCTTGTTGAGAAGCTCAACGAACGCTTCACAGGCAAGGTATATCGCTCCGCCACCGATGGACAAGGACGGCGCGGCAGGCTATCTCCGCGTAAACATCTGGTGGGGATCCGATGCTTCGAAACCTCTATTCCTGGACGATGCGCCTCGCGGAAGGGCCGCGCGCGCTCTTGGCGCTGATCGCGGTCTCGTTTGCGGAAAGTTCGTTCTTTCCCCTCCCGCCGGATACGCTGCTCATCCCGATGGTGCTGGCGCAGCGGCAGCGCGCGTTCACTCTCGCGCTTTACTGCACGGCGGCGTCGGTGGTTGGCGGCATCGTCGGCTACGGCATCGGCGCGCTGCTCTATGACAGCGTCGGCAAATGGATCATCGACCTCTACGGCTACGGCGACCGCATCGAGCAGTTTCGCGAGACCTACGCGAAGTGGGGCGCGTGGATCATCCTCTTGAAGGGGCTGACGCCGATCCCCTTCAAGCTCGTGACCATCGCGAGCGGCTTCGCGGGCTATAATTTCGGCCTCTTTATCATCCTTTCGCTCATCACGCGGGGCCTGCGCTTCTTCCTTGTTGCCGGGTTGCTCTATATCTATGGCGAACCGATCCGCGATTTCATCGAGCGCCGTCTGGGAACGGTGACATTGGGACTATTTGCGACGATCGTTTCAGGCTTTGTGATCGTGAGATATGTCGTATAGCGCGGTAACGGCCCAGAACGGGCAAACAGAACTGAGCTTAAGCACGGCGGCGTTCATCATCGCCGGCGTGAGCTTCGCCACGTTGCAGGGGCATGGGTGTTCCAATACGCCGGGTATCCGCCTTGCTCGCTTTGCCTGGAGGAGCGCATTCCCTACTATGCGGCCGTCCCCGGCGGGCTTCTCGCGGCTTTCCTCGCGCGCTACGCTCCACGGTGGGCGGCGGTGATCGTCGCGGCGCTTGCGCTCGCTTTTCTCTATAATGCTGGTCTGAGCATCTACCACGCGGGCGCAGAATGGCATTTCTGGGCCGGTCCCGAGACATGCACGGGGAACGGAGACCTTCTTCAGTCCAAGAGCCTCTCACAGGCTCTGCGCCACAATAACGTCGTCCGGTGCGACCAGGCGGCAATCCGAATTTTCGGCGTTTCGCTGGCCGGCTACAATGTTCTCATCTCCGGGGCGCTGGCGGCGTTGGGTGGCTTCGCCGCTTTCCGCAAGCTGCGCGGCCGTTAGCACCAGCGACAATGGCCGGGCGAGCCCAGCCATCGCCGAAACGTCTTTCTAGGCCGCTTGAGGCGGCGTGGGTGTGACGATCGGGGCTGAGGACTGGGCTTCCTGAGCCGCACTCGCGGCAGCCAGCGCCTTCCGCAACTCCTCTTCCTTGGTGTGATCGAACGAGGTGCGGAGCACCTTGCCGCCAACGCCCTTCAGGTCGTCGAGCACCTTATCCGTCGTCATCTTCTTGATGAGGACGAAAAGCGCCGCGCTGCCTGAGTCGATGGTCGTCGCAACCTGCTTCATGAAATCGTCGTTGATGCCGACATCTGAAAGCGCGCCTGCAATCGCGCCGGAAGCCGCGCCGACCACGGTTCCGACCAGCGGCACGAGGAAGATCAGCCCGACCAGCGTGCCCCAGACAGCGCCGGAAGCCGCGCCTATTGCGGTCGGGTGGTAAAGCTGGTTCAGCTTGATGTGCCCGTCGGGCTGCTTGACGGCGATCACGGCGTCCTTGATGTCGATGATGTAGTCCTGCTGCATGCTCAAGAAGTTTTTGCCGGACTTCTTCAGCTTTGGCTTCCGTTGGAAACTCGATAACGATGAGATCGGCCATGACAGGAAACTCCTTCCGAGGGGGACAAACTCCGAGCCGGAGATTACCGCCGGCGCGGCAAAGCGTCACCATGCAACATGGATCGTAGCCCTCACTTTTTAGTTAAGAATTTACATTGAGCTTATGCCGAGAACGCCTGAATGCCGGTCAGCGCCCGGCCGAGGATCAGCGCATGCACATCGTGTGTGCCTTCGTAGGTGTTAACGGTCTCAAGGTTTTGCGCGTGACGCATCACGTGATACTCGCCTGAGATGCCGTTGCCGCCGAGGATGTCCCGCGCCGCGCGCGCGATGTCGAGCGCCTTGCCGCAGTTGTTGCGTTTGATGAGGGAGATCATTTCCGGCGCGACCTTGCCTTCATCGAAGAGGCGCCCGAGGCGCAGCGCCGCCTGAAGGCCAAGCGCGATCTCGGTCTGCATGTCGGCAAGCTTCTTCTGCACGAGCTGCGTTGCCGCAAGTGGACGGCCAAACTGCTTGCGGTCGAGCGCGTATTGCCGCGGGCGCGATGCAGGCAGTCCTCCGCGGCGCCCATGACACCCCACGCGATGCCGTACCGCGCGCGGTTCAGGCAATCTGAACGCCCTTGCAAGCCGGATGCGTCCGGGCAGAAGCGCGCTTTCGGGCACTTCCACATCGTCCATGACGATCTGCCCGGTGATGGACGCTCGCAGGGAAAGCTTGCCCCCGATTTTCGGGGCGGAAAGCCCGCGCATGCCTTTTTCGAGGATGAATCCGCGAACCTTGTTCTGATGCGCGCGCGATTTGGCCCAGACGACGAAGACATCGGCGATGGGAGAGTTCGAAATCCAGGTCTTCGACCCGCGCAGCCGGTAGCCGCCGTCGATTGGCTCGGCATACGGTTGTCATCGAGCCCGGATCGGAGCCCGCGTCCGGCTCGGTCAAGCCGAAGCAGCCGACATACTCGCCCGTCGCGAGCTTCGGCAGGTATTTCCTGCCGCTGCGCCTCGTCGCCGTAAGCGTAAATGGGGTACATGACGAGCGAGGATTGCACGCTCATCATGCTGCGGTAGCCGGAGTCGACGCGCTCGATCTCGCGGGCGACAAGGCCATAGGCGACATAGGATGCGCCCGCGCCGCCATACTCCGGCGGAAGCGTTAGCCCGAGCAGGCCAAGCTCGCCCATTTCATTGAAGATGGCGCGGTCCGTCTTCTCGTGGGCGTACGCCTCGACGATCGCGAGGGCGAAGCCGGTCTTCCGCGAAGGCGTGCGCCGTCTCCTGGATCAGGCGCTCTTCGTCGCTAAGCTGCTCATGCAACAAAAAGGGATCGGCCCAGTCGAAGGGAGGTGCTTTTGTCTCGGTTGCCTTATTCATCCTGTCACTCCGGACGGCAAATTGCGCTGTGCCCTACCTCTAGCGGTTGTGGAAACAGTTCCGCAACAAGGGGGTGCGGCATCAAGATTTGACCCAGATTTATGGATTTAACTCTTGCGCGAAGAGAGATTCCACACTGCACGGAGGATTCTGCTTATGAATGCAGAGGACAATGCTGCGCTCCAGGATTTTCGGGGCTGCGTGCGTTATGGTCTTTGCCAGTTCAGTAGCGTTTGCCCAAACCGCGCAAGACACAAACAGCGCTCCCCCGGCGGCGGCTGGAAGCTCTGCTCCTCAGATGCGGCGGCGCCGAAGGGCAAAGCGAAGCAATCGGAAAAGAAAACTCAGGAAGGCGGCCAGGCCAAAGCCGCCAACTCAGAGGCGAAGCCGAAGCGGGCCAGTATGCCACCGAGGCGGAGGCGAGAGCGCATTGCCCCGGCGAGGTCGTCTGGGTCGATAAAGACAACTTCAACCACTACCCAGGATCGCGCGAATACGGCCGCAAGCCCGGCGCATTCGCCTGCGAAAGCTAAAAGAGCGGCGCTTCCTAAACAACGCATCGCCGCCGCCGTTATCCCGGAGATGCGAAGCTCTATCCGGGATCGTAACGGATTGGAACGCTTAACTCTTTGCGATCCTGGCTCGCTCTTCGCTTGGCCGGGATCACGAAGCGCGGATTCGAGCGACTCCAGACACTTGGCATTAGGTTGCTTAGTAGAGGCCGGGAATAAGGCGGTTCGTGCGGGCGCGATAGGCGTCGTATTCGCTGCCGAATTGCGTCCGCAGCAGCCTCTCCTCGGCCCGTATTCGCCCAATGATCGGCACAATAAGAAGCAAGGCCAGCAGCACACCGACGCCGGATCGGAATGCCAGCGCCCATCCGAGCGAGCTGATGAGAAGCCCCAGATAGCTCGGATGGCGGATGACGCTGTAAATGCCGGTGGTGACGAGCCGGTGCCCCGGCTGGATCGCAACCAGCCCGCTGAACCTGTCGCCAAGCACGAACACCGGCCATAGCCTGAGCGCGCCGCCGATTGCGAAAAGTGCGACGCCGATCCAGCGGGTGGCATTGCCGTCGATGGTCCAGAAATCGATGCGGTCCGTGTAAGCGGGAAGATAGGCCAGGGCCAAGCCCGCCACGCCGAAGACCGGGATGACCCAGCGATTGGAGCGATCCTCGCGCTCGCCCGGACTGAGGTTTCCCCCCGCAAAGAAAGAAGCCAGCCCCAAGCGCGGCGAGTACGACTGTGAGACCTATAAGCGCAGGCTTGGAAAAGAACGCTGCCAACCCGCCAACGCCCAGCACGGCGAGGCCTAAATATATCGCCAGGCTGACGGCGATACCGATGAACCGCACGGCGGGCGGCATCGGGCTAATGCGTCCAGCTTCCGATCCGGCCGAATTTGAAGTTGTCGGAGTAGGACTTCTTTATGAAGGCGCGCGGATGGGGCTCGAAGACGCGGAAGGGGATTCCGTTTTTCTGCGCGTAATAAATCGCCTCCTCCTTCGTCTCGAAGAACAGGCGCACCTGGGAAAGCATATCGTTCGAGCTGGTCCAGCCCATCAGAGGGTCGATCTCGCGCGGCGTCGCGGGTTCGTACTCCAGCACCCATTCTTGCGTTTTCGCCCGACCTGACTGCATGGCTGTTTTTGCTGGCTTATAGATGCGTGCAAGCATGGTGACCTGTGCGATTGACTACGGACCATTCCGAATTTGGGCCATGCCGACCCAAATGACAATCGCAAACAGCCCGGCTGGCGAATGAACGCGCCTTTTCGGGCAAAGTCGCGTTTTGGAAGCCGGGCCAAGGGGCGAATGTGGATCTGGAACTTCGAGCCGGATCTAAATTGTCCCTCCAATAAGGTGGGCCCCTGAAGGCCAACAGACTGCCGCAATCGACAATATCTTGAAGTCGTGGGGCTGAGGGAGATTCGCATGAAGAAATTGCTCGCTTGCATGGTGACGGCCGCGATCCTTGTCCCGCTCGGCGCATACGCTCACGAACGCCCGCTCGACGCGGGGCTCGGCGCTGTTTCCGGAGCGGTATTCCTTGGGCCGATCGGCGCGATAGCAGGCGGCGTGATTGGTTACACGAAAGGGCCCGCCATTTCCCGCACATTGGGGCTTAGCGGACACCATCACCATGTCCGCCGGAGCCGGCAGTAAACTCAAACGCCTACATCGTCGCAAGCGTTTGCAGGTGCTGGAACAGCCAGGTCTCGCTCAGCGCGTCATTGTCCTTCTTCAGATAGACGCGAAGGTCGACAGGGGCTTCCGACACTGCGGTAAAGTCGAACATCACACGCCACTTGTCGGTGTCGACCACAGGATAGACTGCTTGCCGCTCGATTGTGCCTGAGGAGGCGGTCACGACCACGTCGATATCGCCGCGTTTCGTGAATTCGTTGAGCCTGCCGCCGCGGAAGTCCACCACGTATTTGACCATCCCTTTGGGCCGCGGCTGGCCCGGGATTCCGCCCATGCCCGCTCTTGTCGCAACCACACGCGCAAGCGGGGCCGGGTAGGGCTCGTCAAGCCGCCAGTGAAGCTTGTATTGCACCTCATGGTGTTCCCCGGCGCGGTAAGGCTGTCTCGGGGTCCAATAGGCAACGATATTGTCGTGGATCTCGTCGTTTGTCGGGATTTCGACGAGTTGCACGGCGCCTTCGCCCCAGTCGCCGATGGGCTCGACCCAGACGCTCGGGCGCTTATTGTAGAATGCTCCGTCATCCTCGTAGTCGCGAAAGTCGCGCTCGCGTTGCAGAAGGCCGAAGCCTTTCGGGCGCTGATCGAAAAAGGAACTGGTCTGAACGCTGAGCGGATTGTTGATGGGCCGCCAGATGCGCTCGCCGGACCCCGTCCAGACGCTCAGCCCATCGCTATCGTGGATCTCGGGACGCCAGTCGGTTCCCATCCTGCGGTTGGGCTTGCCGTACCAGTACATGCTGGTCAAGAGGCCCGATGCCGACGCGCTCGATGTCAGCCCTCGGAAAAAGGTGGGCCGTCACATTCATCAGCGTAGCTGCCTTCGTGCGTCGTCTCGAAGCGGTAAGCGCCAGTGATGCGCTTCGAATCCAGCATCGCGTTGATGATGACGCCGCGCCTGCCCGCCATCGGCTCGAGCCAGAACTGTGAGAATCGCGGGAATTCTTCCGGCGTGGGCATTGCGACGTCGATGGCGAGGCCGCGCGAGGAGAGCCCGTATTGCCCGGTCTCGGCTGGGCTGCGGAAATAGGACGCCCCGAGGAAAGCGAGCCAGTCCGGCACGCCCGGCGCGGCCAGAACGCGAAAGCCCGCAAACCCCGTGTCCGGCGGAAGCGCTTTCGCGAAATCGCTCTTCCCATAGGAGAAAAGGTCCGGACTGTAGCCGACTTCCTGCGCCAGACCCCGCTGCGGAGACGACAAAGATGCGGACGGGCTCCTTGAAGTACCGCCCGACGTGGAAAAGCTCGATGGGATAAGGCCCGTCGCCCTGCACCCCAGATCGCCAACTCCGGCCGGAACTTGATCTGCTGATAGGCATCGAAGTCGAGCCGCTCCAGCAGTTCCGGATCATGCACAACCGGCTTCTGAAAAGGCTTCTCGCTAAGCTCCTTGGCCCAGCCGATGAGCTTATCGAACGAAAAAGGAATTTGCGGGCCGAAAAAGATGCTTTCGGCGCTGTGCCGCCATTGCCCTGGCGCTGCTGCGAGGCCCAGGGCTGCCGATCCGATCAACAATGTCCGGCGATCAATCATTTTGCTCTCTCCGCAAATCGGCTTCCCGGCCTCGGTCTTGGAATAAAGGAGATGCGTATAAGAGGAAATAAATAAAAGCTAGACCTTTCGGAAGGCTGGCGAAGCTATCCCCAGTATGGGCGCTTCCGGACAGCATTAAATTATAGCATTCCAGCAATGCCGCCAAAGGGCTCAAAGGGTGGTAAGGGCAGACATTTTTTGGCTATCATCGCTTCAGCTCAGCCCGGAGTGCCATCATCATGCAAATCCGCCACCCCTACCTTCTCTTTCTCGGCGACGTTCAAGATCAGCTCGCGGCAAAAACGGCGCAAGGCATTGTCGATTGGCGGCGCGACTGGTGCCTTGGGCCAATTGCGCATGCCGGGCTGCAAGGCCGATGTACGCATTCCCGATATGACCATCAAGGAGGCCGTGACGGCAGGCGCTCGCACGCTGATCATTGGCGTCGCGAATGCGGGCGGCGTTCTTCCGGAGCAATGGACGGCGCCGATCATCGAAGCGCTGGCGTCGGGCCTCGATGTCGCAGCCGGCTTGCACATGAAGCTTGCGGAGAGGCCGTCGGTCGCAGACGCCGCGCGTCGCTATGGCCGGAAGCTTTTCGATGTGCGCCAGTCCGAGCGAGCGTTTCGAGACCGGCAAGGGCACGAAGCGCCCGGGAATGAGGCTGCTCACGGTCGGCACCGACTGCTCGGTGGGCAAAAAATATACGGCGCTGGCGCTGGAGCGCGAGATGCGCGCCCGCGGCTTCGATGCGGACTTCAGGGCGACAGGGCAAACCGGCTTGTTCATTTCGGGCCGTGGCGTTGCGATCGACGCCGTGGTTGCGGACTTCATCGCCGGCGCTGTGGAATGGCTTTCGCCCGCCGCAGACCCGCACCATTGGGACTTGATCGAGGGCCAGGGCTCGATGTTCCATCCCTCCTTTGCGGGCGTGTCGCTGGGGCTTCTGCATGGCGCGCAGCCGGACGCCTTCGTGGTCTGCCACGAGCCTTCGCGCAAAACCATGCGCGGCGTTTCCTATCCGCTGCCTTCGATCCGGCAGGTCATCGATCTCGACCATCCGCTGCGGCTCGCTAACCAATCCAGCCATCCGGCCCATCGGGATCGCGATCAATACCGAATCGATGGATCAAGAGACTCTGCGCGCGATTACTTGAAGCAGCTTGAGAGCGATCATGACCTGCCCGCAACAGATCCCATGCGCTTCGGGACCGGACCGATCGTGGACCGCATCGCGGCAGAATTCCCGGCAACCCTTGCCGCCAAACTAGCGCATGCGGCAGCTCAAGGTTGACATTGAAAGCTGGCCCATCGCCGGCGCGTTTACTATTTCCCGGGGAAGCCGCACCGAGGCGCGCGTCGTTGTCGCAACGATTGAGGAGTGGCAGCCATCGGGGGCGTGGCGAATGCGTCCCTTACCCTCGCTATGGCGAAAGCGTCGAAGGGTGTCGCTGGCCACAATCAGAAGCCTCGCGGACGCGATTCCGGGCGGCGCAGTCACGAGCCGAGCTCTCGAAACTGCTCCCGGCAGGCGCGGCGCGAAACGCGCTCGATTGTGCGCTGTGGGACCTTGAGGCAAAGGTTTCCGGCAAGCGTGTCTGGGAGCTTGCGGGCTTGCCGGAACCCGCTGCGCTGTCACCACCGCATACACGCTGAGCCTTGGCGCGCCGGAAGCAATGGAGGCAGCGGCGCGCGACAGCGAGCCAAAGGCCTCTCTTGAAGGTGAAGCTCGGCGGCGACGGGGACCCGGAGCGGATCGCGGCCGTAAAGCGCGGCGCGCCGAAATCGACGCTCATCGCCGACGCCAACGAGGCATGGAGCGAGGCCAACTTCGCCGAGAACCTGGCGGCGTGCCGTGCCTCAGGCGTCGCCCTTATCGAACAGCCGCTGCCTGCCGGACGCGACGAAATGCTTGCATCAATCCCGGCCGACAGATCGCGGCGGCATCCTGCTTCTGCGCCGATGAAAGCGTGCACACCGCCGACGGCCTCGACGCCATCGCCTCGCGCTATCAGGCCATCAACATCAAGCTCGACAAGGCTGGCGGGCTGACCGCCGCGCTCCATCTGAAAGCGGAAGCGCTGGAGCGCGGGCTTGCCATCATGGTAGGCTGCATGGTCGGCACATCGCTTGCGATGGCGCCAGCGCTTCTGCTCGCCAGCGACGCGGACTTCGTCGACCTCGACGGTCCGCTGCTTCTCAGCGCGCGACCGCGAGCCGGGACTCGCGTTTCAGGGCAGCGTGATCCAACCCTTCAGCGTAGAATTGTGGGGTTGATCGTTATCGGGCAAGCCGCTAAAGCCTTTGCCTGTATGGCCTATTTGCGTCTGGACCTGCGCGGCGGCCTCATGCCGGATGATGACGGCGGCGCAACCAATGCTGCCAGCCGTCACACACGTTCCTATTTTGGGATAAGCTTGTGCAGCAAATCAAGGAGACCGGCATGGCGGCCAAGGCCGAATACAGCGCGACGACGCGGCAGATTTCAGTGAGCGTCCGCCCTATCTATCTCGACGATCAATCGGCGCCGGAGCAAAGCCATTTCATCTGGGCGTATCGCGTCGTGATCGAAAATCATGGCACCGAGACCGTGCAGTTGCAGAGCCGCCATTGGCGCATCACCAACGCACGTGGAGAACTACGCGAGATACGCGGTCCGGGTGTGGTCGGCGAGCAGCCCCGTCTTGAGCCCGGCGACGCGTTTGAATACACCAGCCGCGTGCCGCTTACGACGCCGTCCGGCATCATGTCGGGCAGCTATCAGATGGAAAACGGGGACGGCGAAATCTTCGACGTCGAAATTCCGGCCTTCTCCCTCGACAGCCCTCATCAGCCGGTCAGGTTCAATTGAATAGAAGCGCGTCACAAGAGTGCTTCTTGCCAGGGCATCGGGCGTTTAGGGCGGCATGGTCCATTTTTTGTGCATCCTGCAAATGGGCATTCCTTCTTTTGGAAGATCTTCAGCGAAATCGCCTTGATGCCAGGTTAACGCAGCTTGGGCGCGTTCAAGTCATTGATAATTATAGGAAAAGTACAGAACGGGACGCCATCGCCGCTGCCTGCGCCGTGCAGTTCCGGCTCTTCCAAGCGTTAATTCGCGATGTTGAAACATATTTAACGGACTTTTGCGCGTCCCAGTAAATGGAAAAATTCCGGCATTAGATTCTATTTAATGGGTAACTTGTTAACAATAAAAACTATAGCAATTTCAGTGGCTTATAGTATCCTCCCTTTGTCCGGTCTTAGGCGCGGCATTCCTCCGTTTCGCGCCGAATAAAGAAGTTTTTTACCAACACACGGCGGGAAATAATTCCGGCGCGCTTCTGTTAACCACATAAGTATGAAGGCTCGACGCGGTGAACGAAATGTTTACAAAACGCGCCGTGGCGAGCGTCGTCCACGATGGCGATGGCAGGTTTGGTGAAGGCTTCCTAACGCATCCCGCCTCGCGGGCGTCGCCATGATCACCGCCCGAAATGCATCGCGGCACAGTCCCAGCCGTAAAGAAAAATGACGTCGCAGCCCGGTTCCGGTTTTTGCGCCTGTTACAGAAATTATTTGGTGAGAGTCCGGAGCCGGAGGAAAGAAGGCTCCAGGCTTAGACAGAGTCATGGCCGCCCTTGAGGCGGCCATCCAGGAACAGGTTATCGGCGATTATCATGGATGGCCGGGTCAACCCTCGGGTCAAGCCCAAGGGCATGGCCCGGCCATGACGTTGGAGCGCATGGCTTCTTCTGTTAGCGGAAACATGCGGGTAATCGAGTTCCGGGACGACGGCGGCGGCGACAACTTCGCGGCGGGCGCGTTCCGAGCGGATGGCGGACACGGAGCCGAGAACGAGCATGCGGATCAGTCCGGTCCCACCCCAAAAGTATGATGTTCTCGCGATCTTTGTAATTTTCTTGCCCCCGCATACGGCATGCCAGCAAAGCTGTGTCCTATCAACAACTATACACTTAAGATTGTAATGAATCTGGAAAACCTCCTTTTACTCGCGTAATGCGCGTGCTACCTCCGCGTGCATTACGCCGGGGTAGGTCGGGTGTCGAAGCGGCGAATAGCTTGATTAGGCAGATTTTACCGCAAGGGCACCGATGTTCAAGGGACGCTATCTTAAGACAGCGGCAATTGCAGCCGCGTCGCTGGGAGGAGTCATCACTCCGGTCCCCGCTCTCTTCGCGGCAGCCGATGCCGTGAAGGTCGAAGTCACCGGCAACATCACGCCATCCTGCTCGAGCAGCAGCACGACGGTGACTTTGAACCCGGGCGACATCAGCAAGGCGGGTTCGGCGAAATCCACCTTCACGATCGATTGTAACGCGCCGTTCCAATACACGATGCAGTCAGCCAACGGGGCCTTGCGGCTCGTGAACGCGCCGGCAACGGCGGCGGCCAGCCATATCGAAGCGCCCTATGACGTGCATATCAGGATTCCGCTGACGCTCGGCGGCGTTATCGACGACACCTGCAACAGCGCGGCCATCAAGCAGGGCGCGGTCAGCTGCAAATTCTCGGATTCAGGCCAGAAGATAGCAGTCAATCAGACGGCTGAAGCGCAGATCTCATGGAAGGACGCGCAGGCGCAGTTGATGGCTGGCCAATATAGCGACCGGCTGACGATCACTGTCACCGTGAAGCTTTGAGGCATTCATGAACATTGATAGCATATCGATTCAAATTCAAGGAGATGGCGTTACATGAATAGATTTCTAGCAGGCGCATGCGCCGTATCCGTATTGGCTGCCGCTTATGCGGCGCACGCAATCAGCGACACAGATTCGACTAGCTCCAAATTGACCATACACGGAACAGTCAATCCCTACTGCACCATCGTCACAGTCGCTAGATATGCGCCCATACTGGCACTCGCAAAGTCCCTAACAGCTTACTCCGGAGTCTCAACGGACTATGACTATAAACTTCGAAGCGCTTCACCAACGCTGATGGAACCGGCAACCAACGTGGCTGGCATACTATGAATTAAAGTCGATGCCAACTGCGCCGTGCAACTATGCGCTTACGTCATCGAACGGGGCGCTGAAAAATCTGGATAACGCCAGGCTTTTCGACCCTGGAGTGTGCTCGACTGCTTATCCAGTTACTGCCGCCTGGCAAGCCTGCGTTACGCTGAATGAATTAAGCGCAGCGCGTCCTGGTGAGAGTCTCATTCACGCATCGATACGCTCATCGCCAGCGCGCAACACTGTGAGCTATCGACTGTTTATATTCCTAAGTCTCAGGCGGTTTTGACTACTAGGGCAGTACACGGACACCTTACACAATAACGGTGCGCTCCCAGTAGCAGATACCGGGCCTCCTCATATCATGCGGTGGCTCACAGTTCAGAAACGTCAAGATCGAAAAGGCTCCGGAGGCAAGGAGGCTCTGGAAAAGGGAAGGCTTTGCGTCTTCGAAGGCAGCATTCATTAGGCACTTTTGATGCCAACTGTCTAACTTCGAGAATTCGAAAGGAAACACCATGAAGAAGCTACTCTTGCTTGCTTCCGCCGTTTCTGCTGGTTGCATTTGCCTCCGGCGCAAACGCTAAACTCCCGCCAACACGTCGCTTACCCTTACCGCGAACCGTGAGCCCCAGCGTTATCACCATCAGCGTTACTGGCGACACCGACGCTATACTCGGCAACGTCATTACTGCAGTAGCGTCGGCAACTGCGGCACGCACTTGATCAACACTGGCAAGCTTCTCCAACTCGACGACTGGCGAGCTTCAATGCCTCAGCGGAACGACGACCTTCACCGTCACCACCAATGCTGTTTTCACGGCTACAGTAGTCTTCCCTGAACGGCGGGCTAACAAACACGATGCCGGAACTCCTAGTTTCGATACACTGTAAGCCGTGAACGGCTCAAGTGCGCAACCACCGCTAGGAACGTCAACGGTTATTGTGTCTGCGAACAATACACGGACCACAGGGATCGGTGAGCAGCCTTTCCAGTCACTTACTCGACTTGCGCCGGTCTCGACTGCGTCTATCAGGGACAGTACTCGGACATCCTCACGGTTACTTCTCGGCTCAGTAAGCTACATACGGCAGCTGGTCGTATCGCCAGCTGCTCTTTCGCTTTCAGCCAATCTGCGCTCTTGGTTTGACAGGCGCGGAAGAGCCACTTGCTAGTTCGGCAGCAAGAGTCGCTGCCAGCACATCTATAGAGTTAGCGATCAGTTGAGGTAAAATATGACTTTGAATTTCGTTACGCGGGCAAGCATAGCGGTCGCCGCGTTCTCTTCATAGTTGGTGCGCCCTCCGCGCAGGCTGTAAATGTGCAACCGCTCGCGCTTGAAATGGCGTCGATCGGAACGAATTCCCGCGCCACGATTCAGGCGGTGAACGACGGCGCCCAGCCGATGCCTGTCGAAGTCGCGATCAAGAAACTCGACATCGCTCCCGATGGCAAGACGACGGAAACGCCGGCGGACAAAGAGTTCCTGGTGTTTCCGCCACAAGCCGTGATTCCAGCCTGGCGGAACGCAAAGCTTCCGCGTGCAATGGGTCGGCGCGCCGGACATCAAGAAAAGCCAAGAGCTACATGATCTATGTCAACCAGCTTCCCGTAAAAATGAAGCCCGGCGAGAACGGCGTGCAGATGGTGTTCAGTTTCGGCGTGATTGCGAATGTTGCGCCCGTCGGGCGCGCAGTCCGGCTTGAAACTTGTCAGCGCGGAAGCGGCGAGCGATGGGAAGAAACACGGCGCGGCGGTGACGGTCGAGAACCCAAGCGCGATGTATTCCTATTTCAGCGACGCGAAGCTGACGCTTGAGAGCGGCAGCTGGCGTAAGGTACTGAGCCCCGGCGAACTCCGGCAACTGGTCGGCTACTCGCGTGGTCCAGCCGGGCAAGACGCGGCGCATTCTGGTGCCGGCCGACCTGCCGGCTGGCGCTGGCAAGATCAATGCTTCCATCGAATACAAGCCCATGACGGCGAAGTAGGGAGCCAAGGTGTCTTTTGGGAGCGCCTGATCCATCGGGCGCTTCCCAATCATCAATCTTTTGCAGGCGCGGACGTCGACGATGAACAAATGGTGCGCAGCGGTGGGGATCGCCGCGGCAGGCCTTTGGTCTGCGCCGGCGCTCGCCGCCGGTCCAGCGACCGGATGGGCGGTGTCGGCGGTTGTCGACGCTCCGCAACCCGCGGTGAGGCTCAATCCCACCGGGCGCACCATCGAGATCGAAGTTCCGCTGAAGCTCGATGGCGACCGGCTCGGCGACGTGGGGATCAAGATCACCGCCGACGACAAGGTGTTCGTCGATGCGAAGCTCCTGAAAACCTATCTCGGCAAGACCTTCAAACAGGAGATCCTGACGGCCGCGCTTGAGACGCCCGAGGATCAGGCCACTCAGGTCGCCGACGCGGAAACCGTTGTCGGCAAGAAAGAGCCGGGCGCGGCTTCCTCCATCGTGCAAAAGGTGGCCATCGAGAAGGTGCCCGAGCCCGGACAGCTCGGCCAGGAGAAGCCCACCTATGTCGCGCTGGACCTGCTTATCGCGAAAGGTCTCGCCATGCGTTACAACCCGAACGAGCTGGAACTGCAGGTCGAGCCGAAGGTCGATCAGAAGCTCCCCGGCGACATCAGCTTCGCGGCGAAGGCCGAAGAGAACAGCGCCTCGCTGGAGAAGCCGGCCTATGCCAGCGCCTGGATCAATATGAGCATGGTCGCGAGCTATGTGAGCCAGTCGAGTTCTGGCAGCACCGGCGTCGAGTCCCCGAGCATCAATTTCGATGGCGCGGCCCGCATCGGCGCTTTCGTGCTCGAAGGCGAAGGCTCGTTCTACACCGGCGACGCCAAGGGCTTCGCCCAGAGCTATTTCCAGGACTATGTGTTCTACCGGCGCGGAACGCGGCTCGTCTACGACATGCCGGACGACGCCATCCGCATCCGCGCGGGCGACTTGACGCCGGACTTCAGCGGCTTCCAGACAGCGGCCGATCTTTTCGGCGTGAGCGCGACGAAGTCTTACGCGCAGCTTCAGCCGGGGAAGTCGATCAGGCCGATGGGGGCGCATTCCTTCCGGCTTGAGCGGCCTTCGACCGTGGACATCCTCATCGGCGAAGCGCTCGTCCGCCGCCTGCGGCTCGGGCCGGGGATTTACAACCTGTCCGATTTGCCGCTGCAGGCGGGCGCGAACGACATCAAGCTCGTCATCGAGGATGACACCGGCGCGCGGCAGACGCTGGAGTTCACCGCCTTTTCGGGCTTTGAACTGCTCGCGTCCGGCGTCAGCGAGTGGTCTGCGGGGGCGGGCATCAAGTCGCTCGACACCGGCATCGTGGATTTCGCCAACCCCGTGATCGCCAGCGGCGCCACCATCGTGACCAAGACCTCGAGCCATAGCTTTTACGGGCAGCGAGCTTATTACTTCGATCAGCCCGCCGTGACCGGCTTTTACAAGCAGGGCATTACGGACGCGCTGACAGCCAGGGGCGATCTTCAGGCGGACGGGCGCGTCGCCATGACGGGCGGCGGCCTCTCGACGCAGACAAAGTTCGGGATGGTTGCGGGCCAGCTTGCCGCAAGCGAAACCTACAGCGACGGCCTGGGCTACGCCGCGCAGCTCATCTATGGCTACGACAAGTTCAACTGGTTCGCGCCTTACAAGACCACCTTCCGCATCCTGGGCGAGTGGAGAAGCACGAACTTCGAGACGGTTCAAACCTACACGGCCAGCGGCGTTCTCACGCCCTCGCCCTATAATGGCTACCTCTCGGCGAGCTATACGCAACAGCTGCCCTACGAGGTGACCGCCGGTCTCTCCCTCTCCTATTATCTTCTGATGGAGCCCATAGGCACCAATAGCCAGGCCGGAAGCCGGTGGGATGCCGATCTCTCCCTGTCGCGGCAGATCTGGGATCATGTGTCCGGCTCGATCTCCGCGGGCTATCGGGCGGGACAACACGACGCTCAATCAGACCTGCTGCCTCATCAACCGCGAAGGCTTCCGGACCTTTGTGCGCGTCTCCTGGACGCCCGACGCCCATACCAACGCGCTTGCGAGCTACGATAGCCGCAACGAGGCGGGACACGTCACCTACTCGCAGAGCAGCGAGACGAGCGGGGTGGGCTCCTGGACAGCGAGCGTCGATGGGACGACGGATTCGAACAACGACGGCGCCCTCAATGCCTCGGCGTCCTATGTCGCGAACCGCGCGCAGGTTTCGGTCAGCCACAATGCGGGGCTCGTCGGCATCGGGGCGAATGGAACCTTCAACCCGAATTTCACCGAGGAGCGCTCGTCGGTCTCCGTCGCGTCGAGCTTCGTCTACGCGGATGGCGCATGGGGCGTGGGCCGCCCGGTGAACGGCGGTTTCGCGATGGTGACGCCGCATAAGAGCCTCGAAGGCAGCCCCGTCGTGGTCGGCGGAACGAACGCGACCATCGCCGAAAGCGACATGCTCGGGCCTGCGGTCGTGCCAAGCGTGAGCGCCTATTCCCGGACGCGGCTCGCCTACGACGCGCCCGGCGCGCCCGCTGGCTACGACCTCGGCAGCGCCTCCTACGACCTCAAGGCGCCCTACAAGGCCGGATACAGTCTGCAAGCGGGCTCCGCCTATACCATCACCGCCATGGGCACGCTGCTCGATGGGGAGGGCCAGCCGCTTCCGCTGCTCGCCGGAACCGCCCACGAAGCCGGCAAGGAGAACGGCCGCAAGGTCGAGCTGTTCACGAACCGCGAGGGGCGCTTCGGCGCGCAAGGGCTGGCGCCCGGCAAGTGGGTCATCGAAATGCCGACCGAGCCCGAGCCGACCCGCTATGAGTTCGCCATCCCCGAGGGCGTGGTGGGCCTCCACAACGCGGGCGAACTCAAGCCCAGCAGCGGAGGCGGAGGACAGCCGCCGAAACCGCAGCAGACGAAGCCGCCACTCATCGAAGCGGGGTTACCCAATGAAGCGACTTAAGCAAATTGCGGCCGTTCTGGCTTGCGTGGCTTTGTTTCCAGCCTCGGCCGCCGCCGACTGCAATCTCAGCCTCGTTGGCGCCGTCACCCAGCAGCCGCTGACCTACAATCCTTTCCAGGCGGGCGCAGCCACCGCCACGATTTCCTTCACCCTCAAGAACGCCGCCAGCAAGCCATGCTCGGCCGCATTCGCTTTCTTCAAGCTCGGCGCACCGCAAGCGAGCGCGTCCGGCGCCAGCCTTACCTATCAGGTGCTAAGCGCGTCCGCCGGGGTGGTGCAATCAGCGGCCTCCCCGCCGCAGAAGCTGGACACATTGGGCGCGCAGGGCTCGTCACGCTCGGCGCTAACGCCACAGCGATGGCGACCGCCACTCTCTCCGTTAGCGAAGGGCAGGTGGTCGGCCCCGGCGCTTATACCGATCTGCTTATCCTCGGCGTTTACCAGAGCCCGAGCAACGGCGCTTACACGAAGGCGTTCGAAACGACCTTCAGCGTCGCCATCAGCGTCAACTCGCAAATAACCCTCGCAATAGCCGGTGGTGGCCGGCACACTACGCTGAACTTCGGAGACTTCGTGGAAGGCGCGGTGCGCTCCGTGCAACTCCTGGCCTACGCCAATCAAGGTTTTCATCTCGAGGTGAGCTCGGATAATGCCGGTGTCATGAAGCCGACCGATCCGGCTGCGATTGCCGAAGGGTGGCGCGTGCCTTACACGGTTGCGATCTTCAAGACGGCGCCCATCGATCTGGCGCAACAGCGCACTGTCTCGCTCTGGCCCAAGGCGACGTTACGGACCGGGCTCGCCATACCCGTCGATGTACAGGTCGGCTCCATCAAGGGGCAGCGAGCCGGTCTGTATCGCGATGTCATAACAGTCTCGGTCGATCCTGGGCCTTAGCAGTCATACGTGATCAGAGCTTGGTGGACTTCTGCTGAGATGGCGGCTCAGACCTGTGCCCCGCCCATCGCCGTCGTCCAAATTCAATTCCAAGGCGAACACAGTCAAGCCAGTGCAACAAGGTTGCGGGCTCCATGTTTTAGCAGCGGAATTATTAGATCGAAGGCGCCCCGGATGTTTCGAAAACATAGAACGCGAGAAGCCTTAGATTTCAGCGGAGCCAAGGCGCGATCGTTTCGCCCTTCAGCATATCTTCGTAGGAGGGCCGCGGCCTGACCACGGCGTAATCCGCGCCTGAGACCAGAACCTCGGGGACGAGGAGGCGCGTATTATAGGTCGATGCCTGCACCGCGCCATAGGCTCCGGCCGTCATGATGGCGAGAAGATCGCCGGCGGCCACTTCGGGCAGAGCGCGGTCTTTCGCGATGAAGTCGCCGGTCTCGCAGACAGGGCCGACCACGTCAGCGCGCGCCATGTTTCCGTTGCGAAGCGCCTCGCGAACGGGCCAGATATCGTGATAGGCGTCGTAAAGCGTGGGCCGGACGAGATCGTTCATCCCGGCATCCACGATGATGAAATGCTTCTCGCCGCCCCGCTTGGTGTAGATCACCTCCGTCACCAGGATCCCGGCGTTGCCAGAGATCACCCGGCCCGGCTCGAACAGGAGCCTAGCGCCGAGACGGTTCGAAAGAGCGATAACAATCTCCGCATATTCGTTCGGCAGCGGCGGTTCCTGAAGATCCCAGCGATAGGGAATGCCAAGCCCGCCACCAAGGTTCACGAAGGATATGGTGTGCCCGTCCGTCCTTAAGTCTTCCACGAGGCTTGCCAGAAGAGCGAAGGCGTTCTTGAACGGCTCCATATTCGTGATCTGGCTGCCGATGTGCATGTGCACGCCCTGCACGTCGATGCCCGGCAGCGTGCGCGCGAGGGCGTAGAGGGCGCGCGCATCCTTCCAGTTCACGCCGAATTTGTGCTCGGACTTGCCGGTTGAGATTTTGGCGTGCGTCTTCGCGTCAACGTCGGGATTGATGCGAAAGGCGACGCGGGCCGAAGCGCCGCGTGCGCTTGCAACCTCGCTCAGGGCGCGAAGCTCCGCCTCGGACTCGACGTTGAAGCCGAAAATCCCGGTGTCGAGCGCAAAAGCCATTTCCGCCTTTGTCTTACCCACTCCGGAGAACACGATCTTCTCGCGCGGTATTCCGGCCGCAAGCGCTCGATGGATTTCGCCTTCCGAGACCACGTCCGCGCCGGAACCGAGCTTGGCCAGGGTGCGAATCACCGAGATGTTGGAATTGGCCTTTATCGAGTAGCAGATCAGGGCATCGTGCCCGGTGAACGCCCCGGAAAAAACCTTGAAGTGCCGCTCGATGGTTGCCGTGGAATAGCAGTAGAATGGAGTGCCCACCTCGCGGGCAATCGCATCAAGAGCGGCGTCTTCGGCATGAAGGATGCCGTTCCGGTAAGAAAAAAAGTGCATCGAGCATGGGCCCGGTCAGTTTTAGCGCAAAAGCGGGTCGAGTATGAAGGGGCGGTTCGGGTCTGCAGTTCTTCCCGCTCGCGTCCTTCGGAACATCTGGGGGCGGCAGCGGCCGTTGCAAGTCGCCTTTTTTCCCGCATGCGGCAAGCGCGAGCGCCACGCCCGCGGCCAAAAACAAATTACGCGCTGTGCGAGTCATCCTGTCCCCGTAAAGGCGCAGCTGCTGCCGCGCCAGCCCAGATCGTCTTTACCCTGAAGCTTTTTCCAACTCCAGAGACTTCAGCCAGATTTCTGCCGCGGCGCGCACATTTTGTGGCGCTGTGCCTCCGAAGCTTCGCCTGCTTTCGACGGACTTGTCGATCTTCAGCACTTCGAAAACGGAAGCCTCGATGCGGGGTTCGATCTTCCGCATTGTCTCCAGTGGAACATGGGCAAGATCAAGGCCGGCATTTTCGGCCGCTTTCACGATGCGGCCCGTAACGTGATGGGCTTCTCGGAAAGGCAGGCCCGCGCAACGGACGAGCCAATCAGCGAGATCGGTTGCTGTCGAGAAGGATTGCCCGGCGGCATGGCGCATTTTCTCAGAGTTCGGCTCCAGGTCGTCGACCATGCCCGTCATGGCGGCGAGCCCTAGCGAAAGCGCGTCGATGGCGAGGAAGGCCGCCTCCTTGTCTTCCTGCATGTCTTTCGAATAGGCGAGCGGAAGCCCCTTCATGACCATCAGGAGCGAGACGAACGCCCCGGAAACACGGCCGGCCTTTGCGCGGATCAACTCGGCGGCGTCCGGATTGCGCTTCTGCGGCATGATGGAGGAGCCGGTTGTGAAACGGTCGCTCAACGTGATGAAGCCGAAGCCCGCGCTGAACCAGATGACGATCTCTTCGGCGAGCCGCGAGAGATGAGAGGCGCAAATCGATGCAGCCGCGAGCGTTTCGAGAACAAAGTCCCGCGAGGAGACCGCATCGAGCGAGTTCGCCATCGGGCGCTCGAAGCCAAGCTCCGCCGCCGTCATGGCCCGGTCGATGGGAAACGATGTCCCGGCTAGCGCCGCAGCGCCGAGCGGCGACTCGTTGACGCGCTTCCTGGCGTCGGCAAAGCGCCCGCGATCGCGCGCCAGCATCTCGACATAGGCAAGGCAATGATGCCCGAAGGTAACCGGCTGAGCGGTCTGTAGATGGGTGAAGCCGGGCATGATGGTGTCCGCGTGCAAGACGGCCTTGCGCGCAAGCGCTCTCTGCAGGCTCAGAAGCTGGTTGTCCAGTTCCTCGATCGCGCCCCGGATATATAGGCGAAAATCCGTGGCCACCTGGTCGTTGCGCGAACGCGCGGTATGAAGCTTGCCTGCGACAGGTCCGATCAGCTCTTTCAAGCGCGCTTCCACCGCCATGTGGATGTCTTCATATTCGCGGCGAAACTCGAAGCGGCCAAGCGCGATCTCCTCGCGGACGGCATCGAGGCCCGCTATGATCTCTTGCGCCTCGTTCGCAGGGACGATCCCGCAAGCGCCCAGCATCTTTGCGTGCGCCTGACTTGCGCGAATGTCTTCGGCATAGAAGCGCTTGTCGAACGAAATGGAGGCATTGATCTCCTCCATGATCTCGGCGGGCTTCGCTTCAAAGCGCCCGCCCCACATTTCATTGGCCATCGTGTCATCGCCTAGGCTTAAAGCGAAGCATTAGCGCGCCGCTTCGCAGCGCACAAGACCACCCTCATAGGCATGATGTATGATATAGTCCTGCTTCAGGCTGCTTGCCGCCGGGGGCTACGCCCCCCAAGTAAGCACTTTGCAGCTCTCGGATGCCTCGGCGAGCGCCTTTGGCGCGCGAATGGGAACGTCCGAAACTGCAGCGCATTCAGTAAGAAAGGGTAATTTGTGTGCCAGGGTCGTCTGGCCATCCGTCAAGGAGAAGCTTATGGATACCTTCGTCGAGAACACCGGAGTCGCAGCTGAGCAGGAAAAGCAGGATCAGAGCCTCTCCAAGGAGAACGGGAAGCAAATCCAGATCCCCAACGAGAATCTCGAAACCGCAGGCGACCCGCTTACGGAGAGCTCTCTCCCTGAGGAAGATCTAAATCAGCAAATCAAGATCGTTCGGACAGAAGAGAAGCCGGACCCCCTTGGCAGGAACGCTGCCAACTCGCCGCTTAACGAAATAAAAGCTGGATACGATTACGCCTTCGGGAAGAACCGGACGAAGGGTTGAATGCGATACGAGGCGGCCGCCGGCGTGCCTGCTTGACGTACCAGGGCGAATACGCATCTCCAAGCCATGGATGGCGGCAGTAAACGAAACAGGAAAGAGGCGGAGAAGCCTCTTTTTCTCCGCGGTGCGCTAAAGTATGCGGCTTTGGCTATTCTTGCCGTTTCGGCAGGGATGGTCGTGGCTGTGTCGTTTACGAGCTTAACCAGAAATACGGCCAAGGCCCCGGCCTACGTCGAAAATCGTGTCACCGGCCGGTTTCTTCGCCATGCCGAGCCGGAACCGATTCCTGACCTTGCGTTCACGGACGCCGAGGGACATGCGGTTCGTCTCTCTGACTGGCGCGGCCGGATGGTGCTCGTCAACCTTTGGGCGACGTGGTGCGCTCCCTGCAAGGTCGAGATGCCTTCGCTGGACAGGCTCCAGGCGAAGCTAGGCGGCAACAACTTTGTCGTCGTGGCTCTAAGCACCGACCGTGGCGGGCTGAAAGAACCTGCCGCATTCTTCGCCAGCCAAGCCATCACGCATCTCAAGCTTTATAATGACCCGACTGGCGAGGCTGCCATCCACTTGAAAGCCGCGGGGCTGCCACTGTCTGTGGTTGTGAACGAGAACGGTCAGGAAGTTGCGCGCCTCGTTGGCCCGGCTGATTGGGATAGCCCGGAAATCGATAAGCAGATTGAAGCCTTTAAGACCGGTGTTCCGACCGGCCGGGCAGGCTAAGAGTTTGCCGAAGGCGCCAACGCCTTGCTGCCGCTGTCTTCCCGGAAAGGCGGAGCCTTATCCGGGATCGTAACGAAGCGGGGCGCTTGTTTTTTGCGATCCCGGATAGCCGCAAGCGGCTTCCGGGATGACGGCACTTTACCAGGCGAAGTCTGCTTAGCCCGGCCATCGCCTGGAGGGGACTGTTATGCACCCTTGATTTCAATCTTCTTCTGCGTGCTGACCATCTCCGGCCGCTTGGGAAGCGTAATCGTCAGAACGCCCTTGTCGAACCGGGCTTCCGCCTTGTCCTCATCGATCGTCTCCGGCAGGCGGATCGAACGCTGGAACGAGCCATAGCTGCGTTCCATGACGTGATAATTCTCCCGCTCGTCGGTGTGCTCGCTCTTTTTCTCGCCTCGGAGGCTGAGAACGCCGTTATGGACGGTGAGGTTGATGTCCTTCTCGTCCAGGCCGGGCAGATCCGCCTTCACGACGATTTCTTTCTCGTTTTCCTTCACGTCCAGCGTCGGCGTCATCATTTGGGACGCAGACGGGAATCCCTGGCGGAGCCCCGTCAACGACGGGAAACCGCCACCGAGAAAGTTGTCGAAAAGCCTGTCCACTTCTGTCCGGAAAGACTGGAAGGGGTCTTGATAGCGGGATGGCAAGCGTCCGCCTTGACCTTTGCTCGTAACATCGTCAGCCATCGTTCTCTCCCTTGATGTGCTAACATTCAGCTCTGAGCGCTCCCATGTTCAGGGAGCCTGCCAATATATCTAAATCCGCAAGCCGGATATTCAACGCCAGGAATAAGAAACGTCATGGATTTAGCCACGAATGAGTTCCGGTTTGAGGCCAGCGAGGAGAAGCCGGGCGAAGACCGTTTTCTCGGTTTGCCCGATGGCCGGAAGCTGGGCCACACCGAGTTCGGCGACCCTTCGGGAATCCCAATCTTTGCGTTCCATGGCACGCCCGGCTCGCGGTTCATGTTTCGGCTCGTTCACGACTCGGCGCGGCGACTGGGCTTACGCCTGATCGCGCCCGACCGCCCCGGTTTCGGGATCTCCGATTTCCAGGAAAACCGGACGCTCGCCGATTGGACACAGGATGTTCGCGCTCTCGCTGACAAGCTCGGGCTCGATCGCTTCGGCCTGGCTGGCATCTCCGGTGGCGGCCCTTACGTGGCCGCATGCGCTGCTCTGTTGCCGGACAGCGTCACGGCCGCGGCACTGATCAGCCCCGTTGGCCCGCTGCATTCGCCGGAAGGGCCAGATGATCTCCCCGCCGCACAGATCGTCACCTTCAAGCTGCTTCCACATCTCACGCCCGCCATGCTCGGCGCGTTCTCGATTGGCCGCCTCATGTTTCTGAATGCGTCCGATACGATGTATCAGATGATCATGCGGCGCGCGGGTCCCGCCGACGAGCACATCCTCTTGCGGCCGGAGGTTCGGAAAAACCTGCTCGCCGGCGTGATCGAGGGGTTCCGGCCAGGCGCGCGGGGCGTTGTGGAGGAGATGAGGATCTTCGCCAGGCCTTGGAACATACCTTTCGAAGCGATCAAAGCCCCCGTTCTGCTCTGGCAGGGTACGGCCGACAACAACGTTCCGGTGACGGCGTCTCTGCGCCTCGCGGAAATCATCCCCGGTTGCGAACTGTTTCGGATCGAAGGCGCGGGCCATTACTGGATTTTTGACCACGTGGAGGAGGTATTGCTCGCAATCAAAGAAAAGATTGCAGGCTAGTATCCGCCACCGCTGAAGGATGACTCATGCACCACCCGGCATCCCCCCTCATCCTGCCCTTCTCCCGCAAGGCGAGAAGGGACGGTGTTGCAAGCGCAAGCAAACTTCCTCTCCCCGGGCGAGGGTGAGGGGTGTTGGCGTTTCGTGGATCAATGTTTCAAGGTACTAGCTTTAGCTCTCGCAAAAAGCCTTATCCATGTTTCCCATTAAGGACTCAATCAGGATCCCTTTTCCGCCGGTCGTCACCTACGGCCTGATCCTGATCAACGCCTTGGTGTTTCTGTACCAGGAATCTCTAGGCCCGCAGGAGGCGATCGCTTTTTCATTCGAGCACGCGCTTGTGCCGCGCCGCTATTTCGACCCGGGCTGGGCCCTCGCATACGGATTAAGCCCCGCCGACTACCTCCCCTTCATCGAAGGCACCTTCATGCATGGCGGGTGGTGGCATCTCATTCTCAATATGTGGACGTTGTTCATATTCGGATCGTCCCTTGAGGGACGCATCGGGCGGCTGCAGTTTTTAAGTTTCTATCTCGTTTGCGGGCTGTGCGCGAGCTTTGCGCATGCGTTCTTCAACCAGGATTCGGCGGTGCCCGCACTTGGCGCGTCGGGAGCCATCGCAGGCGTGCTTGGAGCCTACGCCACGACCTTTCCGCGCGCGAAGCTCACCATTTTGATCCTCATCGTCGTTATCCCGCTTTTCTTCAAGGTGCCTGCCCTCTTCTACGCGCTCATCTGGTTTGTGTTTCAATTCGCGCAGGGCTTTATTGACCTCGCCGTGCCATCCGTGGGCGGCGGGATCGCGTGGTGGGCTCATATCGGCGGCTTTGTAGCGGGCCTTGTTCTCATTCCGCTATGGCGGTTCGCACCTGATCTGACCTACGATGAATCCCAGCCGAGGCTTGAACCCTCCGCATCTCCGGCGACGCCGGGAGGAGCATCCGGCTGGACGCGCGGACCGTGGGGCTGAGCGTTTAAGCCGTCTAGC
>CAWHIT010000011.1:0-167672 GCA_963829495.1 uncultured Alphaproteobacteria bacterium
GATGTCGGTGATCACCGAATTGAGCTTGGATCCATGTCGCGTCGTTCACATCCGTTTTGCGGCCCGGCACGTTCTTGATATGCGCCCGTCCCGTCCCCGGCAGCAGTGTGCTGACACCAAGTTGCCGCCCGATATCAATCTGAGTTGCCTCGCACAACAATCGCTGCGTCAGAAGCGCCGTGGGTGGAACAGGTCGCGCTACCGCTTGTTTGTCCATGACAAGCTTGAAGTGAACTCACTTAGGCGTGTACGGATTGGCGAGTAGAATTATGGTTGAAATTACATCGACGATCGAATGTCCATCCTGCGGGCATCGCCACCACGAGATCATGTCCGAGGACGCAATCCAGGGCTTCTATAAGTGCGAAGGGTGCGGTTTGGTGTTAAAGCCGAAAAGGGGCAGGTGCTGCGTATTTTGCTCATACGGTACGGTGAAATGTCCCAGCGCCCAACGGTACGCGGCCCTTCGTCCAGCAAGGATTGTCAATATGGGCAGGGCTAGATTCCCGGCCGAAGCCTGCTCAAATATCGTTTGTAATCAATTGGAGCTTTCGAATTCACACTGCACCGTTTTGGCTCCCTGTTCCTGGCGCGCCCAAAGCTTCGCGTGATCGGGCACCGCCTAGTGTTTGAGCTTCTCGAATAACCTCCAATAGAACATCGCCACGCTGATTGCGAGACCTGTGCCGAGGCCATAGCAGCGGCGCATTCGATTAGTTTCAAATCTCTAGCGGCGCGGCAGCCGCCAGAGAATTGCGCTATGCCGGCAACGTGTCGAAATTCGCTTTCGGAATTGCAGCCAAAGTCGCAACCGATGCAGTGGCCGCGCCGAGAAACACCCTCCGTGAGATGAGATTGCGAAGCGCCTTCAAGGCGCTGATTTGGTCGATCATGAGAGGCTCCATGGATATCGCCAGGGCAACCGCCATCGATGGCGCAAAGTTTCACGGCAGCCGAATGTCAGCCGCGACACTCCACTCAACGAAAGGCTGAGAAAGAAATTTGCGCCAGATCAAACGGCTAACTGCTACTAGTCACTAACCTGCAAGCTGGAGGAAAGGAAGGCAACGATCGCCCTCGCATGGGCGCTATCCGCCCGGATTGGGGCCAGCGAGGCAAATTTTAAATACTTGCTTTTCAGCCAAACAAATATAAGGAGGCAAACAAAGATGGCTAGCGTTAGCGCTGCTGAGACAAGGGTGTACGTATACGGGCTATCTGCGGAAAGCGGCAGATGGGTATTCGTACTCGCGGGCATGGTCATGAACCTGTGTCTGGGCACTGTCTATGCCTGGAGCGTCTTCAGAAAACCCCTGCAAGAGTTCTTCTCTACTCCTGAATTGAAGATCACGGCTACTCAGACACTGTTGCCGTTTATGGTGTTTCTGGCAGTTTTTACCATCCTGATGCCTATCACCGGACGGGTGGTGCAACGGGGCTTAAGTCCCAGGTTAATCAGCATTTTCGGTAGCCTGCTTGTGGCTGCGGGCTGGATACTGTCCGGATATGCGTCGAATATCAATCAGATGTATCTGACTTATGGCGTGATCGCCGGCGCAGGCGTGGGCATCGTTTACGGCATTCCGATTGCAGTCGCGACAAGATGGTTCCCGGATATCAAGGGTCTCGCTGTCGGCGCCACGGTTCTCGGTTTCGGAGCATCGGCGCTCGTCACCGCTTATGTGGCAAGCAATTTGATTGCATCTCAAGGCATTCTTTAAGCGTTTCGTTCCTGGGAATCTTCTTCGCGGTAGCACTGGTCTTGCTGTCGCTGTTGCTGAAGTTTCCGCCCGCTGGCTGGAAGCCGGCGGGATGGCAGCCCGCTACCGGCAAGGGCGCTGCCGTCGACATACACCTCGGCGAGATGCTCGGGACGTTGTCCGCGTGGGGCTTGTGGCTGTGCTTTATTATCGGCTCCCTGGCCGGATTGATGGCGATCGGCATCGCCAGTGGCGTCGGTCAGGAAATCATCAAGGTGGATGCCAAGACGGCGGCAGGCCTGGTTGCGTTCTTCGCCCTGTTTAATGGCGGCGGCCGGCCCGTCTTCGGATTTTTGACGGACGCGGTGGGCCCGGGAAAGCGGCGGCGCTGTCCGCTGTCCTGGTGTTGTTGGCCTCAGTGTTGATGGTGCTCTTTGCCGGCGAAGGCACACTGATCCTGTTCATGTTTTGCTTTGCCTGCCTCTGGGCGGCCTTGGGATCCTGGCTGGCTATCGCACCAACTGCCACCGCGACCTTCTTCGGCATTAAGAACTCCGCCGCGAATTATGGCGTGATCTTTTCAGCCTATGGAATCGGCGCCATAGCGGCTGGGTTCATCGCAGGTCAAGCCAAGGACGTGTTCGGCAGCTATATCTATGCCTTCTACGTCACCGGCGCGCTGGCAGCCCTTGGCATCATCATCGCCTTGACGTTGGTGAGGCAGCCTAAGAAAGGCTAAGCAAAGCATCGTCATCCCGGTAAGCGAAGCGCTATCCGGGATCGCAAAAAATAAGCGCCTCGATTGTAACGATCCCGGATAAGGCGTCGCTTTTCCGGGATGACGGCGCTGGCAACAAAAAGATTAGACGGAAAGCCGTCTGGCATTGGAATAGAGCGCGATCGCGTCCGGCCCTGGCTGACGCGATCGATTTTTTTTTGCGACGAACCCCGGCGGCGCGTTACGGCGTCGGGCGCAGCAAAACATGGCGCTTCTTGCCCAGCGAAAGCTTGATGACGCCATCCGCATTCATGTCCTTGAGCGTCAGCACCGCACGCTCATCGGTGGCCACGATGTCGTTGACACGGACTGCGCCGCCCTTGATCTGTCGCCGGGCCTCGCTCGTCGAAGCAACCAGGCCAGCCGCCGTGTTGGCGGTCAAAATGCCGATCCCCTTGTTCAGTTCTTCCCTCGAAATTTCGACGGTCGGCAGTCCTTCCGCCGCCGCGCCCTCCTCGAAAGCCTTGCGCGCGGTTTCGGCGGCAGCATCGGCAGCCTCACGCCCATGCAGGAGCGCCGTTGCCTCGGTCGCGAGCACCTTCTTCGCCTCGTTGATCTCGGAGCCGGACAGTGCCTCAAGCCGGGCGATCTCATCTAGTGGCAGTTCGGTAAACAGGCGCAGGAAACGGCCCACGTCGCCATCCTCGGTGTTGCGCCAGAACTGCCAATAATCGTAGGGGCTCAGCATATCCGCGTTCAGCCAGACCGCGCCCTTGACCGTCTTGCCCATCTTCGCGCCTGAGGATGTGGTGAGAAGCGGCGTCGTCAGCGCGAACAACTCGCGGCCTTCGACGCGGCGGCGCAAGCTCGATGCCGTTGACGATGTTGCCCCACTGGTCCGAGCCGCCCATCTGCAGCACGCAGTTGTGGCGGCGGGCAAGCTCAAGAAAATCGTAAGCCTGGAGCAGCATGTAGTTGAATTCGAGGAAGGTCAGCGGCTGCTCGCGCTCAAGCCTCAGCTTCACCGAATTGAAGGTGAGCATCCGATTGATGGTGAAGTGGCGGCCGTATTCGCGCAGAAAATCGATGTAATAGAGGTCCTTGAGCCACTCGTTGTTATCGACGAGGAACGCATCTGTTTTGCCCTCCCCGAAAGTCAGGAACTTCCCGAAGGTGTCCCTGATCCGCGCCTTGTTTGCGTCGATCTCGGCTTCGGTCAGAAGCTTCCGGCTCTCGTCCTTGCCGGATGGATCGCCGACCTTGGTCGTGCCGCCGCCAATCAACGCGATCGGCCGATGCCCGCAGCGCTGCAACACGCGAAGCATCATGATGCCGATGAGATTGCCGACATGCAGGCTTGGCGCGGTGCAATCGAAGCCGATATAGGCGGTGATCGGGCCTTTCGCGGCCAGCGCGCGCAGCCCTTCCTCGTCGGAAACCTGATGGATGTAACCGCGCTCTCTTAAAACTTGAACGAAATCCCATAAATTTCCGGATGCGGCCGGCATGATGTCCTCCTTCGCTCCCACGCTCCTCGACAGTTCGGCTGGTAGCGTGTAGCAGAGACGGCACCATGTAAGGCATTCGTATTTTGCGTCAAGCGAGGGGTGATGAAGGCGATCGGGCTTATGAGCGGCACCTCCATGGATGGCGTCGACGTGGCGCTGATCGAGACGGACGGTGAAGCGGTCCATTCGCTAGGACCGGCGGCCGGGTTCGCCTATACCGCGCTTGAGCGGCAGTTGTTGCGCGAGGCCATGGACTGGGCGCGCGGCATCGTGCATCGCACAGATCGGAGCGGCGTCCTCTCCATCGCCGAAAGCATGCTGACCGCGAAACACGCCGAATGCGTGAAAACCTTCGCGGCAAGCAATGGGATTGAGCTTGCGCACGTGGATGTCGTCGGCTTTCACGGCCAGACCGTTATCCACAGGCCAGAGCGAGGGTTGACCGTGCAGCTTGGGGATGGCGCGGCCCTCAGCAATGCGCTCGGCGTTCCGGTCGTTTACGATTTCAGGGCCGCCGATATGGAGACAGGGGGGCCAGGGCGCGCCGCTCGTGCCCATCTTCCATCGCGCGCTGGCTTTGCGCGAGAAGCTTCGAACTGCCCGCCGCGTTCGTGAATATCGGCGGCATAGCAAATGTGACCTATGTGCCGGACGGGCCAGCCGAAGGGCTGATCGCGTTCGATGCCGGCGCCGGAAATTGCCTGCTCGACGACTGGGCCATGAAGCACATCGGAGAGCCTCTGGACAGGGACTCGCGGCTGGCGTTGGCCGGAACCGTGAACCGGCAGGCGCTTGCGGCGCTCCTGTCGCATCCCTTTTTCAGCGCGCCGCCGCCGAAATCGCTGGATCGGGGCGCATTTCCCTTGGATGCGCTCGCGCATCTGAGCGGCCCCGAAGGCGCAGCCGACGCTCACGGCCTTCACCATTGCAGGCATAGCCGCCGCCGCGCGCCATTTTCCCGCGCCAGCCGCAGAACCTGGATCATCTCGGGCGGGGGCACCCACAACCCGCACATGATGGAGGGGCTGCGACGCGTGCTCGGCCCCGACATGATGACAGCCGACATGGCTGGCTTCAGCTCCGATTTCATGGAAGCGCAGGCTTTCGCCTATCTCGCCGTGCGGCGCTTGAAGAAACTGCCCTCAACCTTCCCTGGAACGACGGGCGCGGCAGACCCGGTCGTGGGCGGTATGGTGGCTCGGTAAGCACACTGTGACATCGTCTTTGTTCCGGCAGTCCCTTTTTGCTGAGCGGCCGCCGTCACATCGGCAATCATTCACCAAATGACACTTTTATGACATTTTCGTGCTTTGACATTCTTCTATCTTGGCATTCGATTGAGTTTTAGACACGCCAAATCCTCTTGCTTAAGGGCCAATTTCGATGACCGCTTCCCTCGTTGATCAAGAGGCAAATTCAGAACGGGACCAGTCAATTGTTGAAGAACATCGTCTCATTGCGGAGCACATCGATAATGCTTCCAAGCAGGTCGAATTTTTCTTTTTGACACCTTCCAATCAAAGCCCTTCAGACGTAAGACGGGTCATTGTTCTCCTCGAAGAACTGTTGGAAATAGCCAAGTCGCATTTCCAGCATGAAGAGGCGCTGATGGCCTCGCATGAATTTCCGGAACTGATTTTTCATAAGCGTGACCATGATTATTTGATTCAGATCCTCAAGAGTTTCACGTCTTCCCTCAGTCACGGTACTGTCCCGTTCTCGCCGGACCTTGGCGTGAACCTCCGCAGCTGGCTGACCTACCACATAAAAAAATACGACGACGTCTATGTCGGCTTCATTGAGTCCTCGAAACGCGACGCTCAAGGCTGATGATACCGAATCAGCCGTAGCGGCGGCCCAGCCATTTCGAGTTCAGCAGCCGCCTGCGCCAAAACCCTCGCCGAGCGACGGCGGGCCGCCTGACCGCGCCGCCCCGCCATTTCGGCGTCTGCCCGGCGGATGGCCGGTATCCCCTAACGCTAACTAAACCGGCGCTTCACCTTGAACAGTCTTATCAGGCAGCTTTGAGTGCTTGTACCAGCGGCTGGCCAGGGAGGCCCGCGAGGCTTTCGGCACTCCAATACCGACAAGCGCTCGTGTCTCGAACGTCCTGTGCGCTTTTCTCAGCGCAGCCGGGAACCTGGATCATCTCAGCCTTGAGCGTTTCGTGCGCGCTGGCCTGCAGACCGCTTCCTTGTGGAAAGATCCAAGTGAAGCTAGCTCCGAGAGTGATAGGGATGCTAGGCGGTCTACAACTTTAGATTGAACTCAATGGATTGTCGCGGTTGAGGTTGAACTACACCTCGCTGATCCACGGAGACTTTTGCATGTCGGGTAAGCATGTATTTGAAACCATGAATGGCCTTCGAGGCTTTGCTGCGCTTGTGGTCGTTGGTTTCCATTGGTCGTTGCGGGATCCACTGAATTTAGAAAATGGATTTCTTGCAGTAGATTTATTTTTTGTTTTGAGCGGATTTGTTATCGCTCATTCCTATGAGGAACGACTAGAGATCGGACTTCCGCTTAGAGATTTTTTCATTATCCGTTTGGTACGCTTGTATCCTTTATATCTTTTTGGCACACTTTTTTCAATACTTGTAGTTGCAATCTCTTTCTTAACCAAGGGTCGAATCATAGAGACTAACGTTAATTTGTTTAATGCAATACCGTGGGCGCTTTTAATGTTACCAACGCCTACTCAGAATACCGAATGGTCTCAAGCAAGCCTTTATCCACTCAATATTCCAGCTTGGTCTTTATTATTTGAAATACTGATAAATTGTATTTATGCAATGTCGTTCCGTTATTGGACTGCCGCTAATATTTTTAGATTTTTGATATTTTCTGGTTTATCCCTTATATCATTTCAGTTTATGACTAATACCTCGTTTGGTGACTGCGGACCGAATTGGTCAAACGTGGAGTTGGGACTCTTGAGAGTCTCGTATTCATTCCCAGCAGGTGTCTTGATCTATAGACTTTATCAGAAAAATATCACATGCCCATCTATCCCAAGCCCAATTATTGTTGCCATTTTTACTGCTTTCCTGATGTTGCCGTCTACCTGGGGGGGAGCGTTTAGCATTCTTATTGGATTCCCGTTTTTGGTGTTCTTAGCGGCAAACAACGAGCCCAAGGGAATATTACTACCGGTGTTTGCAAGTTTAGGCACCGCTTCGTACGCCATCTATGCAATTCACCAGCCTTTGCATGGATTTTTAACTGCTGTCTTTAACAAAGTTGGGCTACGACTTGGCATGCAGGTTGACTTTACTTTAATATTTTTGATAGTCCCTATTTGCGTATTAATCGATAGAGTCTACGACGCTCCATTGAGAAGATACCTAGTTCGCAAGCTGTTGCGTCATTCAAGAACTTCTTATTTCGATATCAAAACAAGATCCGAGGCCACGGCGCTTAAAGCCGATTGATGCAATGCGATCACCAACCGGGTTCGACTGCTTGCAAACGAGCATATGGTGCAGCTAGCGCTAGCGCCCTTCACACGAATCGCGGCGTGTTTAATCGCTGTCTCGGATGGTGCTCGCCGGCCGCCTTATGGTTAACCCTTCGTCGCCGCCGCCGAGCTTTAATACTAAGTTGGTTAACTGGCGGGCGCCCGATTTATTTCCTGCCGCTGTATGCTTAAAAATCGTTTAAAGTGCCGCGAAGCGGGGCGCCTACGCGCCTTAGGCCGCCTACGGATAAGCGAGGCCTAACTCCCGGAAAATGTGTGGTTTTCTGTCTTCAGCCGAGCCCCTATTCAATAGAACTTAATGCGGGAATTTTTTCATTTACTGGGACGCGCAAAAGTCCGTTAAATATATTTCGACTTTGCTTGTTAACCACACATGGGCCTGCAAGGGCGCGGGGCGCGCGCTGAGGACGGCCGCTTGACCCGTAAATTTCACTTTCGTATCAATGACTTGTGCCGCGTTAACATCCTGGCAAGGCGCTTTTGCGCAAGATCCTGGGATCAGGCCATTCGAACGCAAAGAAGAAACACAAGCCGGTCCGGGGTATGAGGAGAGGCAACATGCATATAAAAAAGCGTCCAGACGTCCGCGTCCGATTGAACGCCCGATGCATTAAAATGGTACGGTGCATGTTGTCTGATGGTTTATTGAGCTTTCACTTCTCGTTAGCGGAAGTGATGACGGAAAGATTTCTCCCCGGGAATTCGCCGAAATAGATGAAATGAGGTCGGCCGCTTTGTTGCATCGGGCGCTCGAATGCTTCTATATTTTCGACAGCCTTACCCATAACGATGACGCCGTTTGCCGGCGGCGCCGTCATTACCACAAGGGCGCCTTCCCGCTTCAAAGCGTTCACATCGAACCAAGTCGCTTTCGCGGGATCGCCCTCTTCCAGCGTTTCAACGCGATACGGCAAATCAAACGCTATCGAGCCTGCCGCTTGGCGGCCGTGCTGCGCATTGAGGCTCACCAGGAACGGAATACCCCCGCTGTGTCGCTCGGCCCAATAGCGTTCGGCCAGCGCCGCAAGCGCCGGTCCGTTTGAAACCGAATGCTCGAATTCGGACACGACGGCGTATGTGAACGCAAGCAGGCAGGCCAGCATGGCTGACCCTGAAAAGACGGCGCCGATTGAACCGTCCTCCTATCGCCGCCGCGTGTCCCCAAAAAGCGGCGAAAGAGACCGCGAAGGGCGTCTGCCACAGAAAATGTGGCTTAACGCCCAGGAGCGCCGCGACCAGCACAATCGCCACCGGCGCCAAGGCGGCAACGCATAGGAATTGTTCGAAACGCGATGCAAGGCTAAACTCGCGAAACTGGCGCCAACCCTGCATCAGAGAGGCGCGACCTCCTGATGCGAAAGCCAGCAGCGCCATGCACACTTGAGTAAACGTGCAGTTGAGTGCAAATTCCCCAGTCCAAAGCAGCCTCTCGCCAAGGGGCGCAGGCATGGTGCGTACGGCGAAACCGACTGTGGTCGCGCTCTTGGCCAGGGCGTCGGCGAAGTGCGGCGCGATAATCGTCCCGCACAGAAGGATCGCCAGCCACGGACCCGGCTTAACAGCCTGCCGGCGCCACTCGGGCACAAGCCAGAACAGAATGACAAGGGGAAGCAACAGATGGAGCAGGGCATACTTGGCCCATAACCCGAACCCCGCCACGGCGCCGAAGATGAGCCAGTCGCCAAGTGCGCTACGCGAGAACGCCCGCCACGCACGGGCCAGCGAAAGCGCCCAGAAAAACATAAGAGTGATATTATGGTTGAAATTCAAAGGCACGTAAGTCGCAAATGGGGAAGCAAGACCCGCCAAAAGTGCCACAAGACCGGCTCTGGAGTTATCTTGACGGCTGAGAAACAGTGCGAGCACAACAAAAGCGCCGCTTGCAAACGCCCAGCCGAGCGCATAAACCGCCGCGTAACGAAATGAGCCGAGGGTCGAGGTAAGCCCGGACAGCCACGACGAAAGAGGTGGGTGACGCAAATAGGAAAGCTGCCAGTTCGGGCCGTCAATGACGCCCTCCGCGACATCTAACCGGATCGAGCCAGACTGCTCCCTGCAGAAGGAAGACCAGGGCAACAAAAGAGGCCGAATTGAGCCGACGAAGAACTAGCGTCACGACATTTGCTTGGACTGTCAATAACTTGTGCAATCGTCATTGAAATCTACCTGTGCTGCAATATGCGTAATGCTGAATATAAAAATGGGGGCATTACCATCCTGGACAGTGGGTTGAAAACCTGCTGTTCAGGATATTCGCAGCTGCTTGTCTCGCGCTGGATTCCGCGTAACTATGCAAAGTTTGAGAGGCGCACCATGAAACACCAACCAAAAAAAGGCCCCACACAAAGACAGCTTCGCGCCGGTGAACTTTTGCGGCATGCGCTCGCGGAGATTTTCCGGGCCGAGGACATTCAGGACAACGAGCTCACGGGCGAAATTATCACCGTGGCCGAGGTACGGCTGAGCCCAGACCTGAAGCATGCGGTCGTCTTCACAAGTGCGCTCAGCGGGAAGGACAGCGACGCCATCGCCGAAGCCCTTAACCGCCATCATCGATTTTTGCGCGGGGAGCTTGCGCGCCGCATCGAGTTGAAATATGTGCCCGAGCTGGTATTCAAAGGCGATCACGTGATCGATGAGGCTGGCCGTATTGACGAGCTCTTGCGCTCTCCCGAAGTCGCCCGTGATTTGAAGTCGTAGACCGTAAAGCGAAAAGACATGGCGCGCCGCAAAGGCAATGACATCAATGGCTGGCTTATTCTCGATAAGCCCCAAGGGTTAACCTCGAACCAGGCGCTTGGCCGCCTGAAGCGTTTGTTCAATCCGAAGAAGGTTGGTCACGCCGGCACCCTCGATCCGCTGGCGACGGGCGTGCTGCCGATCGCTTTTGGAGAGGCCACGAAAACGGTCGCGCATGTGGTGGATTGCGAGAAGACCTACGATTTCACCATTCGCTGGGGCATCGAGACCGATACCGACGACGCCGAGGGGCAGCCCGTTCGGACGAGCGACGTGAGGCCGAGCCGCGAGGCCTTCGAAGCAGCTTTGCCGGCCTTCATCGGTGACATCATGCAGGTTCCGCCCTGCTATTCGGCAATCAAGATCGAGGGCGAGCGCGCCTACGATCTCGCGCGCGACGGCGAGACGGTCGAGCTCCAGCCCAGGCTCGTTTCGGTCTACGAGCTTGAGATCGAGGAAACGATTTCGCCCGACCTCACGCGTCTTATCTGCGCCTGCGGCAAAGGCACCTACGTCCGCTCCATCGCCCGCGATCTGGGCCGCGCGCTCGGCTGCCACGGCCACATCGCGGCGCTCAGGCGAACATCCGTTGGACCATTCGACGAAAAGAACGCGATTTCCCTGGAAAAGCTGGAAGACTTAAGCAATAGTGCCGGCGGCTACGATGCTCTTTTGGGCACGGTCACCCCTGTCGAGACGGCGCTGGACGGCATCCCGGCGCTCGCCGTAAGCGGGGACGATGCAGCCAGGCTGAAGCGGGGGCAATCCATCCTCATACGAGGCGGGAACGCACCAATCCTGAAAGGCCCGATCTATGCGACCTCTCGCGGGGTCCTCGTCGCCATTGGCGAGGTGGAGCGCGGCGAGATGCATCCGATCCGGGTTTTCAATATCCCCGCCTGAAGCCGGATCAGCAAAAAGCGGACGGAGATGACCGATGTCGATTACTGCAGAGCGCAAAACCGCGCTTATTGGAGAATATGGGACGAAGCCAGGTGACACGGGCTCCCCAGAAGTTCAGGTGGCTGTACTCACGGAACGAATCGCCAACCTGACGGAACATTTCAAGACCCATAAGAAAGACAACCACTCGCGCCGCGGGCTTTTGAAGCTCGTCAGCCAGCGCCGTCGCCTGCTCGACTACGTGAAGAGCAAGAACGAGGGCCGCTATCGCGATCTCATCGCCCGGCTTGGTATCCGCCGCTAGCTTTATCGCCCTCATGGTTTGAGACGGCTTTCGGCCATCTTACCATGAGGGCGAGCCAAACCTCATCTTAAGCCCGTCGAAGGACGAGGTTGGCTGGATACGTCGAAGGTCGACGCGAAGAATGTGGCAAAGCGCTGTGCCGTCGCGCGAATCCCTTGTAGAGCCGTATGCACCAAGCTAAAGAGTCGGCATCGAGCTTGCGGGGAGGCAAAGCCAATGCATGCATTAATCGGTTTTATAGCGATGGTGATCTCGCTCTATATCTGGGTGATCATCATCGGGGCGATCCTGAGCTGGCTGATCGCCTTCGACGTTGTGAACCGCCGGAACCGCGCGGTCTATACGATTGCCGACAGCCTGTATCGCCTTACCGAGCCGGCTCTCCGTCCTATTCGCAAGGTGCTGCCCGATCTGGGCGGACTCGACATCTCGCCGGTGATTCTGATCCTTGGTCTGATCTTCATCCGCGACGTTGTTCTCTTGAACTGGCTGATTTAAGGTTCGCCGGGGAGCGCCTGAAAGTTCAGCCATGAGCATGCCCGCTACGCGGAAAGCGGATTGCGTTGTGCTGCATATTCGCCTGACACCGAAAAGCAGCGCAGCGCGCATCTCCGGCGTTGAGGATCATGGCGGGAAGCCGGTTCTGAAAGCCTACGTGACGACGCCGCCCGAAGACGGCAAGGCCAACGCGGCGCTTCTCGCCTTGGTCGCGGACTGGCTTGGTGTGCCTAAGTCCTCCGTGTCTCTGGCTTCCGGCCAAAAGTCGAGATTGAAATCGGTTGCGGTGGAAGGCGACCCCGAAAAGCTGCTAGAAAAGGTCTCAGCACTCCTCGCCAGTCTTTCACAAGACGCACCCAAGAAGAAAAGGTAAGCGATGGCTGAAGCACAGATCCTGAACGGCGTTGCCATGGCTGCCGAGATCAAGGGACAGGTTGCCGAGCGCGCCGCAGCTTTCGCAGCCGCTTCCGGGCGGCCGCCCGGGCTTGCTGTGGTGCTCGCGGGCGAGAACCCCGCGAGCCAGGTTTACGTGCGCAGCAAGCTCAAGCTGGCTCGCGAGCTTGGCTTCCTTTCTGTCGAGCATCGGCCGCCCGCCGATATCAGCAAGGCCGGGCTTCTCGATCTGATCGCGTCGCTGAACGCGGACGACGCTGTCGACGGCATTCTTGTCCAGCTTCCCTTACCAGCGCATCTCAACGCGGACGACGCTATCGCAGCCATCTCGCCCGAAAAGGACGTCGACGGTTTTCATGTGGTGAACGCTGGCCGCCTCTTTATTGGCAAACCGGCGTTCGTGCCCTGCACGCCGCTCGGCTGCCTGCGGCTCATCAAGAGCGCCCGCGAGAACCTCGCGGGGCTTAACGCCGTTGTCGTCGGGCGATCTAACATCGTCGGCAAGCCGATGGCGCATCTTCTGTTGGCGGAAAACTGCACGGTGACGATTGCGCATTCCAGAACCCAGGATCTCGGCGCGGTTGTCTCGAAGGCCGACATTCTTGTGGCCGCCGTGGGCCGTCCAGGGATGATTCCAGGCGTCTGGATCAAGCCGGGCGCAATCGTCGTCGATGTCGGGATCAACCGGGTACCAGCGCTGGAAGGCAAGACGAAACTCGTCGGTGATGTCGATTTCGAAAGCGCGCGCCACGTCGCAAGCGCTATCACGCCCGTGCCTGGAGGTGTCGGTCCCATGACCGTCGCCTATCTCATGGCGAACACCTGCCGTGCAGCTTTCCTCCGCCACGGCCTTCCTTGGACTGAAGGCGTTTGATAGCAGGAAGCGTGATACCGCGCGCGCCCACGGGCGTTTCCACCGGCGTCGTCAAAATCTAGGCATTTGAACGTGTCGCGATGCCCAGATACGGGCCACGGCACGTATCCGGGATGAGCCAGCCCGCGCCATAGACACGGATGATCATTGGCAAGCCACGGCCCCCGACTTCCTCGCCGCCTCACGGGCTGGTCCGACTTTCGCAAAATGGAATAAACACATTAGCTCGAAAAGCACCGATAGTTTTCTTGACAATTACTCCTGGTAATTGCCGTGTAGATATACAGCTAAAAGTTATAGCTCAGCCTTTTCAGAGGCTTAAATCGGGCGCTTCCTTCTTTTCCCCAATTTTCTTGTTGCACCGATTTAACAGAAGCCAAAACGCTTGGAAATAACCGGTTTCTACCTATCGGCAGTCGTGATAATTTTTTCTCCGAGGGGGAATAAATCTTTTTCCCTTCTGCACTGGGGACTTAACTAGGATTCTTCCACATGAAAACGCTTCTTTCACGCGCGGCGCTCGCCGCCGCAGCGATGGCCCTCGGCTTGTCCGGCGCTCATGCTAACTAGTCCGGCTACCGGTACCTTGAACGTCACAATGCAAGTAACGGCTTCCTGTACTGTTGCAAACTCTACGCTCGGTTTCGGATTCGTTGCCCCCGACGATATGTCGGCGCAAACAACCATATAACGTAAGTTGTACTCCAGGAACTTCAATCAGCGTGGACTTGTCGATACAGGCAGGCATAATAACGGTTCTCAGCGTTACATGTCGGGCACGGGAACCAATCCCTATACTTATGGCATACGAACTTTATTCGGACCGACAGCAAAACTCAGTGGACGGCTCAAACCGCAAAGGCCGCAAATGGGCCAAAATACGATCACTGTTCTCGGCGATTGCCCACCCTGCCGGTGCGCACCGTTGACAGCTACAGCGATCAAGTCACGATAACGGTTTCATATTAGGATTGCGTTATGAGCCGAGTTAAAGCTCTTGCAGCGTGGACGCTGCTCGTCTCCTCGGCTATCGGTCCTGTGGAGGCACAGTCGTTAAGGGTTACGCCCTTAACGATTGACCTCCCGACCGCGGCTAGCTAGCTCGGTTTTGACCTTCGAAACCGACAGCAAGGAAGGCGTCGCCGTTCAGGCGCGCGTCTTCCGCTGGTCCCAGGCCGATGGCGAGGACAAGCTTGAAAAGACTGATGATGTGGTCGTCAGTCCGCCCGTATTGACCGTTCGCGGTGGTATCCCGAGCACATTCAGGCTTGTCAGGGTCGCGAAGACGCCTGAGTACGGTGAGGAAACATACCGTGTCCTCATCGACCAGATCCCGGACAGGAAGAAGCTGCAGGCTGGAAGCGTCGCCCTCTCGTTCGTCAGAGCTTGCCGGTTTTCTTCACCGGCACTGATGCGCGCCCAGGTCGCTCATATGGAGAGTTGTGGAGCGCAAGGGGAGTTCACCCTTGAGGCGGCGAATGCCGGGCAGAAGCGCGTCAAGCTCACGCGGCTCGCGGTCACCGACGAGAAGAACAACGACCTCGTTAAGAATGGCGGTCTGGCTTACGTGCTCGGTGGCCAGACCAAGTCATGGGAGCTGTCGGGAGCAGCCGCCGGCAAGACGCTGACGATCAAAGCAGAAAGCGATACGGGGCCAATCAATGCGTCCGCGTTCGCTGGCAGGAGCGGTTAGCGCCGCTGGCAAGGCCGCGCTCGTTCTGCCCTGCTTGGTGTGGTGCGTCGGAGATGCAGCGCTTGCCCTTCCGAATGTGGCCGGAGCCGGCGATAATGCCGGCTCTTATCTTCCGGCCTTCATTTCGGCGAAAGAAGACCTGTTTCTCGCGGTCTTCCTCAACGATTACGACACAAAAAAACTGGCCGCCTTCCATCACTTTGGCGACGGATGCATGACCATCGCGCCCGAGGATCTGAAGGAGTTCAACCTCAAGGTTCCGGAGGCGGCCATGCATGCGAGCGGCGGGGTGTGCCTGGAAAAACTGCCGGGCATCACCTACCGTTACGATGTCGACGCCCAGAACATTCGCTTGAAAGTTTCCGATGACGCGCGCGTGCCACTCGAATTCGACGCGCGCCGCAAAGGCCCTCAGGCAAGCGTGGGGCAGGATTGGAGCGCCGTCTTCAACTATGCGTTGTTCGCGAGCGGCGGTAACTCCGACCTTACGACGAACTATTATCCGCAATACCAGGGTGTCTCCGCGACCGTGGACGGCCATGTCTTCTCGCAATATGGCATGTTCAACCAGTCCTTTACGGCGAACTCGACTGCGACCGAGCTGACGCCCAATTTTCTGCGGCTCGACACGCGCTGGTTCTACGAAGAGCCCGGCACGCTCGTCACCTATTCCGCAGGCGACTTCATCTCCGGCTCGCTGAACTGGACGACCTCGATCCGCATGGGCGGCATTCAGGTCCGCCGCGATTTCCAGCTGCGGCCCGACCTCGTGACCCAGCCGCTCCCGCAATTTTCCGGCAGCGCGGCGGTGCCCTCGACCGTTGAGGTGTTCGCCAACCAGGCGCGCACGTTTTCGCAGGAAATCACGGGAGGTCCGTTCAACATTAACAATATTCCGATTGCGACCGGCCCCGGCACAATGCGCATCGTGCTGCGGGACCCGACCGGCAAGGAAACCGTCACCGAATACGCCTATTACAACTCCACCAATCTGATCGCTCCCGGCCTGTTCGACTATTCGGTCGAGGCGGGCTTCGCGCGCCAGTTCTACGGCCTCTATTCCGATAGCTATGACGGCAACCCTATCGGCTCGGCGAGCTTTCGCTATGGCGTGACGGACCGCATTACTGTTGAAGGGCACGCCGAGGGCGGCGCGGGGCTCTCCAATGCCGGAGCGGGCTTGAATTTCGGCCTCTGGCATTATGGGGTCGCCTCGGTCGCGCTCTCGGGCAGCGACTATGATGGCGCTATCGGCGGGCAGGCTTACGCCTCGTTCGAGACCAGCCTCTGGGGGGCGCGCTTCATGGCGCGGGCGCTGCAAGCCATTGGCGATTATGAAGATCTTGCCTCCGTCACCGCGCCGAAATGCGGCCCCCTCATTGCCGGCTGCGCGCCCGGACTTGCGGATGGCTATAAGCGGCAGGATCAGGTGTCGCTTTCGATCCCGGTCTTTTTCGACGAGAGCTTTGTCAATCTCAGCTACACCGACAGCCTCTATTACGGCGGCAGCGCCAGCAAGGTCGGGACGGTGTCATACAGTCGCCCATTTTACTGGGACCACAGCACGGTCTCTCTGAATGCATTCAACGATTTCGATCAGAAGAACAGTTACGGCGCCTATGCCGCAGTCAGCTACTATTGGGGCAGCTACAGCGCGTCGGCCATCGCTGAAGCCGGCAACAACACGTACGGCGCAGGCGGCTCCTTCTCACGCAGCCTCGGGCAGGAGCCGGGGAGCTACGGCTATTCGGTTACGGCGCTGGAAGGGCCGCAGCCTTATAATTCCGCCACGGCCAGCTATCGCGCCTCCGCGTTCCAGGGATCCGCGGGCGTCATAGAGACCGGCAAGAGCGCCCAGGTCACGGCGCAGATGGATGGGGCGATCGCGTTCCTGAACGGCGTGCATTTCGCCAACCGCATCGACAACTCCTTCGCCGTTGTCGACACCGGCATCCCCAACGCGCGCGTGCTCTACGACAACAATCCGATTGGCGATACGGATTCGGCGGGCATGCTGCTCATCCCCGCCATGCGGGCAAGGCAGGAGAACACCATCGCCATCGACCCGGCGAGCCTGCCGGTGCAAGCCGATATGCCGGAGACGAGGCAGGTTGTCGTGCCGGGCGCGCGCGGCGGGCTCACCGTGCGCTTCAAGGGCAACGCGGCTCCCCCCTCCGCGATGGTGAGCTTCAAGGACGGCAAAGGCGAATGGCTCCCGGTCGCATCGGAAGTGTGGGTGAACGGCGGTGAGACGGTTTTCGCGATCGGCTATGACGGCGAGGCTTATCTTACCGGCCTTGCGCCCTCGAACTCGGCGTTGATCAAGAAGCCGGATGGGTCGTCCTGCAATGCCTCGTTCGACTTTGCGCCCGACGCGAACGGTCAGGTTCGCATCCCCGGCGTGGTCTGCGCATCCACGCAAGTCGCCGCGGAAACCGGCGGCATCACCGTAAAGGCCAAGCGATGATTTCCCTTCTTCATACCGGAACGGTTTCTGGCTATAGCCGGGATAGCCAAAACGCAAGTGCTTGCAATGTGCAAAGACCCCGGATGAGCGCCGAGCCGCTTGCCGGGGAAACGATCTCAACACATCGGAAAGGGCGGCCATGAAGCGGCTTTTATTTGTGCTGTTTGCGCTTGCGGGCGCGCCGCCGGCGGAGGCGCAGCTTGTTTGCTCCGTGACCGCGACCCCGGTCCAGTTCGACAGCATTGCCGGGATGGGCGCGGGTACCTTCGATGCGCGCGGCGCCATCACCGTCACCTGCACAGGATCGCAAGGGGCCAGCATCGCCGCCTGCGTCGAGGTTGGCGCATCGGGGCAGCGCGCGCTCGTTCCTGCGAAAGGCACCGGAGCGCTACCCATGCAAATCTTTCAGGACGTCTCGCTCGCGAGACCGTGGGGCACGGTTGCCATGAACCAGGCCGCCATCGTTCAACGCACCGGCGACGGCCCGATGTCGGCCACCGCCTATCTCCGCGTTTACCTCCAGAAGGGGAACGCTGTTCCGGGAACGTACGCGGCGCAGTTTCCCGTCATGCTGCGATACGGCGTCGTGACCGGGAATTTCGCGGATTGCAATGCCTTGGGGACCATCGCAGTCTCGCCCATCCAGCGGAATGTCTCTGCCGTTCCCGCTCCCCGCAAGCGCTAGATAGCGTCCGGAAAAGTGCGAAGCGGTTTTCCGATAAGACGCACGACAAAACAGAAATTTAGAGCCCGCTTTTAATTCAATCAATAGCGGATAGGCTCTAGGGCATCGGGCGTTTAGGGCGGCATGGTCCATTTTTTGTGCGTCCTGCAAATGGGCATTCCTTCTTTTGGAAGATCTTCAGCGAAATCGCCTTGACGCCAGGTTAACGCAGCTTGGGCGCGTTCAAGCCATTGATAATAATAGGAAAAGACCAGAACGGGACGCCATCGCCGCTGCCTGCGCCGTGCAGTTCCGGCCTTCCAAGCGTTAATTCGCGATGTTGAAACGTATTTAACGGACTTTTGCTCGTCCCAGTAAATGGAAAAATTCCGGCATTAGATTCTATTTAATGGGTAATTTGTTAACAATAACAAATGTAGCAATTTCAATGGCTTATAGTAGCCTCCCTTTGTCCGGTCTTAGGCGCGGCATTTCTCCATTTCGCGGCGAATAAAGAAATTCTTTACCAACACCCGGTGGGAAGTAATTCCGGCGCGCTTCTGTTAACCACATAAGTATGAAGGCTCGGCGCGGTGAACGAAATGTTTACAAAACGCGCCGTGGCGAGCGCCGTCCACGATGGCCGGTCTGGCGAAGCTTCCTAACGCATCCCGCCTCGCGGGCGTCGCGGTGATCGCCCGAAATGCAGCCTCAGCCGTTAAGAAAAATTGCGTCGCAACCAGTTCCGGTTTTGCGCCTGTTACAGAAATTATTTGGTGAGAGTCCGGAGCCGGAGGAAAGAAGGCTCCAGGCTTAGACAGAAGTCATGGCCGCCCTTGAGGCGGCCATCCAGGTACAGGTTATCGGCGATATCATGGATGGCCGGGTCAAGCCCGGCCATGACCATCTAGCCTAGCGAACTCCGCTCATCTGGCCAACGGATGCGGCTGACTCCGCGCTTCGTCATCCCGGCCAAGCGAAGCGCGAGCCGGGATCGCAAAAAGATAGGCAATTCAATTTGTTACGATCCCGGATAAGGCTTCGCCTTTCCGGGAAGACAGAGGCGGCGATCCGTTGGAGCGTCCGGCGAAGTCTGCTTGGCGCAGTGGCGCGTCCCGTGGCGCTAATCGGGCAGTAATCGCGGACATGACTCCGCCCTGTCGCGTCGCAAGCGAAACGGCGGCCATTGCGCGGCAAGCGCCGCTTTTGCAATTTTAGATTGCATTTATGCAACTCATGCCCGCCAAACGCTGTGTAGAAGTTGACTCCCGTTTGCGTGCCGCCGCCAACCATATACATCTTAAGGTTGTGTTAACCTTTGAGTCGAGGGTCGGCCTCAAAAACGGGGAAGAGATTGCCTTATTTGACAACAGAAAGAGCGAGGGCCTATAAGGCGCCCGGCTCATTGCGTCCGTCGTTTTCAGGGTTCGTGGCTGTCCTCTATTTGGGCCTGATTGCCTCGGCGCATGCCGGTGACACTGGAAGTCCGAGCCTGAAAGATCCGCTTCCTGATCAATTTACCTGGCAGGGCGTCACGATTTACGGGACCGTCGACGTTGGATACGCCTATCAAACTCACGGCGCTCCATTAGGCGGAGCCTTTTATCCGGGCCTTGAGTACAACCTCAACGGATCGAAAAACGCGAACAGGGCGATCTCCTCGTTAGCGGAAAACGGGCTGGAGCAGTCCAAGATCGGCATCAAGGTGGAGGAGGCAGTTGGATATGGCTGGCTCGCCATCGGTAAGCTCGAAACTGCGTTCAATCCGGTCTCGGGCGAAATTGCCGATGCTTGCGCAAGTATGATCCGGAATAACGGCCGGCTCTATCAAGATCAGAACGCCAATAGCGATGGCAGCCGCTGCGGACAGGCTTTCAACGGCTCAGCCTATGCAGGCGTCAGCAACCCCATCTATGGAACGCTGACTATAGGGCGGCAGCAGTCGCTGGAACTGGACGCCGTCGGCTCTTACGATCCGATGGGGCTTGCACCGGCTTTGGCTCTGCTCGGTTATTCCGGCGGTACCGCTGGCGGAATTGGATCGACCGAAACCGCTCGCTGGGATAACTCGGTCAAATATGTCTTCAGCTATGGTCCAGCCCATGCAGCAGCCATGTATACGGCGGGCGGCCCAGATACGGCCATCTTCAACGGCGCGTATGGGTTCAACGCCGGAGCGATCTGGAAGGGCTTTGCTGTCGACGCGATCTATACCAAAGAGAGTGGGACAGTCGTTTCAACGGCGATCCCCAATACGCAATACATCCCGGTAGGCAGCAAGGCTATCAGCTGCCTTCCAGGCAGTTGCCCGAACGGTCTGCTCGGGACCATCTCGGACAACGAGGCTTGGTCCGTGATGGGCAAATATACCTACGAGTTTGAAGGTGGTCTAAAGGACGAGGCGCCCCCGTCGAAGCTGACGGTCTTCGCAGGCTATGTCCATATCGATATGGCGAATCCGCGAGATACCGATATCCTGCCCGGATCGACGACAATCGGAGGCTACGAGCTCGTTGGCGTTACCACCACAGCCTATACGACCGATAAGATTTTGCAGACCTTTTGGACAGGCGCAAGATACGAACTGCCCTCCGGCTGGAGCTTTACAGGAGCTTACTACCGCTACACCCAAAATGATTTCATCAGCAAGGGATACAGCTGCGCGACCGCACTCAAGGCACTTGTGGGCAACCCAACGCCCGCGAACTGCGCCGGTTACTTGAACCAGGGTTCTCTCCTGATCGACTACGCGATCAACAAGCACTTAGACGCGTATGCCGGCATCAGCACTATCGAAAACGGTGGGGGCCTCAACTCCGCTTACCTGAACGATAATATGACCACATTCGTGACGGGGCTGCGGCTGAAGTTCTGACCAGCCTTGCTTCGAAAAGAAGCGGCCCCTAACTAAAGCAGAGTTTGCCGGACACGCCAACGGATCGCCGCCGTCATCCCGGAACTTGATTACCCGGATGTTTCCGCCAGCAGAAGAAGCCATGAAAACATTGGGGAATTTCCGCTCCAACGTCATGGCCGGGCCATGCCCTTGGGCTTGACCCGAGGGTTGACCCGGCCATCCAGTCATAACTTGAAATGCCTTGCATTTTACTGGATGGCCGCCTCCAGGGGCGGCCATGACGACGGAATTGGCGGAAACATCCGGGTAATCAAGTCCCGGAAAGGCGAAGCCTTATCCGGGATCGTAACAAATTGAAGCGCCTACCGTTTTGCGATCCCTGCTTTTGCTTTGCTTGGCCGGGATGACGACGCGGAGCGAGAATCCGTTGGCCAGATTAGCGAAGTTTGGAGGGGCTGCTCACAAACTCGCGGACCTTGCAAAAGGCGGTGCTCCGGTCAATGTGTTCTCAGGCGGAGACATCGGAAGCTTGGCCGGCACTCCGAGCAATAAGCGGTTGTGGCTGGCGCACGCCTATGCCCGCCAGGCGGTTGAGCTGAACTTGGGGCACAGCTTAAGCGAGGGCAGATTTCGTCCGAGCTTTCCGGTGGAACGCGGTGATTCTGCCATTTTCTTCACTAGGAGCGCGCGAGAATTTGCGCTAAGTGTGGCTCGCGCACAAACAATGGACGCAAAGGACGAGCCGGGGGAAGGGCCTCCGGCTAAAGCTGTTGGAAGAACACAAATGTTCGAGATCTATAGAGAAGAAGTCGAGTGGGGCGGCCGGACGCTGAAGCTCGAGACAGGGCGCATGGCGCGGCAGGCCGATGCCGCAGTGTTTGCGCAGTATGGCGAGACGACGGTTCTCGCAACTGTCGTCGCCGACCGCGATGCTGACCCATCCAAGGATTTCTTCCCCCTTACTGTCAATTATCAGGAAAAGGCTTACGCCGCGGGCAAGATCCCAGGCGGCTATTTCAAGCGGGAAGGCCGTCCCACCGAGCGCGAGACGCTTGTTTCACGGCTCATCGACCGCCCGATCCGCCCGCTTTTTGTGGCGGGGTTCAAGCACGAGACGCAGGTTATCGTTACGGTCCTGTCCCACGACATGGAGAACGATCCCGATATCGTGGCCTTGGTTGCAGCTTCGGCGGCGCTGACTCTGTCGGGCCTGCCATTCCTTGGGCCGATCGGCGCTTCGAGGGTTGGCTATGCGCATGGCCAATACATCATCAACCCCACATCCGATCAGATCAAGACGACCGAGCTCGATCTCGTCGTTGCCGGCACAGGCGACGCCGTGCTCATGGTGGAGTCGGAAGCGAAGGAACTGTCCGAGGAGGTGATGCTCGGCGCCGTGGTCTTCGGGCAGACGGCTTACCGTCCTGTCATCGACGCCATCATCGGCCTTGCCGAGCAGGCTGCAAAAGAACCATGGAGTCTGCCGGATTCGAAAAACGAGTACGAGGCCAAGGTCAAGAGGCTCGTTGAGAGAGAGCTCAAGAAGGCGTTCCAGATCCCCGGCAAGCAAGAGCGCAACGCGAAGGTCGCCGAGGCAAAAACTAAAGTTCTCACGGATCTCATGCCGAAGGAGCCCACGCCTGGCGACAAGGTCAAGCTGGCCGACGCGTTCAAGGAAATCGAGAAGAACGTTGTCCGCACAAGCATTCTTAAGACCGGCAAGCGCATCGACGGGCGCGATCTGAAGACCGTTCGCCCCATCGACTGCCAAGTGCATGTGATCCCGCGCGCGCACGGCTCTGCGCTGTTCACACGCGGTGAGACGCAGGCGCTCGTCGTGGCGACGCTTGGCACGGGCGAGGACGAGCAGTGGATCGAACTCGCTGGAAGGCACCTACAAGGAGACCTTCCTGCTGCATTATAATTTCCCGCCCTACTCCGTGGGTGAGGTTGGCCGCATGGGTTCGCCTGGACGCCGCGAGATCGGCCATGGCAAGCTTGCCTGGCGCGCAGTCCATCCCATGATCCCGAATTCCGAAACTTTCCCCTACACCATAAGGGTCGTCTCGGAGATCACGGAATCCAATGGATCGTCATCCATGGCAAGCGTCTGCGGCGCTTCACTGGCGATGATGGACGCTGGCATTCCGCTCAAGGCGCCGGTTGCCGGCATTGCCATGGGTCTCATCAAGGAAGCCGACAGCTTCGCGGTCCTGTCCGATATCATCGGCGACGAGGATCATCTCGGCGACATGGATTTCAAGGTCGCCGGTACGGCTCAGGGCGTCACCGCGCTTCAGATGGACATCAAGATCACCGGCATCACGACGGAGATCATGAAGACCGCGCTGGAGCAGGCGCGCGACGGCCGCTTGCACATCCTGGGCGAGATGGCGAAATCGCTTGGCCACGCGCGCACGGATCTTGGCGAGCATGCGCCGCGCATCGAGACGATCACCATTCCGACCGACAAGATCCGCGAAGTGATCGGGTCCGGCGGGTCCGTGATCCGCTCCATCGTCGAGGAGTCGGGTGCGAAGATCGACATCTCCGACGACGGCACCGTGAAGATCGCCGCCGCCAACCAGAGCTCGATCAGGGACGCGATCAACCGCATCAAATCCATCGCTTCCGAGCCGGAGGTCGGCCAAATCTACAAGGGCAAGGTGGTAAAGATCGTCGAGTTCGGGGCCTTTGTGAACTTCTTCGGCTCCCGCGACGGTCTCGTTCACATTTCGCAGATGTCGGACCGCAGGCTGAAGCACGCTTCCGAGGTCATGAAGGATGGCCAGGAAGTCTATGTGAAGTGCATGGGCTTCGATGACCGCGGCAAGGTCCGGCTTTCGATGAAAGGCATCGACCAGAAGACGGGCAAGGAAGTGGCGCCGACGGAGCAGCCGGCTACCGAGCCAGCCGCAAGCTAGGCTATACAGTCATGGCCGGGCTTGACCCGGCCATCCATGATATCGCCGATAACCTGTTCCTGGATGGCCGCCTCAAGTGCGGCCATGACTCTGTCTAAGCCTGGAGCCTTGTTTCCTCCGGCTCCGGACTCTCACCAAATAAAGCCGAGTTGCCCGACGCGCCACCGGATCGCCGCTCCCGTCGTCCCGGAAAGGCGAAGCCTTATCCGGGACCGTAACAAATTGAAACGCCTGTCTTTTTGCGATCCCGGCTCGCGCTTCGCTTGGCCAAGATGACGAAGTGCGGAGCGAGCCGCATCCGTTGGCCGGATGAGCGAAGTTTGCTAGGCCAGAGCCAGGCGTGGAACAAATGCCGCCTGCGGCAAATACGTTTCCCATCGCTCATGGGAGATCCATCATGCCGACGATCAAGACGAAGGATGGGACCGAAATCTATTACAAGGATTGGGGAAGCGGCCAGCCCGTTGTCTTCAGCCATGGCTGGCCACTCTCCGCGGATGCGTTCGAGGATCAGATGTTTTTCCTCGCTTCGCGCGGCTATCGTTGCATCGCGCACGACAGGCGCGGCCATGGGCGTTCGAGCCAGCCCTGGACCGGAAACGACATGGACACCTACGCCGACGACCTCGCGGCTCTGACGGAAGCGCTCGATTTAAGGGAGGCGGTTCATGTCGGCCACTCCACCGGCGGCGGCGAAGTCGCCCGCTACATCGGCCGGCATGGAACGAAGCGCGTCGCCAAGGCTGTGCTCATCAGCGCCGTGCCGCCGCTTATGCTGAAAACCGAGGCCAATCCCAGCGGCACGCCAAAGGAAGCGTTCGATCAGCTCCGCGCCTCCGTCGTCGCCGACCGCTCGCAGTTCTGGAATGACCTCAGCATGCCTTTTTACGGCTACAACCGGTCGGGCGCGAAAGTGTCCGAGGGCGTGCGCGAGTCGTTTTGGCTTCAGGGTATGATGGCGGGCTTCCCCGCATCTTACTTCTGCATCAAGGCCTTCTCCGAAACGGACCAGACCGAAGACCTGAAAAAATTCGACGTGCCGACCCTCATTTTGCACGGCGATGACGATCAGATCGTGCCAATCCAAGCCTCCGCGCTTTTGTCCTCGAAGCTCGTCAAAGGGGCGAAGTTGAAGGTTTATCCAGGCGCGCCGCACGGCATGTGCACGACCCTCAAAAACGAGGTCAACGCCGATCTTCTCGGTTTCATCCAGGGATGAGCATCGGCTCGGCTTTTGCCGTCGAACTCTTCGCCGTTTGGAGGGTTTGTTCCTCAGCTAACGTAATGGAGGAGATGATGGACAAAGATCGCGTCAAGGGTTCCGCCCAGCAGGTTAAGGGCTCGGTCAAAGAGGCCGTCGGGAAAGTCACCGGCGATTCCAAGACCCAGGCTTCAGGCAAGGCCGACAAGGCTGCTGGAAAGGCCCAGAATACCGTCGGCGGTATCAAGGACGCTGTAAAGGGCAAGTAAGGCGCTCTTTGAAGTCCTCGGAAGTCCCCCGCGAAGGCGGGGGCTTTTTTCTATCTTTGCTTCAGTGTTTCCGCTTTGAATAAATACCATTTTGGCTAACGCATGCGGCCCCATGTCGGGGTTGCGGTTTGTCACATAAAATTGTAAGTACCCCTCGACAACCAAAGTATTAGACTTTCTTTTGTGGCACATAAGCCGTGTCCTGGGCTAAGCAATAGTACATGAACATCTCTCTGCGCCTTTTACGATACGTCACGGCTGCCGCCGACTGCGCCAATGTCACGGAAGCCGCCCGCCGCCTTCAGGTATCTCAGCCTTCGGTTTCGGCAGCAATCGCCGAATTGGAGCAGATGCTCGGCATCACCATATTCGTTCGCCATCATGCCAAGGGCGTCACGCTGACCCCCGCCGGCCAAAGGCTGATCGCGGAAGCGAGGCTGCTTCTCAAACATGCCGAGGAGTTTTCGAAAACGGCTGAGGCGCTGGGCGACACCGATCGCGGCGAGATAACGGTTGGGTGCTTTCCAACGCTCGCGGCTCTGTTCATGCCCTCTATCATGCTCGAATTTGCGGAGCGTCACCCGCTGATTACGCTGAAGCTCGACGAGGGCGATCAGGAACAGCTCATGCGGGATCTGGCTCAGGGCCGGATCGAAATGGCGTTCTCCTATATCTATGGCGTGCCCCCCGGCTTCGACACGAAACCCCTGCTATCGCTCCCTGCGGTAGTATCTCTGCCAGCAAATCATCGCCTGGCAAAAGCGCCTGACGTGAGCTTGACGGAGCTCGAAAAGGAGCCGTTGATCCATTTCGACAGTCCACTTATCCGCGAGTGGATTACGAGCGTTTTCGATGCGCTTTCGATACAGCCGAATATCCGGCTGAGAATAAGGTCTTATGAGCTGATGCGCGGCCTCGTCGCCCGGGGTCACGGTTACGCCGTCCACGCCTCAGTGCCGCTCACGACTGCGACCTATGATGGCGGCGAGGTGGTTGTAAAGACCTTGCGCGATAAAGTGCCCCCAGCTCAGGTCGTAAGTATCACACCCGGATCGCATCTCATGCGTCCCGCCGTGAAAATCTTCGAGGATTTTCTTGAGGGCTCGCTAAAGCAAGGCTGGAGCACCAGTGAGAGACCCTTTCTCGAGGCAACAGCGGCCGCTTAGAAGCTGAGCATTCGAAAGGCTGGAACGCAGATTGCAATCCCGGAGTTAGCCTTCGGCGCTCACGGGATCTCTTCATGGATGCAACAAGCTTCATAGGAAGCGCAGCTACCTGCGCTTCGGTTTTAAGTTTTTTTCCGCAGGCTCTGAAGGTCATCAAGACGCGCGATACGTCGGGTATTTCAACGAAAATGTATGCGATAACGGTGGCAAGTTTCACGATGTGGACCGCTTACGGCGTTTTGCTGCCGTCCTACCCTCTGATCATCGCAAATAGCTTGTGTCTCTTGCTCTCGGGCTTCATCCTCGCGATGAAGCTGGCTTCGGTGCGAACGAAGGAGAGCATGGTCACGGAAGGCGACGCCGCAAATTGACAATCATGTAATGATACACCATTACATGGCGTACCTTCTTTCGGGCTCAGCCATGAATGCTTTCTCGAATTTTCCTAAGCCAACTTTGCTCATCCGGCCAACGGATGCGGCTGGCTCTGCACTTCGTCAACCCGGCCAAACGAAGCGCGAGCCGGGATCGAAAAAATATAGACGTGTCAGTTTGTTACGATCCCGGATAAGGCTTTGCCTTTCCGGGAAGACAGAGGCGGCAATCCGTTGGCAGCGAGTTCTGCTTAGCTTCCGTTTTCTTCGCCTGGCGTTAGGGCTACCCCTGATCGCGCTCGCCGCTCCATCTTTCGCTGCGCCAAGCGTGGTCGTGACAATCAAACCCGTTCATTCGCTCGCAGCCGCGATCCTCGATGGCATCGCCAAGCCGAAGCTTCTGCTTGATGGAGCCGCGTCGCCTCACGCTTACGCGCTGAAGCCCTCCGATGCAGAGGCGCTCAGCAGCGCGGATGCGATCATTCGTGTTTCTGAAAACCTTGAGGTTTTTCTCGACAAGGCGATCACGACGCTGCCGGAAAAGGCACGGGTGATCGACCTGGACAAGACGCCGGGGTTGACGCTGCTTCCGGTCCGAAAAAGTGGCGGCCTCATGCAGGAGGCGAGCGCGGAAAGCGAAGATTCTGATGGTCACGAACACGGGCACGGCCCGATCGATGTGCATTTCTGGCTCGATCCCGTGAACGCGATCATCATCGCGGGCTACCTCGCGCGGCAGTTCGGCGAGATCGACCCGGACCACGCCGCGCAGTATCGGGCCAATGCCGAAAAGCTGGAAGCCAAGCTGGCCGCGCTGGACGAGGAGCTGAAAGCCATCTTGAAGGGTGTCTCGAATAGGCCGTTCATCGTTTTCCATGACGTGACGCAATATCTCGAAAAGCGATATGGGCTTCACGGTTTGGGCGCGGTCACGCTCAGCCCGGAGCGGCCGCCCGGCGCGAGACGGCTTTCGGCAATCCGCGATAAGATCAGGGAAGCGAAGGCGATCTGCGTTTTCTCCGAGCCTCAGTTTCCGCCGAAGCTCGTCGAAACCCTCACTGGAGGTACGCTGGCGAAGCGGGGCGTGCTCGATGAGATTGGCGCGACAATCCCGGCGGGTCCCGAGGAGTACTTCGAATTCATGCGGGCTGACGCGGAAAGCCTCGCGGGGTGTTTGAGATCGTAAAAACCAACTGTCATGGCCGCACTTGATGCGGCCATCCAGAGCAGGGAGCTGTAGCGAAGCTGGATGGCCGGGTCGAGCCCGGCCATGGCGGCAAGACGTTACCGGCGTTCGAAAAGGCGTTCCAAGTCGGCGCGGGAGAGTTCCACAAAGGTGGGGCGGCCATGGTTGCATTGGGCGGAATTCGATGTCGTCTCCATCTCGCGCAAAAGCGCGTTCATCTCATCGAGCCGCATAGGGCGGCCCGCGCGCACGCTGCCATGACAGGCGATGGTTGCGCAGATCGCGTGAAGCTTCGCTTCGATGCCGCCATTCGCGCTCTCCTTCAGTTCGTGGGCCAGATCGCGGACGAGGGATTGCAAATCGCACTGGCCGAGGAGTGACGGCGTTTCCCGAACAATCACGGCGCCCGGCCCGAAGCTTTCCAGCACGAGGCCGCTTTCGGCGAGCCTTTCGCGATGCTCAAGGACAAGCTCGCTTTCTTCCTCTGCCATCTCGACGATTTCGGGGATGAGAAGCAGCTGCCGGGCGATGCGGCCGCCCGCGAGCGCGGCTTTCAGCTTCTCGTAGACGATGCGCTCATGGGCCGCGTGCTGATCCACGAGGATGACGCCATCGGTGGTCTCGGAGAGAATGTACGTCTTGTGCAACTGCGCGCGGGCGGTGCCAAGCCGCTCGTCCGCTGGTTCTTCCGCAGAGTTGTTCGCGGGAGCGAAGGCAGGGGCCGCTTCTTCCGCAAAGCCGTTTGTGCCATTGCCGTGGTAGGGCTGCCAGGTTGCGCGAAGGGGCGCGCGGTATTGTTGCGCCTCAGCCTTCCCGGTTTTGGGAAGCGGAAAGCCACCGCCGAGAGGGCTCGGAGCAACAGAAGCGGCGGTGCGAAGCGTCTGCCCTAACGCGGAAACAACCAGGCTGCGGATGAGGCTTGCCTCGCGGAACCGCACTTCGGCCTTAGCCGGGTGGACATTCACATCCAGGTCGTCTGTTGGCACCGTGAGAAATAAGGCGAGAAGGGGATAGCGTCCTCTGGGGACGAGGTCCTGATAAGCGCCACGAATAGCGGACAGAAGCAGGCGGTCTTTGACCGGCCTTCCATTCACAAACAGATATTGCAGCGAAGCGTCCGGCCTATTGAGCGTAGGCCGCCCCGCAAAGCCCGATAATGAGATGCCATCGCGTTCGAAGCAGACCGCCTCGCAGCCCTCCGCGAAATCGCGTCCCATGATCCGCGCGATACGATGACGGACTGCGTTTTCGTCTTCAGGGTCGGCCCCTGCGAGAGCAAGCGACGCGCGCTCGCCCACCGTGAGTGAGAAGCCGATTTGAGGGCACGCGAGGGCGAGGCGCTTCACGACATCGGTGATTGCGGCATTCTCGGCGCGCTCCGACTTCGTGAATTTGAGGCGCGCGGGCGTCGCTCCGAACAGATCGCGGACCTCGACACAAGTGCCGGGCCGGGCGGCTGCGGGCCGCACCTCAGATCTCTTGCCGCTTTCGACCGAGATTTCGAAGCCCCGGGAAAGGTCCGCGGGCCGCGTTACGATGCGCAATGCCGCCACCGAGCCGAGCGACGGCAATGCCTCGCCGCGGAAGCCGAGGGTGCGAATGTCTTGCAGGTTGCCCGCTGGAAGCTTCGATGTCGCGTGCCGCTCGATGCAAAGGTTCAAGTCGGCCTCATCCATGCCGCAGCCGTCGTCGGTGACGCGCAGCAGGGAGAGACCGCCGTTTTGCGCGACGATCTCGATCGAGGCGGCGCCCGCGTCGATGGCGTTTTCGACAAGCTCCTTGACCGCGCTCGCCGGGCGCTCGATCACCTCGCCTGCCGCGATGCGGTTGATCTCGACTTGGCTGAGCTGCCGGATCGCCACCATTTATCCCGCAAGATATTGACGTGTGAGCCGCTTGGCGACTTCCACGGCGGGCTGATCGAAGGGGTCGACGCTCAAGAGATCGGCGGCAAGAATCGTCTCGATGAAGAAATGCATCATCAGCGCGCCAAGAGCGCGTTCATCGAGGCGGGGCAGATCGATGGTGCGCACGGGGCGCTGTGCCTCGCCTAAGCGCGTCCACGATGGCTTTCTGCTGGGCCTGCACAAGATCGCCAATGCTGCGGCCGGCGAGGTATTTCGCCCCTGCCTCGGCTGCCAGCGCGGGCGGAATGGCAAGGCCATTGTCTTCGCCCTTCGCAGCGGCAACGCGCACCACATTCATCAAATGAACGGGCGGTCCATCCATGAAAAGCTGGAGCTGGCTGTGCTGATCGACGGGGCACAGCGTGGCGATCGGCGTCGTTCCTTCTCCGCGCTTGCCGAGGCTTTCCGCCCAAAGCTGCACATACCATGCGCTGAAGCGTTCCAGCCTGTCCGAATAGGGCATCATGACGGTGTTCGTGACGCCCAGATCCTTGGCAAGCCCGATGGCGACCGCGGCTCCAACTGCCGCCGGGTGCTCTTCGGGCATTGTCGCGGTACTGAGTTGCTCGACCACTTCGAGGCCGCCCGCGCGGAAAGCCGCGACGTCAAGCCCACGGGCAAAGGCGGGCAGGAGCCCCACCACGGAAAAGGCCGAGTAGCGCCCGCCGATCTCGGTGCTGTGCGGCAGCATGGGAATGCCGCGCGCCGCGAACAAAGTGCGGAGCCCGTTGAAGATGCCTTTCCTCTCGGGTTCTGTCACGCCGAGGAAGATCTGCGGAATGAGGGCGGCGTGACCGGCGTCTTCGATGAACTTGAAGGCCGTCAGCGTCTGCGCAATCGTCTCACCCGTCATGCCCGATTTCGAGATCGCGATGAAGCGCGTCTTCGGGATGTCGAGAGTGCTCAAGCCCCGCATGAAGGAGTGGGCATCGAGGTTGTCGTAGAAGCGCAGGCGCGGGAGCGGCTTGCCGCTCGGCCCGTTGTCTCCGGGGATCGACCAGCCGCCGAGTTGAGCGAGAGCTTGACCGCCAAGGCTCGATCCGCCCGTCCCAAGGATCAGGATCGTGTCCGCGCCCTCCGCCAGTTTGTCATAGGCGGCGCGCGTCTCCTCGATGTCGGCGGTCTCCTCGAGGATGCGGAAATGGGCGAAGCTGCCGTCTTGCGCCTGCTCTTCGAGGGCTTTGAACCGGGGCGTCAGAAGGGTAAGCCATTGCGTAAGGCGATCTTGGCTGAGACCCGCGTCTCCAATCTTTGAAGAAAGACAGCCATCAATCGATTGGCGGTACGTCATCATCGGCGCGAATCCTTCCGTGAGCTTATCGTGGTGACGCCTGCGGCCCGAAGGCAAGGCGTCTCGTGGATTGTTTCAACAATGATTTCACGCAAGGTAGCGAAGAAAAAGAAAAAGCCGCGTGAAGCGGCTTCTTCATAGATAGTTATTGGCGAGGGGTATTAGAGCCCGGCTTCCTTGATGCCCTCCGGCTCACCGACAACTGTCACGATCAGGTTTTTCGGCTCCATCAGCCGTTTAGCGACGCGCTTGATGTCATCCACCGTGACGGCTTCGATTTCGGAATTGCGCCGGTCGATGTAGTTAATGCCAAGATCGTCAAGCTGAATGGCCAGAAGCTGAGCCGCGATTTTCGAGCTTGTGTCGAAGCGGAGGGGAAAAGAGCCGATCAGGTAGTCTTTGGCCGTCCGAAGCTCCTGTTCGGTCAGGCCTTCCTTCGACGCGGTCTCCAGTTCCGCCTTGATGAGGTCGAGCGATTGTCCGACGCTCTTGTTTTCGGTTGCAACACCGCCCGCGAAGACGCCGACATGATCGAGAGGATAAAGATAGGTATAGACCGAGTAGGCCAACCCGCGCTTCTCGCGCACCTCCTGCATCAGCTTGGATGAAAATCCGCCGCCGCCCACAACGTAGTTGAGGATGTATGCGGGAATGAAATCCGGGTCTCTCCGCTTCAGCCCCTGAAATCCGAATTGCACCACGGACTGCGGATTGGGCATTGTCACGATGCGCTGCTTCGACGTGTTTTCCCACGCGAAGTCTTGCACGGGTCTCCTCTCCGACTTGGCGGGAAGATCGCCGAAAACAGTATCGAGCAACTCGCCCAGCTTCGCCGCGTCAATGTCACCGACAGCGGCGATTTTGAGATTATCGCGCGCAAAAATGCGCTTTGCGTAGTCGTGCAGATCGCCCGGGGTGATGGCGGCCACGCTCTCAAGCGTACCGTTTGTCGGGCGTCCGTAGGGATGGGAGCCAAAGGCGAGCTTGTGCCATTCGAGCGATGCGACCTTATCGGGGTCTTTCTCCTCCACGCGCAACATTGCGATCAGCTGCTCCCGGATGCGCTCTACGTCGCTCTGCGCGAAGTGAGGGGCCGTCAGCGCCATGTGCAGCAGCTTGAAAGATTCATCGCGATTTTCGGTCAGCGTTTGAAAAGACCCCGACACATGATCATACGATGCGTTGATCGTCATCTTGGCGGCGAGGTCTTCCAGCCGGTTCTGAAAGGCCTCCGAATCGAGATCGCCCGCGCCTTCATCGAGCATGCCCGCCGCAAAGGTCGCCACTCCCGGCTTGCCCTCGGGGTCTTGCACGGTTCCCCCGGTGAAGGCGAACTGAAGGCTTAAGATCGGCCGGCTGTGATCCTCTACGAGCCAAGCCTCTATCCCTTTTTTGCTGACAACTTTCTGAATTTGCATGGCGCCTGCTGGAAGTACGGTCCAAAGGAGCAGCGACAAGACCGCTGCCGGAGCGATGATCGGCTGAAAGAGCCGGCTCCTAATAATCTTTCTTATCATGTTGGTTCATCCGCTCCTTAATGGAAGGTCCCGTATTGGGGAAGCCGGGCGCGTCTCGACCTTGGCGAGCTGCGAGGGTATGGGAAGCAAATAGCCCGTCACCGAGCGCTTGCGGTCGAGATACTTGGCCGCAACCGCTTGCACATCCTCGCGTGTAACAGCTTTCAGCCGCTCCGGCCGGGCCTCGACATCCGCCACCGAGCGGCCGGTTGCGAGGTTCCAGCCATAGGTATGAGCGAGGCTCTGCTGGCTGTCGGACGCATAAATCAGATTGGCGATCTCGGTCGTCTTCGCCCGCTCCAATTCTTCGGCTGTAACCCCGTTCTGGATCACCTCATCGATGACCTTGTCGACGGAAGCCTCGATGTCCTCGAGCTTGTTGTCGCCCGCGGCCACGGCGTAGAAGCCGAAACGGCCGGTGTCCAGCGCAAGACCGCCATAGTAAGCGCTGGCGCTTGAGGCTTTCTTCTCATCGCGGACCAGCGTGTTGTACACACGGCTTGTATTGCTGCTGCCGATAATGCGGGCCAAGAGCTGAAGTGCTTCAGCCTCCCGGTCTTTGGCGGTGGTGAAGCTCGGGGCCAGATAGTAGCGTTCGAAAGTCGCCTTGCCGACGCGGCCATCCCGCAAAATAACGCGCCGTTCCGTCAAGGGATCGGGCTCCACGGGGCGGGCTCTCGGCTGGCCAACTTCCGGGTTTGCCGGGATCTTGCCATAGGTGTCCTTGTGCCAGCGCAACGACCTGATCCGGATCCACATCGCCGGTCACAACCAGGATGGCGTTGTTCGGCGCATAAAACTTCTTGTAGTGGCGCAGCGCGTCTTCGCGGGTCAGTTCGCGGATCTCGGTGTCCCAGCCGATGACGGGCGTATGATAGGGATGCGCGATGTAGAGAGCCGCCATCATCTGCTCCTGCAGGAGCGAGGATGGGTCGTTGTCGACGCGGCTGCGGCGTTCCTCGCGGATGACCTTGCGCTCGGTCAGCACTTCCTTCTCGTCGAGCCGGAGGTTCGCCATGCGGTCGGCCTCCATGCTCATCACTTGAGGCAGCTTCTCCTTGGCAACCCTCTGGAAATAGGCGGTGATGTCCTGGGCGGTGAAGGCGTTATCCTGGCCGCCGAGGCGCGCCACGATCTTTGAAAACTCGCCAGCGGGAATCTTGTCCGTGCCCTTGAACATCAGATGCTCAAGAAAATGTGCGATGCCCGACTTGCCCGGAGGCTCATCCGCGCCCCCGACTTTGTACCACACCATGTGCGTCACGACCGGCGCGCGCCGGTCCGGCACTACGACGATCTCAAGTCCGTTTTCGAGCTTGCCGTGGAAAGCGAGCTTCGACGGCGTGAGCGTCTGAGACGTAGCTGCCGGAGAGAATGCTAAAGTCATGAGGAGCGCACCAAAGAAGTTTGATTTTCACAAGTCGGGCCGCTCCCAACCAACTTGAATGGGGGCGGATTCCTAACAATTGGTGTTGCATCGGCGATTTGACCATCCTGGTGAAGTGCAGCTGAAGATATAGGGGGCTGAAGCCCGGCTGCCACATTTGTTACGGCAATTTCATTGAGCCCGCAGGTCAGCGCCGGGAGGCCTTGCACGTAAAAGCGTTGAATTTATGCTCGCTACCGGGAACTTTGCCTCCCCAGTAGAGGCTCAAACGTCGTTCAGCCACGTCACGATCGGCGGCCGCGCAGACAGAACATCGATGATCTCGTCCATGGCCGCGATATGATAATGGTGCCCGTCCCTGTCGATGGCTTCCTTGGCCTGCGAGTAGAACCATTTCGCATAGCGGGAATTGCGCACGATGAAAATCGGCCAGGGGTAAATGTCATTCTCGCTGTAGATCTGGCGGAGAAGATAAGCCTCCTGAGCGCCCCGGTAACAAAGCGGCGCATCGAACAGAATCCGAAGCGCCCTCATCTTGGGCTCGGTCGATTTGAGAATAAGCCGAAAGCCTTCGCGATCATCATACATGCCGTCGATATACATTTTCGCCGATAAGCCGTCGATGGGCTCCCACCGTTCGAACCGCTCTTCCTCAGCCATGTCTGGAGATCGCCTTACAAACCCTACAACAGATACGACCCAACCACTTTTTCCGCTAATGATACAGACTTTGGGCCGCGCAAGGAATACATGCAAAAACGCTCGCTGCTCAAGCATCTTAAGGTGGCGCTACAAGATGGCTGCTGGTTGGACGCGATCCCGGATACGAATTTACCTGGGCATTTATCGGAAAATGTAATTGCCAATATAAGAAGGATGTGCGACCGCAAAAGAAAGATGGAGCCTTCCGTTCCGAGGTGGCGGTTTTCTGGACCGGCAAAATGCCCGACATTCGCACATCGCTCTTGAAGCGCTTTGAGGTTTTGAAGGAGCTATCCGCCGGCGCGGTCGGCGATCTGGCGGCGGCCTGTTCCTGGGCTTCAGTCCCGTCCGGCAAACAGATCGTGCTCGCAAATGAACCTTCTGCCGACGTGTATTTCATCCTCACCGGCAAGGTGAGGGTGCTGCTCTACTCTGCCGTGGAAGGCAAGCCGGTGCTTTTCGCCGCTCTTGGAGCGTTCGAGATGTTCGGCGAAATGGCCGCCATCGACGGAGGGCCACGCTCCGCGACCGTCGAGGCAGACGAGGATTGCACATTCGCGATCCTGCCGAGGGACCAGTTTCTTCGCCTCATCGGGGCACACCCGCCCTTCGCATTAGCGGTGATGAAGCAACTCGCGGCTCAGGTTCGTCGCTTGTCCGACCGAGTTTATGAATTCAGCACGCTTGGCGTCCAGGCGCGCGTCTACGCTGAATTGCTTCGCATTGCTGCCTTGGCCGGAGAAGAAAACGGACAGGCGCTCCTGTCACCGGCGCCGCTTCTTGTCGATCTCGCCGCGCGAGTGAGTACGCACCGGGAAGCCGTGTCGCGCGTCATCAGCCGCCTTCAGGATAAGGCAATCTTGCGGAGGGAAGGCCCAAACATCCGTATTTTGGAGATCGACCGGTTGCGCAAGCTTCTGCTTGAGGAGAAGGGTGAATAAATTTTTATCGAGGCGTGGCTTTTGCCAACTTGCTGGCCTCCCTTCCCCTTTACTCTAAAGCGCTTCGTATCGTTGCGTCTCTCAGGAGAACAACGAAGGAGCGGCTATGTCGGATGTTCTGTTCGAAGCTTTGTGTGCCACGCTTGATCATTTTGACGCCGCATTTGTTGCGGTTTTCCCCGACGGTAAAATTCTGCATGCCAATCGAATAGCGCGGGAGATGATGAGCGACGGCTGGCCGATTCAGGCGAACAACGGCTGTTTGCAGGCGTCGAGCAAAAAAGTGACAACTCTTCTTCTGAAGAGTTTGCAAAAAGTGATGGAAGCAGCCGCAAGTTCGCCTTCCGAGGATGTTTGCCTGGACCTCTGCCTTGCGGATGCCACCTCTGCGCAGGGAGTGGCGATCGCCTCAATGAAACCGCTGAGCAACACGGCGCCCGGCGAGGGCCCTTGTTCTGTGGCGCTTTTTGTAACCCGCATCGGTGACCGAGGCGATTGCGCCCTTTCCGCCATCGCCGAATGCTTCGGGTTGACCCCGGCTGAAACGAGAACCCTGCATCATTTTATGCAGGCAGGCACCGTCGCGGAAGCTGGTCAAGCGCTCTCCGTCTCGGAAAATACGGTGAAGACCCACCTGCAGAACATCTTCGCGAAGACGAGATCATCGAGACAGGCTCAACTCATCAAGCTTGTCAACGATCTCAGGCCGCCCTTGAAATTCCCAAGCGGGGCTCATGCGAGACCCGAGAAGAACGAGGCGATGCGCTCTTCCACCCAGCCCTGCCGAAACCATGCCGCCACGGTGAGGCTGTAGGGCTTGCCCGGACGCCTCGCACGAGGAAGACGCCTCGTCGGAGGCGTCTTGACGGCTACCCGGCGCGGGAGTTTTCAGCCGCGTCTCGGCTTCTGGATCGCTTCGCCCGTCAGCACGTAGAGGTCCCGCGTCTGGTTCATAAGGGCCTGCATGAGTTCCTGAGTGAATTGGGTTTGAAGTGTCAGAATCTCTTGGGGACTCTTTGCGTTGCTGATCTTGCCGGCGAGCGCAAAAACGGACTCCGCATTTTCTTTGGCGTAATCCATGGCGCAGTTTTGCATATCCTGGAAGCCTGTCAGCATCGGATTTGCCGGCACCGCAGTCATCCAAGCACGGATGGTATTGCTCACCAGGTCTGTGATTTGTTCATACGCAGCGTGTGCTTGCTGCACGTTCTGGTCTAACACGACGCGCAAGTCATGCGGTATCTCGAACGGATTGTCGGCCAAATATCTTACTCCCCATTATCATGCTGCTAAGAGCAAGTTTAGCAGAGGAGCAGATATAATTGCCAGCGTGTAGCATAGTTCGCCGCGTATCCGAGGGATGGGTTCCGCCTCACTTACGCGCTTATCGATCATTATGGTTCATAATGATCCGACGCTGCGATGGCAGTTGTCGTTTGTTTAAGGCCCATTAGAGGGGCGCTGCTTCCTGTCGAAGTCCCCCGCGATGCTCGCCATGCGTTCCGCAGCCCCGAAATGCCGAGCCAAACATAAAGCCAATTTATCGCGCTTATTTCCCTTGCCGTCGTCCGCCGCCGTAGCCGCCCCCAATGCATAAAGCAAAGGCGGCGTGGCGGCGGCGCAGTCTTAAAGCGGGATGTTGCTGTGCTTCTTCCAGGGCATGTCCTGCTGCTTATTGCGGAGCATATTCAGCGCGCGGGCCACACGGTAGCGCGTGTTCCACGGCATGATCACCTCGTCGATATAGCCGCGCTCCGCCGCGATGAACGGGTTCTCGAACCGGTTCTGGTACTCCTTGATGCGCGCAGCGATCTTCTCCTTGTCGCCGAGTTCCGAGCGATAGAGGATTTCCACCGCGCCTTTCGAGCCCATGACCGCGATCTCGGCGCTCGGCCAAGCGTAGTTCACGTCGGCCCGGATGTGCTTGGAACTCATCACGTCATAGGCGCCGCCATAAGCTTTGCGGGTGATCACGGTCACCTTCGGCACGGTCGCCTCGGCAAAGGCGAAGAGAAGCTTGGCGCCGTGCTTGATGAGGCCGCCATATTCCTGAGCGGTGCCAGGGAGGAATCCGGGGACATCCACGAAGGTCACGAGAGGGATGTTGAAGCAATCGCAGAAGCGGACGAAACGCGCGGCCTTCCGGCTCGCATCGCTGTCGAGCACGCCCGCGAGGATCATCGGCTGGTTGGCGACGATGCCGATCGGGTAGCCGCCCATTCTCGCGAAGCCCGTCACGATGTTCCTGGCGAAAGCCCCCTGGATTTCGAAGAAATCGCCTTCGTCCACGACCTTTGCGATCAGCTCTTTCATATCGTAGGGCTTGTGCGGATCATTCGGGATCAGCGTGTCGAGCGACATCTCCTGGCGATGGATGTCGTCGCGCGTCGGAAGATGCGGCACCGGCTCCTTGTTGTTCTGCGGCAGGAAATCCATCAGCCGCCGCATCTGGAGCAGGCACTCGACGTCGTTGTCGTAGGCGCGGTCGGCGATGGAGGACCGCGTGGTGTGAACCGAGGCGCCGCCCAGTTCTTCGGCGGTCACCTCCTCGTTCGTCACCGTCTTCACCACGTCGGGGCCGGTTACGAACATGTAGGACGTCTCGCGCACCATGAAGATGAAGTCGGTCATAGCCGGGGAGTAGACGTCGCCGCCCGCGCACGGCCCCATGATCACGGAAATCTGCGGGATTACGCCGCTCGACAGCACATTGCGCTGGAAGACCTCGCCATAGCCGCCGAGCGCGGCGACACCTTCCTGGATGCGCGCGCCGCCTGCGTCGAAAAGCCCGATGATCGGCGCCCGGTTTCGAAGCGCCATATCCTGGATCTTGATGATCTTCATCGCGTGCGCTTCGGACAGGGAGCCGCCGAACAGCGTGAAGTCCTTCGCGAAGATGTAGATGATGCGGCCGTTAATGGTGCCCCATCCCGTGACCACGCCGTCACCGGGGAATTTCGTGTCGGCCATGCCGAAATCGGTGCAGCGATGCTCGACGAAGGTGTCGTATTCCTCGAAAGTGCCGTCGTCGACGAGAAGCGCGATGCGCTCGCGAGCCGTGAGCTTGCCGCGCTTGTGCTGCGCGTCGATGCGTTTGGGACCGCCGCCCTGACGGGCGACTTGGCGGCGACGATCGAGTTCGGCGATGATTTCTTTCATGGGACTTCCGGCGGGAGGAAAAGCGTGAAAATCATGTGACAGTACCGGTTAAGTCGCAACGCGGCAATTTCGCAATTGGAATGGCACCGTCCCGGTTGTGCGGGGCCAAATCTTTTGTTAGACAAATCGCACTGCCGGATTATGTTACGGACGTTGCGGTCGTGGCGGAACGGTAGACGCGCTAGCTTGAGGTGCTAGTAGGGCAACCTGTGGAAGTTCGAGTCTTCTCGACCGCACCAATTTCCCCAAGAGAAAACCAAAGGGCTGCAAAAGCAGCCCCAAGCGCATCAGCTATCTTTCTCACAGTTGATCATCCAGGGGACACCAAACCGGTCTCTCACCATGCCGAAGCGGGCCGCCCAGAAGGTCTTCTCCAAAGGCATCATCACCTCGCCGTTCTCGGCCAGCGCGTGGAAAATGCGTTCCGCATCGGCCACCTTGTCGATGCTCACCGAAACCGATAGACCTTGCGGCTGCTTGTAATGCTGCGGCGACGCGTCCGCCCCCATAAAGGCCTCGCCTCCAACTTCAAGCGTGGCATGCATGATCTTTTTGCGCCATTCTGGCGGCACGTGCTCGGCCGCAGGCGATCCCTCGTAGGTCATCATGGCTTTGATCTGCCCTCCGAGCAGTTTCTCGTAGAACTTGAAGGCTTCTTCGCAGCGGCCGTCGAAAAACAGGTATGGATTGAGTTGCATTGCGCGCTCCCTGAAACTGGGCAACACAAGGGCTACACTGCTTTGGTAATCTTGTTCCCCCCGCCATCTGTTGCTAAGACCACGGTCTGCCGTGATTGGAGGTACGGGTGAGGATCGCCGCCAAAGTTTTCGCAACGTTCTGTGCTGTGGGGTTGTCCAGCGCGAGCGCGGCCCCTGAGGAAGCCGATCTGGCTGGCGTCTGGAGCACGAGCCTTGAGACCGCGGGCGGAACGGATGCCAAGGGGTGGATGCAATTCTCCCCGGATGGCTCGCTGAGCAGGGTGGTCCTTTTTCCAAACGCGGCGGAGGAGGCGCCTGGGGCTTGCCAGATCGCGACCGGGCGATGGAATGCGGCTCCCTCCGGCCAGTCGCTGATCGTCACCTATACGATCGAGGACTATCAGCCCAAACAATGCCTTCAGACGCCGGGCGCGCCCGTTGCCGGCTGCGAACCGCCGCCCGGCGACTATCAGAAGACGATGCAAGTCCGGATGGTGTTCGCGGGACCGGATTCACTCACCCAATACTCGCACGACGGCAGCGTCTTCGCCTACACGAGAGCGGAAGGCCTCCCCGAAATTCCCCGAGAATGCTACGACGCACAGTGAAAGATACCGTTCCAGCTTCGACGGGTATTATGCGCGCCTGATCGGATTGAGATGAGTGGAACTCAGCTTTCGTTCGTCTCCGCGGGCGGGAAGCTCGGATTCAGCGGGGAGCGAAAGCGATGCCCATCCGCGGCGGGTTGATAGCGAAGCGTGAACGCGTGAATGGCTGTCGCGAAGGCTTGGGCGTCGGCGGCCTTCTTCACCTCGAAGGCGTCGAACCCGGCGCGCACCATGAACAGGAACTGATCGCGAAGCACGTCGCCTGTTGCCCTGATCTCGCCCTTGAAGCCGTAGCGCTCGCGAAGCAGCCGGGCCTGGGTGTAGGCGCGGCCGTCGCGGAAGACCGGGAACTCAAGCGCAACCAGCGACAGGTAGGGAAGGAACGGCTTCAGCTCTTTCTCGGCTCTATCATTAGGCCACAACACGCCCAAAGCCGCGCCCCGGCTCTGGATTTCGCGCTCGGAGGCGGAAAGAAGCCAGTCCGCCGACACGATCGCTGGCATATCGGCTGGAACAGTTTCGTCGCCTTCGACGTAAACGAAGGGGTCGGCGGCAACCGCGCCGTTCTTAATGTACCGCATGGAGCGTTTCCTTGAACGGCGCAACGCCAAGACGTTTCACGGTATCGATGAACAATTCCTGCTCATTAAGCCGAAGCTCAAGGTACCGGTTGACAATGCGCTCAATCGTATCGGCAACCTCCTCGTAAGGTATAGCCGGACCCAGGAGCTGACCCAGCCTTGCGTCTTCATCGGCCTTGCCGCCGAGCGTGATCTGATAGAACTCCCTGTCATTCTTTTCCACGCCGAGAATGCCGATATGGCCGACGTGATGATGGCCGCAGGCGTTGATGCAGCCCGAAATGTTGATGTGAAGCCTTCCCACCGAGCGCGCCTTTTCGATCTGTTCAAAGCGTTGTGCGATCTCCATCGCGACGGGGATCGATCGGGCGTTGGCGAGGCTGCAATAATCGAGGCCGGGGCAGGCGATGATGTCTGTGACGAGGTTCACGTTCGGCGTCGCCACGCCGATCGCTGCAAGCTTGTGCCATAGCGCGGGCAAGTCCTCCTGGCGGACGTGCGGCAGAGCAAGATTTTGCTCATGCCCGACGCGGATCTCGCCGTAGCTGTACTCGTCGGCCAGATCGGCGATGGCTTCCATCTGTCCGGAGGTTGCATCGCCAGGCGGTTTGCCCGGCGGCTTGAGCGAGAGCGTCACAATCGCGTAGCCGGGGACCTTATGTCTCGAGACGGAGTTTCCGTACCACAGCGCGAACTGTGCATCTGTCGCGAGCGCTCTTCTCAGTCCGCTTGGTTCGTCGTCCAGATCTTCATATTGAGGATAGATGAAGCGTGAGCGGATATCGGCGACAAAACCCTGATCGAGCTTCAGATATCCGTCCTTGATCCGCGACCATTCCTCCTCGACTTCCGCAGCAAAGCGTTGGATGCCAAGGTCGTGCACCAGAATCTTGATCCTGGCCTTATAGATATTGTCCCGGCGGCCATGCGCGTTGTAGACGCGCAAAATCGCCTCCAGATAGCTCAGCAAATCCTGTTTCGGCAGGTAATGGCGGAGGACCTTGGCAATGAAGGGCGTCCGCCCGAGCCCGCCGCCGACCGAGACTTCGAAGCCCGTTTCGCCGCCCGCGTTCCTGATCATGCGCAAGCCGACATCGTGGATCTTGATGGCAGCGCGGTCGTGCGGCGTTCCTGTGATCGCGATCTTGAACTTGCGCGGCAGGAAGGAAAATTCGGGGTGGAGCGTGGACCACTGGCGAACGATCTCCGCCCAAAAGCGCGGATCCTCGATCTCGTCCTGCGCAACCCCACCCCACTGGTCCGTGGTGGTGTTGCGGATGCAATTGCCGGACGTTTGAATTGCGTGGACGCCCGCCTCGGCGAGTTCCTCCAGCACTTTCGGCATGTCGGAGAGCTTGATCCAGTTCAGCTGCAGGTTCTGCCGCGTCGTGAAATGCCCATATCCCCGGTCATACACGCGCGCCACGTGAGCAAGCTTGCGAAGCTGTTTCGACGACAGCGAGCCGTAAGGGATCGCAATTCGCAGCATGTAGGCGTGAAGCTGGAGATACACGCCATTCATCAGCCGCAGAGGCTTGAACTCGTCCTCCGTCAGCTCGCCGGAAAGCCGCCGCGCGACCTGATCGCGAAACTGCACGGCCCGCTCCGCGATGAAGGTGCGGTCAAATTCATCGTAGACGTACATCGCGGATCACCCCCGGGGGAGAATTTAGGCGGCGGCTCTTTCCACCTCACGCCGGAGAAGGTAAGCCGCGTCTGCATCCGAGGGAAGGACGAATGTTGGGCCACTTGTGCGAATGAATTCCCGTATGTTGCCCGGTCGAGTGGAGTTTTCGCTGGCGTCTATCGGCGCGACGTAAGGCCCGACCGCCTCAAGTGCATCGCTTTGTGCGGCTGTGAGCGCCTTGCGTGCTTCTTCCGCTGACCAAAGAACCTGGGCGTCGCCGAATTCCTCGGTCCATTGCCCGGACGCTGTCCGATGAACGACGGCGCCATCGAAAAGCCTGTTCGCAGTGATGACAACCGGGCCGCTGACCCGAATTTTCTGTTGAAGGGGGGAAACCATCGTTACCTCGCGCCGTACCGAGGGCGAAACACCCCTCGCGTCCACCCAGAATTTGGCAGTCTTTAGAAAATTCTCAAGAAAAAATGGCGGTTGTAAGAAAAATAAGTGCTCCTTTCGGAGTACGGCGCTTGAGTTAGCACAAAATGATTCTGATTTGGGCCTTTAAAGGATTTGCGTGCTGCGCAATATCACTTTCAGGAAAAAAAGCGCGAAGATCGCGAAGATATAGAGAGCGCTTCCGCGTGGCGCGGAGCCGGGCGCACATAATCCGCGCCTTGAACGCCGTCATGCATCCTCCTGGCTTCTGGCACGCTCTGTGTTCGCGTGCTGGCGAAAAGGCCGCGAAAAAGATTCTTCATAACGTGAATAACTTCGATTGTTCGCCGTTTTTGCGTAAGCGGGGCGCGCTGCTTTCAGGCACCACCCCCATGCTCCTCGCATGTGGATAAAGCTCGCGAGCCGAGGTTGAGCTTGCGCGCATAGCTTATTTACCATTTAATGCCCTCAGTTTGATGCGGTTATATTTGACGGGTTTTTCGAGCCTCAAAGCGGACGAGGCTTGAAACTGGGGCAAACAGTTCTCGTCAGAGTTGGGGTAAGTCCATCAAACTGCAGAAGAATTGCCGGTGAAATACGCTGGGCTTGCAGGAAGCCTTGCGGAGCGGCAACGAATTTAAATACACTATCGTCCTCCAGTTTGAGGGGTCATGTTGGCAGACGATGGTCCGAGCGGGGTATAAAACAATGATTCCGGGGTCCGCGGAGGTCTGCCTGTCCGCGTTGTTCGTTGATTTCGACAACGTGTACCTGTCCTTGCGCCGTCAAAGCGAAGATGCAGCGGGGCGATTTGCGCGAAATCCCGCCGAGTGGATGAGCCGGATCGCGACCGGCGGACTTGTAAGATTTAAATCGCCTCAGGATTATGTCCGTCGCCGCTTCGCGGTGGCGCGATGTTATGGCAATCCCGGCCGCGTTCTTGTAAGCCGGGGCGGCCCACACGACCCGCATGCTTTTGCAACGGTGCGCACAAATTTCATGATTGCCGGGCTTGAGGTTGTCGACTGCCAGCCGCTCTCCACGCAGTTCAAGAACGGCACCGACATCAAGATCGCCTGCGATATTCGCGATTTTCTTGAGCACCCGACGCGATTCGGGGAGTTCATCATTCTGTCCGGCGACGCCGATTTCACGCCGGTGCTTCACCATCTTCGCTCGCATGACCGGCGGACCGTTGTTTACGCCAACGAGAGCACGGCAGATATCTACAAGGCTTTCAGCGACGGCTGGATCGAGGAGCGGGACATGATCTCGTTCCTTCTCGATGAAACCGTTCCGCTCATGCTTCCCCAGGAAAGGGCTGCGCCGCCGCGTCCCGAGCTCGGCTACGATGGTCCGCGCACCTACAGCCAGAGCGTCGCCACGCAGCCGGCCATTCCGGCCCTTCCAATGCCGCCTGCCCCCGCGCCCGCACCGGCGCACGCCGATTTCGCCCATGCTTATGGTCTGCCGCCGCAGGAGCCCGCAAAAAGAAGGCTGCCGCAAGGCCACGTGAATTCCGCGGTTCAATCGCTCATCGAGGACTTCCAGTCGATCGGGGCGGAGATTCTTAATCTTGTCGTTGATGTTGTCCGCTCTTCCGAAAAGCCGGTTCCGATCGCTTATCTGGCCGACCGCGCCCAAAAGATTTTGGGCCACGCCAAAACGCTCGGCACGAATTGGGCGGGATCGGGTGGTTTTCTGAACTTCCTGAATGCTACGCTGCCGGACGATATCCGGCTGACCGACAAGCCGCCTCACTTTGTATACGATCCCAAACGGCATCGGCTTGAGGAGCGAGTCGAAATACCAGCCGCTCAGGTTATTCCGCAGAAGCTCAATCGCCAGCCCCAGCCCCAGCCACAGCCACAACCCGAGTCAAATTCATCGAAACTCGCTGAGTTGCAGAATTCGATCACGCGGATTTATGACGCGTGCAAAGCGCCGCCGCTTCCGCCGAGCGAATACCAGCTGTTGTTCACGCTCATTGCGACCGAAGTCCATGAGCGAGGTTTTGCGCCGGTGAAGACCGCTCAAGCCGTCGTCGCCCGTGCCAATCAAGAAGGCCTGCGGATTGCCATGAAGGACGTTTCCTTCGTGCTCGACGCCATTGATGAAATCGATCCCTGGCTTGAGCATACCCGTTCGCCTTCTGCAGTGGCGCGAGCCTATCGCGATTTCGTCCTGGCCAAATGCCGCCATGCCGGGGTCCAGCTTACGGAAGACGAGTATCAGCTTGTGCAGGTCTGGTTTGGGGCAAGCCAGTGGTCCGCCGCCGGGCAAGCCACCGTGAACATGAACGGGGCGGCGCCCCATACGGCGCCTGTTCCGCAGCGTCCACAGCTCAGCCGCGAGGCCAGGAGCTATATGGCTGAGCCGGTTTTGTCGGCGCCGGACCCGCGGAACGACATCCCGCTGCCGCCTGACTTCGGCTTCGACCGCGACCTTGAGGCCGAGCCGGCTAAAAGCATCAGTCAGCGCTTCGGATTCAAGCACTAAGCAGAACTCCGCTCATCTGGCCAACGGATGCGGCTGGCTCCGCCCTTCGTCCCCGGCCAAGCGAAGCGCGACCGGGATCGCAAAAGGCAGGCGATTCAACTTGTTACGATCCCGGACAAGGCTTCGCCTTTCCGGGACTTGATTACCCGGATGTTTCCGCTAGCAGAAGACGCCATGAAAACATTGGCGAATTCTCGCTCCACTGTCCTGGCCGGGCTTGACCCGGCCAATCCAGTCATAACTTGAAATACCTTGTATTTTTCTGGATGGCCGCCTCCAGGGGCGGCCATGACGAAGGAATTGGCGGAAACATCCGGGTAATCAAGTTCCGGGATGACGCAGGCGGCGATCCGGTGGCGCGTCAGGCGAAGTCTGCTTAGCGCAGCGTGCGCAAAATCGGAAACGGTTGCGACGCAATTTTTCTTAACGGCTGGGACTGTGTTGCAGTGCATTTCGGCGGCGACCATGGCGACGGTCGCGGGCGGGATGCGTTAGGAAGCCTTCAGCAGACCGCCATCGTCATCGTGGACGGCCGCGTGCGGTTTTGTAAACATTTCGTTCACTGCGGCGAGCCTTCATATTTATTTGGTTAACAGAAGCGCGCCGGAATTATTTCCCGCCGTCTGTTGGTAAAAAACTTCTTTATTCGGCGCGAAAGGGAGGAATGCCGCGCCTAAGGCCGGACAAAGGGAGGCTGCTATAAGCCACTGAAATTGCTGTATTTTTATTGTTAACAAATGATTCATTAAATAAAATCTAATGCCGGAATTTTTCCATTTACTGGGACGAGCAAAAGTCCGTTAAATATGTTTTGAAATCGCGAATTAACGCTTGGAAGAGCCGGAACTGCACGGCACAGGCAGCGGCGATGGCGTCCCGCTCTGTCATTTTTACAATAATTATCAATGGCTTGGGCGCGCTTAAGCTGCGTTAACCTGCCGTCAAGGCGATTTCGCTGAAGATCTTTCAGAAGAAGGGATGCCGAGACAAGCGTCAGATGCCGCCCTTTGCAGGATGCTACAAAATGGACTATGCCGCCCGCGTCCGGTTAAACGCACGATGCCCCTGGGCTTCGCGGCGAGGGACTGGACGGATCAGCGAACTCACAAAAGCCATCGGGCGCTGCCCGATTTGTATCGGTTCACGCCTCATCTTCCACCGGACCGCACCAGCCTGGAAGGTGATCGGCTTCTTTCTTTTTTGCGAGGTCGAAGGCGGCCTCAAGTGCCTTCCCGAAGTCCTTCTCGACCTGCGCATGATCGATGCGCCGCCGCAAAAACTCCGCCCAGAGGAATTCGCTGAATGGCGTCGTGTCCTTGGCATATCCGCCCTTGCGGCGCAGCGCGCCCGCAAGACTTCTGAACGGATCGTCAGTCATATCTTTGATATTTTTCGGAATATCGGAGTATGCCCGCCGCTTCCCGTCCGCATCGAAAGGATGAACCAGGCCCCGGTTATCCATAAAAATCCAGAACTCGTCCTTCTCCAGCCTCTGCAAATTCAGCACGACGGTCACGGACACCTGATCCAAGCCCGCGAGCAGCAATGCCCGGCAAAGGTGATGATGATCGATGACGTAAAGCTTATCCTTTGGGCCTTTCACCACGGGGATCACATGCTTGCGGACGAGCTTTTCCTTCTCGAGATTTTTCAGCCTTGCCGCGTGGGTTTCAATTTCACGGTATCCGACGGTGATCTGGGTCGGGCGCAAATCGGCGATATCGATGGGGTGCGAGACGGGGGCTCGAACTGTTTGCAGGACCATGATGCTTCCAACGGTTGGCTGAGCGTCAGCGTTTAATCGATGCGGTGCGAAATCCCGCGAAACCAATCGGGCATTTCACAAGCCGATTCCAAGGGCGCGGGGCGCGTCAAGCGTGTGAGACACGTTCGGATGATCATCACTTACGGATCCCCTCAGCGCAAGCGGGGTGGACATGGCGCTCCAACAAATGCAGTTGAAGGCGGATTGACGCGCGGTCCCGAAAATCGCAAAGAGACGCCGGCGAACGAAGTGGGGAAAGTGACATGGCGGCACCGCGCGGTCGAAGATGGTACAGCCCGATGGCTGTCGTGCAATCGATTGCGATGCGCCCCAGGTTCTACGGGGCGGCTCTTGCCGGCGTTCTTGCGCTCATAGTCCTGCCGCGAAGCTGGCCTCAGATGATCCGAGCTTCGGTCGCCTGGGATGTCGGAGGGCTAACCTACCTCTTCTTTGCATTCCGTCTCGTGCTGACCTGCGGCGCCACCCGCATCAAAGCGCGGGCCGCGCGCCGCGATGACAGCCGTCTCGTGATCCTGACCCTCATTCTGCTCGCCATTACCGCGAGTTTCGCCGCCATCGCGGGCCTGATTGTGGAGGCAAAGCTTCCAACGACCCAGCCGCCGGAGAAGATCCTCCTTGCGGCGCTGGCCGTTGTAACGCTGATGGTATCCTGGACCGTGACGCAAGTGGCTTTCGCACTCCATTATGCGCACGACTACTACCGCCCCGATCCTGGCAGCGATGCGGGCTACGGCTTGATCTTCCCGGGATGCGAGGAGCCTGACTATTGGGATTTTCTCTACTTTTCCACATCCATCGGCGCGACCTCGCAAACGTCCGACACCTCGATCAAGTCCCGCGCCTTGCGGCGGCTTGTGACCCTTCACTCAGCTGTAGCCTTTTTCTTCAATACTGCGGTTCTGGCGCTTACGGTGAATATCGCGGCAAGCTTGGCGGGGTAGGGGGATGGATCAGGAAGTCATAAACGGGGATATGAAAGCGGGCAGCCAGGTTATACGGGCGGCACTTGCAGCCGTGATCCTCATTGTGCTTCTCACGTTCAGCTATTTCTTCCTGGACCGGCAACTTGCAGAAGTGTTGCATCCTTATACGAACGGCGTGCCCTTCTTCGTCTGGCTCACCTATATCGCGTCTCCTCTCGCGCCTTTGGCCTCGATCCTGGCAGCTTTCATAGGCGCAAGAGCGCTCGCGCGAGGCTCCATCACCGCACGCAAATCCGCCCTTCTGAGAGCGAGTTGCGCCATCCTGATCGCCGGTGTCTTGACTTTTGAGTTGAAGGACGTCTTCGGCCGCACATGGCCCGAGACCTGGGTCAACAACAACCCCTCGTTTTTCAAGAATGGCGTTTATGGCTTCTTCCCATTTCACGGAGGTCAGGGGTATCGCTCCTTCCCGTCCGGCCATACGACAGCGATTGCGGCAGCAGCAGGTGCGCTCTGGTGTCTTTGGCCGAAACTCCGATGGCTCGGCGTGCTCCTTGCGCTTGCCGTAGGGATCGGGTTGCTAGCGGCGGACTATCATTGGCTCAGCGACATCATGGCTGGAGCAATTGTCGGGGTAACCACAGGTGTAGTGGCAGCCAAGATCGGCCGCGACGACACTCATTAGGTCTGATGAGAAGCTCCCGCAAAATATCCGTAAATAACAAAGTATGCGATCGCCAGGAGGGCTAGGCTCACGGCCAGAATGATGAGCACGTGCACGCCGCGTCGGCCTTGGCGAGCCTCCACCGTACTTTTTTGAATGCGAGGCGCGCCGGCTGCGCCTGGCGTTCGAGAACTTTTTTGATTGGGGGGCGTCGCATTCGCCATCATCGGGCCTCCGTTTTCTGGAGCAACGCCCGTGCCACTTCCCCAGTTCCCATCTCCGCACCCATTTACGGCATAGTTCTAGGATATTGATTACGCGTAAGATTTTATAAATATCTCCTGTTCGTAAGGCGCCAGCTTCTTCTTCGCTGGCACACGAAATCAACATTGTTCAAACTCGCGAAAATAAAACAAATTTGAGCTTGACGGGCCAAGCCCGGCCTCCTATTTTGCGCACACTCTGGTGGCAGGTGGTAAGCAGGTTTTGCGCGCAAGTCGCGCACTTTTTACGGCTTAAACACTGCCGCGAAGACACCGGACACATATATCGAGGTGAGAGAGGCTCAGGTCTCACACGTCTCATTCGTCTTCATCGGACCGGATAACGGCATTGCCGCCGGTCCTTCGCCGTTTGATTTGGAAGCGTTGATGCCAACGATACAGCAACTGATCCGCAAGCCGCGCGTTGCGCCGGTAAAGCGAAACAAAGTGCCGGCAATGACGGAATGCCCGCAGAAGCGCGGCGTCTGCACGCGCGTCTACACGACAACTCCGAAAAAGCCGAACTCGGCTTTGCGGAAGGTTGCCCGCGTTCGTCTTACGAATGGCTTTGAGGTCACGAGCTATATTCCGGGCGAGGGCCACAATCTGCAGGAGCACTCGGTCGTTCTCATTCGTGGCGGCCGCGTAAAGGACTTGCCGGGTGTCCGCTATCACATCATCCGCGGCGTGCTTGACACTCAAGGTGTGGCCAAGCGAAGGCAGCGCCGTTCGAAGTATGGCGCGAAGCGGCCGAAGTAAGACTGAGGATCGAAAAACATGTCACGTCGGCATAGAGCTGAAAAGCGCGAGATCATCCCGGACCCGAAATACGGCGACGTGGTTGTAACCAAGTTCATGAATAGCCTTATGGAGCAGGGCAAGAAATCGGTTGCGGAGCACATCGTTTATGGTGCGCTGGGTCGCATCGAGCAAAAAGCCAAGCGCGACGGCATTGAGTTGTTTCATGAGGCGCTGACCAACGTCAAGCCTGCGATCGAAGTGCGCTCAAGGCGTGTCGGCGGCGCGACCTATCAGGTGCCGGTTGAAGTAAGGAACGAACGTCGGCAAGCGTTGGCGATCCGCTGGATCATCACTGCGGCACGTGGTCGGAACGAGAATACGATGGAAGAGCGGCTTTCGGGCGAGTTGCTGGATGCCGCTAATAACCGCGGAACGGCGGTCAAGAAACGCGAAGATACGCACAAGATGGCGGAAGCCAATCGGGCGTTCTCGCATTACCGCTGGTAATTAGGATGGCGAGGGCTTAGTCATGGCGCGTCAAACTCCGATCGAAGATTATCGTAATATCGGCATCATGGCTCACATTGATGCTGGTAAGACAACCACGACCGAGCGCATCCTGTATTACACCGGCAAAAGCCATAAAATCGGTGAAGTGCACGATGGCGCTGCCACCATGGACTGGATGGAGCAGGAGCAGGAGCGCGGCATCACGATTACATCTGCCGCGACGACTGCTTACTGGAAAGGCCAGCGCGTCAATATAATCGACACGCCAGGGCACGTTGACTTCACAATCGAGGTTGAGCGCAGCTTGCGTGTTCTCGACGGTGCTGTCGCTCTGCTGGACGCGAACCAGGGCGTTGAGCCTCAGACGGAAACCGTGTGGCGGCAGGGCGATAAGTATAAAGTTCCGCGCATGATCTTCGTCAATAAGATGGACAAGATCGGTGCCGACTTCTTCGCCTGCGTAAAGTCCGTGATAGATCGCCTTGGGGCGAAGCCTGTCGTTTTGCAGCTTCCCATCGGGGTTGAGAGCAGTTTTAAAGGGATTGTGGATCTCGTCCGTATGAAGGGCGTGATTTGGGACGAGGATACGCTTGGAGCGAACTTTCGTGATGTCGACATCCCGGAGGATCTCGTCGATGTGGCCAAGGAATACCACAACAAGTTGGTCGAAACCGCGGTTGAACTCGATGACGATGTGCTTCACGCCTATCTCGAGGGACAACAGCCCGACGAGGCCACGCTGAAGCGGCTGATCCGGAAGGGCACAGTCAGTGGACTTTTTTATCCGGTGTTCTGCGGTTCGGCCTTCAAGAATAAGGGCGTACAGCCTCTCCTTGATGGCGTCGTAGACTACCTGCCTTCTCCAGTTGATATTCCGCCGATCAAGGCCATCGATGTGAAGACCGGCGAAGAGACGGTCCGTAGGTCGTCGGATAGCGAGCCGCTTGCGATGCTCGCCTTCAAGATCATGAACGATCCGTTTGTAGGCTCTCTCACCTTCTGCCGCATTTATTCGGGCAAGGTCGAGACGGGGATGCAACTCATCAACACGGTGAAAGAAAAGAAAGAGCGCATCGGCCGCATGCTTCTGATGCACGCGAACAGCCGCGAGGACATCAAGGAAGCTTTCGCAGGCGATATCGTTGCCATTGCTTCGCTTAAGGATGTCGTCACTGGCGATACGCTCTCGCGATCCCATTAAGCAGGTTGTTTTGGAACGCATGGAGTTTCCGAGCCCTGTTATCGAGGTGGCGGTCGAGCCCAAAACAAAGGCCGACCAGGAAAAGATGGGTATGGCCCTCAATCGGCTCGCTCAGGAGGACCCGTCCTTCCGGGTATCGACCGATCCTGAAAGTGGACAGACTATCATCAAGGGTATGGGTGAACTCCACCTCGAAATCATCGTGGACCGCATGAAGCGCGAGTTCAAGGTGGAGGCCAATGTCGGCGCGCCGCAGGTGGCCTATCGTGAAACGATCACGCGCCGCCAGGAAGTCGACTATACGCACAAGAAGCAGACCGGCGGTTCGGGTCAGTTCGCTCGTGTGAAAATCGTTCTGGAGCCGCAGGAGCAGGGCAAAGGGTTTGAATTCGAATCCAAGATCGTCGGGGGTTCGGTCCCGAGGGAATACATTCCGGGTGTCGAAAAGGGTGTTCGCAGCGTGCTCGATAATGGCGTGCTGGCGGGCTTCCCCATGCTCGACCTCAAGGTCTCGCTGATCGACGGCGCCTACCACGAGGTGGACTCGAGCGCGCTTGCTTTCGAAATCGCATCGCGCGCAGCCTTCCGAGAAGGCGCGCAAAAGGCGGGTCCGAAGCTGCTTGAGCCGATCATGAAGGTCGAGGTCGTGTCGCCGGAAGATTATGTCGGCGGCGTGATTGGTGACCTGACGAGCCGACGCGGGCAGATCCTCGGACAAGAAATGCGCGGCAACGCGACGGTCATCAACGCCATGGTTCCGCTCGCAAATATGTTCGGCTACGTGAATACGCTGCGATCGATGAGCCAGGGACGCGCGCAGTTTACCATGCAGTTTGACCACTATGCGCAAGTTCCACAGAACGTAGCAGAAGAGGTTCAGGCGAAATACGCCTGAACGGAATTGAAGCAGTGAAGTAGGTAGGAGCTTTTTTCCGGGGCTAGGCACTAGACCGGCATGAAAGAGGAAGAACGGAGAGCCAAATGGCCAAGGCAAAATTCGCGCGCACCAAGCCCCATTTGAATATCGGGACCATCGGTCACGTCGACCATGGCAAGACCTCCCTAACGGCTGCGATAACGAAAGTGCTGGCTGCATCGGGCGGCGCGACCTTCACCGCCTACGATCAGATCGATAAGGCCCCCGAAGAAAAGGCGCGCGGCATTACCATTTCGACCGCCCATGTGGAATACGAGACGCCGAATCGACACTATGCGCATGTCGATTGCCCTGGCCACGCCGACTATGTGAAGAACATGATTACCGGCGCCGCCCAGATGGATGGCGCAATCCTGGTGGTTTCCGCTGCCGACGGCCCGATGCCCCAGACCCGGGAGCACATTCTGCTCGCTCGTCAGGTCGGCGTGCCCGCTCTGGTGGTATACATGAACAAAGTCGACCTCCTCGATGACCCGGAGCTTCTGGAGTTGGTCGAACTCGAAATCCGTGAGCTTCTGTCGAAGTACGAATTCCCAGGCGATGAAATTCCGATCGTCAAAGGTTCGGCTAGGATGGCGTTGGAGGACGACAAGGGAGAACTCGGCTGGGCGTCCATAACCAAGTTGATGGAAGAAGTGGATAAGTACATTCCGCTGCCCGAGCGTCCGCGTAACCTGCCCTTCCTGATGCCGATCGAAGACGTGTTCTCGATTTCCGGTCGCGGCACCGTAGTGACAGGTCGTATCGAGCGCGGCGTGATCAAGGTCGGCGAAGAAGTCGAAATCGTGGGCATCAAGCCGACTGTGAAGTCGGTGGTAACCGGCGTGGAAATGTTCCGCAAGCTGCTCGATCAGGGTGAGGCAGGCGACAACGTGGGCTGCCTGCTGCGCGGTATCGACCGCGAGGCGGTGGAGCGCGGTCAGGTTCTTTGCAAGCCCGGCTCCGTGACGCCGCATACAAGATTTAAGGCCGAAGCTTACATCCTTACGAAGGAAGAAGGTGGCCGCCATACGCCTTTCTTCGGAAACTATCGTCCGCAGTTCTATTTCCGCACCACGGACGTGACGGGCGTGGTTCATCTTCCCGAAGGCACCGAGATGGTTATGCCGGGAGATAACGTTTCTATGGAAGTCGAGCTCATCGTGCCGATCGCTATGGAAGAGAAGCTTCGTTTCGCGATCCGTGAAGGCGGTCGTACGGTCGGTGCAGGCGTCGTCGCAAGCATCATAAAGTAGCTACGGGATTAGGAGTGGGCGTCTCAAGGACGGGGCGCCTCTTCTTTTGGGAGTGACAGATGGCAGGGCAAACGATTCGCATTCGGCTAAAGGCGTTCGATCACCGCGTGCTCGACACCTCCACGAAGGAGATCGTCAACACTGCGAAGCGGACCGGTGCGGATGTGCGCGGGCCAATCCCGCTCCCGACCCGTATCGAGCGTTACACAGTGAACCGGTCGCCTCACATCGACAAGAAGAGCCGGGAGCAGTTCGAGATGCGGACTTACAAGCGTCTGATTGACATAGTGGATCCGACGCCACAAACGGTCGATGCGCTCATGAAGCTGGATTTGGCGGCGGGCGTCGACGTAGAGATTAAACTGTAGCTGCGAAGCGGCGCCACAGTTATGAAATTCTAAAACGAAATGGCCGGTTTCGTCCCGGCATCCTGAAGAGATTGGAACTGAGGCAGACCGATGCGATCGGGATTGTTGGCACAGAAAGTTGGCATGACGCGGATCTTCACTGACGCGGGCGAGCATGTGCCCGTGACAGTGTTGAAGATCGATCAGTGCCAGGTGGTCGCGCACCGGACGCAGGAGGCGAATGGTTATACCGCGCTTCAACTCGGCTCGGGCTCGCGTAAGGTGAAGAACGTGACACGTGCTCAGCGGGGGCACTTCGCGAAAGCTCAGGTTGAGCCGAAGGCGAAGCTTGTTGAGTTTCGCGTATCGCCCGAAAATTTTATCGAGGTGGGTGCTGAGCTGACAGCGGATCACTTCGTGCCCGGGCAGTTCGTGGATGTGACGGGAACAAGCATCGGCAAGGGTTTCACGGGCGCGATGAAGCGGTGGAATTTCGGTGGCCTGCGTGCGACTCACGGCGTCTCGATCTCTCACCGCAGCCACGGCTCTACCGGTAACCGCCAGGATCCAGGCAAGACCTTCAAAGAAAAGAAGATGGCCGGGCATTATGGTGTCGAGCGCGTAACCACGCAGAACTTGCAGGTAGTTCGCACGGACGTAGATCGCGGATTAATTCTTGTCCGCGGTGCAGTTCCTGGCGCTAAGGGTGGCTGGGTCATGCTGCGCGACGCGGTCAGGTGTCCTCTGCCGACAGACGCGCCGAAGCCCGGCGCTTTCCGCAAACCAACCAATACCGTCGCAGGCGCGGAAGCGGAGGCAAAATGAAAGCCGAAGTAATCACCCTTGATGCTTCCCCCGTCGGAAGTGTCGAGCTCAGCGACAACGTTTTCGCACTTGAGCCTCGCGCGGACATCTTGCAGCGCATGGTTCGGTACCAGCTTTCCAAGCGGCAGGCTGGTACGCATAAAGCGAAGGGTCGCAGCGAAGTAAACGGGCCAAACAAGAAGATCTACAAGCAGAAGGGCACTGGTCAGGCGCGTCACGGTAATGATAAGCCGCCGCAGTTCCGTGGAGGCGGTCGGGCGTTTGGTCCGGTTCCGCGTAGCCACGCTCACGACTTACCAAAAAAGGTACGCGTGCTGGCATTGAAGCATGCGCTTTCTTCCAAGGCAAAATCGAACGCCATTCTGGTGCTCGACAAGGCGGAACTGGCTGAACCAAAGACTGCGCATTTGCGCGGCAAGTTTGGCGGGTTGGGCCTGACGAACGCTCTCATTATCGATGGTGCTTCATTGCAGGATAATTTCGCGCTTGCAGCACGCAACATACCAAACGTGGATGTGCTGCCGGTTCAAGGTATTAACGTTTACGACATTTTGCGCCGGGAGAAGCTCGTGCTCACCCGGGCTGCGATCGATGCGTTGGAGGAGCGGTTCAAATGAGGCAAGAAGAACTCTACGACGTGATCCGAGCTCCACTCGTAACCGAGAAATCGACCATGGTTTCGGAAAGCAATCAGGTCATGTTCAAGGTCGCGATGACCGCCACGAAGCCGGACATTAAAGAAGCCGTTGAACGGCTGTTTAATGTTAAGGTTTTGGCGGTCAATACCCTCATCCGCAAGGGCAAGATCAAGCGGTTCCGCGGTGTGAAGGGTCAGCAAAGCGATTTCAAGAAGGCGATTGTGACGCTCGAGGAAGGGCAAACAATCGACATAACGTCAAGGCTGTAAGGCAGACTTTGGTAAGGGCGCATTCGCCATGGCATTGAGAACGTATAACCCCATAACGCCGGGCCTCCGCCAGCTGGTGCTGGTCGATCGCTCCCAGCTGTGGAAGGGCAAGCCGGTGAAGGCGCTGACCGAGGGACGCTCGGAGAGCGCTGGGCGGAACGTGCACGGTCACATCACGGCACGGCGGCGCGGGGGTGGTCATAAGCGCACCTACCGGCTTGTGGATTTTAAGCGGCAGAAATTCGACATGTCCGCTACCGTTGAGCGGCTTGAATACGATCCGAACCGCACAGCCTTTATCGCGCTTATCAAATACGAGGACGGCGAGCTGTCTTATATTCTGGCGCCTCAGCGCCTGAACGTTGGCGATAAGGTGGTGTCTGGCAGAAAGGTCGACGTAAAGCCAGGCAACGCTATGCCAATGGCGAACATGCCGATCGGCACCATCATTCATAACGTCGAGATGAAACTTGGCAAGGGTGGCCAGATCGCGCGGTCTGCTGGGTGCTACGCTCAACTCGTGGGCCGGGATCAAGGCATGGCGATCCTTCGGCTCAATTCGGGCGAGATGCGAATGGTGCAGGCTGACTGCATGGCTACTGTTGGCGCGGTATCGAACCCGGATAACTCAAACCAAAACCTTGGCAAGGCTGGTCGCAGTCGTTGGCTCGGTAAGCGGCCCGCCGTGCGCGGCGTTGCCATGAACCCGATCGACCATCCGCACGGCGGCGGCGAGGGTCGCACTTCGGGCGGTCGGCATCCCGTAAGTCCGTGGGGCAAAGGCACCAAAGGAACGAGAACTCGCAAGAACGTGCGTACGGATAAGTACATCATCCGCGCGCGTCATGTGAAGAAGAAGTAGAGGTAGCCATGGCACGCTCAGTCTGGAAGGGGCCGTTTGTTGACGGCTATGTGATCGCAAAGGCGGACGCCGCTCGAGAGAAGAAGTCTAACGCGTCGATCAAGATATGGAGCCGGCGCTCGACAATTCTTCCGCAGTTTGTCGGGCTGACCTTCGCTGTCCACAACGGTCAGAAGCATATTCCGGTCCTGGTCTCAGAAGATATGGTCGGCCACAAGTTCGGGGAGTTCGCTCCGACCCGCACTTACTACGGCCACTCCGCCGACAAGAAGGCGAAAAGGAAGTAGCCATGTCGAAACCGAAATTCGAAAGGCGATTGAAGGATAATGAGGCTCATGCTGTTGCGAAGTCGCTACGCGTAAGCCCGCAAAAGCTTAACCTCGTCGCTCAACTTATTCGTGGCAAGAAGGTGGATAGGGCGCTCGCGGACCTGACCTTTTCGCGCAAGCGGATTGCCAGGGACGTGAAGAAGACGCTGCAGTCAGCGATCGCGAACGCAGAAAATAATCACAGCCTCGACGTCGATCAACTTGTCGTCGCTGAAGCATATGTCGGCAAAAATCTGGTTATGAAGCGCTTCCACACGCGCGCCCGCGGACGCATGGGAAAAATCCTAAAGCCGTTTTCGCAGCTGACGGTGATTGTGAGAGAAGTTCAGGAGCAGGCCTAATGGGGCAGAAAGTAAACCCGATCGGGCTACGGCTCGGGATCAACCGGACGTGGGACAGCCGCTGGTACGCCGATAAGGGCGAGTATGGCAAGCTTATCCATGAAGACTTCCGCATGCGAGAGTTCATTCTCAAGCAGCGGCGTCAGGCAGGAATTTCCAAGGTTGTGATCGAGCGGCCGCACAAAAAGTGTCGTGTTACAGTGCATACAGCCCGGCCCGGTATCCTGATCGGCAAGAAGGGCGCCGATATTGAGAAATTGCGTACACAGCTTGCAAAGTTCACGTCGTCAGAGGTTTATCTGAATATTGTCGAGGTTCGTAAACCGGAACTCGACGCGACTCTAGCTGCTGAAGGCATTGCGCAGCAGTTGGAACGCCGAGTTGCGTTCCGGCGCGCCATGAAGCGGGCAACCCAGTCCGCACTTCGCCTTGGAGCCCAGGGCGTGCGCATCTATGTTTCGGGCCGCCTTGGTGGCGCCGAGATAGCCCGAATGGAATGGTATCTGGATGGACGCGTGCCATTGCACACTCTGCGTGCCAACATTGATTACGGGACAGCGGTGGCGGAGACAGCTTACGGCGTCATCGGCGTTAAGGTTTGGATCTTCAAAGGCGAAATCTTAGAGCATGATCCGATGGCCCAAGAGCGGCTCTCCATGGAGAGCCAGGAGGGCGGTGGCCCGGGGGGTCGTCCAGATTCGCGTCCGCCCCGTCGCGATAGGGATCGTGATCGTGGCCGTGATCGGGACCGCGAAAGAGAAAAGGTTTAGCGGCTCGGCGGACGCGAGTGTGGCTAAGGAATAGGTGTAGGCGATGCTGCAACCAAAAAAGACAAAGTTCAGAAAGGCCTTCAAAGGCCGGATGAATGGGAATGCCAAAGGCGGCACGTCGCTTAACTTTGGTAGTTTTGGCCTGAAGGCTTTGGAGCCGGAGCGGGTAACCGCGCGGCAGATCGAAGCTGCCCGACGCGCGATCACGCGCCAGATGAAGAGAGCCGGGCGCGTTTGGATACGAGTTTTCCCGGACCTTCCCGTGTCCAAGAAGCCCACTGAGGTGCGCATGGGTAAGGGCAAGGGATCACCCGAGTTTTGGGCCGCGCGCGTAAAGCCGGGCAAGATCATGTTTGAGATCGATGGAGTGGGCGAGGATACCGCCCGGGAGGCACTTCGGCTCGGAGCCGCGAAACTTCCTATTCGTACCCGCGTTGTTACTCGCCTCGGCGAATTAGCAGCGGCCAAGGACTAGCGAGGCGGTCATGAAAATCGAAGACGTTCGCAATTTTACGCTCGACCAGCTTGAAGACGAACTCATCAAGCTTAAGCGCGAGCAGTTCAATTTGAGGTTCCAGAAAGCGACCTCGCAACTCACCAACACGGCGCGCGTGCGGGAAGTTCGGCGCACCATCGCGCGTATTAAGACGGTTGAGCACGAGAAGCGCATAGCGGACGCGCAAAGTTAAGGAAAACGAAGATGCCAAAGCGCGTTTTGCAGGGTGTAGTCGTATCAGACAAGAACGACAAGACGGTCGTTGTCCAGGTCGAGCGGCGTTTGACGCACCCCGTCCTCAAGAAAACCGTACGCCTTACAAAGAAATATCATGCGCATGATGAGGCGAACGCTTTCCACGAGGGGGATATTGTTCGCATTCAGGAATGTCCCCCGATCTCGAAGAACAAGCGGTGGGTGGTTTTGGACCAGGTGTCTCGTCAGGCATCGTCGGAGTGAAATGAACGCGAGGTGAGCTTACGCTCTTTCGCCTAAAAGGTAAACGCAATGATACAGATGCAAACTAATCTGGATGTCGCGGATAATTCGGGCGCTCGCCGGGTCATGTGCATCAAGGTGCTTGGGGGCTCCATGCGACGGACCGCCACTGTCGGCGATGTCATCGTCGTGAGCGTTAAGGAAGCCATCCCAAAGGGCCGCGTGAAAAAAGGCCAAGTGATGAAGGCGGTCATCGTCCGCACTTCATTTCCGGTGCGTCGCCCTGACGGAAGTGTGATCCGCTTCGACAGCAACGCGGCCGTTTTGATTAATAATCAACGCGAACCAATTGGAACACGCATCTTTGGCCCAGTCCCTCGCGAATTGCGCGCCAAGCAGCACATGAAAATCATATCGCTCGCCCCAGAGGTGCTGTGATGACGCAGCCGAAGCTTAAGTTGAAAAAAGGCGATCGCGTGGTGGTTGTTGCTGGTCGGGATAAGGGGAAGCGTGGGGAAGTCCTGCAGGTGATCCCGTCTGAAAATCGGGCGGTGGTACAGGGCGTAAACATCGTCAATCGGCATCAGAAGCAAACTGCGCAGCAAGAAGGCGGCATTATTACCAAAGAGTCGCCGATACACATTTCGAATGTCGCAGTAGAAGATCCAGCGGATGGGTCGCCGTCGCGAGTGGGATATAAATTTACGGATGAAGGGCGCAAGGTGCGGTTTGCGAAGCGCTCGGGCGAGACGATCGATGACTAAGACAGCGCAGAGTTCAAACGGGTACGTGCCCCGCCTCAAAACGCAGTATGTAGAGGCAGTACGGCCCGCGATGCTTGAGGAATTCAAATACACGAACCCGATGCGCGTACCGCACATTGAGAAAGTCGTGCTCAACATGGGTATCGGCGAGGCTACCGCCGACCGCAAAAAAGTCGAGCAGGCGGCTCGGGATATGGCCCTCATCGCGGGGCAGAAGCCCGTGATGACCAAAGCCCGCAAGTCGATCGCCGGATTCAAGCTTCGTGACAACATGGCGATCGGCTGCAAGGTGACGCTCCGCAAGGCGCGCATGTACGAGTTTCTTGATCGCCTCGTAACGATCGCGCTGCCGCGGGTGAAGGACTTCCGCGGGCTCAACCAGAAGAGCTTCGATGGCCGTGGCAATTACGCGCTCGGCATCAAGGAGCACATCATCTTTCCGGAAATCGACTACGACAAGGTCGAGCAAATCTGGGGTATGGATATTATCGTGTGCACCTCAGCAAAGACCGATGACGAAGCTCGGGCGCTTTTGAAAAAATTCAACTTCCCCTTCCGGCAATAGGGCGAGCGAGGCGGAGGAGAGAAAATGGCCAAAACTGGCATGATCGAGCGAAACAACAAGCGGCGCCGGCTTAGTGCCCGAGACGCTGAGAAGCGTGTGGCGCTAAAGGAAATTGCGAATAACAAAGAGCTGCCCATGGAAGAACGGTTTGCGGCTCGACTCAAGTTGGCACAGCTGCCTCGGAACGGGTCACCAACGCGCATTCGCAATCGCTGCGAAGTCACAGGCCGTCCGCGTGGCTTCTATCGCAAAATGAAGATGTCACGTATCGCGCTTCGCGAGTTGGGCAATCAGGGGCTTATCCCCGGTTTAGTGAAATCGAGCTGGTAGGGATCACAGATTATGACAGTGTCCGATCCACTGGGCGATATGCTGACACGGATCCGCAATGCGCAGATGCGCAAAAGGCCGAAGGTCTCAACCCCGGCATCCAAGTTGCGAGCTCGAGTCCTCGATGTTTTGAGAGAAGAGGGGTATATACGAGGGTATGCCGAGATCGAGTACGGCGGCGGGAAGACCGAGTTTGAAATCGAGCTCAAATATTACGATGGTTCGCCTGTCATTCGCGACATAAAGCGCGTTTCCACGCCTGGCCGTCGCGTTTATTCGAGCGTTCAGGATTTGCCCACTATTGCCAACGGCCTCGGTGTCGCCATTCTCTCTACGCCAAAGGGCGTGATGTCGGATACGCGCGCGCGGGCCGAGAATGTCGGCGGCGAAATACTGTGCAGCGTGTTTTAGGCACAAGTTTCTGTGGCACCCCTTGTTTGGGTGGCCATCGCAGTGAAAAGAAGGTTTTTGGACGATGTCGCGGATTGGCAAGAAACCGATACCTGTCCCGAAGAACGTGACGGCAACGGTTGAAGGACAGAAAGTTACGGTGAAGGGTCCGAAGGGCCAGCTTTCACTAACCCTCGTCGACGACGTCGAGGTAAAACTCGAGGATGGCGCGATCGTCGTAGGGCCTCGCGTAGACACGAAGCGTGCGCGTTCCATGTGGGGCATGTCTCGTTCACTTATAGAGAACTTGGTGAAGGGAACGACGAACGGATTTGCGCGGACGCTTGAAATTACTGGTGTGGGTTATCGTGCAGCCATGGATGGTAAATCCCTGAAGCTACAGCTTGGCTATAGCCACGATATTTTCTATCCGGTGCCCGAGGGGATATCGATTGTGGTGCCAAAGCCGACGGAAATTACGATTTCTGGGATCGAGAAAGATAAAGTCGGTCAGGTGGCGGCGGAGATCCGGGGATTCCGTGGGCCGGAGCCTTATAAAGGCAAGGGTATCCGCTATCAGGGTGAATTTATCCAGCGCAAAGAAGGCAAGAAGAAGTAGGAACGAACATGGCTTCCACGCTCTCTAGTTTCGGTCGCCGCAAGGCTCGGGTGCGTCGCAGCTTGCGGCGCGCGCAGGGTGATCGCCCGCGATTGTCCGTTTTTCGCTCTTCGAAGCATATCTACGCGCAGATCATCGACAACTCCCAAGGTCGCACTTTGGCGTCGGCCTCGAGCGTTGATACGGATCTCAAGAGCAGCCTGGAGAAGGGTACCAATGTGGCCGCCGCCGCGGAGGTCGGAAAGCTTGTCGCACAACGCGCTTTGAAGGCGGGCATCAAAGACGTCGTCTTCGATCGAGGCGGCTACATGTATCATGGCCGCGTTAAAGCGCTTGCCGATGCCGCGCGTGAAGCGGGTTTGAATTTCTGAGGACGTCTCAGGGCAAAGCTTGAGACAAAGGAAAGGGTACGCTGGTGGCGCGAGAACCACATAGCAGAGGTAGGGAACGGGAGCGCGAGGATCGCGATAGCGAGTTCGTAGATAAGCTCGTTCATATCAATCGTGTCGCCAAGGTGGTAAAAGGTGGCCGGCGTTTCGGATTTGCCGCTCTCGTCGTTGTCGGCGATCAAAAGGGCCGCGTCGGTTTTGGCCACGGGAAGGCCCGCGAAGTTCCGGATGCGATCAAGAAAGCCACAGATTCCGCGAAACGGAGCATGATACGCGTACCGCTGCGGGAAGGCCGCACGCTTCATCACGACGTCCACGGTCACCACGGCGCTGGTCGGGTGTTTCTGCGCGCCGCGCCTCCTGGCACCGAAATCATCGCCGGCGGTCCGATGCGCGCGGTGTTCGAAACGCTTGGCGTTCAGGATGTGGTCGCAAAATCGATCGGGACCTCAAATCCCTATAATATGGTGAGGGCAACATTCGACGCGCTCAAGCACGAGGATAGCCCTAGGGGGGTCGCGGCGCGGCGCGGCAAGAAGGTGAGCGAGATCGTGACCCGAAGGCGCGATGGTGCGGAGGGGACGGCCTCGGCTCAGTCCATTGAAGCGTAAGGACTTTTTAAATGCCGAAAGCATCGACAAAGAAAACTCTCACTATTGAGCAAGTTGGAAGTCCGATCCGCAGGCCATACGATCAGCGGGAGACGCTGGTCGGCCTAGGCTTGAACAAAATGCACCGTCGCAGGGTAGTGGCCGACAACCCCGCCATCCGCGGCATGATAAATAAGATTCCGCATCTGGTCCGCATCGTCGAAGAAAGCGGAGTGCCGGTTGACGCCAAGAAGCGATAGGGGAAGCGTTTCGCGCTGCCCGGAGAAAAAATCATGAAGCTGAACGAGTTAAGAGATAATCCAGGCGCAACGAAGGATCGGATCCGCGTTGGCCGGGGTATCGGATCGGGCAAGGGCAAGACCGCGGGCCGCGGCGTCAAAGGACAAAAGGCGCGCTCGGGCGTGGCGATTAAGGGCTTTGAGGGCGGCCAGATGCCACTTCACATGCGCCTTCCGAAGCGTGGCTTCAACAATCCGTTGCGGCTGAATTTTGTGCACATCAATCTCGATCGAGTACAGGAAGCGATCAATTCCGGAAAGCTCGATGTCAGTGCGGTGATTGATGCGAAGGCGCTGATCGAATCCGGTGCCCTACGGCGCGAGCGGGATGGAGTGCGGTTGCTTGCGCGCGGCGAGGTAAAGGCGAAGCTGACTTTCAAAGTGGCCAAGGCTTCCGAGGCAGCGGTTAAGGCCGTTGAAGCCGCGGGAGGCTCCGTAGAGATCCTGATGCCACGAGAAGATCGCTTGGCGGGAGACGGGAAACGCGCCGTTCGGCGTCGTGCCGCTCAGGCAAAGCGAGAAAGCCGTCAGCCAAAAGCCGTTTAGGCACGCGCGCAGCATTCGCCCGTGTTGCAATTTTGGGTGTCAATTAAATACGATATAGTAACGAGGCCAAACACGCTCAGACGCTTCCGCCACCCACTGTGTCGGAATAGCGCCAAAGACCGGAGTCGCAGTCATCATGGTTTCCGCAGCGGAACAGCTTGCCGCTAACCTCAAATTTTCAACGTTCGCGAAGGCCGACGAACTCAAGCAGCGCCTGTTGTTCACGTTGGGCGCGCTTCTGATTTACCGGCTTGGCACGTTCATTCCAATACCAGGGATCGATACTGCGCAACTTGCAAAACTATTTGAGGGCAACCCGAATACGGTCTTCGGGATGCTCAATGTCTTTTCCGGTGGCGCCCTTTCTCGGTCGGCCATTTTCCTCCTGAATATCATGCCGTACATCACGGCATCGATTATCATTCAGCTTCTCACCTCTGTCGTTCCTACTCTCGAAAACCTTAAGAAAGAGGGAGAGTCCGGGCGCAAGCAAATAAACCAGTACACGCGCTACCTCACTGTTCTTATCGCCACCGTGCAGTCGACTTTGACAGCGCAAGGTTTGAACAGCTCCGCTCTCGAGCCGGGCTGGTTCTTCCAGCTTACAACTGTGATTTCGCTCGTGGGCGGCACGATGTTCCTTGTGTGGCTCGGCGAGCAAATCACAGCGCGGGGCATCGGTAACGGCTCATCGCTAATCATTTTCGCAGGCATCGTCGCTGAAATGCCGACCGCGCTCTACCGCATCCTGGAGCAGGGACGAAGTGGTGTCCTGTCGCCGGCTGTTATTCTCGGCCTGTTCGTTATGATGATCACGGTCGTGACGGTCGTTGTCTTCTTCGAACGGGCGCAGCGGCGGCTAACAATTCAATATCCCAAGCGGCAAGTCGGGAATCGCATGTTCCAGGGCGATAGCTCCCATTTGCCGCTTAAGCTCAATGCTTCAGGCGTTATCCCGCCCATTTTTGCGTCGACGCTCCTGTATCTTCCCGCGACAGTCGAGCAGTTTGTGGGACGGGGCTCGGATGAGTTGACTCGCGTGTTGGCGCTGTTAGGGCCTGGACAGCCCTTGCATGTCCTCTTCTACGTCGGTCTTATCGTTTTTTTCTGCTTCTTCTATACCCCGATCGTGATCAATCCGCAGGAAACGGCCGATAATCTCAAGAAGTATGGCGGCTTCATCCCTGGCATTAGGCCTGGACCCCGTACTGCAGAATACATTGAGTATATCCTCAACAGAATTACCTTGGTTGGCGCGGCCTATGTATCTGCAGTCTGTATTCTTCCTGAAATTCTGTCTTATCAGATGCAAGCTCCCTTCTATTTTGGCGGCACCTCGCTCCTCATCGTCGTAAGCGTAACAATGGACACTGTCGCTCAAGTACAAAGCCATTTGCTTGCTCATCAGTACGAAGGGTTGATCAAAAAGGCGAAGCTCAGAGGAGCGAAGCGGAGATGAACATTATATTGCTTGGCCCGCCGGGCGCAGGTAAAGGCACTCAGTCCAAATACCTGGAAGATCGCTTTCAGCTCAAGCAGCTTTCCTCTGGCGACATGCTTCGTCATGCGGTTGCAACAGGCAGCGAGATCGGTCTTGTCGCGAAGACTTTCATGGAAAGCGGCAAACTTGTTCCAGACGATGTCGTTCTCGGCATCGTCTTCGAGGCGATCGGGGCATTGCCCCAGGATCTGCCTGGCTTCATTCTTGACGGTTTTCCACGGACGGTTCAGCAGGCGGCTGAATTGGATGACCATTTAGCAAGCCACAACAAGACCATCGACGCGGTCATTGTGGTTGACGTGAGCGATGATCAGCTCGTTAAGCGCATTTCTGGGCGCTTTACCTGCGCGAGCTGTGGGGAAGTTTACAACGATTTCTTCCGAATTCCTAAAAGTGAAGGCATCTGCGAACGTTGTGGCAGCACAGCGTTTAAGCGCCGCTCGGATGACAATCCGGAGACGGTTCGTCAGCGTCTTCAAGTCTATCACACGCAAACGAAGCCGCTGATAGATTATTACCGGGGCAAAGGCAAGCTCCAGGCTATTGACGGCGAGCTTCCGATTGAGGAGGTTAATCGCCGAATCAATAAGATCGTGGAAGGAGAGCAATGAAAGCGCTTTCATTTCGCGGTTTCCAGAGCTTCTTCCGAGCCGCCGAAATTAGGCAGCTGGACATGACTGCAAAGGGTGATTATATTGCAGCCTTCAGCTCAGATCTGCGGCGGTCTGGAGGGAAAAGCCTCCGGGGCCTAATGCTTTATTCCAGTGTGAGCGGCGACACTCGCTCAAACTTAGCCTAAACACGACGAGGATCACGTGGCACGTATTGCGGGTGTGAACATCCCTTCAAATAAGCGCGTTGAGATCGGCCTTCGCTATATTCATGGAATTGGCCCGCGTTTTGCCAAAGAAATCTGCGAAAAGGTCAATCTCCCAACAGCTCGACGGGTTAACGAGTTGACCGATGCGGAGGTCTTGCAAATTCGCGAAGTCATCGACCGGGATTACGTGGTCGAGGGTGACCTTCGCCGCGAAGTTGCGATGAATATCAAGCGGCTCATGGATTTGGGCTGCTATCGCGGTCTGAGGCATCGGCGCGGACTTCCGGTGCGCGGACAGCGGACGCACACAAACGCGCGCACGCGTAAAGGCCCGGCCAAGCCAATCGCCGGTAAGAAGAAATAGGACTTGGCTCAGAGCGTCGGGATTTAGGATTTAGACGATGGCGAAGGAAAAGGCGCGCGTTAAACGCCGCGAAAAGAAGAACATTGCATCTGGCGTTGCGCATGTGAACGCGAGCTTTAATAACACCATGATCACGATTACGGATGCGCAGGGGAATGCGATCTCCTGGTCATCCTCAGGTGCGATGGGTTTTAAGGGATCAAGAAAATCGACGCCCTATGCCGCTCAGGTGGCTGCTGAGGACGCCGGCCGCAAAGCCCAGGAACATGGGATGCGTACAATCGAAATCGAAGTGAGCGGTCCGGGCTCTGGTCGCGAATCGGCGCTCCGCGCATTGCAGGCCTGCGGCTTTCAGGTGACTTCAATCCGCGATGTGACCCCTATTCCGCACAATGGCTGCCGCCCGCGGAAGCGGCGCCGGGTCTAGGCATTTTGCAGGCGAGCCACGCGCGCAGCAGCGATCGCGGCAAACAGCGTCAGCGCCGCCGTATAAGGAAAGAAAAGTGCTTAACAAGAATTGGCAGGATCTCATCAAGCCGGGGAAGATCAATGTTGTACCCGGCGCTAACCCCAAATATGTCGCGTCCATTGTGGCTGAGCCGCTTGAGCGCGGATTTGGGCTGACGCTTGGTAATGCACTCCGCCGCGTCCTACTGTCGTCCTTGCAGGGCGGAGCGGTGACTACGGTTCATATAGACGGCGTGCTACACGAGTTTTCGTCGATCCCAGGTGTGCGTGAGGATGTGACGGACATCGTTCTTAACATCAAGGACATTGCGCTTCGGATTCACTCGGATGGGCTTAAGCGCATGGTTCTTCGCAAAGAGGGACCGGGTGTTGCGCGCGCCCGCGACATCGATGCCGGCCCGGATGTTGAGATCCTGAATCCTGACCTTGTCATTTGTACGCTGGACGAAGGCGCTGCGGTTCGCATGGAGTTGACCGCGAACATCGGCAAAGGCTACGTGCCCGCCGAGCGTAACCGTCCGGACGACGCACCGATAGGGCTCATCCCGGTTGACAGCCTCTACAGCCCGGTCAAGAAGGTCTCCTACAAAATTGCCAACACGCGCGAGGGGCAGATCCTCGACTACGACAAGCTGACGCTAGAAGTCGAAACGAACGGCGCCGTGTCGCCAGAGGATTCCGTTGCACTCGCGGCTCGGATCATTCAGGATCAGCTTTCGATTTTTGTGAACTTCGAGGAACCCCGCAAGGAAGTCTCAGAAGAGCGCATTCCGCAGCTTGAGTTCAACGCTGCGCTTCTGAAGAAGGTCGACGAGCTTGAGCTTTCAGTGCGATCGGCAAACTGTCTGAAGAACGACAATATCGTCTATATTGGCGACCTCATTCAGAAAACCGAAGCAGAAATGTTGCGGACGCCGAATTTCGGCCGTAAGTCGCTGAACGAAATTAAAGAGGTGCTGGCTGGCATGGGGCTGCACCTTGGAATGGAAGTGCCGAACTGGCCGCCGGAGAATATTGAAGAGCTGGCGAAGCGGTTCGAGGACCATTATTAAGTTAGATTCCCGCGGCGTTAAGCGCCGCGACCTATGAGGGCGAAACAATGCGTCACCGCAGATCCGGCCGTAAGTTCAACCGCACTGCAAGCCATCGTCAGGCGATGTTTGCAAACATGGCGGCAGCGCTCGTAAAGCACGAGCAGATCGTCACAACTCTGCCCAAGGCGAAGGACCTGCGGGGCGTTGTGGAAGCTCTGATCACCCTCGCCAAGCGCGGCGATCTTCATGCCCGCCGCGTTGTTGCATCGCGCCTTCGCGATGAGGCCACAGTTACGAAATTGTTTGACACGCTTGGACCTCGTTATCAGGGACGCGCGGGAGGCTATACGCGGGTTTTAAAGGCGGGCTTCCGCTACGGCGATAACGCCCCGCTTGCTGTGATTGAGCTTGTCGATCGTGATGTGACGGCGAAGGGTTTGGATTCAGGCCCGGTCGCAGGCGAGGAAGACGAGCAGAGCGAAGCTGCGTAAGTAGCGCGAATGAGTGTTTTTGGGCCGGCTTGGCTATCGTCAGGCCGGCCTTTTTCGTGTCTCCGATCGGGCAAGGCCGTTTGCCGAATTAGGATTTCGATGGCATATATTGAGTATGGCACGACCTCGAGCGGCTAAGTCACCAGCCCGAAACAAACAGACTTTCAAGCAGACACAAGACGGTGACGCGACCGGGTTCGCAGAAGCGCCGCAAGCCGCGTTCGACGGCCAAGCCTATACTTCGGAAAGCACGGCGCATCTCATCCCCGCGCTTCGGAATTTGAAACCGGCGGGCGCGATGCCGCTTCCGTCGCATCTTCAAGGCAAACTTCCGCCAATCGGCGATCATCCGCTTCTTACTGGCAATAACATGCCGCTTTTCACGCCGCATCGCCCACCGCGGCCGGAGAAGAGCGAGGGCGGTAAGCGCTTCGTCATCAAGTCGGATTTTGAGCCGGAAGGCGACCAGCCCGGGGCCATTCGCGAACTCGTGGAGGGTGTGGCCCAGTTCGAGCGGGAACAGGTCCTGCTGGGCGTTACCGGATCGGGCAAGACTTTCACAATGGCGAAGGTGATCGAGGAGACGCAACGGCCTGCCCTGATCCTGGCGCCCAACAAGACGCTGGCTGCGCAGCTTTACGGTGAGTTTAAGTCATTCTTTCCGGACAATGCGGTCGAATATTTCGTGTCCTATTACGACTATTATCAGCCCGAAGCCTACATCCCGCGCAGCGACACTTATATCGAGAAAGACAGTTCGATCAACGAGCAGATCGACCGGATGCGCCACGCCGCCACCCGCGCCCTGCTCGAACGCGACGACGTCATTATCGTAGCGTCGGTCTCGTGCATCTACGGTATCGGTTCGGTCGAAACCTATTCGGCCATGACCTTCACCATTCAAGTCGGCGACCGCGTCGCTCAACGCCAGCTTTTGGCCGATCTCGTTGCCATTCAATACAAGCGCAATAATGTGAGCTTCGCCCGCGGCGACTTTCGCGTTCGCGGCGACACCATTGAGATCTTTCCGGCTCACCAGGAGGATCGCGCCTGGCGCATCTGTATGTTCGGCGACGAGGTGGAGAGCATCGCCGAGTTCGACCCGCTGACGGGCGAGAAAACGCAGGACCTCGCGTTGGTGAAGGTCTACGCGAATTCACACTATGTGACGCCGAAGCCGACGCTTCATCAGGCCATCAAGGGCATTCAACAGGAGTTGCAGGAGCAGTTGCAGCGCTTCAACGCGGTCGGGCGGCTTCTCGAAGCGCAGCGGCTGGAGCAGCGCACGCAATTCGATCTTGAAATGATCGAGGCGACCGGCTCCTGCAACGGCATCGAGAACTACTCGCGTTGGCTGACCGGACGCGAGCCAGGGGAGCCGCCGCCAACCCTGTTCGAGTACCTGCCCGACAACGCGCTCGTCTTCGTGGACGAAAGCCACGTGACCGTGCCGCAGATCGGCGGCATGTTCCGCGGCGACTTCCGGCGCAAGTCGACCCTTGCCGAGTTTGGCTTCCGGCTGCCGTCCTGCATCGACAACCGCCCGCTGCGCTTCGAGGAATGGGACGCGATGCGGCCGCAGACCACGTTCGTTTCGGCCACGCCCGGTAAATGGGAGATCGAGCAGACGGGCGGAGTCTTTGTGGAGCAGGTTATCCGGCCAACAGGTCTTATCGACCCGCCGGTCGAGATCCGCCCGGTGAAAACGCAAGTCGACGATCTCATCGACGAATGCCGCAAAGTGATCAAGCAGGGCTATCGCGTGCTGGTGACTACACTGACCAAGCGCATGTCGGAAGACCTGACCGAATATGCGCACGAGCAGGGGCTCAAGGTGCGCTACATGCACTCCGATGTCGACACGCTGGAGCGCATCGAGATCATACGCGACCTTCGGCTCGGCGCGTTCGACGTGCTGATCGGGATCAACCTCCTGCGCGAGGGGCTGGACATCCCGGAGGTGGCCCTGGTTGCTATCCTGGATGCGGACAAGGAAGGGTTCCTGCGCTCCGAAACCTCGCTAATCCAGACGATCGGGCGTGCCGCGCGCAATGTGGACGGCAGGGTGATTCTGTATGCCGACACTGTGACGGGCAGCATGGAGCGCGCCATCGCCGAGACCAACCGCCGCCGCGAGAAGCAGGTGGCGTACAACGAGACGCATGGCATCACGCCGCAGTCGGTGAAGAAGAATATCGGCGACATCCTCGCGAGCGTTTACGAGCGCGATCACGTCACCGTGGATGCGGGCTTCGCCGAGGGTGGGCAGGCGCCGCTTGTTGGGCATAATCTGCAGGCTGTCATCGCGGATCTTGAAAAGCGCATGCGCGAGGCGGCGGCGAACCTCGAATTCGAGAAAGCGGCGCGGCTGCGCGACGAAATCAAGCGGCTTCGCGAGGTCGAGATGACCATCATGGACGATCCGCTTGCCCGTCAGTCCGATGTGGAAGACCGTGCTGGACGCTACGGAGGCGACGGCCGCACTTCTTATGTGCCGCAGATCGCGATCGATACGACGGCCATGAGCGGCGGGGGAGCCGGCGCCAAACGGCGCAAAGCCAGCCCGGGCGAAAAGAGCCGCTCACGGGAAGCGCTCGCGAAGAGCCCGCTGTTCAACACGGGCGAGAACTCCGACAATCCGGAGGAGTGGGACATCGCAGCAGAGAGTAATGCAGAGATTTCAGGCTCCCGGATCGCCCCGCCGCCCGAAACGAGCAAGGAACGCAAGGTCGGCGAATGGAGCGTCCCGGTCCGCACCTCGCATCTGTCGCGTCCGCACAAACCGGCTCTGGATGAGATGGGACCTCACGCCGAGCGCCCCACGCCCGGCGGAAAGGCGAAGCCATCGCGCTCCGCGCCGGACCTCAAGACTTTCAAGGCTGGCAAAACAATCGTCGTCGGCGACGAAGGCGAAGAACCTGAGCGGCGCGGAAAGCGCCGCCGCCCCGTCAAGACTGGACGCCCAGGGTCTTAATCCAAGATCCATTACTGCGAATAAGTTCGCTGCAAATAGCTTCCCCTTGTGCTAGCCCGCATTTCTCACGAGCATCGTGATTGGCGCGAGGTGCTTGCTGCGGGAGCGTAGAGAGCCGCCCTGGCGTCCTTACAGGCATGGTTTTCGCGCCGGTGTTGAGAACCGGGTGTTTGAACCTTCGCGATGTCTCTTCGATCAACTAACTTAAACTGAGGCTTTACATTTCGGGACATAATCGGCGGTAAGCCGTGGCGAACACGCTCTTGCTGCGGGAAGCCGAGGCGATGGCGATCTTGACGCGGCGCACGCTGACGGTGACGAGGGCGCCGAGTTTCAAAAGTTTGAGCCGGATGGTTCCGGCAGTGGCCTGCGCAAGCTCGGTTCCTTGCAAGGCCACGCGGCGCAGGGCGTGACCAGCACATAAGCCAGCGACGCAAACCAGAGCCTTAACTGATTGGCCCGCAGGCTCGCCGCTGAAGTCCGGTCCGCAAAGAGGTCGAGCTGGCATTCCTTGATGCGGTTCTCCATTTCACCGCGCGCAGTAAATTTTCTCGTAAAGCTCCTGTGCTTCAAAGGCTTCGCGCGGAAGCGAGGTGACGATAAAGCGCGGATTGGGACCTTTCAAGAGATGCTCCGCCTTCGCCACGACCCGGCGCTCCGGGACCAGCTCTTGTGCATTTGGTAGCGCAGTTCCTTGAAGATGCGTTCGGGTTTGCCGATTTCTTTGGCTTTGGCATCGCCCCGGCCAGTTCGCCTGCGATCGCAGCTTCGAGACGCGCATTGCGGGCAAGGCCGAAGACGTAGTGGACGCCGTTATTCTCGCACCAGGCCATCAACTCTTCGCGGCAGAAGCCGGAATCCGCCCGGAGCCAGATTTCAACGCTTGGCCAGCTCTGCCGGATTTGCGCGACGAGAAAGGCGACCTCCTCCTTGGCGCCGGCCGAGGCGTCGATGTTCGCGGGCCGCAGTTTCGCCAGAAGCAGGTCCCGGCCGCAGAAAAAATAAAGCGGCAGATAGCAGTAGCATTTGTAATAGCCGTGGAAGAACCGGCCCTCCTGGCCGCCGTGGATGGGATCGTCGGTCGCGTCGAAGTCAAGGACGATGCGTTTCGGCGGCGTTGGCTGGCTCTTGAGAAACAAGCTGACGAACAGCCTTTTCATCGCGCCTTCGTCCACGCTGAGCTTGCGATAGCCCGACTTCGCCGGTTCGACCGCCTTTGGCTGTTGAAAAGGGGCTTTTGCGGCCAGAAAGCTCTTATAAGTCAGGGCAGGTGGTTCCGAAAACGGATGGCGTGAGCGGCGGCAAGACCATCCAGCGGCAAGTCCTTTATTTGGGCGAGATTGGGGGCGGCCAGCAGGCAGCGGAACAAGGCGCTTGAAGCTTTCGACGAAGGTACTGGGCAGATGACTTAGATCGCCTTGTTCCCGGAAGATCGCGCGTCGCCGGAGGCGCTGCCCGAAGCGATGCAGGTGCGCCTGAAGGATTTTGAGCTTCACCGCCCGCGGCAGTGGGGCGCTGCTGGCTGGCGCTCGATCTCTGGGAGCAATTGCAGCTTGACGACTTCTGGCAGAGCGCCTGCCATCGAGCCGGAAGAAAACTTCTTGGCTGAACGTCCTGCAGACGCTGGTGTGCTACCGGCTGATCGATCCCGGCAGCGAGTGGCGTCTGCACCGGCAATGGTTTGAACAGAGCGCGATGGCGGACTTGCTGGGCGCGGATTTCACGCTGGCGGAGAAGAACGCGCTCTACCGCTGCCACGACAAGCTGTTGCCGCACAAACAGGCGCTGTTTTCCCATTTGCGTCAACGCTGGGCGGATTTGTTCGGCGCCAAGTTCGAGGTTTTGCTCTACGACCTGACCAGCACCTATTTCGAATCCGCGCCCCCGGGCGACGACAACGACAAGCGCCGCTACGGCTACAGCCGCGACAAACGCAGCGATTGCGTGCAGGTGGTGATCGCACTGATCGTCACGCCGGACGGTTTCCCGCTCGCCTATGAAGTGCTGCCGGGAAACACGGCGGACAAGCACGACCTTGCGGGAATTTTTGCACAAGATCGAAACGCAGTACGGCAAGGCCCAGCGGATCTGGGTGATGGATCGCGGCATTCCCACCGATGCGGTGCTGGCGGAGATGCGGCAGGCCGATCCGCCGGTCTGCTATCTGGTCGGAACGCCGAAGGGACGGCTGTCGCAGCTGGAGAAGGCGCTGCTCGACAAACCTTGGCAGGCGGTGCGAGGGTGTCGACGTCAAGCTGCTGGCGCAGGACAGGAGACCTAGTCTTTGCGCAAAGCCGCGCCCGCATCCACAAGGAACGCGCCATGCGCCGGCGCAAGCTCAAAAATGGTTTGGTCACGGTTAAAGCAAATCGCGAACATGAGGCTCACGCGCAAGGAGTTCCTGATGAAGCTCGGCGCCGCGCTTCCAAGAGCCGCGCGGCATGGCGTCTGATCGTCATCGATATGCCCCCAGCGGGAACCGTCACCGGAAACTTCAGCTTCACGCTCAACCGCGAGAAGTTCGCGCCGGCCGGCGCCACGAAGGACGCTATCTGCTGCGCACCAATCTCGGGGCATCGCCCCGCCGATCTCTTGGCGGTTCTACATTCAGCTGACCGAAGTCGAGGCGGCGTTCAAGAAACTGAAAGACGATCTCGCCTGCGGCCGATCTATCATCAGGCCGAACAGCGGATCGAGGCGCATATCTTCGTCGCCTTCCTCGCCTATTGCCTGCACGTCACTTTGCGGCCGACTGAAGCCGCTGGCGCCGGGCCTCACGGCAAGGGCGGTGCTCGACAAGATGGCCGCGGTGCAGATGCTCGACGTGCACTTCCCGACAACCGACGGGCGCACGCTGATCCTCAGCCGCTATACCGAGCCAAAGGACCAGCAGCTCCTGCTCCAGCAGCTCAAGCTCCATTTGCCTCCGCAGCCACCGCCCAGGATCGCGAAGCCGAAGACTGCCCAAACAGTCCGCTGTGGTGCCGAGCTTTAGGTGCTGTATCTCTCTAAATCAAAGCGTTAGGCCGTCACAATAGCTCAAATCGGCGAAGTCGGGATAGCACCGCGCATCGCGCGCGGCCGGCATCGTGGATATCACCTTCCACGATTTGCGGGGGACGGCGGTCACCCGCCTCGCCGAGGCGGGCTGCACCGAGGCGGAGATCGCCTCCATCACCGGCCACTCGGTCAAGAGCGTTGGAGCGATTCTGGATCGCTATCTTGCCCGCACGAAGATTGGCTTTGTCCGCTATCGCGAAGCTCGAAAAGAGCAAAAGGTGAACAGATTTTCCCGAATGGACTCCCGAATGCGCCGGATGCTCACAGATGTTTCGGGGATAACTCATTGAAATTATTGGTAGCGGAGGAGGGACTCGAACCCCCGACACGCGGATTATGATTCCGCTGCTCTAACCAGCTGAGCTACTCCGCCATTTCCGAACTAGAATGCGGCAAGGGCCGCACCCTTCACTGGTATAAGAAGGTCCGGCGATGCCGTCAAGCAAGCAAGCCGCAAGCAAACTTTTATAACACTTTCTCAAGACGCAGAAGGGTGAAAAGTCCAAGAGGAGCCAGATCGATCCTTTCAACGAGGCGGTAGCCCGGCGCTTCCGTCACGGTTTTCAAAGGAAAAACGGGATGCCAGCCGAGCCGCCGGGAATACTGTGCGAGCCACTGCTCGACGCCCGCGCGTACGCCGTGCTCGCGGCTGAAATGGTTTACGACAATCGCCACCCCCCCAGGACGCAACACGCGCCACATCTCCGCCATCACCGCAGCCGGATTGGGCACGACTGTCATGACATACATCACGGCTGCGGCATCGAAGCTCTCATCCGCAAAGGAGAGCCTGCCTGCATCCATAACCATAAGCTTCTTGTTGGGAAGCTGGAGACTTTCCACGCGTTCCGCGGCTTTCGCCAGCATATCGGGGGAAAGATCGATGCCGGTGACTTCGAGGCTTGGCTTGTATCGAGGGAGGGAAAGCCCTGTGCCGACGCCGATCTCGAGCACCGGCCCTTCGGCCTCGTTCAGCTTCCGGACAGCAAGACGGCGACCCGGTCCGGCTACCAACCCGAAACTGTAATCATAGATTGGCGCCCAAATGCGATAGGCCTCGCGGACCGCGTGGGCGTCGAGAGCGGGGTGTTGGAGATGCTGTGCCATATCAAGCTATCGTCCTATCGATGAAGCCGCCGCCGAGCACGCGAGCCCCGCCGCCGCCGTTTTCATAAAAGACACAAGCCTGGCCGGCAGCCACGCCGAACTCCCCGCCGGGCAGTTCGACGGCAACGCTGCCGTTGGCCCTGGAAAGCACTCCGGGACGAGCAGGCTGCGTCGAGCGCACCTTGACGGAAACGGACGGGCACCCCGCAAGCGCCTCTTCCAGCGTGCCGCCTCCGATCCAGTTCACGTCGCGCAGCCTGAGCCGCGACACACGAAGCATGTTGCGCGGACCGACGATCACACGCCTTGACGTTGTTTCTATTCCCACCACGAAAAGCGGCTCTCCCGTTGCGATGCCCAAGCCCTTCCTCTGACCTACAGTAAAATTGATGATCCCGCGATGCGTCCCCAGTACGCGGCCGTCAACGTGGACAATCTCGCCCGGTTCATCGCTTTCCGGTCTCAGCTTACGGATGACGGCGGCGTAATCGCCGGTGGGCGCAAAACATATGTCTTGACTATCGGGCTTTGAGGCTACGGGCAAGCCAAGCGCCGCGGCCAATGCGCGCGTTTCGCCTTTCGTCATGGAGCCGAGAGGGAAGCGCAGGAAATTAAGCTGCTCCTGCGTGGTCGCAAACAGGAAGTAGCTCTGATCGCGCTCCGCGTCGGCCGCCTGCATCATCTCCCATCCTGCGGGACCGGCTCGGCTTCGGATATAATGGCCGGTGACGAGGGCCGAGGCGCCGAGTTCGCGCGCCGTCCTTAACAGATCGGAAAACTTGACCGTCTGATTGCACCGAACGCAGGGCAGTGGCGTCTCGCCGGCCATGTAGCTTGCTGCGAAATCGTCAATGACAGACTGCCGGAACCGGTCCTCGTAATTGAGCACGTAATGGGGAATGCCCAAAGAATTCGCGACGCGGCGCGCGTCCAGGATATCGCGGCCAGCGCAGCACGATCCCTGACGGGCTAAAGCGGCACCGTGATCGTAGAGTTGAAGTGTTATGCCGACCGTTTCGTAGCCTGCTCGCTTCACCAGAGCCGCGGCCAGCGACGAATCGACGCCGCCGGACATCGCGACCACGATGCGATGGGCGCTCGCAGGGCCGGGGAGCCCGAAGACAGTTGGATCAACATCAGGGGCCTCCTCAAAATTCGACGAAGGAGCCTGCGCTTTAGTCGGTGTCAGCATAAGACGGAGCTTTATTCGATTTTACCGGGTGCCTGCTCTCATATGGGGTGTCAAGCTCAGGTGTCGATAAGCACAACCTAGACCATTCAAATATAATCGAATCAACCAAAAGTAGAAAAACGAGGAATTTTTTATGTCGCCCCTGTTAAGCAGGTTTTAAACGAACCCAAATAAAGTGCTCCCATGGTCTTGATCGCGTGTGAGAGTACTATGACCGAGTTGTTCCGTCCCCGCCTACGTTACGTCCTTGGCCCCGATGGCAGTCCGTTAACGATAGCCGACCTTCCTCCTCCGAATACAAAACGTTGGGTTATCCGCCGTAAAGCGGAAGTGGTGGCAGCCGTGCGCGGCGGCCTCCTGAGCCTCGAAGATGCGTGCAAACGCTATAAACTGACGATTGACGAGTTCCTAACCTGGCAGCGTCTCATAGAGCGCCACGGCTTGCCGGGTTTGAGGGCTACAAAAGTCCAGGATTACAGGAATTAAGCCAGAATTCTAAAGCAGGCGACTAAGGCGTTTTGCTTTGGTCGTCCGGGTTATCGAGGAAGAGAAGCCCCTCTTCCAAAGAAACGATTTCCTTGCCGTCGAATTCGTAATCTTCACCATCAGGCAGGCGAATAACGCAGCTTTTCTCGCAAAGCTCCAGTTTTTCGCCTGCCTTTATGGTTCGCTCGCTTTGCTTGTCGCCCTCTATAATAATAAGCGTCTGATCAGAACTGTCCCGGTTCGTCAATGAGATGGCCGAAGCGGAAGCCGACCAAAGCGCGAAAGGCGCCAAAAACAAAATCCTGAAAGCAAGTTGCATAAGTAACCTCATCCGTTGGTACAGCGATGACGTGGTTGCCATGCTTACAGGAGGAACAGGAAAAAGGGGAAGAATATGTCTCCCGCCTTTTCCTTACCCGAGTCCTACTTCTTGCCGCCCTTCTTGGCGCCCGCTTTTTCGCCGGATTTCTCCTGCGGTTTAGGAGCTTCCTTGGGCTTGGCTTCAGGTTTCTTTGCCATAGTCCTCTCTCTGAAAGACGCGCCAAATCGAATTGGCGCAGCTGAGAGTTTGAGATCAACAGGCGCGCAGCGCAACGAAAATCTAGTGGATTTTGAGTGGAATTTGTGAACGGAAAGAGAGAGCAGAAATGATCTGCGTCCCCCGGCGCCTGACAATCGCTGGCCTATGCTACGCGGCTCTTCTTGCCCCGATTTTTTCCAATTGCCAGGCGCAAAACCCGGCGCCGTCCGACCCGGCTGCAATGTGCTGGTCAGCGGAGGCACTAGCTGGAAAACCGGGGGAAAAAGCAATCCACAAAGTTCCCTACGATGCCTCGGTTGAGCCGTCGGGAGAACTGGTCAGCCTACCTCCTTTGCCGGACAAGATGCGCCGGTCCATACGCGGCGTGAAGCTTCCGAGGGGAGAGAAGATCCTGGCTCTCACCTTCGATCTCTGCGAGAACGCGGACGAAATCTCTGGCTATGATTTTGAAATCGTTGACACTCTGCGACGCCTGGGTGCGAAGGCGACATTCTTCGCGAGCGGCAAATGGCTCCTCGATCACGCCGAGCGAGCAGAGCAGCTTCTCGCCGATCCACTTTTCCAGGTCGGCGCACATAGCTGGACTCATCGGAATTTCCGGCTTTTGAAGGAGGACGACGTAAAGGCCGATCTGGTTCTTAATCTGAAAGCGGATGCGCGCGTCCGGCAAACCTTGCGCGCGAAAACGTGCTACCGGCCAGTTGCATCAGGCACGGGCGATGCGGAGCACGCCTCGGTGTTTCGCTTTCCGTTCGGCACCTGCAACGCCGAAAGCCTCAAAGCGGTGAATGACGCGGGTCTCGTTGCGATTCAGTGGGATGTTCCTTCAGGAGACCCCGCCAAGGCCCAAAGCGCCGAGGCGATCCGGAAAGGCGTTGGCGAGAGCGCCAAGTCCGGCTCCATCATCGTTATGCACGCCAACGGCCGCGGCTGGCACACGGCCGAAGCCTTGCCCCTGCTGATCGAAGACTTGCGCAAACGCGGCTTTGAATTTGCAACTGTTGGCGAACTACTGGCGAAAGGAGACCCTATTGCCGTCGAAAGTTGCTATGAGCTGAAGCCCGGCGATAACGCGAAGTACGACAAGCTTTTTCCGCTGGAAAAGCCTCCCGCCGCGCCCTGGTCGGCGGGCACCGAAAACGCCGGCGGGACCAAGCTGCCGGAGTAGCATTCATCGATGAGTCTCGTTGTAACTCGAGGGGACGACGGGGATCGCCCGAATGTATCCCGCAAGCCTGCGGCCACGGACATGAGCGACATTGCTTAACGCGAGGGGCCCCTGCTGTCGCCCCGCTTTCCCGTTAACTATCTGTAAAAACTATAAAAATGGAATTTCTCTTCGGCTGATCCGTTGTCGACCAGCGTGCCATTCGGCTCAGGAAGAGGAAAAGGTCATGGGGAGCTACAGGAAGACGTTTAAGACCGTCCAGTTAGAGGACGGCATGTTTGCGGTGGTGCGAACGAATGCTGGTGAACCGCATATTCTGGAAGTGGTCGCAATGTTTTATGACCTCGAATGCGCTCGGGAATACGCTGACATCAAGAATGGTCAGCATATAGACCTGCCGAAGACCGAACCTGTCTCACCTGAGCACAGCGCGTCTGGCGCAGAGCCGGAAGAAAATAGCAGAGCGACAAATGAGGCAGCTCCCGAACTCACCGAGCGCCAGAGCGCCGTGCTTGAGGCGCTGCGGGCAAACACAAATGGTGAGAATATCGTCGAAATGAGCGTCGCGGCTCTAGCGGAAGCATCCAACGTTCCGCTTGGAACAACGCACTCCGTTCTTCAATCGCTTGAGAAAAAACAATGCATCTTGGCTATGCGTTCAGGATCAGGCCGCGCTCGCGCCGCCTATCAGGTCTTGTGATGGTTTTAGTAGACGCATCCTCGCTACGCCCTCACCTCGACCGATACTTGCTTTGAGTAAACACGACAAAATGCCTGATACGCTCCACAACGTGCAACTCTGGCGTAAGCATGCAATCCAAGCCCGCGCATTAAGCGCATTGGTTACTGACGAGCAGACCAAGCAACGCGTAATGGCTATCGCCGCAGGCTTTGAACGCATCGCCGATCTTGCAGCAAAACTGCGATCTGAAAACGCGATCGGCGGACGGGCTGATCGATGCCTGACGAGACCCGTTCTTGCGGCCTGACCTCACCGGTTCCGCGCTTCATCCGCGCCCTCCCGGCCGCGCGACCTTAGGTCTATGACAAAGATAAGCTCTGTCTGCTTTGTTATCCCCTATGCGCAAAACCGCAAGAGCTTGCGGTAAATACCCTGAATTGATCAAGTCCCCGTATCGTCTTGGTAGTAAAGGCTGAAGAATTTCAGATGGCGCGGTTTACAAAATTCAGAGCGAGGGAGCCGATCAAGGCTCCATGACGACCGCTGACTTCGCCGGATACAGCGCGCCCTTCGAAGGCGACATCGGGCTTATCATCATAAGTACTTAATTAAGGTCCTGCCTGGACCTCATCCGCGGACGCGCAGTTCGCGGCTTCGCCGTGAGCCATGCGCATCTCGCCTCGATGGAAAGTTCAGCGGGGTGTTGAGCCTTTAAGAGTTTCTCCGATTAGTGCATAAAGCTCCTGCGTCTGCGCAACGAAATCCTGCATTTGCTCTTGAACGAACTTTGTCTGGACCGCCAAAATCTCGTGGGTATTCTCTGTTTTGGTGATCTTGTCGACCAGAGCCAAAGCCGACTCGGCATTCTTCTTCGCCATTGCTACGACGCGGGCTTGCACATCTTTGAAGGCGCCGACCAGGAGCTTTGAAGGCATCGCCACCACAACCGCATCCGTCGCGCCGCGCTCCGATTTCTGGGGAACTTCTTGGAACATACCATAAAATTGCTGCATCTGGTTGAAGAAGGTCTGCATGCGGTCTTGAGCCAGCTGCGACTGAGCCATCACAAATTCCATGGCTTGGTCTTGGACATTCCTGAAGCCAATTGCCATGGGATTGGCGGGCATTGCGCCCATCCATGCGCCCATGGCCTTGGACATGAAATCGGTAAACTGCTCGTAAGCCACTTGCGCCTGCTTCACGTTCTGCTCGGTGAGATCGCGCATGGCCTTCGGGATTTCGAGTTTGTTATCGGTCATCAAATTCCTCCCTTATGTAGCTTAGCTTTAGAACAAGAAGTGTAGCCGCGTCCGGAGATCTTAAAAAGGCGACGACCGGTAGCACGGCGGGAAAATGCACATATCGTATGCGGCGTCGAAAATTGGGGTGAGTTCTATACCCCTCGATCCCAGAAGATGACCGTCTTGGGGGCTCGCGGCGACACCCAATAGCTTCCACCTCACAACAAATTGACTATTCGAATCCATGCTCTTTGCGGGAGCTTTCTGGCTTCTTTTCGAAGGCTGATAAAGCTGGGTGAACCCGCCTTTAACCGGAATCCATTAAAGGCGCGAAAGTTGATATATTTCTGACGGGCGAGAGCAGCTCATTCGCATCCAGACGGAAGCGGGCGGATAACACTGCTCGATCCGGCTCGGTGCAGGAGGGAATGTCTTTGGTTGAAGCGCATCTTGCCCCGAGGGGCAACCCTAGGACAGCCGACAGCCGTCCGCGCACCTGGATCGCTATCTTGAATGCAATGCGCCATGCGACGCTTGCATCCGAACTCGTGCCCAGCTTTTGGCGAGCGCAACTTCGGCGCAAGCTCGCGCCCCTTCCCCTGGTCGCGCTGTTTTTGGCGGGCTGCGGGCAGCAAAATGCCTATGTCGCGCCGCCTCCGCCCAAGGTGATCGTGGCCAAGCCGCTGCAGAAGCCCGCGGTCCAATACGTCGAGGCAACGGGCAACACGACGCCGCTGAAGACCGTCGATCTGGAAGCCCGCGTGCAGGGCTTTCTCGAAAAAATCAATTATCAGGATGGCGCTACGGTCAAGCAGGGTACGCTGCTGTTCGAAATCCAACGCAATACTTACGAGGCGCAACTCGCGCAGGCCAAGGCAAACCTGGAGTCTGCGCAGGCTGGCGTCGTCAACGCCGAAATTCAATATCAGCGCCAGATCACCCTGGGACGCCAGGGGAACCTGGCAACGACGCAGAGGCAGATCGATGATACGAAAACCGCGCTTGATCAAGCCAAGGCTTCGGTGGCTAGCTCGAAAGCCAGCGTGGACCTGGCCGCGATCAATCTCGGATACACGCAGGTGATGGCGCCCTTCGACGGCGTCGTGACGAGACACCTCGTCGAAGTCGGCGCCCTGGTCGGGTACTCCGGTCCGACCAAGCTCGCGACCATCCTCCAAATCAGGCCGATCTACGTCTACTTCACCGTGAGTGAGGATGTGGTTCTGCGGGTCAAACAGTTGCTCGCCGATGAGCGGCAAAAGGTGAAGGACCTCTATCAATTGCCGGTCGAGATAGGCTTGATGACAGAGACGGGCTACCCGCGCAGCGGCCATATCGACTATATCGCGCCACAGGTCAATACGGCGACCGGAACTCTCGATGTTCGCGCGATCTTCGAAAATAGCGATGTCGGGCTGCTGCCGGGCTATTTTGTTCGCGTGCGCGTTCCCATGCAGCAAAACGAGGCCGCGCTATGGGTCGATGCGACGGCCATCAGCCAGAACCAGCTCGGCGAGTATGTCCTCGTCTTGGGCGCGGACAATATTGTGGAACAGCGTCAGGTGAAGATCGGCCAGGAAGAGGGCGGTCTAAGAGTTATCGCCTCCGGCCTTAAGGCGGACGACTGGGTCATCACCACCGGAGTTCAGCGCGCAGTCCCCGGCCAGACGGTGAATCCCGAACGGAAAACCATGGTGACGGCGGCAGCTGGACAATGACGGGATTGAAGATGCCCTCTTGGGAAATATTTGACGCCGGGGTGGATTGATGTTTTCGCGCTATTTCATTGAACGCCCCATCCTCTCTAACGTCATCGCGCTCGTGACTGTCCTCATTGGCGCGGTTTGCCTCGTCCGGCTGCCCGTTGCGCAGTACCCGAACGTCACGCCGCCAACGGTTTCGGTGACGACGCGCTATCCGGGCGCGAGCGCCAAGGTCGTCATGGATACGATCGCGCTGCCCATCGAGCAGCAGGTGAACGGCGTGCCCGGCATGATCTACATGCAGTCGACGAGCGCCAGCGACGGCACATATTCGCTGATCGTTACCTTTGAGATCGGCACTGACCCGGACATGGCCCAGGTGCTTGTCCAGAACCGGGTGGCGAGTGCGTTGGCGCAATTGCCCCAGGCGGTGCAGATCCAGGGGGTTACGACGCAGAAGCAATCGACCGCCGTCCTCATGTTTCTCGCGCTGACCTCGCCGGACAAGCGTTTCGACAGCCTTTTCCTTGCAAATTACGGCGTGATCAATCTTCAGAACGAACTTGCCCGCCTTCCAGGTGTCGGCAACGTCAACGTCTTTGGCGCCGGCCAGTATGCGATGCGGGTATGGTTGAACCCGGACCTCTTGCAATCCTACGGCCTTACGCCGAACGACGTGGTGAACGCGCTCCAGCAGCAGAGCCAGGAGGTGACGGCGGGCGTGATTGGAATGCCGCCCGCGCCGAAGGGACAGAACTTCCAATACACAGTCAATGTCGCCGGCCGCTTCGACGATGTCCGTCAATTCGAGAATATCGTCGTCAAGGTGGACAGCGCGAACGGCGGCCAGATCACGCGCATCAAGGATATCGGCCGCGTGGAACTGGGCGCGCAGACCTACAGCCAGGCGTTCACCTTGAATAATCTGCCTTCGGCGGGCATCGGCATCTACCTGCTGCCGTCAGCGAATGCCCTCGACGTCGCCCAGCGTGTGCGCGCCAAAATGGATGAGCTCGCCAAAAATTTCCCGCCGGGCCTCGTCTATAGGGTTCCGTTCGATACGACAGTCTTTGTCCAGGCCTCGATCAAGGAAGTTTACATCACCCTTATCGAGGCCGGCGTCCTGGTGCTGATCGTCATTCTTGTCTTCCTCCAGGATTGGCGCGCTACGCTGGTGCCCGCGACCACGGTGCCGGTTACCATCATCGGGGCTTTTGCAGCGATGGCCGCGCTTGGCTTCACCGTCAACCTCTCGACGCTGTTCGCGCTTGTGCTTGTCATCGGCATCGTTGTCGACGACGCGATTGTCATCGTGGAAGGCGTGGCGCGCCACATCGAAGCGGGCATGCCCCGGCGCGAAGCCGCGGTCAAAGCCATGGGCGAATTGTTCGGTCCCATTATCGGCATCACGCTGGTTTTGATGTCGGTTTTTCTCCCGGCGGCTTTCTTGCCAGGGCTGACAGGCCAGCTTTATCAGCAATTCGCGCTCGTTATCGCCGCGACCGCTCTCATTAGCGCCATCAATGCCGTGACCCTGAAGCCGACGCAGTGCGCTCTCTGGCTACGGCCGCACGCGCCTCAGGAGACGGCGCAATCTCTTCTACCGCATCTTCAATCGGGTCTACGACGCCGCCGAACGCGGCTATACAGCTTTGATCCGACGCATGGTCAACCACAGCGCCGTTGTGGCGTTGCTGGGCCTGGCGCTGATCGGCCTCGCCTTCTTTGGACTAGCGCGCGTGCCGACCGCTTTCATTCCCCTCGAAGACCAGGGGTATCTCATTGTCAGCGCACAGCTTCCCGACGCGGCTTCCCTGGAACGCACGCAGCAGGTCATGGAAAAGGTGACCAACGTGGCGAAGGCGATTTCAGGCGTCGATCAGGTCGTCGCGATCAGCGGCATATCGGTGCTCGACAACAGCGCCTCGCTCCCCAACGCTGGCGTTGCTTACGTCGTCCTCAAGAATTGGGACGAGCGGTACAAGGCGAAGGGACAGGATCTGATTACGCTGTTCAAGACTTTAAGGGCAGCCCTTCAAAACGAGATCCTGGAGGCGAACACCACCGTGATTCCGCCGCCGCCCATTCAAGGCATAGGGAACTCCGGCGGGTTCACGATGGAGATCGAGGTCCGTGACGGCAGCGTTGATTTCACTAAGCTGCAAAGCGTCGCGACCGAGATCGTAAACGACGCCAAATCACAGTCGGCGGTGCAGACCGTATTTTCGCCGTTCCGCGCTTCAGCGCCGCAGCTGCAAGCCATCATCGACCGGAACAAGGCGGAAACGCTCGGCGTGACTGTCGGGCAGGTCTTCCAGGCGCTCGGAAGCTACATCGGCTCGACCTATGTCGGCCAGATCAACAAGTTCGGCCGGGTTTTCCAAGTCTATGTTCAGTCCGAGGCGCAGTTCCGGGAGAGCCCCGGCGACATCGCCGGGTTCAAGATCAAAACCCCTGACGGCCAGATGGTGCCCCTTGGCACGCTCCTTCAGGTCAAGAGGGTGACGGGCCCATCGCTGATCACGCTGTATAATCTCTATCCCGCAGCGACCATCTCAGGGACATCGTCCCCGCAGTTCAGCTCCGGCGAGACCATGGGGCTAATGGAACAGATAGCCGCGAAGACGCTGCCACCGGGCATGAGCTACAACTGGACCGCAATGTCCTACCAGGAGAAGGTGACCGGCAATCAGATCTACTACGTTTTCGCGCTTGCCATTTTGCTCGTTTATCTCGTGCTCGCCGCCCAATATGAGAGCCTCGCTCTGCCGCTCGCCGTGATCCTCGCCGTGCCGCTTGCGTTGCTCGGCACGGTTGGCGCTCTCACCGCGCTCGGCGTCGCGAACAATCTTTACACGCAGATCGGCATCATCCTCCTGATTGCGCTTTCGAGCAAGAACGCCATCCTCATCGTCGAATATGCCCGCGATTTGCGCGCGGATGGCGCTGGACTTATCGAGTCCGCGATCGAAGCGGCGCGGCTGCGTTTCCGGCCAATCCTGATGACATCCTTCGCCTTTATCCTCGGCGTTCTGCCGCTCGTGCTCGCAACAGGGGCCGGAGCATCGGCGCGCAAGTCCATCGGCGTCGCGGTATTTAGCGGCATGCTTGCCTCGACCTGCCTCGCCGTGCTCTTCGTACCGTCTTTCTACGTTGTGCTGAAACGCTTCGAGGAATGGAGGCAATCGCGCAAGTCGGCCGCTAAGCTGAAGGGCGAAGCGGGTTCATCCATGCCGGTTTAGCGCTTCGAACTTCAACGCTGAAAAGGGGCCATAGCCATATCGAAGAGGAGGACCTCCGCGCTGGCTCCCGCCTCCAGGCGCAGGTCGCCCGCCCCCTCGATTGCCATGCCGTCGCCCGCCTCCAGCTTCTGGCCGTTGACGGCGATCGAGCCCCTGGCAACCTGCACCCAGGCGCCGCGCTCCGCATTCAGCGTATGCGAGACCGTCTCGCCAGCTTCCAGCAGCGTTGCATAGAGATCGGCATCCTGATGGATGGCGACAGAATCGTCTCGCCCGCCATGCGAAGCGATCAGGCGAAGCTTGCCGCGCTTTTCGGCCGCCCCGAAGTTTTTCTGCTCGTAGCCGGGCTTCACTCCCTCGCGCTCGGGGATGATCCAGATTTGCAGGAAATGGACGGGCTCCTTGCTGGAAGCATTGTACTCGCTATGGCGGACGCCTGTTCCAGCCGACATGCGCTGCACGTCGCCGGGGCTGATCACCGAGCCGGTCCCGAGGCTGTCTTTGTGCTCCAGCGCGCCATCGAGAACGTAGGAGATGATCTCCATGTCGCGGTGCGGATGGGCCGGGAAGCCGCCGCCCGGTGCGACCCGGTCGTCATTGATGACGCGGAGCGGCCCGAAGCCCATATACCCTGGGTCGTAGTATTCTCCGAACGAAAAGCTGTGCCTGCTTTGAAGCCAGCCGAAATCGGCTTTGCCGCGGTCTTCGGCTTTTCTCACTGTCGTTTTCATGGTGTCGTATCCATTTCGGCGCCAAGATCGCTGGATGGAGATGCTCCTGCGCGCCACCTGTTCCTATCAACAGCGAATATGAGTTCGCACCGAACAACGGACAATCTTTAGAATATGACCACTCCGCTTCCAGAACGGATACAATCGGCTCATGAGTGAATCAGGCGACGGAAAAAAGGTAAGCGATACGGCGTTATTGGCCGAACTGAAGGCCCGTCTCGTGGAGATCGAGGACTTGGGCTCTGCGGCGAGCGTGTTGGCGTGGGACGAGGCCGTCTTCATGCCCCCGGCAGGAGCCCGTGCGCGTGGGCGCCAAAGGGCTCGGCTTGCGGCGCTCACCCATGAGAAGGCGACCGACCCCGCTCTTGGGCGGCTTCTCGACAAGCTGGCATCCTTTGCCGACTCGCTTCCCGAAGACTTGCCCGACGCTGCCCTGATCCGTGTTTCAAGGCGGGACTTCGACCTCGCAACGCGCGTGCCGGCAGGCTATGTTGCGCGAGCGCACGAGCACAGCTCGGCATCCTATAATGCATGGGTCGCGGCGCGGCCGGCAAACGATTTTGCCGCCACCGTCCCCTATCTTGAGACCACGCTCGACCTGTCACGCGAATTCGCGGGGTTCTTCCCCGGATACGAACACGTGATGGATCCCCTGATCGGTCCGGATGAAGGCTTCACGACTTCCGAGATCGCCGCCCTTTTTGGCGAGTTGCGGGCGGAGTTGCGCCCTCTCGTGTCTGCCATTACCGAAGAACCCATCGCCTGTGATCGCTGCCTGCATCAACCCTTTCCAGCCGCCCAGCAACTGGCCTTTGCCACCAAGGTTGCGGTTGATTTCGGCTACGACTTGAAACGCGGGCGCATCGATCTCTCTCCGCATCCTTTTTGCACGGTCTTTGCTCGCGATGACGTGCGGATCACGACGCGCGTCAACGAGAACGACCTTTCTGATGCGCTATTCAGCGTCCTGCATGAGGTCGGGCATGCCCTCTATGAAATGGGAATCGGCCCTGAACTCGAAGGGACTCCGATCGGCCACGGCGCTTCCGCCGGAGTGCACGAAAGCCAGTCGCGGCTCTGGGAAAACATCGTGGCGCGGAGCCGGCCGTTTTGGGAGCATTACTACCCATCACTGCAAGCGGCTTTTCCCGATCAATTGAGGCACACGTCCCTCGACAGCTTCCATCGCGCGATCAACAAGGTCGAGCGCACACTCATCCGCACCGATGCAGACGAGGTCACCTACAATCTCCATATCATGATCCGTTTCGACCTTGAACGCGCCATGCTTGAGGGCAAGCTCGCCGTTCGCGATCTCCGGGATGCCTGGAATGCTCGATACGAGGCCGACCTCGGTGTTACCCCGCCCGATGACAGGAACGGCGTGATGCAGGACGTTCACTGGTACGGCGGCGGCATCGGAGGCGCCTTCCAGGGGTACACGATCGGCAATATTCTCTCGGCACAGTTCTACGAGGCGGCTGTCTCCGGAAAGCCTGACATCCTGACCGGGATCGGCCGGGGCGAGTTCGGCGAACTGCGAAGCTGGCTTGGCAGCAATCTGCACCGGCATGGACGCCAATATGCCGGTCCCGTTGTGGCACAGCGTGCGTCGGGGGCTAAGATCTCTATTGAGCCGTACATCAAGTATCTCAAGCAGAAATATGGCGCGCTGTATGGGTTAACACTTTAAGTGGATCGGCGCACCAACACTTGGCTTAACTGTCATGTCTTTAAAATTTCGATGTGCTGCCGTTCGCGCCCGAATTTTCGATCATTCCTTTAATTTTAGGCTTCAGCTCAACCGCAATCCAATTCGCCCGGGAATATAAAATCGGCACACCCTTCGGTTTGCGGCGAATAAGCGGAGCATCGAATGCTGAATACACTTCTTGCGCCAGCCATGGCGATCATGAGCCGGCTTCGTTTCGCGCTTAAGCTCGGAGCGATGGGCGTTCTGTTCCTCGTGCCTCTTTCGGGGCTCGTTTACTACCTCTACGAAAAACTTCACGCCGAAATTGAATTCGCTGAAACCGGGCGCGCCGGCATTCAACAGATTCTGCCAGCCCGCTATTTGACGCAAGTGCTCCAAGCCCTTCGGGGTGCAAGCCAGATTGCGTTGGGCGGTGACGCTGCGGCAAAGGAGAAGCTTGCAGGCTTGACGAACGCCGTCGAAGCCAGGCTTGCGCATTGGAAACGAAAACAGCCGAACCCCCCCTGGGGACGGCCGATGCGGTGTCAAACCTAAAGAAGCAGTGGCTGGACCTGAAGGAAAAGAACCTCCGTCTGAGCCCCGAGGAGAGTCTCCAGGAGCATAACCAGCTTGTCAGGAATGTGCTCAAATACGTGGAGCTCATATCGGACAAATCCGGCCTGATCCTCGATCCGGATATGGATTCCTTCTATTTGATGGACGCGGTGGTTTTCCGGATCCCGCGTGTGATCGATTATGCGGGTCGCCTGCGGGCGCGGGGATCGGGCATCCTGCAGCGGCACGTCAAGACGCCTGCGGAGGATACCCGGCTCAGCGTTTTGAGAGAAATGTACAAGGTCGATTTCGATACGCTTCAAGCCGACCTCACGAAGGCTTTCGCGGCCAACAGCGCGGTCGCCGACGCCTTGGACGCCAGGAGCAAAGAGTGCAGCGTGCTTTAATCGGACGCGGGGTCCCGATGATCGTCGCCCCGGGATGCGCTCGGCGCATGTCCGGGGCCGTTACGAATTGAAGCGCCTTTTCCGATCCCGGATACGACGCAGGCGTCGTTCCGGGATGACAGACTTTGCATCAGGACCGCGTCGCAACCGATTCCGATTTTACGCACTTCGGGCTAAGCCCCCGGCTTTCCCTTCTGGATGGCGGCGTTTACCAGCGTTCCGAGTTCCTGCGCCTGAAGGGCAAAGGCATGGACTTGCAGCTGAGCATGCCTGCTCTGGATTTGCAGCGCATCCGCCAAATCCTTTGCTTTGGCAAGCTCCTGAGCCAATGCGAAACCGGCATCCAGGTTTTGCTGGGTGAACCTCATCGCCCTTTCCTGGACATCGCTTAGTCCAGCCAGCGCCGGATTACCCGGCACCATCGTTTTCATCATGTCCTGCACTTTGGATGCGGCATCCATCAGCTGCTTGAACGCGTCGCGAGCCTGGTTGATATTCTGAACGACAAACTCGCGGGCTTCTTTCGGAACTTCCATTTGATTAACTTCGGCCATGTTGCTCCTCCCTGCGCTGCTAACCTGCAACGCTGCCTTATCTATCCTGCAGCATTGTCACATGTTGTGTCTAGGATTCAGGCGTTGGCAAGCGCTGATTTAAACCCTCGGCCGCGGCCGAAACAAGCGCGGGGAGGAGCGACGTTAAAGGGGCACTCAATTTGCGGGGACAACGAGAAGGCAACTCGGCAGGCTGGTGAACATCAATCCTCGAATTAGCTAGGATATCGCGCATTTTAATCGGACGCGAGCGGCATGGTCCATTTTGTAGGCATCCTGCAAATGGCGGCATCTGACGCTTTTTCTCCGCATTCCTTCTTCTGAGAGATCTTCAGCGAAATCGCCTTGATGCCAGGTTAACGCAGCTTGGGCGCGCTCAAGGCCTTGATAATTATAGGGAAAAAGCACAGAACGGGACACCATCGCCGCTGCCTGCGCCGTGCAGTTCCGGCCTTCGCAAGCGTTAATTCGCGATTTCAAAACGTATTTAACGGACTTTTGCTCGTCCCAGTAAATGGAGAAATTCCGGCATTAGATTCTATTTAATGGGTAACTTGTTAACAATAAAAACTATTGCAATTTCAATGACTTATAGTAGCCTCCCTTTGTCCGGTCTTAGGCGCGGCATTCCTCCATTTCGCGGCGAATAAAGAGGTTTTTTACCAACACACGGCGGGAAATAATTCCGGCGCGCTTCTGTTAACCACATAAGTATGAAGGCTCGCCGCAGTGAACGAAATGTTTACGAAAGCGCGCGTGGCGAGCGTCGTCCACGATGGCGATGGCCGGTTTGGCGAAGGCTTCCTGACGCATCCCGCTTCGCGGGCGCCGCCCGAAATGCACCGCGGCACAGTCCCAGCCGCAAAGAAAAATTGCGTCGCAACCGGTTCCGATTTTTGCGCACGCTGCGCCAAGGGCACTCGATGATCTATCCGTTCGCCACGCGATGCCGAAGCCGCGAACAAATTAACGCCAGGACCGGGTTTCGCCTATGGACTGCTTCGGCTTTCGCTGGCAGGTTGAGCGCAGCAGAAGCCAAATCACTACGGCGTCTGGCCCTTCAAGCAGCCCGCGCGCACCGGGTCCAGGTCGCAGCAAAACACACCACGCAAAGAGGAGACGCTCATGAATTGGTTGGCGCATGCCATCGAGTTGATCATCTCGCAAAGCCGCTGGCTCATCGTGCCATTCCTGGTTGGGCTGGTGGTTGGGCTTGCCGCGCTTGCCTACGCGTTCATTTTGAAGCTCGCCGCCTTTCTGGGCTCGGTTGGGACGGCTTCGGAATATGAAGTGATCGTTGGAGTTTTGAAGCTCGTAGACCTCTCGCTAACCGCCAATCTGCTGCTGATTGTGATTGGCGCGGGTTACATGAATTACGTTTCCCGCGTCGATCCGGCCGAGCTAGCCAGTTGGCCGCCCGGTATTATTGGCATCGGCTTTTCAGACCTGAAGCAGAAGCTGCTCGGCTCCATCATTGCGATTGCCGCAGTCAACGTGCTGGAATGGTTCATGGATATCGATCGGAGCGTCGACAACGCCAAGCTGGGTTGGGTCGTCGGCATCCTGCTCGCCTTCGCTCTCGCTATGCTCATGCTCGCCATCGCAGACCGGCTAGGAAACTCAGACAAGCATGAGTAGCCGCGTCTGCGTCTGTTGCCGATGCGCGGCGCGCCAGTTCAGGTTCTTCGAGTATGATTAAGGCGCTCGCTAATACACAAACGGCTTCCGCGTGGTTCGCGATGGAGCCGAAGGGCGGCTGACTATTCAAAGCCGGAACTGTGCCTATGATTGAGCAAGAACCCAAGCCAGGCAGCGCGGATATTGATCTTTGGATCGCTTCCGAGGCGGCTATTCAAGCCCGGTACGGTTCCGAAGTATTATTATCCGCTAAAGATTGGAACTCCATCGATCGCTTCAGACTGGAGGCGGCCAGAAACGCCGCTATTTCTTCGCGTGTCCTTCTCAGAGTTGCTCTGACATCGGCAACCGGTAGCGATAGCGCGCCGGAGACTTGGGAGTTCGATCGAACTGAGCTGGAGAAACCTTTTGTAGAGCGCGGTCCCAAGCTTCATTTCAGCATAAGCCATGCCGGACCGCTGATTGCCATTGCGGTTTCGCAGTCTCACCCCATCGGCGTCGACATCGAACCGGCGCCACCACGCACCTCGCTGGAAGGCATGGAGCATTATCTCCACGCCAACGAAAGGCGCGTAGCGCGATACCTTCCCCGGAGATTCAAGGACAGTGCTTTCCTTCGTTTCTGGACGCTCAAGGAAGCGTTCGCGAAATCCACCGGGGCCGGCCTGAATTTGGATTTTGCGGAGATCGACTTCTCGTCCGCCAAAGATGGAAAAGCATGGCTCAACCGCGTCGCGGGCCAGCAAAGCGTGCTCTACACATGCAAGTTTCAACGTCTAGGATTGAGAGCAAACGGTTGGCTGTCTTTCGCGATCGCCACCCCGGACGAGATACTCACCATCAACCTCAAGCTTCACAAGCTTGAGGGACTTGATGACAGGCTGCAGGAAGAGCAGCGCGCACTCTGTATCAGCAGGTGAAAATTGCCGCAGGCAGTTCAGAATGAGACTGAAAAGCTCAAAGTGGCATAAACGCCTTCTGCGCCGCCGGTCGCGGGAGGAGATGCGGCTTCGCTGCCCACGCCCTGGACCCATTGATATCCGGCCGCTGCGATCAAATAGCCAAGCGCATGCTTGTCATATTGAACTGGCACGTAAACGAAAGCACCCGCACGCTGGGCGTTGAAGGCCTCGTTTCCAAAAGCCGAAAACTCGGGCCCGATCGCTATCCGGTTGGAAACCTCGCCGGCGCCGGGTTTCCCACCCAAACGCCCGCGGACGAAATAGGTATCGAACGCGGTGGAATAGCTACCCGATAAACTCGCGTAGAAGGATTTTTCCCGTTCGGTCTCGATGTCCACCACGAACTTCGCGCCAACCCTGTCGCCGCGCACGGGATCGCCCAGATCCAGGGGCGAGAGCGAGAACGACTGGTAGTCCACGCCGGCATAGCCTGCGTAGGTGACGGAATCACGGACGATTTGATAACCGACGAGGGCTGAGCCTTCCCACTGCGTGGCGTCAATATTGGTTGGGACATCGTTGTAGGTGTAAAGCGACAGAGCGCCTTCCGCACGGAAAACGACGCCATTTTTATCGATATCTCCGTTGAGCGCCCTTGTGGCAGAAACCGACAAATCGGTTGCGCCCTTCCCGAAGCTTACTTCGCCGTCCACAGTCGTCGAGTAAAGATCGTTGTTATCCTTTTCACCGGCAAGCGCCGGAACTCGATGCAAGGAACGCAGCCAAAAGCGTGCCAGCGACCGTGAGCGTTCTCTTGTTCATTTGTTATCGCCCCTATCAGAAAGACCCATGGCGACAGGAATCAGGTGATTCGGGGAGCGTTTCAACGACTAGTCGCTTCGATCTGCTTTTCAAGCAAGGAAACATGCAGAAAGGACACGATCTCATTCAAAGCAAAGCGCGCCCGCACGCGCGCTAAGCTGTAGGTTGCAGAAAGTTCTACTTCTCCGATTCGAGTTCATTGAGCGCTTCTTTGCTGTCCTCATGCTGGGGGTCAATTTCGAGCGCCTTTCGAAAGTCTGCTGCGGCCTCCTTCCGCTTGCCCTCCGCTTCGTAGATCCGTCCTCTTGTATTCAAAGCGTCCGGGGACTTCGGGTCGAGCGAGAGGGCTTTGTTGACATCGGCAAGAGCTTCGGCTGTTTTTTCCAACTCGAGGTAGGCCCACGCCCTGAGATTGTAGGCTTCCGCATCCCGGGGATTGAGGCCGATGGCTGCTGTTTCGTCGGCGACTGCCAGGTCAAACTTTTCGGCATCTGCGTAGGCGTTGCCACGATTGCGTAGAGCCTCCCCCTTTGAACCGGTTCCGCCGCCGATGATCTCGGTGCACGCTTGAATCCGCTCCCAGGGCACCGCCGACTTATCGGTGCAAGTGTCGAGGTTCTTAGAGTTGGCGAACGCCGCCGAGGGAGCAACAAGGGCCAGTCCAGCCAGAAAGATGAGACGTTTCATAGGTTCCTCCATAGAGTTTCTGTGGTTGTTCCGAATACTCTGCAGTTCTAGCCCTGGACGGTGGGGATTCCGTACCAGCGGGTTCTTGCGGGCATAACCTCGCCTTTCATGAGAAGGGACAGCGAACCAAGAGCCGCCCCATCCCCCATCCGCGAGTTGTAGAGCACGACGGACATGTTACCGACCGAGCACCCGTCCCCGATATCGAGGTAGGACGACTTCATGATGCGATCTTCAAAGAGGTGATTCTGGATGATGGCGTTGTAGTTCAGCGCAGCGCCGTTTCCGACCCACACCAGGTCGAACTCCGAGAAAAGACTCGTACTGATGAAGCAATGCTTGCCTATGTTGCATCCCAGAAGGCGGAGCAGCATGGGAGAGGCAGCCGTCCCCGAGAAGAAATTGACGATAGGCGCCATCATCGACTCATACACGCCGTTGACCATCTCGTTCAGCCAGACATAGCGGCACCAGAGCGGCACGATGACGGGTTTGAAACGGCCCATGATAGCCCACTTCAGACCGACGGTGAGGCCAACGATAAAGGCGGACGACACGAGCGCGAGCAGAGGGACGCATCCAAGCATGATCCAGGAGCCGAAATTCTTGTGCAGCTGGATCAGGAGAATGACGCTGCCGATGCTCAGAATGCTCGCGGCGTAGGCAGGGATCAGGATGCGGAGTGCATCGATGATAGCCCGCTGCACATAGAGCGAGGTGGTCGGGACAAAGGTCACGGAGGCATCGAAGCAGCAATCCTTTTGCCTGTTCGGAAGCCGGAACCCGGGAGAGCCGAGCCAATCGGTATCGTTCGGGATATTCTGCGATCCTTCGGGCGGCGAGGAGAGGACGCCCAGGAGGCAATTGTCGCCAATGCTCGCTCCGGCTGGCAGGATCGCGCTGTTGCCCATGAAGGTGCGCTCGCCGATCTTGCAGATGCCGACTTCAAACCGGCCGAGATAGGTCCTGCGGCCGCCGACGATGGAACCGTCGGCGAAGAAGCTGCCGGAGCCCGCGTCCATCAATTCGGGCAAGAAGGCTAAGACAGTGGACATCTCGGAGTTCTTTCCGACCTTTGCGCCGAGCAGACGCATCCAGGGCGGCAGGTACAGCGTCGTGAAGACGGGCAGCATCACAGCGCGGGCTGTGCGCATCAGGCCAGCGGCAAGCCAGAACCGCAGATCGGTCACGGTGTGAGCTTTGTAAATGCCCGGCTTGCCGCGCGGCAGGACCAGGAACTTGCAGAACGCGACCCACACGCAATAGGTCACGACGAGAACCGGAACCATGACGATGGCGAGCAGGATAAATGCTTCAGTCGACAGGAAGAACCGCACGTAGACCAGGATCAGGGCAAGCAGGAGCGCTGGAACGCCGATCAGGAACGAAAGCAGCGCCGAGGAGAGGAGTTGCGCCGCCCCGAACAGGACCAGCCGAAGCTGCGGAAGGCGTGTACGGCATGCCGACGGGGAGCTGTATATTGGCGGGGCGCGCCGGCGAACCGCGGCAGGCTTCCGATACCCAGATCCTGCGCCCGTCCGGCAAGGCGGATTGATCGTCAAGCTTGGCGTCGTCGCCCATGCTCACATTCAGTCCCAGCGCGCAGTGCATTCCGATGAAGCAACGCTTACCAACGCTTACGGTGCCGAAGATAATGTGCCCATTTTCGACTTTGTAGCCGAGAAGCTGGGTATCAGTGCCAATGCTGGTTTCGTTCCCGATCGTGACCAGATCCCACGCGGAGCACGAGGCAGTATCGATCGAGCAATGGCGTCCGACCTTGGCTCCCATGAGACGGTAGTAGACGGACAAAAGCGGGGTGCCGATAAGAAGTCCAGCGCCGCTGAGCTGCTCCAGCCTGGAAACGAGCCACCAGCGGAAGTAATAGCTTCCCCACAATGGGTAACGGCCCGGTTTGTATCTGCCGATGATCAGCCATTTCGATCCGACTGCCGTAAGCAGCAGCACGGGCCAAAGGGCGAACAGGATGACGGCGGTGCTGGCAACGCCGTAAACGACGGGCACTCGCCCGTAGAGCATGTCTTCGAGGATGGGGACCACAAAGAGAAGCGGGGTCGAGTAGAGCATCAGCAGCGCGACGATCGAGACGCCCTGCGCCCATTTGAAGATCGCGCTCGGCTTGCGAATGACGACCGGCGCGGTCGTCTCTTTCGGTTCGTAGGCGGCAGATTTCTTTGACGGCTGCGAAACATCCAGATGCGCCGCCAGTTTGCGCACGGTCGGGAAGTTGTAGAGTTCCCTCACCGGAACGTTGATGCCCGCATCGTCGCGCAGTTGCGCAGCAAGCTTGGCTGCAAGAAGCGAGTGCCCGCCGAGGTCCAGGAAGAAGTCCTGATCGACACCGACTTCATTGACTGAAAGCGTCTTGCACCAGGCGGCCGCGACCTTGATTTCCAGCTCCGTCTCGGGCTGTTCAAGATCGCCGGTCTGGGCCAGAAGGGTCTTCGCCTCTGGAAGCTTTTTCCGGTCGACCTTTCCGCTCGCAAGCAGAGGAAATGAGGGGAGTTCTTCAAGGAAGGTCGGGACCATGTAACGAGGCAGCCTTGACCTGAGCACTTCCGTGATCCTCGGCCTGTCTGCTGTTTCTCCGTCTTTCACGGTGATGTACGCCGCGAGGCAAGGGGTGCCGCGCAGTTCCGCCAGGATCACCGCCGCGTTCGAGATCTCCGCCTGCTCAAAAAGCACGGCTTCAATCTCGGACAGCTCGACACGAAAGCCGCGGATCTTCACCTGATTGTCGATGCGTCCGAAAAATTCGATCTCGCCTTCTTCGTTCCTGCGGACGAGGTCGCCCGTTTTGTAAAGGCGGCCGTAGCGCTTGTCGGGGCGAAAAGCCTTATCCGTCAGTTCCTGCTGTTTCAGATAGCCCTTTGCAAGAGTGACGCCGCTGACGAAAAGTTCTCCCTTTTCGCCGTCCTTGACCGGGCGGCCCTCGCTATCGAGGATGTGAAGCAGATAGCCGTCGAGAGGCCGACCGATTGTCACGGGCTTGCCAGCCACGCAGACGGCCGCCGTGGTGTTGACGGTCGCCTCGGTCGGTCCATAGACGTTCAGCATCAGAAGGCCGTCGCGCGCCCACCGCGACACGAGTTCGGGCGGACAGGCTTCGCCGCTGACCACGAGCTGGGTGAGGCAGGGGACCGGGTCCGTCATGGTGGAAAGCATGGTCGGCACGGTCGAAAAGTACGTGACGCCGTTCGCCCGCAGGAAGCGGGCGAGGTCGTTGCCGAACTTTGGCGTGTCTTTCGTGCCGGCAACCAGGGCCGCGCCGTTCGAAAACGCCATCCATATCTCTTCGACCGACCCGTCAAAGCAGAGCGCAAAGCCCTGATAAATCCGGTCCGCCGTCGTTGTCCTGCAGACGCGGTTAAAGGCGTCGGCAAAATGGGAGACATTCTTGTGCAGGGTGACGACGCCCTTGGGCCGGCCCGTGCTTCCGGAGGTGTAGAGGACGTAGCACACGTCATCCTGCGTCACCTTCGTTTCGCTCCTCGAAAGCCTCTTCGAGGAGTATTTTTCGTAGGCCTGTCCCGTCTGATCAATGGAAGCGATGGCGCCGCCGAAAAAGGTCGATGCCCTTTCTTTCAGAGACGGCTCGGTTACGACGAGGGAGATCTCGGCTTCGGTCGCAATAAAATTGAGCCTGTCGTCAGGAAATCCGGGGTCGAAAGGCACGTAGCCGGCGCCCGCCTTCAGGCAAGCCAGGATCGCGATGATCGGCAGGTGCGATTTCTCAAAGAAGAGACCGACGAGGCTTCCCTTCCCGGCGCCTTGCGCGCGCAGGTAGCGCGCGAGCCGGTTCGTCTCATCATCCAATTCGGTGTAGCTCAGCGAGGTGTCGCCGCAAATGAGGGCGGGGGCATCGCCGCGAAGGTCGGCCTGCGCCTCAAAGAGCTCATGCAGGCAAGGGTAAAATTCTTCCTGGACGATCTCGGGAGCGCGCTCACGCGTAAGTTCCATAGTAGTCATCTGATTATCTCACTGACGAGGCTGAAAGGAGGGGGTCGGCTGGGGTAGAGGCGTACGCCCCCTGTTCTTCCGCAACCGCGCTTCCATCAAGTTCAAGAGTTCCGGTAACCCAGACAATCTGCTCGAGACGGCGGCCGTTTTCCCGCATCGCGAAGCGGAAGGCGGCGTCGCGGCTGATGAAAAGTCCGCCGCGGAGCCCTTTTCCGTCTGTTACCACCCAGTTGGCGTTTCGGTTCTGGCCAACGAAAAGGAGGAGGTTAAGGTGTTGCATTGTCCATCTCGAGTGGCAGAGGGTTGATTACTGCAGTTGTTTTGATTTAGATCAAGCGGCCTGGGCTGACACATTGCTGTGACCGTTGAGCCTGGCCAGGAGGCTTTCCCGGCGCGCACCGCATTGCCAAAGTTCCTGTGCGCTTTTCGACAACGACCGCAGCGGGTCGAAGTAGAAGTGGGTCTGACCAGAATTGACGGCCGGAGCGCTAAATCCCGAGATTCCGAGTTCGCGATCGTAGAAGTCGCAAGAGTGGACGATGCGCTTGCCGGCCGGTGTGTCGACGACAAACACGGGCGTGTTGAAGCCTGCGGTCGAGCCGCGAACCTGCTTCTCCAGCTCCTGTGCCTTGTGCAGCGGCACGCGGAAGTGCTCGGTGCCCCGAACCATGTCGCAAAGGTAGACGTAGTAGGGATGCACATGGATGCGGCCAAGGCCCCGTATGAGCTCGATCAAGGTCTCGGCCTTGTCGTTCACGCCGCGCAGAAGGACGGTTTGATTGCGGACCATGACGCCAGCCTCGAAGAGCCGCCGAGCGGCGCGCTCGACAACGGGCGTGATCTCAGACGGATGATTGAAGTGGGTGTGCAGGCAGACATGCTTGAAAAGCTTCCGGCCGCGCTCGAAAATCTCGAGAAACGCGCCAGTCCATTCCTCGTCGGTGAGGAATTTCATTGGCTGCACCGACAGGGCTTTCGTCGCAAATCTGATACGCCGGACATGGTCGATGTCCAGAAGCGCGTTGCCCAGGGTGCGCAGATGCGCTGCCTTCAGCCGCGAGACGTCGCCGCCAGAAACGACGATATCTTCGATCTGCGGGGTATTGCGAATGTATTTGAGGGCTGCATCCCAGAATGCCGGGCTGGCGACGTGATCCTTGCGGATAAGGTCGGTGTCCGAGCCAACGGCATAGCTGCGCGTGCAGTACTGGCAGTAAACCGGGCAAACCGAGGTGACCAGGAACAAGGCTTTGTCCGGGTAGCGATGGACGAGCCCGGACACAGGCGAATGATCCCGTTCCTCGAGCGAAGTCAACCGTCAGGCAGGGATGGTCTGCCTCAAGCTCGCTCAGCCGGGGAAGAAATTGCCTGCGAACAGGGTCTGTCGTCCAGTTATTCCAGTCTACGAGCGACATGACGTAGGGGTTGATGCGGATGGACATCCCCGCCCGGTCGATCCCCGCCCTTATGTCTTCCAAGCCGGCGTCGCCAACCACGCCTTGCAGCGCGGTTTGCAACTGAGTAAAGCGCGTGTATGCATTCCTGTCCTGCCAGGCATTGTCCAACCAGGCGGCTTCTTGTGCGTCTACAGGCATGATTTCCTCCCATGAATGGCCTACCCAGCTGCTTCAGCGGGGTTGTCCGGCTCCGCTACTCCATCAGGAGTTCTCGTCGGAGCCGGTATCTGCAAATCTAGGGAAACCAGCGTTCTGCCGTTGTGCGGTAATGCACAGCCCGCAGGCTCACCGTCCCAATTTTGAAGGCGGAGAGAACAGCCCGGGACGGACCTGCGGCTCGTTCAAAGAAAGTTTTAAAAATGGCATGTCCGGATCGGGCGCGATCATGCGCTTGATTAGCCTCGGACATGTGCGATGCACCGGCGCTGAGTAAGGACGAGCACCGTTTCACGGCGTCAGCCAGGAAGAGTTTGCCCGACGCGCCACCGGATCGCCGCCTCCGTCTTCCCGGAAAGGCGAAGCCTTATCCGGGATCGTAAGAAATTGAAACGTCTGCATTTTTTCGATCCCGGCTCGCGCTTCGCTTGGCCGGGATGACGAAGTGCGGAGCGAGCCGCATCGTTGGCCAGATGAGCGAAGTTTGTTTAGAAGCCTCGCTTTATGAATGCGGCGGCGGTCGCCACCCCAAAGCGGACGGGTCGAAAAGCTTGGATGCAGGGAAGGATCAGCTCAAGGTTTTTGTGGTCAAGGCGAAGCGCGCCGTGCGCTGTCGTGCTTCGCTCCATCGCCGAAGATGGGCCTGACGATATCCCCGTCAGTCAAGCCAATGCTTGGCCGCGCTCAACCTGCCGGCCATTTTCGATCGTGATTTCGGCGACACGGAAGACGTCCTCCGAGCCGGGCCAACCTGGATGTCGACGGCGGCGCGCTCCTTGATCGACTTTTTGATGGCATTCGACTTCCCTGGCGCACGGCTCGCCATGAGGACAGTTCCTTTGGCCTTAGAAGCATATCCCCCCCGTGTTGCGAAAGCATTCTGGGCACTGCCGTTAAGCATCCCGGACGACGGCCTAAAGCGGCCCCCGCCGCGGAGCAAGGTGCAGCACTCCCACTGCACGCTTGGCTCCATCTGCGCGCGACCGTGCTCGATGAAGAAACGCAGTTTCTTCCCAGAGCGCAGGCGCTCACTCGATCACGAGTGATGATAGAAAAGCTGGATAAGAAGAACGACAATGATTATCAGCTCCAGTCCAGCTCCGATAATTGCACTCATCCGTTCGTTTCCGGCGTTTTTTTGCTCTATCATCCTGCTGCTTGCCACTTCATAGTGATCCCAAGCAAACTGGGTTGGCTCCTCCAGCAGTTCCATTCGATCGTAAAGTTTAGCTGCGAGTATGAGCTCCGCGTAAATCCGCTTCGATAGCTGGTCCAACGCTGGATTCAGCTGCTCCAGGGCTTTCGTAATGCGAAGGTAGGAAACCTTCATTCAAGTCGCCAACTCGGACATCTCAAGGACGCTTGCTTGGCGTTGATCCTTCGATGTGGCCGAGTGCGTCGACGCCGCTTCCGCATCGATGGACGCCCATGTGGAGTCCATTTCCCTCTCCAGCTTGAGTGCATCATTTTGCACGACGTTGAAGCGAACGACTGCATCGATTGCGGACTGCAGTTGCTCCGGGCCAGTATAGATTACAGCCCGGTCGTGGTTCCAGACCACGCGAACGGTCCGGACTCCAGCGCGAATTGGCGTGGATTTTGCGGTGCCTGCCGGGCCGCGCACCCAAGCCTCGGCGTCTTGTTCGATACTGGGCGGAGTGTTCACTCCGGGGGGCATCCAAACAATGGCGAAGGACTCTGGCTTCCCCGCAGAAGACGCGGAGAGTAACTGCTCTGCATCTGTCTCGGTCAAAGAAGCAATAAGACTGCGGGAACTCATTGATCACAATCGAACTGGAATCAACCAGAGTCCGAGCCAGGATGCAGCGGCGTTGGCGCATCCTGGAAACTGACCAGCCACGCCTTGGCGCCAACCGTTACTTTCTCATTTTGGGTAGGAATGCTAAGCATAGTGATGTTTCCTTGTCTATGAGGTCTATCAGTTTCGGTGAGAGGTAGATATTATTCCGCGGCTATGGCAACCGGGCGATAGTCTTCCGGTTTTTCGCTCTGGAACTGGGCTGCTGAAGCAACGTCGTAGAAGCAGTAAAGCAAACTTTCCGAAATCCTCGTACCATTCGCCCTGCCCGGCGCCGGCTGCTTCCAACATCTTCCAGGCAGCATCCAGCGTTGACCCCTCCTGCAGGGCGTGAACAAAGCCGGCATCGTATAGCTTCTCAGACCAGTCCCAGCGAGAGCGCAGCATTTCAGCGCCCTCCAGCAGACCGTAGCGTTCGATCAGCTCAATCGGCAGATCAGTCGTTACGCTGCCAAGCACCACGCCGCGGCGGACAACACGCCGGATCTCGTTGATCGCATCCGTAATCTGCTCGCGAGGCAGGCGATAAAGCCCCGTCTCAATGACGGCATCGAACTCAAGGTTCTCAAACGGTAAGTCGCTAAAGTCGCACCGGAAATTATGGATCGAGAATGCGCTTTGCGTCTCAACGCCAGCCGGGTCCCTGCGCTCCACGCCGACAGCGTCGTACCCGAGCGCTCTTAGCGAGCTGACCAGTCGCCCTGATCCGGAGCCCACGTGCAGGATCTTTGATCCTTTCTTCAATCCCCACGCGGACGTCAGTAAGTCGCTGAGCATGTCAGCCGGGCACAGGCGTTCCAGAGCTTCTTCAGCCGAAGTCACTTCTGCGGCCGCCTTAGCCGAACTCGCATAGCGGCGCGCGAGAATTTCGGAAACGAGGATATCTGTTGCCACGTCGGCGGAATCGAAGGCGCCATTGAGCGTGGCATCAAATATATAATCGCCCACCATCACAACTCCGGGAAGACGTTCGGCGTCAATACGATGATTGACGTCGCGCTGCCGGACAGGCAATCCTCCCGGAATCGCGCTAACTGAGGCCATCCAGCGATGAATTCGGCGATCAGAGATTAAGTCCCTGCCATCGGCAAGGGCGGGTGGCAACGCGTCGAGGCACATTTGTTCGATACGTTCGTCCGACAGATTTGCCATTGCCAGCGCAGCGTTGCCAGCGATCAGGAACGCGAGCACCCCATAGCCTCTGTGATCGTGACGCGCGCTCTCGTCGTAGACGCAGCACCCATCAAAGGCGTCGAGATACCACCAGTCGGTGTCGATATGCTCCCGCCAGAAGGGCCGCTCGAATAGAAGAGTCGCTCGAAGGTAGTGTGCAGGCCGATCGAAGTAGGAGACGTGTTTGTCCACGGCGCGCTGCATTGTCTCAGAGCGCCATTGAACCGTCGAGAGCGATGTCAACGGCAAAGCAAGAACAACGAAATCCGCCACGGCTTTTTCCCGGCAGCCGTTGACCTGAAGTTCGAGGCTATACTTGCCATCGGGAAGCGGCTCGACCGCAACCACGTTTGTATTCAAGTGAATGTCTGCATCAAGTTCGTCGACAAGACGCGTGACAATCTGGTCATTTCCTCCAATTACTGAAAGTACATCCATATACCCGTTGATATCCAGGACGACGTTCTTGAGGAAAGTCAGTGCATTTGTCTGATGCGGAGGAGCCGCTACGTCGCTATGCGCCGACGCCCGGATGTAGCGGCGCGCGGCGTCGTCCTTGATCTCCGAGGAAAGCACTGCATCGGCCAAGATCTCTGCCCAGGGATGCGCATTGTCTACGCTTGGGCGTGAACGATAGTACTCCTCGGGGCTCAGCAAATCGGCGCAACGCTGATAGAATGCGTTTACTTCATCGCGCGTGCGCTCGCCGAACTCCTTGGCCAGATCTTCAGGCGTCAGAATGATCTTGCCGTCGAGAACAACGGGGCCGCCTTCGAGGTATATTACTTCTAGCCCGAGTTCCTTAGTGATGAGGTCGCGCAGTCCATCCGGGCCAACACACGAATAATCATAGATCTCAGCTACCCCGGCTTCGTAAAGTCCTACGCCAGGAAATTCGCCTGTTACAATTTTGCCTCCAGGCCGGGCGCCCGCTTCGTATATGGTAATATCGCAGCTGCTCCCAGCTTTAGCCGCCAGATGCCAGGCGGCGAATAACCCTGCTGGTCCGCCTCCGACAATTGCCACCTTGAAATGTGCTGGAGTTTGAGCGTCTGTTTCTGCCGGATTGGGTGCGTTTTGCAGTAGAGAAAGGCGCGTATATGCATTCCCGTCCTGACGGGCATTGTCCAACCAGGCGGCTTCTTGTTCGTCTACAGGCATCGATTTTCCTCCCACGGATTGCCTACCCAGCTGTTCAGCTGGTTGTCCGGCTCCATCACTCCATTGGAGTTCTAGTCGGAGCCGGTATTTGCAAATCTAGGGAAAGTAGCGTTCTGCCTTTGTGTGGTAATTCACATGACAGATTTACTGCTGTCCCAACTTTGAAGGCGGAGAGAACATCCCGGGACGGACCTGCAGCCCGTTCAAAGAAAGTTTTAAAAATGTCATGTCCAGATCGGCTTCGATGATGCGCCTGATTAGATTCGGACATGTGCGATGCGCCGCGTGAAAAGGACGAGCGCCGTCTCACGGCGTCAGCCGAAGGGCCTCACTTGTGAGTGCGGCGCCGGCCGCGGACCTTTGTTCGGCTCCTGCACGAACGCAATGTCGGCAACGATTGCGCGGTGGGAGGTGGATGGCACCGGATCGCCGCCGCCGTCTTCCCGGAAAGGCAAAGCCTTGTCCGGGATTCGTAACAAATTGAAGCGCCCATCTTTTTGCGGTCCCGGCTCGCGCTTCGCTTGGCCGGGAAGACGAAGCGCAGAGCAGTCGCATCCGTTGGCCGTGTGAGATGAGCGAAGTTCGCTTGGCCAGATGGTCATGGCCGGGCTTGACCCGGCCATCCATGATAATCGCCGATAACCTGTCCTGGATGGCCGCCTCAAGGGCGGCCATGACTCTGTCTAAGCCTGGAGCCTTCTTTCCTCCCGCTCCGGACTCCCACCAAATAAAGCCGAGTTGCCCGACGCGCCGCCGCCGTCATTCCCGGAAAGGCGAAGCCTTGTCCGGGACCGTAACAAATTGAAGCGCCCATCTTTTTGCGGTCCCGGCTCGCGCTTCGCTTGGCCGGGAAGACGAAGCGCAGAAGCAGCCGCATCCGTTGGCCGAGATGAGCGAAGTTCGCTTGGCCAGATGGTCATGGCCGGGCTTGACCCGGCCATCCATGATAATCGCCGATAACCTGTCCTGGATGGCCGCCTCAAGGGCGGCCATGACTCTGTCTAAGCCTGGAGCCTTCTTTCCTCCGGCTCCGGACTCTCACCAAATAATTTCTGTAACAGGCGCAAAATCGGAACCGGTTGCGACGCAATTTTTCTTAACGGCTGGGGCTGCATTTCGGGCATCTCCGCGACGCCCGCGAGGCGGGATGCGTTAGGAAGCCTTCGCCAGACCGGCCATCGCCATCGTGGACGACGCTCGCCACGGCGCGTTTTGTAAACATTTCGTTCACCGCGGCGAGCCTTCATACTTATGTGGTTAACAGAAGCGCGCCGGAATTATATCCCGCCGTGTGTTGGTAAAAAATCTCTTTATTCGGCGCGAAATGGAGGAATGCCGCGCCTAAGGCCGGACAAAGGGAGGCTACTGTAAGACATTGAAATTGCTATTGTTTTTATTGTTAACAAGTTACCCATTAAATAGAATTTAATGCCGGAATTTTTCCATTTACTGGGACGCGCAAAAGTCCGTTAAATATGTTTCGACATCGCGAATTAACGCTTGCGAAGGCCGGAACTGCACGGCGCAGGCAGCGGCGATGGCCGCCCGTTCTGTGCTTTTTCCCATTATTATCAATGGCTTGAGCGCGCCCAAGCTGCGTTAACCTAGCATCAAGGCGATTTCGCTGAAGATCTCTCAAAAGAAGGAATGCGGAGACAAGCGTCAGATGCCGCCCTTTGCAGGATGCCTATAAAATGGACCACCACATCGCCCGCGTCCGATTAAACTCGCGATGCAGGCAGAAGCGTCCAAAGCGTTCAAGGTCTTTGTGGTCAGCGCGAAGCGCGCTGCGCTTTGTCCTGCTTCGCTCCATCGCCGAACGCGGGCCTGACGATATCCCCGTCAGTCAAAAAAGCTCCGGCTCGCGCAACCACGACCTCGTTCTCCCTGACCCCATGGCGGACCTGGGCCGTATCGCCCGAGATGACGCCAACCTGGACGCGCCGGGTTTCGACCTTGTTGCCCGAAACGACGAACAAGTAAGCTCCTCCCCGGCCGTAAAGGATGGCCTGCGAGGGAACCGTAACCCCGCAGCTTTCGCCAGCACGGATCCGGAGGTTCGCCGAGGTTCCCGGAAGCATCCCGCCTTTTGGCTGCAAGGAGAGGCGTACATGCCCCATCTGGGTTACCGGATCGACCCAGGCGCTCTTCGTCTCCACGCGGCCCTCGACCTCGCCGTTGCCCGGAACAGCGACGCGGGCTTGCTGGCCTGCCGCAATCTTCTGCAGGTCAGACGCAGGTACTTCGGCCTCGGCGGCAAGTTTTCCCTCGGCCACGATGTAGAAAAGCGGCTCTCCTGTCGCCGCTACGAGTGCGCCCATCCGGGCGGCCTTTATCACGGCTTTGCCGGCCGCAGGCGAGAGCAGCTGGACATCCGGCAACTTGCCCTTCGTTTCGTCAGCATGAACAAGCCTAGCCAAGATCTGGCCGCGCTCAACCTGCTGGCCATCCTCGATCATGATTTCCGCGACCCGGAAGACGCCCTCCGAGCCGGGCCAAACCTGGACTTCCTTCGCCGGAACGAGAAAGCCGGAAGCGTTCAACTCGTCGGCGAAGCATCGGTTCTCCGTCCGGGAAACGGTGATCGCCATCCCCGCCGGGCGGGCCGGCGAAGGCTCCAGGGGTTGCCCATAAAACTGCGACACAAAAAGGCCGGCAGTTGCGATGGCGACTGCTGGGCCAACATAGATTTGATTGCCCGTCACTGGTTGTAATGTGGCTTTTCGCGAATTCCTACCTGCAGGAAGAATAGCGGCTGAGGCGGCCTCGAAAACGACCTGCAGGGGTTCTTTCTGCGAGATGAGAACCGCCGGTATGATTTCATCCTGCCCCCTGATCGTCAGCTCTTGGCGCGTACCAAAGCTGGCTGTCTCCGGAAATCCGGCTGTGACGAAAACGGCCTCCGACACGATCGCCTTGCAGGAATGCTCCTTCGTCAGCCCTTCAAGGCGCGCCGCTATATTCCCGGTTTCGCCCAGGAACTGGATCGAAAGGGTCTCCGAGAGCGCGATGTCGCCCAGGACGGAAAGACCGCTGTGCACGCCTATGCCCACATTGAGGGGCATCCCCATTTCGCTTTCAAGCTCCCGGCGAAGGTTTTCGAGCGAGTTCAAAACAGCGTAGACGCTGGCAAGAGCGCCTTGGGCGGCAAGTTTGGCGTCGCCGCTTGCGCCGAAGACGCTCATGATGCCGTCACCCGCGACATGGGTGACGTAGCCGCCATAGGCCCGGATGACGCCCGTCACGATCTGGATATAGCGGTCGATGATATGGATGACATCGTAGGGGAAGCGGCCGGCAGCCATTACGGTGGAGTTTCGCAGATCGACAAAGAGGGCCGTAACAAGCAGTTCCTTGCCCTCGCCGAGAGATATTCGCAAGGCTCCGGCTGAAGCGGAGCCCTGTGGGACGAGCGTGAGCACCGTAACGGGGCCAGAAGGCCGTGCCTGACAAGCGAGGCGAACCCCGTCGGGGGCCTTTATCCGCCGAAGCGTAGCGAGTTCCGGCTCAATAGCGGCAGGCAGAATTCTCGATTCCCTTGAGAACCCGAACCCGGCATGTCGAGCAGCGTGCACGGCCTCCGCAGATTGCCGCATGCGGAATTTTCGCCCAACGGCTTGCCTCAAGAATCGAAAATCCCCGCTCGACCGTGACCGACCGCTCGGGAGGATAACTCACAGCGATCCCGCTCTTGCGCCCGTACCACGAGCGCCCGAAGCGGAGGAAAAAGATGAAGGCGATAACCGCCGCATAAGTCAGTTGAAGATGCCACCACAAAGCGGCCAGCGTTGCCTTAGCCTGCGCGTTCGGGGTGCCGGGCTGCGGGGGGCCGTGAGCGGCGGTGAACCCGGGCTCGAGAGCGGCGCGCATTTCGGTGTTCCAGCCCGCGTTCACAATGCCCATGACGGCGAGAATTGGGATGACGATCGCTATGCCGAGGAGGTAAGGGGCGACACCGCGATACCACGGGCGGAACCGCAGCCACATGTGGATGCCCAGGCACCCGTGGATCCAGACCGCAAGCAGAAGCGCCAGTTGGCGTGGCAGGCCCAAGGTCCAGGCGGTTATCCAATATTGATAAACGAGGCGGTAATAGCTGTCGTCGAGGCCATAGACTGCATGACCCAGACGAACGTTCACGGCATGCGGAATGAGCAGAAGCGGGATCGAGAGCCCGAGTGCAAGTTGCAGGCGTTCGCGTAAGGGGATGCGAAGGTGGCGCCTTCGCCAGAGGGCGGCGAGCCCCAGCACGGCATGAACGGAAAGCGATCCGAACAGCAGCACCACGCCCGGCCACGTGCGCCACGGCGCCAGGAGTATGCCGCGGCCAACCCGCTCCATCCCTTCGAGCAGGAAGAGCCCTGTAGCATGCGAGAGGAAATGACAAGCTGCGTAGCTGAAGAGAATGAGGCCGGAAACCAGCCTTACCGATCGCTCCACAGCTAGAATTTGCATGGGGCTTTTGCCATTTCCCTGGACCTCACTAAATAATTACCACTTAATGATTTGAATTGTAACAGTCAGCATTGTATTTCCAATCTAAGGCTGTAACTAAAGCGTTACTGTATCGTACCATTAAGCCTCCGGTGTTCTTTGATTAGGTCAGTGCAAGTGATGAACACGAGTCCGGATGCTAACCTATGAGCAGGACTAATGAAACGCTCGCTCGCATTCCGCTCTTCAAGTCCGTGGACCAGAAGGATATTGCGCGCCTCGACACCCAGTGTATCTGGCGGCGTATGAACGCCGAAGGGTGGGTCATCGACCATATGGAAGTTGGAACCGACGTCTTTTTTGTCGTCTTCGGCCATGTGCGGGTTATCGTCAAAGCAATTTCCGGCCGCGATGTCATTCTCCGTGACATCCGGGATGGCGAGTATTTTGGGGAATTGGCGGCGATCGATGGGCAGCCGCGCTCCGCGGGTATTCGCGCTGTTACGGACACCGTCGTCGCCCAAATGCCCGCCACCACTTTCTGGAACGCTATTCATCAGCATCCCACTGTCTGCCGGGGGCTGCTTTCGCAATTGGCTTCTGAAGTCCGCAGCCTGGCCCGCCGATTGAGGGAGCGCGATGTTTTTACTGGCCGCGAAAGGCTCGTCACAGAACTCCTCCGGCTTTCAAAGCCGCGCCCGGACAACACAGCGACAGTCTCGCCTCCGCCCACTCATGCCGAGCTCGGAGGCAGAATAGGAGTTCGCCGTGAAGTCATCACGAGAGAACTGAAACTCTTGGCAACCCAGGGATTGGTTGAAAAGCGGCGCGGCGCCCTTGTTCTTCTCGATGTCGCTCATTTCGAGCAACTGCTGATCGATGCCGAGTAAGCCAAAGCCCGCTAGCCCGGATATGGCATCAGCAGACCTATAGCGTAGCTACAGCTTGGCATTATGTAAAACTTGACGTTCTCGAATATCTGTTTCACTTTATGAGAGAAGCAAAGGCGTTTTATTTGCTTCTCTGGCGTTAGTTCACAATTATGTGAGTAGGGTATGTTCAAGCTGAGCTAGCTTTGGCGCTACAATGTTGCCTTGGCGTAGGAGTTCAACAATGTGCAGCTTGAAGTTTAAGATATTAAGAGCTGTAATCTACGATGGGGTTTGTGTTCTATTCTTAGCCGTTTTCTTGGCCTCCCCATCCGCTGCCGAGACGCGTCTCGCGCTGATGATTTCCAACTCGAATTACGAGGAAGCGTCATCGTCCCTTCAAAATGCCCTCAGCGAAGCCCAGTCGCTTCGTGACGAACTCACCAATGACGGGTTCACGGTACAGTTCAAAGAAAATCTAACGAAACAGGGCATGAAAAGCGCCCTGAGCGACCTTCAATCAAAGATCGATGTTGGGGACACGGTTCTTTTCTTCTTTAACGGAATTGCTCTCCAACTCAACAGGCAAACCTATCTCATACCCGTGGATGCCCAAATATGGACGGAGGCCGATATCAAGCGCGTCGGCATCAGCCTTGATGACTTCCTTTCCGACCTTGCGGGCACCAAAGCTGGCGTCAAGATTATTGTCATCGACGCCGCAAAGCATAATCCCTTCGAGCGCCACTTTCGGGATGTGCCCCAAGGGCTGGCCGCCGTGGACACACCATCCGGGAGCCTTGTCTTGCTTTCAGCCTCGCCCGGCAAACTCGTGCCAGACGGGGAATCGCCTGCGAGTCCGTTTATGGCCGAGCTTGTTCGCCAGATTCGGCTCCCCGGAAATGCCGAAGACGCGTTCAGGCGCACGCGGCTAGGAGTGTATCACACCTCCAAGGGTGAGCAGGTTCCGTGGGTGTCATCGTCCCTGGTAGGAGAATTCTCATTTCTCACGGCTGGCAAAGGCCCAAGCCTCTCCGAGAACGAAGCCTTACCCCCCATTACTGCCAATCCTCCTGCTTCTACTTCTGTTTCTCCTGCTCCGACTGAGCCTCCTACTCCAGCATCGGCTTCTTCTGCCGGTTCCGCGCCCGAAAATAATGGCGGCAAGGAGCCTCCACCGCCAGGAAAACAGGCACAGCAAGAAACTCCCTCGGCGCCGCCTTCGCCTTCCGTTTCACCGCAGCCATCACCTTCTCTTTCTTCACCAGCGGGCCTGGCTTTCAGAGATTGCCCCACCTGCCCTGAACTCGTCGTGGTCCCAAAAGGAGAATTCACTATGGGGTCAAGCGACCATCCCCATGAGAAGCCTGCACATAGGGTCAAGATCGCATATCCCTTCGCAATAGGCCGCTACGAGTTGACTTATGCCGAATGGGATCGTTGCGTCGAAGCCGGAGCGTGTCGCTACAGGCCGGATGACCATGGAATGCAGAGGGACAAATTCCCAGTCGCCGACGTAAGCTGGGAAGATGCCAACACCTACGTGAAATGGCTCTCCCAGCAGACCGGCCAAAACTACCGTCTCCCAAGCGAGGCTGAATGGGAGTATGCGGCACGCGCCGGCGGCGCAGGCCCGTTCCCATGGGGAAACCAGGCGGGTACCGGAAATGCGAAATGCGCCGACTGCGGGTCCGGTACTGACGCGAAGGCTTCGGCTGTCGGCTCCTACCGGTCAAATGCATTTGGCCTCTTCGACACCGCTGGAAACGTCGCGGAGTTGGTCCAGGATTGCTGGAACAAATCCTATAATGGCGCGCCGGGTGACGGTTCCCCCTGGCTGACCGGTAATTGCGGCTTACGAGGCTTGCGCGGGGGATCGTTCGATAACAAGGCACAGTTTTGCCGGGCTTCCGCACGCTTCAGATACGACGCCGATGTCCGGCATCCGGCAAACGGTTTCCGCGTTGTCAGGGCGCTTCAATAGCTTCAGGAGACGCCGCTGCATTCGTATCGAATGTGCATAATTGCACAGCAGAGGGACTTCCGGCGCAGTAGTCACAGGAATTGCTAACCTCAGGTCGTTCGCCATGGCTCAACGCTCTTCGCTTCGCATACGGACGCTGGGCCTTGCGGCAATCTTGACGCTTTCGCTCCCAGCTCAAGACGGATGCGCCGAAGGCCATAAGGGTACACCGGTGCAGACAGTGAAAGCCGCTCATCGCTGTTTTGCCGCCACGGTCGACGTCACCGGCAGCGTCGTGCCAAAGGCGATCGCGATCGTGGCGGCGGACACAAACCATTTCCGTCAAGCGGAGCTGCTCGTCAAGGAAGGCGAGCATGTCGAGGCGTCGCAAAGGGTTGCGCGGCTTGCCGCTCAACGGAGCGGGAACGCTCAGGACTGGGTTGCTGCCGACTCCTACCTGTATGCACCGTCCGCTGGAAAGGCCTTTAAGGTCGCAAATACAGCGACGGCAGCTGAGCCTCTCATTCAGATCGCGGTGAATGATGAGTTCGAAGTGCAGGCGGGCATCCCCGCGACGCACATTTCCCAGCTTGCCCTCGGACAATCGGTTCGGGTCTACCTCAATAATGACCAGGACATGCTTGGGCGGCTGCGCCTGCTGCCTTCCGAGGTGAACCGGGTTACCCAGTTAGGAGAGGCGCGCATTCAAGTCGAGGATGTCCGGAACTTGCCAGCCGGAATCTTTGTCAATGTTTCGATACAGGCGGGACGAAGCTGCGGCGTCTCGGTGCCGAGTTCTGCTGTTCTGCATCGACGCGGCGTCACCAGCATTCAAGTCATCAGGGACAACCTCGTAACGACCCGGCAGGTCAAGCTGGGACTTGTTTCCGATGACCATACCGAGGTTGTTCAAGGCCTGGAACTGGGCGAAACGATCATAGCCTCTGCCGGCGCTTCCCTGCATGACGGCGATGCGGTTAATCCTTCCATTGCCTCGCCGGGCTCCGAATAGAGGTGGCGGGGATGGCTCCAGGTATACTTTCCTTGCCGATCCGGAGGCCGCTGCCCTTCATTGTCATCTGGTTTGCGCTGATGGCTGGGGGCGCCCTCAGCCTTGCGAGCTTACCGGGCACACCGGTTCCCAAAGCCGGACACACGGTGATAACGGTCACGGTTTCTTCACCCGGCGCGACAGCGGCAGAACTCGAATCCCAGGTCACGGGGAAGATAGAGGATGCGGTTGCCGGCGTCGAAGGGGTAGCCCACTTTGCGTCTTCGGTTTCAGATGGGATTTCGACGACTTCGGCCGTTTTTCGACCTCAGACAGACGCGGAGCGGGCGCTCGCCGGAATCAAGGATGCTGTTTCGCGCGCCCGCGCGAGCTTGACCGGCGGCGGCGAAACACTTGTCCAAGTCGGAAGAGCTGCCCCGCCAATCGTGACCTATGCAATAGCTGCTCCTGGAAAAACTCCTGAACAGCTGACCGCATTCATCGAAGACACCGTCAAGCCAAGGCTCCAAGGCCTTCCGGGTATTGTCCATCTCGTGCGGGTTGGCGGGGCGAGCCACGAAATCCTCGTCAGTCTCGACCCCAACCGTCTTCATGCCGCTGGTCTAACGGCACTCGACGTGAGCCGCAGCCTGAAGTCGGTCAATGTGGATTTGGCGGGCGGCTCTTCGCACATCGGAGGCAGCGATCAGCCCATTCGTGCGCTGGGCGGAAAAACGAGCCTCGATGAGTTGGCCGCGACCCGCATAGCCTCCGCTTCCGGCCGGACCGTCCGGCTCGACGATCTCGGTTCTGTCACAACTTCCATTGCCGAGCCCAGGAGTTTCACCCGGTTCAATGGTGAGCCTGTCACCGGCTTTGCGATATTCAGGGAGGAAGGAGCGAGCGACAGCGCAATCGTCAAGGCGCTTGCGGAAAGAACAGCGCAGATCGAAGCGGATCATCCGGACGTAAAACTTCAACTGATTAATTCAACTGCAAATTTTCCGAGAGACAACGCTGTTTCCGCGATGATTACGATGGCCGCAGGTGCGGCACTTGCCTTGATGGCTGTCTTCGCATTTCTGCGCAGTGTGAGAAGGACGCTCATTGCTGCGATAACGTTGCCATTTTCCATCCTGCCGGTTTTCCTGGCATTTCTGGCATTTGGTTTTACGCTCAATCCCGTAACGCTGCTGGCAATTGCTTCGAGCACAGGCATCTTGATTGCTGTCGCTTTCGTGGAAATCGAGAGCGCCGCCCGGCACGCTCAGATGGGGATGCTTCCTTCCGAGGCAGCAATCGGGGCCCTCGGTGAGATGAGCGTTGCGATCACCGCAATCTGTTTCACGATTATTGCGGTGTTCCTGCCAGTAAGCTTCATGTCCGGGGGAGTGGGCCAAGATCTCAAGGAGTTTGGCGTCACTGTATCGCTGGAAGTGTTCTTCGCATGGCTGGCGGCGCTGTTTCTAACACCCATGCTATGCGCGTATCTCATTCCCTTTAAGCCAGTGCCAGTGCAACAGGAGGCGCCGAATGCCTCGGAGAGCTTATATTCGCGCCTGATCGCGCTCACCGTGCGCTATCGATATGCAACCGTCGCGGTCGGCCTTCTTCTTGCGGCGGGATCAGTCTACAGCCTGAGCCTTTTGCCGGTAGGATCGCTGCCTTCTGAAGACCGGTCCCGGTCGATGCTTGCCATCGAACTCCCTCCCGGGTCCAAGCTGCCGGATACGGAGGCTGTCACTGAAGCCATCGTCAAACGCCTGCAAAAGCGCCCCGAGGTCGAGTCCGTTTTCGTAGACGGAGGACACACTCCGGGCGCTGCCTCAATCGCAAAAGCCACGTTGACGATCAGTTATGTGGCTCGGCCCCAAAGGGGGATGTCGCAGGCCGAGCTCGAGCAGTCCATCAGTTCCGAATTGAGCAGCGTTCCGGATATTCGCTTCTGGTTCCTCAACGACGACGGCGAGCGCCCCATCTTGCTTGACCTTAACGGCCGCGACAGTGCTCTCGTCGATAGTGTCGCCTCGGAAATTGCTAAGCAGATGAGGAACTTGCCTCCTTTGTCAAACGTGATTGCCTCAACAACTGCCGAGCGGCCCGAATTACTCATACACCCCAAACTGGACCTTTGCGCGCGCCTGGGAATAACGACCGAAGCAATTTCGGAAGCTGTTCGGGCCGCGACTGCAGGAGATCTGTCCTCGGGGGTTGTCAAGCTTGCTTCGCATCAAGGCAGCCTGCCGGTCCGCGTCGTGCTCGATGACTGGTCAAGATCGGATTTGCGAGCGCTGGAACAGCTCGGAATCCCTTCCCGAACGGGCACAGTGCCGCTGGGCTCCATAAGCAAACTCGAGCTTGGTCCCTCGCCGGCGAGCGTCAGCAGATACGATGGCCGGCATCAGGCTAAAGTCACCGCGGATATAGCGCCAAACTTCGCCTTTGGTGATGCTCTTGAAGAGATCAACCGCCTGCCGATCATGAAAAGCTTGCCACCGGGCGTTACCGTAAGCCGAGCGAGCGCGGAGCCCTTGGGGGAACTAAGGAAAGACCTTGATGCTAAAGGCCTTCTGTCTGCCACCGTTCTTCTCATCCTGCTGTTCGGAAACGCGCTGCGCCCCTTGACGGTCCTGTTTCTTGTCCCGCTCTCCATCGGAGGCGCGGTACTCGGGCTAATTTGGACGAACCAATCTCTGACCTTCCCTGTTACATTCGGGTTGCTGCTGCTCATCGGGATCGCGGCCAAGGATGCGATTTTGCTAATGGACGGAGCCATTAAGGAAATTGGGCAGGGTGCGGAACTGGCGTCAGCTACCATCACCGCGTGCCAAAAGCGCGCCGCGCTGGTCATCATGACAACAAGCGTCACGATGGCCGGAATTATCCCAATCGCCTTGCCTCTTTGGGCTTCCGTGGAAACCCGCGCGCCCATGGCGATCGCAGTTATCTTCGGGCTTTTGATTTCGGCGGGCCTGTCCCTGCTGCTCTTCCCTTCGCTTTTCGCTGTGATGGTTGAGATCGAGAACTTCTTGAAAACACGCCTGTTTGGCCGGCTCAAAATAACAACCGGAGCGGCAAAGGGCGCCTAAATTCAAATACGCCGATGGTAGAAATGGCCTACGCGCTGGGAGAAACGCCATGAGACGGGAAATTCGGGAACGCAGGGACGCAATCGCCAAGGAACTCATGAGCGGCGACAAGGGGCTCGTGTGGCGTGAAGCCATCGCACTCGCCAACCAGAAGATCACCTGCGGCGTAAAAAACAGCGACGGTACCATTTGCGAGCGCCAGGGGATTCCGCCGACCTGGAGGTGCGCGAAGCACGGGGGATCGACTGCGACGGCACAAAGCGCGCCTCCCGCAGGCGGCGGCAAGCGATGGCGAAAAGCAGCCATCGCCGGAGCGGCATTAGCCGGCGCCGGAGTTGTTGCTGCAACGGTGGGCGTGCCAGCCTCGGGCCTTGTCACTACAGCCATCGGCCATTACGCCCCGGACCTCGCCGGCCGCGTCAAGATCGGCAGCGCTCAGTTAAGGCTGCTTCCATCCCCGAGCCTTATTGCCGATGACATTTCCCTATCGGCTCCAGACAACGCGGAGCGCAACCTTGCGCATGTCCGCCGGGCCGTTTTCCGGTTGCCTCTCCTGAGTGTGTTTTCCTCCAGTCCAAGGGTCAGCGCCCTCAGCCTGGAAGGAGCAGCCTACTATCTATACCAGCCAAACCGGAGCAGCGATCCAACGTCCGGCAAGACGCGCGGAGATCCTTCCGCCGAAGTTCCATTCGGGACGAACGGAGCCAAAATCGAAAGCATTACGATCGATGATGGCTCGCTCGCGTTCGTGAACCCAGACGGAAAGGAGAAGGTTCTGGCGAGTGGCGTCACGGCTTCGTTTTCCGGCGAGGGCAAACTCGATGGGCGGGCTACAGTGGCGGGCTATCAAGTCAAGGTAACGTCCTCGGAAGAGCAAGCGCGGCCCGAGGACCGCCGGTCCTTTCCCGTCAAGATCGAGATCGGTGGGGGAGAGAAGGAGGCTTTGGCAAGCGCCTCGATGATGGTTTTGCGGGACCCGGAAGCCAAACTGATTTCCTTTTCCGACATTGCGGGAACGCTGCGCGGCGAACCGTTCAAAGGCTCCGCGACTGTCGATCTGACAGCGAACAAACCGCTGATTGCAGCCTCCGCTACTCTGGATTTGCTGAAGCTTACCGTTCCGGGAGAGATCACCGGGGACCTGGCTACGGACTTGCCAAACCTTACCCCTTCCAAGGGTTTGGACGCCCTCGTAAGCGACGACCTCTTTGGGCTCAATCTTCAACTTTCCGGCCGCAAAGTTGAGATTTCCGACAGCCAGCCCGGCAATCCCGTCTTGGTTGCCTTTGCCCCGGTGGAGGCACGAGTTTTATTGTCTGGTGGAAAGTTGTCGGTCAACCTGTCCAAAGCGGAGGGCTACGGTGGAAAAGTGAATGGACAGTTCTCCCTCTCTGAGGGCGAGCCCGGCCGGGTTTCTTTCCAGCTTCGCAATATTTCTCTTCCTCTCGTTCCGGCCCGCATAAACAAACAAAGCGCTCTTAGAGGCAGCCTTGACATGGCGGGGCAGCTTGAAATGCCACGCATCCAGGACCAGAGCGGAAAATCGCTCTCCGGAACCTTGGCGATCGATCTCAGGAACGGGTCGATCCAGTCGCCGGCATTTCAGAGCGTTCAAAAAGCGGCTAGCCAGGCGGAAAACTTCCTCGACGGGGAAGGGCGGCTTCCCTTTACGCTCTTTGCCGGGCGGCTATCCCTCGACCGGAACGTCTTGAAAGCTGAACACATCACATTCGAGAACCCTAATTTGCGAGCCTCGGGGCAAGGAAAGGTCATGCTCGGCGAGCGAAAACTCGACTTCGTGTTCAATCCTCAATTCCATGTCAAGACATCAGACGGAACAGCCAAGCAGTGGCAGACTTCCAGTTCTCCAATAACGGTTAGCGGAAGTCTCGAATCTCCCGAGGTGTCCTTCGATGCTGCAATCCTACCGGGCCGGTCGGTTCTTTCGGAAAATGCCCCAGCTTCGCCCGCAGCTGCAGCTTCTCCCCCAAGTGGCTGCCGCGATACAGGTCAGCGAGTGGTTTCCTGGAACGGGCGCATCCTGAAAAAGTCGAACTGCTTCGGTCAAGACAGCCGATAGAAACTCCGCCAGTAGCCTGCGGCCGCGGCGTTCAGCTATCAGTGCATGTGCCTGTGCGCTTTGTTGCTTTTGTGCGTTGCGAGGTGTTTGCACTTTCCAACAAACACGCTGATAGGCTTCGAGTAGAGGGACGGATCGTGTGGGATGTGCCGGGCATCCGCAAAGAGAAGCTGCAGCTTATGGCGGCCGGGGGACAGCGTCACCTCTTCCTCTGTCTGACCCGTCCCGAAGTGCAAGTGGTTCTCGTCGGTTGGAATTGGCTTATCGAAATCCGGAAGTTCAGAATCGATGATGAGGTGATGGTGCCCTGTGTTCCGCTTTTCAAATCCGGCTGGCGCCACCCCCATCCCGACCAACCCAAATCGCACGATGAACTTCGGAGGCAGACAGGCTCCGTTTGTGGGGTATTCGAAATAGACGCGCGCATTTGGAGGAGATGCCTCGCGACCGGCCACAGGCTGGTGGCCCGCATCAACAACATTCACCGTTATGCGGTCTGACATAACTGGCGGATCATGAGGGACGTGGTCCTTGTCTGCGAGGAGAAGTTGCAATGTATGCTGACCAGGTTCCAGCGTAACTTCTGCTTCCGTCTGCCCTGCACCAAAATGGAGATGTTGAGGATCGCTCGGGATCGGCTGGTCAAGCGGCGGCAGGTCCACGTCGATCAAGAGATGATGATGTCCTGAGTTGGGGCGGCCATCGTCGGCGGGCGCAACTCCCATGCCTTTCAGGCCGAAGTGGATAATTGTAGTCGGTTGAAGAGTGTCGCCATTCTTGATGTCGATGAAATAGACTCTGGCGCCCGCGGGTGAAGGGGTCAGCCTTCTCGCATCATTCCCGTGAACGCCCCCGGCATTCTGCCCGAAGCCCCAGCCCGGCATTGCCAGAACTGTCGCAAGCGACGCTAAGACAAATACTCGTTTGAACTCCTGTCCGAGCATAATTTCCCCTTGCGATCAAACTTTGCAGATCAGAATGACAGCTAACCCAGAAAACGCCTGTATAATTTTATAACTTTTTGAGAATTATGCCAAAGCAATTCATCTCACGGGCAAGTTATAGATTGCGCAGCCAATAGCAAAGCTACCGGTGAGCGCCTTACCATCTTAAGCTTGGCAGACCTGTGGGCCGGCCAGCGGGCATGTGCACTCGATCACAACCGAAAACCGCTCTTGCGGCTACTTTCAATCTTACAGGAGGTTGCAGGGCCGCCAAAAACTACAGAAGCGGCCCTCTTCCCTCCAAGGAGCTTCCCGACAGACCAGTGATGGAGGCCGATATGGACCGCAAGGCGCTCATAATGACCGTCGCCGCGGTGCTGGCGTCAATTTTGATTTCCTGGACCCACGTTAACGGCATGACTGGCGACAACGGAACGGTCCGGCTTGCGCACAGCTCCAGGCAGACGTTGAAGCTCTGGGCGCGCCCTTCTATTCCGCCGAAGGAAAGCGCCGGTGCATGCTGGCGTCCAAGACAAGGCCGGGATGAATTCGCCCTCCAAATATAGCTTCGATCGCTGCTCGCGAGGCCCATCTCGATCGGAGCAATCTTCCCCGCCCCTCTCAACGCATAAGCGGCTTACCGTAATGGCATGCCGGGCGATTGAAAGGCGCCATAGGCTTACAAGGCGGAGATAGCGGGAAATCAGTCCCGGAAAGGCGAAGCCTTGTCCGGGATCGTAGCAAATTGAAACGCCTGCTTTTTTGCGATCCCGGCTCGCGCTTCTCTTGGCCGGGATGACGAAGTGCGGAGCCAGCCGCATCCGTTGGCCAAATGAGCGAGGTCTGCCACCCCCGCCCGCGCGCAACGTTCAAGCTGCGCGGGTAAGGCCGGGCCTATTGCAGCTCGAACGGCTCGTAACGGCCCGTCTCATTGAGCTGCGTGCCCCAGACCTTGTGCGAACCTTGGTGCTCGCTCTTGCTGAAGGTGATCGTCGTTCCAAGCCCCATGTCGTAGTCGTGCATGGTTTCAAGTGCATCGACCACGCGCTCGGTATCGAACTGCGGTCCGGCCCGCCTCAGCGCCTCGACCAGCACCTTCGCCGCGACATAGCCTTCCAGCGAGACATAATCGGGCGCTTCCCCGCCGAAATATTTGGCGAGCGAAGTCTTGTATTCCAGGATCAGGGATGAGTAGCCATCCACTCCCGGAACGACCTGGGTCACGATGACCCCTTGGGCATATCTCGGGCCCAGAAGCATGAGTTCGTCGCGGAGCGACGTGCTGCCGACAAAGGAGACATTGGAGTAGACCAAGCCCGGAATGATGTCCTTGGTCCTTTCGATGAATTTTGCCGCCGCGCGATAGGTCGCCACCATCACCACGGCTTTGATCGGCGTCTTGTTTGCCTTCAGTTGGCCAACAGCCGTATCGACATCCACGGTATTGCGCGGATAGCCGACACGCAGAACGAAGCCGCCATCTCCGCCACGGAGGGCGCGCATGGCCTTCGTTACCCCTGCGAAACCTGCATCGCCAAAAGAATCCTGCTGCGCGAACACCGCAATCTGCTCCGGTTTCAGCCGCCGCACCCTAATCAGATAGCGCACCACCGCTTCGGTTTCCTCCGCGTAGCTCGCGCGGTAATTGAAGACATAGCGGTCCGGTGGATCGTTCCGCAAAACGCTTGCTCCGGTGAACGCGCCGTAAAACAGGACGCGCCGGTCCAGGGCAAACGGAGCCGCGATGACGGCAGTCGGCGTTCCGACGTTGCCAATAAAGCCGAACACCTGGTCCTGGTCGTAGAGCTGCTTCATGGTGTCGCCGGTACGGGTAGGCTCGTAGCCATCGTCGGCGGTCACGAGCTTCAGCTGCCGGCCGTTGACGCCGCCTGTTTCGTTGGCCATCCGGAACGCCGTTTCGATGCCGACCCGCATCTGGTGGCCAAGGTCTTTGGCAGGCCCTGAGAAAGGCGCCGATATCCCAAAGCGGATTTCGCTGTCCGTCACGCCGCGTACCGGACCGAGCGAAACCTGCGTCGCGAAGGCGGCGGATTGCGCAGACGGCGTCATGACATTCATCTGCGGTACGGGCGCCGAAGCGCTTTCAAGGTCTGCGAGTGCGCGGTCGGCTGCCGTGCAATCCATTTGCCGGGTGTTGACGGTGTGACCGCCCTCAAGGTAGCTCGAATTGAACAGGTCCAGGATGGCCTTGACTTCATCCTCGCCGACGGAAGAGGTCCTGATCACATCGGTGATCTTGTCCGAAATGCTTCTGATGCGAGCTCGCTCCACGTTTGGGCAGGCATATGCCGCTCCAAGCACGTGGCCTACGCGGCTCGCCAAACCGCGAAGAACATTTCCTTTATCGTCACGAGGTGCAGATGTCGCGGATATGGGCCCCGCGAGTAAGAATGCGCACGCAAGGAGCGCAATTGATCGGGATCGCACGTGAGCCCCCTCTTTTTTCTTAATGCCCCCTTCTCTTTTGCCTATTCCTAGAAAATGCGCAATGCCTGCAGAAAAAGGCTCCACAAGTAGCGGTCCTCTTCCGGCATGTGCATTCGGCCTGCGGCGCGCTCGATGAAAATGCAGGAAATCGAGGGCCTACAAGCGATTTTTTGTTTTAGCGGAGCCTTTCAATTCAACATTCGAGCGCGAACTCGTGGCCGGCGGGCTCAAATGTCGCATTTGCTCCACTAGAGCAGCCTTCGTCCATTTGGACTTAGATAGACTGTTCTAGCATTTCGAATCGATCAACTTTTCTGCCCTAAATCGATCCCGAATTTAAGGCGGGTTGATCTAGAGCCATCACTGCAATTCGATGGGCTCGTAGTTCCCGGCTTCATTCATCTGCGTGCCCCAGACCTTGTGCGACCCCTGGTGCTCGCTCTTGCCGAAGCTTATCGCCCCTCCGAGCCCCATGTCCAAGTCCCTCATGTTCTCGAACGCTTCGACGAGCTTCTCTGAATCCAGTTGTGGTCCGGCCCGTTTGAGCGCCTCCACGAGAATGCGAGAGGCGACGAAGTATTCAAACGAAACATAATCCGGGGCTTCACCTCCAAAGTATTTCCCCAACGCAGCTTTGTACTCCAGGATCAAGGATGAATAGCCATCCACCGCCGGAACAACCTGAGTGACAATCACACCTTGAGCAAATTGCGGGCCAATGAGAAGAAGTTCCTCGCGCAAGGAGGTGCTGCCGACGGCCGAGGGGTTTGTGTAAACCAGATCCGGAATCACCTCGCGTGATTTCTCGATGAACTTGGCCGCGGCGCGATAGGTCGCCACCATGACAACCGCCTTGATCGGCGGCTTGCTCGCTTTCAGCTGGGCTATTGCCGTATCGACATCGAGGGAATTTCGGGGGTACCCCGTCCGGAGGATGAAACCGCCGTCACCGCCGCGAAGCGAGCGCATCGCCTTGGCGACGCCAGCAAAGCCCGCATCGCCGAAAGCATCCTGCTGAGCGAACACGGCAATCTGTTCCGGCTTGATCCGGCGAATCTTTACCAGATATCGCACGGCAGCCTCGGTCTCCTCCGCGTAGCTCGCGCGATAGTTGAACACGTAGCGGTCGGGCGGATCGCGCCGTAAATTGTTGGCGCCGGTGTACGCGGCATAAAACAGCGACTGACGTTCGAGCGCGAACGGTGCAGCGACGATCGATGTCGCCGTGCCGAAATTCCCAACGAAACCGAAAACCTGCTCTTTGTCATAAAGCTGCTTCATGGTTTCGGTGGTGCGGGTCGGCTCATAGCCGTCGTCGGCGATAATAAGGCGAAGCATCCGGCCGTGGACGCCGCCCGCATCATTGGCCATGCGAAACGCCGTTTCGATTCCGACCTTGATTTGATGCCCATAGTCCTTGTTCGGACCGGTCAGCGGAACGGATGCACCAAACTTGATTTCGCTTTCCGTGAGACCATGGATTGGTCCAGCCGCAACCTGCGTGGCGAAAGTTGCCGATTGCGCGCTCATTTGACCCATCTGTGGCATTTGCGGCGCGGACCCGGACGCGCTTTCGAGATCGGCAAGCCCCCGTTCTGCCGCCGTACAGTCCGTTTGCTTCGAACTCACGTCGCGAGCGCCCGCAACGTAGCTGGCGTTGAACAAGTCCACGATGGCCTTGCCCTCGTCCCCGCTGCGGGATGAGGATGTGATCACATTGGTGATCTTATCCGAAATTCCTTCGATGCGGGCGCGTGCTACACCTGGACAGGCAGAGGCTGCGCCAACCACACGTCCCACCCGCGTGGCGAGCGAGCGAAGGACATCCCCTTTATCCTCGCGTGGTGCGGGAATGGCGGAGAGAGGCGCGGAAATCAACAACGCGCCTGCCAATAAGCAAGCAGATCTAATATTCACGTTTCGCTCCCAATGTGCCCGCGCGACTTTTCCGTTATGAGAAAATTCGCGCTTTTTGCGGTCTTGTTTTTTTGGAGCTGTATAGAGTTTACTGATTCGCTCCGAGCCGCTTTAAGGCTTCTTTACTACTTTCGTTGGCCGGATTAAGGCGAAGTGCCTTTTTATAGTCAGAAATCGCATCGTCGCGGCGGCCGAGGATTTCGAGCACATGGCCGCGCGTATCGAGCGTATCCGAGTCATAAGGCCGGATCTGCAGCGCTTTGCCCGCATCCTGCAGGGCCCGGACGGGATCCCCCACGCTGTAATAGGCCCAGGCGCGATTGTTATAGGCATCCGCATCTTTCGGCCGAATCTCGATGACGCGCGTGTAGTCGGCGATGGCCTTTTCGAAGGAGCGCATGTCGCGAAGGGCGTTCGCCCGCGCGAAGTAGGCGTCGGCGCCGCGCGGATTGATGTCGATGGCCTTGGTGTAATCGGAAAGCGCGCGCGTGCTATCGCCTTTGGCCTGATAATGTGCCCCGCGCGAAACGTAAGCCCACGTCGCGCGTGGATTAGCGGCAATCGCAGCATCGAAATCGGAAAGTGCGCGCCCAAGCTCGCCCTTTTCGCGGTAAACCTCGGCCCTCGCGAAATAGGCCCCATCAAGCTTGGGATCGAGTTCGACCGCCTTTGTATAGTCCTCGACGGCACGGCTCAAATCATTCTGTTTCCGGTAGACCGTGCCGCGCCGATAAAAGGCTTCGGCGTCGCGTGGATCGATCTCGAGCGCCTTGCCATAGTCGGCCAATGCGCGGTTCAGATCGCCAGTGGCGCCATAGGCATCCCCGCGAAGGATGCGGGCGGCGGCATCTCCCGGCTCTTTCGCGATCAGTGCCGAACAGCCGCTGATCGCAAGTTTGAAGTCTTCTTCCTGGTGGCAATCGCTAAGATCGGATGCATACGCCTGGGAGGCGAACGCGAGAATCGCGAAGCCTATCAGCCATCTGCGCATGATCCTGCTGCCGTTTCACCGTGCCTGAGTTGAGCCACGGCATGTTAACGGCGCGTAGGGCCGAAAAATCCGGGTCGGACGATGTTTTTTATATAACGTGTTTCAATCTGGTCATCATCAAACGCGGCGTCGCACGGCATAGCCATACTGGACAGGCCAATCGGGCTCCGCGCCCAGGTCCCGCTGCGCGTTGAGCGCGAAATACGGGTCCCGCAGGAATTCCCGCGCGATCAGCACGAGATTGGCGTCGCCGCCGGTCACGATCTGGTTGGCGAACTCGGGGTCGGTGATGAGGCCGACAGCGCCCGTCCTTACCTCCGCTTCATTACGAATGCGGCGCGCGAAGGGAACCTGATAGCCCTTCTGCATCGGGATTTTGGCGTTCGGGACAAGGCCGCCGGACGAGACATCGATGAGATCCACGCCGAGCCGCTTCAGGTGCTTCGCAAGCTCCACGGACTGAGTGTCATCCCAGCCGCCCGGCACCCAGTCCGTCGCCGAAATGCGCACGAACAGCGGAAGCTCTTCCGGCATGATCGCCCGCAGCCGCTCCGCGACCTGCAACACAAGCCGCATGCGGTTTTCGAGGCTGCCGCCGTACTCATCCGTGCGCTCATTTGAGAGCGGCGAGAGAAACTCGTGGAGAAGATAGCCGTGGGCCGAGTGGATCTCGATCAGCTTGAAGCCCGCCTTCAGCGCGCGGCGCGCCGCCGCTTCGAAGGCCGCGATCACAGTCTCGATGCCGTCTTTCGTGAGCGGAACCGGCATCGGACTATCGAGCCCGAACGCAATCGGGCTCGGCCCGGCCACCTGCCACCCGCCTTCCGCCGGGCCAAGCGCCTTGCCGCCCCTCCAAGGCACATCGCAACTCGCCTTCCGCCCCGCATGCGCAAGCTGAATTCCCGCCACCGCGCCCTGGCTGTGGACGAATCGCGCGATGCGCGCCAGCGGCTCGATATGATCGTCGGACCAGAGCCCCACATCCTTCGGCGTGATGCGCCCCTCGGGCAGAACCGCCGTCGCCTCCACGATGACGAGCCCCGCACCGCCCGCCGCCCGGCTGCCGAGATGCACCAGATGCCAGTCATTGGCGAAACCGTTCTCCGCCGAATATTGGCACATCGGCGAGACGGCGATGCGATTGCGGAAGGTGACGCCGCGCAGTTTCAAAGGGGTGAGCAGATCGACCTCGGGAACGCCGAAATCCTGCCGGGTCTCAGCGCGCCCGGAGCGGATGGAATTTTGCGGGTTCGGCTCGCGCTCGGTCATGGTTCGGTCCCTTTCTGCTCGGTGATCCCTTTATGGGACATAGTGGTGGCAGGCAGAGACTTGTTCCAGCCGGTCTGTTAATCCGGCTGCACGCCGCGAAGAATGCGAAGGATGATGATTTCCTGGTCCTGCAAGCGATAAAAGATGCTGTACGGCAAACGAGCGGGCACGATCCTGTAAACATCGGTCTCGTCCGTTGGACGGCCGAGACGCGGAAATTGCCTAAGATTTTCGATCGAGCTTTGAGTTGAGGCAATCACTTCAGCTGCCGCGCCGTTATCTCCTGCGACGTGATCGTAAATGCCATCGAGTTGAAAGAGGGCCCGGCGGCTATAGCGGATCCTCATGACAGACCGTACCGCAGCTTCATTGCGGCAACATCGTCCTCGCTCGCCATCTCTCCTCGCTCCACTTCGGCAAGCGCCGCGTCGATCTCGCTTTGCTCCCCATCCATCAGCCTGTACACGCCCCCGCGAACGGCGAGTTGCAGAAGCAACTCACCCGCACGATCCTGTTCCTCGTCGGAAACCTTACGGATCGCTTCGATGCCTTTTTCGAGCAGTCTGGTCATATCGAATCTATAGCACTACGCGGCGCTGGCCAAAAGCAGGAGATTCGCCTTGCCAATCGCCGCAGCCCGCGCGATGCACAGAGTAAATCGGAGGCGACAAAAGTGACGAAGGCCAAACTTCTGATTACGCGCGTGCTGAGCCCTGCTGTCATCGAGCGCGCGCGGCGCGATTACGATCTCGATCTGAACGAAGACGACCACATCATGAGCGCGGACGAGCTTGTGGCGCGCTGCCAGGGAAAGGATGCGGCTCTCGTCACGCTAACCGAGAAATTCCCGGCTGACGTGATCGGACGGTTGCCGCCCTCGCTGCGCGTGATTGCCACCTACTCCGTAGGCTTTGAGCACATCGACCTTGCGGCGGCGAAGGCGCGCGGCATCCGCGTCGCGAACACGCCCGACGCTGTCACCATCGCCACCGCCGAAATCGCGATGCTGCTTATGCTCGGCTCAGCCCGCCGCGCACCCGAAGGCGAACGGCTTCTGAAAGAAAAGAAGTGGGGCGGCTGGCAGCCCATGCAGCTCATCGGGCGAAGGCTCGACGGCAAGCGGCTCGGCATCATGGGCATGGGCAAGATCGGGCAGGCGGTCGCCAAGCGCGCCCGCGCCTTCGACATGGAGATTCATTATTATAATCGCCGCCGTTGCAGCGCCGAACTGGAACAGGGTGCGATCTATCACGACACGCTCGATGGCCTGCTGGCGGTGAGCGATGTGCTGTCGATCAGCGCGCCGTCGACGGCCGAGACGCGCGGCTGCATCAATGCGGCGGCGCTAGCGAAACTCCCGCGCGGCGCCATCGTGGTGAACACGGCGCGCGGCGATCTCGTCAACGACGACGATCTGATCGCGGCGCTGAAGTCCGGGCAGGTTGGCTATGCGGGGCTGGATGTGTACAAGGACGAGCCGAACATCCATTCCGGCTATTATGAGCTGGAAAATGTCTTCCTGCTGCCGCATATGGGCACATCCGTCATCGAGGCGAGGAACGAGATGGGCTTCGCCGCGCTCGACAATATCGATGCAGTGATAGGTGGCCGCGAGCCGCCGTCCGCGCTCGTTTAACGAATAAGAACCAAGCGATAGAACCATGCCAGACCTTCTCCTCGAACTCTTCTCCGAAGAAATTCCGGCCCGCATGCAGCCGCGCGCGGAAGCGGAACTTGCGCGTATGATGACGGAGGCGCTGACCCAGGGCGGGCTCAAGGTTGGCTCGACGAAGACCTATTCAGGGCCGCGCCGCCTCGTTTTCATCGCGGAGGGCGTGCCTGCGCAGTCGGCCGCAACGGTGGAGGAGCGCAAAGGCCCGCGCGTAGGCGCGCCTGAGAAAGCTGTTGAAGGCTTCCTGCGCGCCGCCGGCTTGAAGAGCCTCGATCAATGCCAGATCGTGAAAGACCCGAAGGGCGATTACTACCTCGCGCGGGCCGAGAAGACCGGACGCACCGCGCCCTCCATCCTCGCGGAGGCCGTCCCCGAAATCGTCCGCAAATTCCCCTGGCCGAAATCCATGCGCTGGGGCAGCGGCCGCATCCGCTGGATCAGGCCGCTGCACTCCATCCTCTGCCTGTTCGACAACAAGCCGGTCGAATTCGAGGTGGATGGCATCAAGAGCGGCGACACCACCTACGGCCATCGCTTCCTTAGTGGCCAAAAAGTCACGCAGTCAAAATCATTGACAATCTCTAAAAACTCCGACTACCCGGAGGCCCTGTTACACGCTAAGGTTGTGGTCGCAGGAGAGAATTGGGCGAAGGTCATCCTAGAGGGCGCGCGAAATGCCGCCTCGGAAGCCGGGCTCGCTCTTGTTGAAGACCACGGGCTACTGGCTGAGAATGCGGGGCTCGTCGAGTGGCCCGTGGTCCTTTCAGGCACATTCGATGAAAGTTTCCTCGATGTGCCTGAAGAAATCCTGATGACGTCCATGAAGGCGCATCAGAAATACTTCTCTTTGCGCGATACGAAATCGGGAAAGCTGGCTAACCGGTTTGTTCTCGTCTCGAATTTGGAGGCGGAGGACGGAGGTAAGGCCATCGTTGCCGGGAATGAGCGCGTGATTCGCGCGCGGCTTTCTGATGCCAAGTTCTTCTGGCAGAACGATTTGGGCCGCCCACTGGAAAAGCTGACGGAGCTTCTTGGGACAGGTGACGTTCCACGAGAAGCTTGGAACACAGCTTGAGCGCGTGGAGCGTATCAAGCGCCTCGCACGCGAGCTTGCCCCGCTGGTCGGAGCGGACCCGGATGAGGCAGAGCGCGCCGCGCATCTCGCCAAGGCCGATCTCATGTCGGAGACGGTTGGCGAGTTTCCTGAGCTGCAAGGCATCATCGGGCGTTACATCGCGCTGGCGCAAGGCGAGAAGCCTGCGGTAGCGGATGCCATCGCCGAGCATTACAAGCCGCAGGGGCCGTCCGATGCGGTGCCGACGAACCCGGTTTCCATCGCGGTGGCACTTGCCGATAAGCTCGACATGCTCGTCGGCTTCTGGGCCATCGACGAGAAGCCGACCGGCTCGAAAGATCCGTTCGCGCTGCGCCGCGCTGCGCTCGGCGTCATCCGCATTGTTCTGGAGAATGCACTCAGGATTCACCTCATTGGCTGCTTCGAAAATGCCGCTGAGCCGATCGAGCAATCCATCGCAACCACGGGGAAGGGAACATTCGGAACAGGCAGAGCACTTGTTAAGTGGAACGGCACCGATGTTCGATCCCAATCCGTTGACTTACTTAATTTCTTTGCAGATCGGCTGAAGGTTCACCTACGCGATAAAGGTGCGCGTCACGATTTGATCGACGCCGTGTTTGCGCTGCCTGGGCAGGATGATCTGCTGATGGTCGTGCGACGCGTGGAAGCGCTCGGTCGCTTCCTCGAAACGGAAGATGGCGCGAGCCTGCTGGCGCTGGTGCGCCGCGCGCTTAACATCCTCAAGATTGAAGAGAAGAAAGACTTCGCGCAGCTACGACGGGACGCCCGCCGCCAGGCTCCTCAAGGAAAAGGAAGAGAAGGCGCTCAACACCGCCATCGGCGAGGTGGGAGAGAAGGTTGCAAAATCGCTCGCGTCGGAGGATTTCGAGGGAGCCATGACGGCGCTGGCCAAACTCCGCGCTCCTGTAGACGCCTTCTTCGACAAGGTCACCGTGAATGCGGACGACCCCGATCTCCGGCAGAACCGGCTGACGCTGCTCGCGCAAATCCGCGCGCTCACGCTTCAGATCGCGGACTTCTCCAAGATCGAGGGATAACGCGAAGCCTCTGGGAGACCGAGCGCGCTTTTTTTATCGCCGCGCTTCAATCGTCCGGAGCGGGGCGCAGGCCATGCCCATGGTGGACCAGCGGCACACCGTCACGAGGTAGAGGCGCGGTAGCTTGGGCCATTCGGCAACGCCCCGTTTCCTTTCGAGGGCTGCCCGGAGTTCACTCGCGTTGCGGCCCCCAAGCTCGGCCGACCGCCGTCACGCCGAAGGCGTGCCTCCGGCGCGACGCGGCCTTTGTCACAGGGCTTCGGCCCCGCCAGTCGCGCGGCTAACTAAGCCGCCTGTTACCAACTCCTCTCCGGGTGGAACCTTCCTGCATTGATCATCCGCGCCTCGTGGCGCACTTAACCCTTGATGGTTAACAGTGGCGTGCGGGATTTATTTCCGGTCTGCATGTGCGTTAAAAAATGCCTAAGAATGATAGCCGCGCGTGTCCGGCCGCACGCAGATTGGCTGACCAACCCATTGAAAAGGAACAGGTTTCTTCCCATAATTGGCAAGGTTAACCGAATATATTTTTAGCAGAAATGGGACGCGATAAAGTCCGTTAAATATATTGTGTTAACGACCGCCGCACGCTTCGCAGACGGCGCACACGGTTGCGGCGCCATCCCACTTGTAATTTTTCCTTTTTGCATCAGTGAGTTATTTCCGTTAACACCTCTGCAAGACGCTTTTTCCTATAATCCCGGTCCAGCAATCGGGACGCAAACTTGCGCTTCGTCTCGCGGCATGAAAGGTTGCCCGGCCGCGCAAACCGGTCCATCTTAGAAGAAACGAACAACACGGCTGTTGCTGCCCTATGGTTCTTCCTTCCGACGCCTCCGGCGCAAAGCCGTCCGTTTTGGCCACCATCGGCAATACTCCTCTCATACGTCTGCGCCGCGCTTCGGATGAAACCGGGTGCGAGATTTTGGGCAAGGCGGAATTTCTCAATCCTGGGCAGTCGGTGAAGGATCGCGCCGCGCTCTTCATCGTGGAGGATGCGATCCACCGCGGGGCGTTGAGAGCTGGCGGCACCATCGTGGAAGGAACTGCCGGTAACACGGGCATCGGGCTTGCGCTCGTCGCCGATGCGATGGGCTTCAAGACGGTGATCGTCATCCCGGAGACTCAGAGCCAGGAGAAGAAAGACACGCTGCGGCTGATGGGCGCGACGCTCGTCGAGGTGCCTGCCGTCCCCTACAAGAACCCGAACAATTATGTGAAATATTCCGCACGACTGGCCGAGGCGCTAAACGCAACCCGGCCGGAAGGCGCGATCTGGGCCAATCAGTTCGACAATATCGCCAACCGCAGGGGCCACATCGAGACGACCGCCCAGGAGATCTGGAGCCAGACCGGCGGCAAGGTGGACGGCTTCATTTGCGCGGTCGGCACGGGCGGCACGCTCGGCGGCGTCTCTCTCGGCCTGAAGGCGAAGCGGTCTTCGATCACGATTGGCGTGGCCGACCCGCTGGGCTCGGCGATCTACAGCTATTACGCGACGGGCAAGCTGGAAGCGCAAGGCTCCTCGATCACCGAGGGCATAGGCCAGGGGCGCATCACCGCAAACCTCGAAGGCGTGGCCGTCGACAAGGCCTATCAAATTCCCGACGCGGAAGCGCTCGACGTTGCTTTCCGCCTGCTCGCTGAAGAAGGCCTGTGCCTCGGCGGCTCAAGCGGCATCAATGTCGCGGGCGCAATCCGGCTGGCCCGCGACCTCGGCCCGGGTCACACTATCGTAACCGTACTCTGCGATTACGGGACGCGTTACCAATCCAAGATGTTCAATCCGCAATTCCTGCGGGAAAAAAGGCTTCCGGTTCCGCCATGGCTCGAGGCTGCGCCTGTCGTGCCGAAGGTTTTCGAGCATCAAATTTAAGAGCACGCGATCGTTGGGGGTGCACATGACCGATTTCTCATCGAAATGGCTCGTCGAAACGGACTGGCTGCAGCAGCATCTTGGAGCGCCGGGCCTCGTCGTGCTGGACGCGACCTGGACGATGCCGGGCGAGCCGAAATCCGGCAAAGACCACTATCTCGAAGCGCATATTCCAGGCGCGCTCTTCTTCGATATCGAAGATCTTTCCGACACCTCGTCTCCCTATCCCCACATGCTGCCAGCGCCTGAGAAATTTGCGTCCCGGCTGAGCAAGATGGGCGTTGGCGATGGGATGAAGGTCATCGTTTACGACAACAAGGGCATCTTCAGTTCGCCTCGTGCGTGGTGGATGTTTCGGGTCATGGGCCACGAGGATGTGGCGGTCCTGAATGGCGGGCTCAAGAAATGGGTCGCCGAGGGGCGCGCCGTCGAGAATGGCCCTGCGGGATTGCGTTCGCACCGCCACTTTACGGGCCGGAAGAACTCCGAGTTCGTCCGCGACATCTCGGATATGATCAGGGCGGTCCAGTCGGGGCGTATGCAAATCGTGGATGCGCGCTCAAAAGCCCGCTTTGACGGCCAGGAGGTGGAGATCCGGCCCGTGCCTCGGCTCGGTCACATGCCGGGGGCGCGCAATGTTCCCTACGGCACGCTGATCAGTGGCAGTGGTGTCATGAAGTCCGCGGACGAGTTGCGCGCCGCTTTCGAAGGCGCAGGGATCAATCCCGACAAGCCCGTTATCACAACCTGCGGCTCCGGCATCACGGCTTGCATCCTTGCCCTCGCGCTCGGGATCCTCGGCAACGAATATGCGTCCGTCTACGATGGGTCGTGGGCCGAATGGGCTTCGGTGCCGTCCGCTCCGGTCGTCACCGAATAAGCAAGTTGCGACGGCAACACTCCTGCTTGCCTGAAGCCAAAATTTCCGAGGTGGGAGCGTCAGGTACTCAGAGGTGGCTCTGTAAATTCGGACAAGGAGATAAGTAAGATCTCTCTGCCCGCTTTCAGCCAATAAAGCCACAGCGTAGGCCGTAACCGCGACCAGCATCAGGTATACCAGCCAGCGCAAGAACAGCAGCGCCGAGTAACGCGATTCAAGCAAGCGGAGCCACCCCACAGACACTGGCGGTTCGTCACGCGCCGGTGCGGCTTGAAAGTTCAACTCTTCGATGACATCCCTATTATAGACCCGGACTTGTCGGCCTGGTCATGACGATGCTGCGCGGAAACCGGTTCAGCTTGACAGTTAACCAGAGCGGAAACCAGTCCTCGCCGGCATCCGGGGGAAAGCCGTTGTTTTTAACATCATTTACATCAAACGGTCGTATCCCACAATTTGTCTTACGCCAGGCGCGATGTAGGGCTTGCCGCCGTTAGCAAACTCATTGGAAATCTTGAGCTGCGCATTTCTCACGTTGCCTTCGTAGAGTTCCCGGAGGAGGAAAGCCGTCATGCGTACCTTGCCCATTGCCGCACCCTGAGGCCCGCCCGATTTCAGATCCTCTTGGTTGAGATCGAAGAAATTTTTGTAAATATCGGAGAAGTGGGCGGATCGTCGGTAACTGGGATCATCCCAAGCCAGTCGGCGCGTTCCTTGACCATATTTTTGCGGCTTCTCCGGCATACCCTCCTCCCCAACCGCGCAGGAGAGAGTTCATCTCCCGCTCTGCGAGCGTGAGCCACTCCGCAATCTGGTAAGTTCGAGGGAGGAAGAGCAACAGCAGGATAAGAAAAACAAGCAGAGGAGCAAGACGATGGCAGGGAGGCCATAGGTGCGCAGGTCATTCCACGAGGCGGGGAACCAATCTCGCCACCAGGACGTGCCGCCCTTTACGCAATCTTTGGCGCAGTTCGGCGAGCAATCCGGTCGGCAGTCCTTTACGCTGCCGTAGCCACCGACCTGCACTTGAGGATGCCTGCCAAGAAACTGCTCCACAGCAAACGGCACCGCCACCAGCAGAGCAAAAAGCACGAATGCTTTAATCCAAGATCCCATCAGACCGTCAAGCCCACCATCTTGAAGGCGACTCCGCCCTCGAATCGCGGGGGCGAGTATAATCGCACCGGCCGCATCTCGTAAGGCCAAAATTGCCCTTACTTTGGCGCTCCGGGCTTGGGCTTAGGCCCGGTTTCCTCCCTTGTGACGATCCGCGAGCCCTTCTCAAGCGCATTGTGCACCGGGCACTTATCCGCAATGGCAAGAAGCTTCTGCCGCGCCGCCTCATCCAGATCGCCGTCCAACCGGATCACACGCTCGAAGTGGTCGATCTTGGCGGCATTTCCCTCGGCGCATTCCTTGCAATCGTCAATGTGCCGCTTGTCGTGGCGGACAAGAACCCGAACGCCGTGAAGAGGCAGCTTCTTGAAGTCCGCGTAGAGGCGCAGCGTCATCGATGTGCACGCACCAAGCGCGGCCGCGAGGAGATCGTAGGGGCTGGGTCCGGTGTCCGAGCCGCCTTGCGCCTCGGGTTCGTCGGAGAGAAGCCGGTGCTGCCCTAGCCGGATATCCTGCTGAAACTTGGTCTGCCGTGTCTCCGTGACCGAGACCACGCCCGGTTCGATCGCGGCCTTATTGCGGGTGGCCACCGAGCCCATGATGTAGCGCGAGGCCCAGGCGCTCAGGACTTCGGCCACGTATGCAGCGTCTTCGCGCTTCGTGAGCAGATGGTCGGCGCCGTGAAGCGCGATGAAGCTCTTCGGATGCCTGGCCGCCGTGAAGATCGCCGAAGCATTCTCCAGTCCCACCACCTCGTCGGCTGGCGCTTGAAAGATCAGAAGCGCCTTTTTCATCGTCGCGATCCGGTCGTGCAGCCGCGTGGCTTCGACATCCTCCAGAAACTGGCGCTTGATCGTGAACGTGCGCCCGGCCAGCGTCACTGCGGCCTCGCCCTTTTCGCGGATCTCGTCCAGATGGGCAGCGAAGTTCTGCGTCACATGCGCAGCGTCAGAGGGCGCGCCGATGGTTGCGACAGCCTTCGCCTCCGGAATGTCGTTCGCGGCAGCCAGAACCGCCGTGCCGCCAAGGCTGTGCCCGATGAGAATGTCGACCGGCATCAGCGTCTCGCGCAGGTAGGCGGCAGCGGCAAGCAGATCCTGCACATTGGACGAGAAGTTCGTATTCGCGAACTCGCCCTGGCTCATGCCGAGGCCCGTGAAATCGAAGCGCAGGACCGCGAACCCGCGCTCCGTAAGTTCGCCAGCGATCCGGGCCGCGGCGAGAAGATCTTTCGAGCAGGTGAAGCAATGCGCGAAAAGCGCGAACGCGCGCGGCTTTCCTTCCGGGTAATCGAGCCTTGCCGCGAGCGGCGCGCCCTGCGACCCTGGAAAAGTTATTTTCTTTGAACGGCCAGCCATGTTTATAACCGCTTTACATCCCAGATCTATTTTTCATCATATGGATTCACTGCGGACCTTGCACGCGGCCCCGATCGCAGAAGGGAAACAAATCATGAAGAAAGCGGCTGTCCTTGCCTTACTCGCCGCGGTGGTCGCGGTCAACGTCTCCGCAGCGGATGCTGCCGGAAGGTGGGCCAGAGGCTACCGGTATCACCACTATGCCCCGAATGGCAGGACTGTTTACTGGGTTTATCGCAGCCCTCGGTTCGTGCCGCCACCTGCCGTGCCGGAACCCTTCTTTTTCGAGTTCTTCCCGACCAACCGCGTGAATACGCATATGTATTGACAGCAAAATGGGGACTCGTTTCCGCGAGCGAGCCCCTAAGCAGACTTCGCCTGACGCGCCACCGGATCGCCGCCGCCGTTATCCCGGAAAGGCGAAGCCTTATCCGGGATCGTAACAAATTGAATCGCCGGTTTTTTTGCGATCCCGGCTCACGCTTCGCTTGGCCGGGACGACGAAGTGCAGAGCCAGCCGCATCCGTTGGCCAGATGAGCGAAGTTTGCTTAGGACACGAGCTGATCGTAGCTGTCCGCGATTTGAAGTAAACGGCTCTTAGCAATGGGCTCGTTGACGGACTCGGCAACAGCGCGTGTCCGGTTCGCTGTTTCGCGCCATCCTCCGGGATTTTGTTCAAGCCTCGCTGGAGACGGCGAGGCGACCTCATTGCTTGGCTTTTCCGATTTGGATGCCCCGATGAGGACATTCGTTTCGTTGGCCGTCCTGATTTCGGCGGCAAGCTGCCTGAAGCGCTCCAGCTCTCGCCTGCACTGTTCAATCACAAGAGAAGTTTCGACGATCAAGGGCATGAAATCAACCTGCATCAGATGACAACCCCTCTTATATTTGGACAGCTGGAATGCTATTCTTCTACTCTTCAGGCTTGGCACTTCAGTGCGATACAACCAAAAGTGCCTCGACCTATTCTATTGTCATACAGGTATTTCTAAGCGCGAAAACGTCCCGATTAAGATTTTGTTCCAGAAACCAGGGAGGGCGCGCAGCTAAATTTCGCTTTTGGAGGAAAAACCTTCAGTGGTAGAGAATTCTTAGAAACGCGCCAAACATCATTGAGCTTCGACTTGGGGGCAGAGAACCATTCACAATTCAAGTGGGAACTCTCATATTATTAGAGGCGAATAAAGCCCAATACACCACATATTTTCAGCCAGCAGAAATCTTGTTGACCCCGTGCGGGTTGAGCCTATGAGTGGACTGCAAAAAAAAATGTATAAGGATGGCCGGGATGGCAAAGGGCACAACGCCGGAGCCTGAGGAAATTTCTCCTAAGCCGCCGGTTGAGATAAGCTTTCCGACTGTCGGTATTGGTGCATCCGCTGGCGGAGTCACAGCGCTTCAGCAGTTCTTTCAGGAAATACCGCCAGACACAGGCGCCGCTTTTGTGGTGATCGTCCATCTTGAGCCGAACTACACAAGCGAGCTTGCCGAAATTCTCGGGCGAAAGACATCGATGCCCGTGCAACAGGTGAACCACAAGGTTCCGCTTGAGCCGAACAAGATCTATGTCATCGCGCCGAACCGCAGACTCCTCATAACAGACCACGAAATCGCAACCTTCTTGTTCGACGAGCCGCGCGGACGCCGCTCTCCCATCGACCAATTCTTTCGCTCGCTTGCAGACGAGCACGGCGACGGGTTTGCCGTGGTGTTGACGGGCGCTGGCTCGGACGGAACGGTCGGCGCGAAAGCGATCAAGGAGGCAGGCGGCCTCATTCTCGTGCAGGATCCGAATGAGGCTGAATATCCGTCCATGCCGAGAAGCGCCATCGCAACGGGGCTGGCGGACGTCGTGCTGCCGGTTCGGGACCTTGCGCAAAAGCTTGTCGAGCTTCTTAAGGCCAAGGCGCATGTGCCTGGGGAAAACCTGGCGGCAAGCGATGAGGAGGCTCTGAAGCGCATCCTCACTTACTTGCGCTCGCGCACGGGCCACGACTTTTTACGATACAAGCGCTCGACGATCTACCGGCGGCTGGCCCGGCGTATGCAAGTTCACAAGGTCGATACCCTCGGAGAGTATTTCGATTTCATCAAGCGTAAACCAGAGGAGGTTCAGAGCCTCTTTCACGACCTGCTTATTTCGGTCACGACATTCTTTCGCGATCCGGCAACCTTCGATGCCTTGGCACGGGAGGTGATCCCAAGGCTTTACGACAGCGATGATATGCCTGGTCCGCTTCGAGTCTGGGTTGCCGGGTGTGCAAGCGGCGAGGAGGCTTACTCCATCGCCATGCTTTTCGCCGACGAGGCTTCGCGGCGGGACACAGGCTCCGAAGTGCAGATATTTGCATCGGACCTCGATGCGACAGCACTGGCCATCGCAAGAGAGGGACGGTATCCCCTCGCCGTCGAGGCCGATATCGGTGAGGAGCGGCTGCGGAAATATTTCACCAAGGAGGTGGATCATTATCGCATCCGGCGCGAAATCCGGGACATGGTGCTCTTCGCTACTCATAGCCTTCTCAAGGATCCGCCTTTCTCCAAGCTGCATCTGGTATCGTGCCGTAATCTGCTCATTTATCTGGAAAGAGAGCTGCAGCAGCAGGTTATCTCAACATTCAATTATGCCTTGAAGCCCGGCGGCTATCTGTTCCTCGGCGCATCAGAAACGGCAGAGCATCCGTCAGGGCTTTTCAGCATCATCGACCGCGATGCGAGGATCTATCAATCTGTCATTCGCGCGGCCGGCGATAAGGACTATGCGCACCTGTTCATCCCGCCACGCGTGGGAGACTTGCATGTCTTCAGCCCATCGATCCGTGGCGGGGACCGTGCTCCGGCTGCAGTCCATCATCGCGCCCTTGAGATATCCGCACCCCCGAGCGTGCTCGTGGATGTCACCAACCATATTGTCAACATGTCCGAGGAGGCTGGGCGTTTCATGCAGCCCTCGGGCGGCCCGATCCGAAACGATATCACGGAGCTTGTGAGACCCGAGCTGAGGTTCGATTTGCGCGCGGCGCTTCACCGTGCATTCGAACGCAATCAGGCAAGTCTGAGCCTTCCCATTCCCGTCCAGTTCAACGGCGCTTCTAAAAGGATGTTCTTGCAGGTGAGGCCGGTCGCGATTGAAAAGGACGGCTCCCGTCAAGCCGTTGTTTTCTTCATCGAGGGCGATACGATCGAGCCGGGAGAAGGCATCAAAGACGCTTCGGAACGCGATAAAGCCTCTGACAGTACGATACGTAACCTCAAGGAGGAACTGGAACTGACGCGCTCGCGCTTGAGAGCCAGCCGCGAGGAGTTCGAGGCTGCCAATGAAGAGCTTCGCGCTGCGAACGAGGAACTGCAATCGATCAATGAGGAACACCGCTCGACAGCGGAAGAACTGGAGACCAGCAAGGAAGAGCTGCAATCCATCAATGAGGAACTGCAAACCGTGAACGCCGAGCTGAAGATCAAGCTCGACAGCGTTTCCAGCTCCAATAACGACCTTCAGAACCTGATGACGTCAACGGATGTCGGAACGCTGTTTCTCGACAGCCAGCTCCGCATCAAGCGTTTCACGCCCAAGATTGCAGAGCTTTTCAACATCCAGGCCGCCGATGAAGGCAGGTTCATCACCGATTTCACGCATCGGCTCGATTACCCGGACTTTACCAGGGACGCGCAAACTGTCCTTAAGAACCTGATCTCGGTCGAGCGGGAAATATCAAGCGACGGACGCTGGTTTCTGACGCGCTTCCGGCCGTACCGGACGGTGGACGACCGCATTGAAGGCGTCGTCTGCACGTTCGTGGACGTTTCGGAGCGCTTGAAAACAGCAAGAACTTTGAGGTCGAACGAGGAGCATCTGCGGCTCCTCCTGAGCGAGCTTTCGCATCGCGTCAAGAACACCTTGGCTGTGGTCCAGGCGATGGCGCGGCTCTCTTTTGCGGATGACACGCCAAAAGATGAGGCCCTGGAGGCGTTCACGAACAGGCTGAGGGCCCTTTCGGCTGCTCATGAACTCCTCGTCAAAAGCGAGTGGCGCGGAGCCTCGTTGAAAGACCTGGCCGAAAAACAGCTTGCCCCTTATGCGATCGAAGGCGGGCGCATCGCGATGGATGGGCCGAATATCTTTCTGCCGTCAGACCTTGCCACACCGCTCGCGCTCGTCATGCATGAACTTGCGGCGAACGCACTTAAATATGGAGCTCTTTCATCCAAGGCTGGAACCCTGAAGCTGGACTGGGGATTTAAAGGTGATGGGGCGGAGCCTGAGTTTCAGTTCCATTGGCGGGAGGCCGGCGGGCCTACCGTCCACAAACCCTCAAAGCAAGGATTTGGTAGCTATTTGATACAAAACGGATTGCCGGAAGCGAAAGTCGTACTGGATTTCGATCCAAACGGCCTATTGTATACAGTGACCTTGCCAGCAAAGTCTGTGCGGAATGAATGAACTCGATTGCTGACCAGCCCTTGCAGGGGACGCGGATTCTCGTCGCGGAAGACGATGCGATCCTCGCCTTCGATTTGGGGATCACGCTTCAAAAGGCTGGGGCGCAAATACTCGGCCCGACGCTCACGCTGGCTCACACTCTCACCTTGGCCCAGACCGCCGCGATGTGCGCCGCCGTGCTCGATGTCAGCCTCCGCGATGAGGAAGTATTCCCGGCCGCCATCGCACTGAAGGGACGAGGCGTTGGGATCGTGTTTTATACGGGTTACGCGGCCGTTGAGCAGCTCAGGCGGGATTGGCCCGATGCGCAGGTGCTCACGAAGCCAACTCCGGCGAGGCTTCTCGTCGAGGCGGTTTGCCGGGTCTTGCGTCCTGGCGCTGATCAACCAGTCTCTTGAACCCGCCCTGACTTGCCCGCCGCAGGGGATTCGGCCTTCCAACCCAACTAACTTTTGGTGTGCACGTTGCAGATAGTCCATTTCGCTTGAATTTCCCGGCTGCGCTTTCGTTCGGCGTCCGCATCGCCTGAGAGTTTAAGAAAAAGCGCCTTACCGAGGAGTTAAGCTCGATAACGCATTGAATTTCATAGGAAAACTACGAAAGGGACGGCGCCGCCGACCGGCGCACCGCCGCTGCAAGGGGCCCCGTGATGGTTAACATGGGCGGCCACAACATATTTAACCGGCTTTATCGCGTCCCAGTAAAGGAAGAAATTCCGGCATTAAATTCCATCTAACGGGGTTGGTCGATGGCAAAAAAGCTAATCAACTTCAATGCGTTAGAACAGCCTGCCTACCGCCGCCCGTAGGCGTCTTTCGGCGCGGATAAACGCCTCTTTAAGCTTAACCAAGCGTATTTGAACCAGAAATAAATCAGGCCCGCCGAAATTAACCATCCACTCGTTAACGCCTTTTCGAGGCGGCAACGAGCCATTTACCATGATCATGGCTTACGTCTTGGGGACTGCCAGCCTACAGTTCGAATAAGCCGAACTGTAGACTTACGAGGCGGAGACAGCGGGGTAATCACTGCACACCAAGAGTTAGTTAGTTTGGAGGTTCCGTGCGGCAGGCAAGCGGCGGAAGAGGTAATCAAGAAAAAAAATGAGGCACCCGCGCGAATGGATGGAAGTTCGGCCCGAGGGTCTTTACTGCAAGGCTGGAGACTTTTTCATCGACCCTGTCCGGCCCGTGTCCGCGGCGGTCATCACACATGGACATTCGGACCATGCCAGGGCCGGACACGCGAAGGTGATCGCCACGCCGGACACCGCCGCCATCATGGCCTGCCGGTTCGGCGAGGGTTTCGCGCAGAAAACCGTTGAGCTGCCCTATGCGCAGGCGATGCATTGCGGCGAAGCTCGCGTCACACTTCACCCGGCGGGACACATCCTCGGCTCGGCCCAGGTGCTGATCGAACACGGCGGGGCGCGCCTCGTGGTCTCGGGCGATTACAAGCGGACCGCTGATCTCACCGCGCGGGAGTTCGAGCTCGTGCCGTGCGACGTGTTCGTGACCGAGGCGACATTCGGCCTGCCGGTTTTTTGCCACCCCGATCCGCGGAAAGAGATCGAAAAGCTTCTCTCGTCGCTGGCGATTTTCCCCGGCAGCTGCCACGTCGTGGGGTGTTACACGCTCGGCAAGACGCAGCGGCTCATGTCGGAGTTGCGTCGCGCCGGTTACGACAGGACGATCTACCTCCACGGCGCTCTCATGAAGACGACCGAGCTTTACGAACAGCGCGGCGTTGCCCTCGGCTCCTTCGCGCCGGTGGCGAAGGACAATCGCAAGAGCCTGGCGGGTGAGATCGTGTTGTGCCCGCCCTCCCAGTTGGCGGACCGCTGGTCGCGATCGCTGCCGGAGGTTATCCCCGCCGCAGCTTCCGGATGGATGCAAATCCGCGCCCGCGCCAAGCAGCAGCGCGTGGAGCTGCCGCTCATTATCTCCGACCATTGCGACTGGACCGAACTCATCGAGACCATCCACGAAACCGGAGCGGAGGAGATTTGGGTGACGCACGGCCGCGAGGAGGCGCTCGTCCATTATTGCCGCAAGGCGGGGCTTGAGGCTCGCGCCCTTTCGCTTCTCGGCTACGAGGACGAGGAAGGCGAGTGACACTCCCTTCTTCGTCGTCCCGGAAGCCGCATGCGGCTATCCGGGACCGCAAAAAACGCAAACGGTTGATTCTGCAACGGCCCCGGATCGGCCGTTTGCCGTCCGGGGTGACGACTTGACCGGGCTAAGCGAACAGCCTGCCGCGCATGACGAGACAGGCGTACCCGCCGATCCGGATGCGCTTGAGGCGCCGCGACGCGACCTCGATTTCGAGTTTGATCTCGCTTGGACGCCCCATTTCGATCCCTTGCTCGATGAGGAACTCAGACGTTCCCTCGGGCAGTTGATCGAAGCGATGGATCACGGCCGGGAACGCCGCCGCTGCCGACCCCGTGGCCGGATCTTCCGGGAGGCCGACGCCTGGAGCAAACATCCGCGCGTGGAAGGATGCGTGATGGTGGATCGTTTCGCGGCAATAAAGAAAGACCTTGCCGTTGCTCCCGTGGAAAGCTTCGTCCCAATGGGTTGTTACGATCTGCACGCGGCTCATGGCGTCCAGATCCCGCATGGGAACGAAGGTGAAAGGGCTGCCGGCATCGTATTGCGACGGCTTATGGTTGGCAAAACCGATCTCCTGCGGCGCAAGACCGAGGGCGGCGGCGATCCGGTCCTCGTGGGCTGGCGCTCCCGCAAGCTCTGGCAGTTTCGGCACATCGAACTCGGCATAGGGCGCATGCCCCCTCCGGCCGACCACGCCGACGCGAATGCTGCCGATGGCCTCCTCCAGCACAATAAGCGCATCGCAATCGGCGGCTGCTCCCGAAATCCTGTCATCGGCAAGCTGGATGGCGGCGCCGACCGTCGGATGGCCGGCGAACTGCAGCTCTGTCGATGGCGTGAAGATGCGGATATGCGCAGTATGCGCCGGGAGACGCGGCGGCAGCACGAACACCGTCTCGGAGAGATTGAACTCGCGCGCGATGGCCTGCATGGCCTCGGCTGTCAGGCCCCCGGCATCAAGAACGACCGCAAGCGGATTTCCCGCAAGAGGCGTGCTGGTGAAAACGTCCCAAATCGCATACCGCCGTTCCATCCGCCATCCTTGGTTCGGGCCATCCGGGTGAAGCATGCAAGATAATCCATTTGGCTTTCGCGCGCATTGGAAAATCGGGCGGATTCGCGGCGGCACGTTGGAGTCATCGAGAGTGAGCGTTTCTGCCGGTTCGTGAGAGCCTTAAAGTTAAGATTGCAAGAATGGCCCGAATCAGCTCATCCTCTCCTTGTCTCCCTGTAGCGTAAACTATGTACTAAGCGCGGTTTCTGCGCTTTTTGTTGCTTATTTGCAACTCTGGTAGTTGTCCAGTTGCTCCCTGTACGGATCGCTAGTGCTATGTTTTGGCGTGGTTTTTTGTGTCAAGTTTGGATAATCCACCGCGCACGGCTTGCTGTTGGCGCGCTTGATGTGTTGCTTGCGCCCCGTGAAGAGCGGGTCTAATATCTCCCCATCGATCAACGATAGTCACCGCCAAGGGCTCATGTCCTGAGTGGTTGTCACAGTAGACTAGATGGGGACTTGAGAGATGAAACTTTCCGGCATTTTGAGCCTGGGGCCAACCAGCAAATCTATCACCACCGGCGTAGCAGCGCTCGGCGTTCTCGCCTTTGCAGCGCAAGCAGATGCAGCTGACATCTATGCACCAGTTGGTGGTGGCTACAAGGATATACCAGTTGTTGCGCCTGTCCTGAGTTGGTCGGGCTTCTATGCTGGTGCGCACATCGGCGGCGCCTGGGCGGATCTGAACACGACCGACCTCGATAGCTACTGGTATAGAGACGCTGCTATTCAAGACTTATTGCTAAGGTGGAGCAGCTCAACCTCACTACGAATCCGCTAATGTATGGACCGTTGCATACGAACCAGTCTGCCAGCGGTCTGTTCGGGGGCGGCACGGTCGGCTACAATATGCAGCGCGGCGCGCTCGTGTTCGGTATCGAGGCTGATTTTGGCGCCATGGACCTCAGCGGCAACAAAACGCTCTCCGGCGCACCATGTTTACAACCGCTGTTAGTGTCTTCGTGCCGTACACCGAAACGGCAAATTCCAGCCTTTCAACGGGCTTTTATGGCGACGTGACGGGCCGCCTCGGCTGGGCCTGGGGTCCATGGATGCTCTACGGAAAGGGCGGTCTTGCGGTCCTTGAGGCCAAGACGAATGTTAACGGATTCTCACTTATACTGGTAATTGGCGGCAACTGCGGCACCAACTATACTTTGCTCCCCGGGAGGCAACAAATAATGAATTCGCGCGTCGGATGGACGGCAGGCGGCCGGCTTCGAATATCTTTGGGGCCCGGCTTGGAGCGTGAAGGTCGAGTATCAGTACTTTGATTTCGGAACAGCGTCTTCTTCGCTGTATTACCTGGGTACTTACCCGACGGCACGCCAACCAGTGTTGTCCATGATCACGCCTACAGCTTCAATCATACCTCGACGTCAACACCGTCAAGGTTGGCCTGAACTACCACCTTGGTTGCTGCGATGGCGGCGGCTTTATGCCCCTGAAGTAGGCTTATCTCTTCGATCTTGAATGCGAACGGCGCCTTCGGGCGCCGTTTTTATTATGCCTTCTGACCCAGCGCGTCAGATGCGCTGATAGGTCCATCTCAAGTTCGGTGGAGCATGCCTTGAACCACCTTGATGGCGTCCAATGCGCTCTTCCCAGGACGGTAGCCAAACGTATAAGGAGACAGGTACCCGACTTCCGCACAGCCCGCCGCCATCTGCGCGTTCAGGTTGCTATCCTGGCTGTCGTTACCCGGATGACCTTGCCGACGTGCCGTCTCTCTTCCCTGCCGGTGCAAGCTTTCCCCTTGGTTAAGGAGGGTCAGCGTCCGCATTACAACTTTCGAGGCCTGCTCAGAGTTCACTCACGTTACGGCCCGCAAGCTCGAGAAGCGAGATGCCGTCTTACAGTTGGCCCGTGGCGAAAGCAGGTGCGGCGCTACTCCCCCTTGCCCCAGGGCGAGTCGGCGCGCTTGGCGCTGCTTGCACCGGAGCGCTGATCGCGTGGCACTTCGGTGAATTCCACATCGATCACGTCGTCCGCGCGGTAAGGCTTCTGCTGCCTTTGCGCCGCTTGCGGCTCCGGCCGAGGCTGCGGCCTGACAGGCCGCCGAAGGCCATAGGATACGACGCGCCAGATGGCGTCGCGGATTTGCGGGATCAGGAGGAGCGCCGCCATAGCATCGGAAACGAACCCCGGTATCATGAAGAGGATACCGGCAAGCGCGATAGTTCCGCTCTCAAGCAGCGTCTTCTCGGGCGGCTTGCCCGAGCGCACAGCGTCCATGACGCGAAATGCAAAGACCCGGCTGTGCGATCGGATCATGGCGGCGCCGAGAGCGAAGCCCCCGGCCAAGAGCAGGAAGGTCGTCAGCCCACCCACCCATCGACTCATCTCAATGATCGAGGCGACCTCGAGCACCGGCCATGAAATCATGAGGAAAAAGATAAGGAAGGGCATCGGCCGTATTAGTCCTCGTTTGTGAGTCGCTATTCGATGTCTCTAATATAGGTGGCGGAGATGGGGTTGCGGAGTCGATTGCAACGATTTCGCAAAGCTTGCGGCAAACAGCCCGTGACTATAGCCAGCGGTGCCGGAAGCTCTTATATCTTCGACAGGGATTCAAGATAAGACGGCCTCAGGGTCAGGAGCGGCGACTTTGACGATGAGCGATATCTTCGACCTCACCAATATTCTGCTTCTGGCAGTTGCGGTGGCGATTTTCTTGCGGCTCAGGAGCGTGCTCGGACGGCGGACCGGAGAGGATCAGGCGCGGATCGATCGGTACGCAACACGCGATGCGGCCGCGCCCGCAGGCGACAGCAACGTGATTCCGATGCCCCGCGCGGAGCCGCTTCCATCGGGCAGCCAGCCCTCGGGCCCGAGCGTCGAAGAGCGTCTGGGCGCGTTGCCGGAAGGCAGCCGTGCGCTCGAACCCTTGCGCGAAATTGCAAAAGCAGACCCGACTTTCGATGCCGCCTCGTTCCTGAACGGCGCCAGGATCGCCTATGAGGCGATTGTGACGGCTTATGCGCGGGGCGACCGCGACACGTTGCGTGGTCTTCTTTCGCGTGAGGTGTTCGACAGTTTCAGCTCCGTTATCACCGACCGCGAGTCACGCGGTGAGACAAACGAGCTGAGCTTCGTCGGCATTTCCTCCTCCGACATCGTGGACGCTCACCTGGCGGACCGCATCGCGCATGTGACCGTTCGCTTTGTCTGCGAGCTCGTTACGGCCGTGCGGGACAAAGCGGGCAACGTCATCGAAGGCGACATCAAGGCCGTGCGGCAGGTCACCGATGTGTGGACGTTTGCGCGCAATGTGGCTTCCCCGAACCCGAACTGGCAGCTCGTCGCCACGGATTCGCCCGAAGGCTGAGGCGTGGCAGACGAGGGGCTTCTTTGGCGCTGGCAGCATTCCCCGGGCCAGACGGCGCGGCCTCCGGTTGAGGCTATCAGATTTACGGACATAGCGGGTTGGGCCGATGATGATCATCGCGCCGCACTGGCGTGCTACCTGCGCTCTGTGGAATTGGCAGACGCCCCGCTTCCGAAACCTGCGAAGGATTTGTTGGCGGATCGTTGCACGGCCCGACAATTCTTCGAGGAAAACTTTACCGCTTTTCGCATCCAGGCCGAGCCTGGGCTTCTTACATCGTATTTCCAGCCGGTGCTGAAGGGATCGCGAACGCCATCGCCAGCCTTTCCGATCCCGGTTTATCGGCGGCCAGCGGATCTCAGAGCCTCTGCCTGCGGACCACCCGCTCACAGCGGACGGGTTTACCGCCGCTCGCGACATGCACGGCCGGTTCGAGCCTTATTTCACCCGCGCGCAGATCGAAGCGGGCGCACTGGCCGGCCGCGGGCTGGAAATCCTTTACCTCGGCGACGCGATAGAAGCCTTCGTCATGCACGTCCAAGGCTCGTGCCACGTAGAACTCGATGATGGAACGAAAGCGCAGCTGACCTTCGACGGGAAAAACGGTCATCCCTACACCTCGATCGCAAAACGCCTCATCGAGCGCGGCCATCTCACGGTTGCAGATGCCGATCTGGAGGGAATGGTTGCCTGGCTCCGCGCGCACTCCAACCCGGCAACCCTGATGCATGAAAACCAATCCTATATCTTCTTCAGGGAACTCGATCCTTCTGAGCCCGGGCCGAAAGGATCGCTGGGAGCAGAGCTTTTCCCGGGCCGGAGCCTTGCCGCGGATCCGCTTTACCATAAGCCCGGAATGCCTATATGGGTGAATGCGCCGAGCCTCATCTATGAGGGCCAGTCCTTTCAAAGGCTTGTCATCGCTCAGGACACCGGCTCGGCGATCAAGGGATGTCAGCGAGGCGACATCTTCGCTGGTATCGGCGCGGAGGCGCAGCTCATAGCGGGCCGTATCCGGCATACTTGTGAATTTATTATGATGCAGCCAAGATGCTGATTCTTGCGCATGAGTTTGGTGGGGAGAATAATGCAAGGCCGCAGCCGAAAGCGGTTCCCGTCCCAGGAGGAGCTTGAGCTTTGGGCTCATGTCACGCGCCATGATGAACCCTTGGCGCGAGACCGGCCTGTTCTCAATGGCGACGGATCCGCAGCCAAGGAAGAAACAAAACCTACGGCCACGGCACCAGCAGCGACTACCTCTCCGTCCGTACCTGAAGCCGCTTCCGCAAAATCGGTGATTCCTGCCAGAAGCAGGCCAGACCTGCCACCTCATGCTCCCTTCGACCCGCGCCTGAGCAAGAGAATTGCGCGCGGCCGCCACCCGATCGACGCGCGGCTCGATCTTCACGGCTTGCGACAGCAGGATGCCTATGTCATTTTGCGCCGCTTCCTCGCTCGCTGCCAGGCCGACGGCCTCCGGCACGTCCTCGTCATCACCGGCAAGGGCGGCGGGACAGATGACGTCGCGGATCGCGATTTTTGGCGGACGGACGAGAGAGGCATCCTTCGCAGGCTTGTTCCGCATTGGCTTTCGGAGCCGAGCTTCCGCCTTCACGTGGTAAGCTTTACGGAGTCGGCCTTGAAGCACGGCGGCAGCGGCGCGCTTTACGTCACAATCCGCAAGGGTCCGCGCCATCCGCGGAGCTGAACCGGCTGGTTCGTCATTGGAACGGCGCATGCGCCTTATCCGGGAGCTTAGCGGTGAGAACGCTGGCATTTATTGCGATCCCGGATAACGCCTTCGGCGTTTCCGGGAAGACGATTATTCCGCAGCGCGGGCCGCGGGCTGCTCCGGCAAATCTTCCTCGAAGCTTCCGGCCTTCACGAGGCGCTCGAAAAGACCGCCAGCTTTGGCAAGCTCATCGAAAGTCCCGGCTTCGACGATATGGCCATGATCGAGCACAATGATCTTGTCCGCATTCGCAACGGTTGAAAGACGGTGTGCTATGAGAAACGTGGTCCGGCCGCGCGTCACGGCCTCCAACGCCCGCTTGATCTTGGCCTCTGTCTCGTTGTCGAGTGCGCTCGTAGCCTCGTCGAGGATCAAGATGGGCGCGCTCTTCAGGATGGCGCGGGCGATGGCGATACGCTGGCGCTCGCCGCCAGAAAGAGCCGAGCCGCGCTCTCCGATCACAAACTGATACCCTCCCGGCTTCAAACGGATGAAGTCATCCGCCTCAGCAAGCCGCGCCGCCGTCTCGACCTCTTCCTGCGTGGCCGAGGGGCGTCCGATGCGGATGTTTTCCTCGATGGATCTGTTGAACAGGCCCGCATCCTGAAACACAACAGCAATCGATTGCCGGAGCGAGGTCAGGGTCACGTCGCGCACGTCGATGCCGTCGATCAGGATCTTGCCTTCCTGCGGATCGCGAAGCCGCTGAATCAGGGCCAGGGTGGTTGTCTTTCCTGAGCCAGTGGGGCCGACCAACGCGAGCGTCTGACCCGGACTTGCCTCGAATGTCAGATTGAAGACGCCCTGCTCGGTGAAGGGGAAGCGATAGGTTACCTTTTCGAATTGCACATCTCCTTGCACCTGATCGAGCGGAACAGCGCCCAGCTTCTCGATGGTGCCGCCGCTGGTGTCGAGAAGCTCAAAAAAGTTCGCGAGCGTCGGCGCCTGGAGGAAGATGCGCCCGACGAAGCCCGAGAGCATGTCGAGCTTGCTGATGAGAAGATTGGAGAAACCGACAAAGGCCACGATCTGACCGACGGTAACCTCCCCGCGCTGGGCGAGGATGGCTCCGATGGCGAAGACGGCCACCATCGTGATGGTTGCCGCCGTCCGGGTGAGCACCGTCAGCATCGCCCACCACGTCAGCACGGGATATTGCGCGCGTAGAAGGTCAGACATCAGGGCGCGCAGAGTGCTCGTTTCGGCCAGAAACCGCGTATAGCTTTGCACAACGGTTACGTTGCCGATGACGTCGCCAACCCGGCCGAACACATCCTGGTTATACTGCTCGACACTCTCCTGGCCGCCATGCGTCCGCTTAATGATGATCGTGTTGGCAAGGAAGTAGAGAACGGCCAGCGCGCTGAGAACCGCTGCCAGCCGTAAGTCCATCGAGACAGCAACAGGGACAAGGAGCACAATCCCGACAATAGCCGTTAAATGCTCGCGCAAGAAAGCGAGCCACAAAGCAAAAAGCTGGTCGGTCCCCGCAAGCATGATCCGGACGACGCGGCCTGACCCCCGTTCCGCATGGTAACTGATCGGCAGGGAGATGGCCCGCTCGAAAGCCATGCTCATCGCGGCCAGACGCTGCCTGTGCGCGAGCCTGTCCGCCATGATCGCCAGAGCGGAGGTCGCGATGATGTTGAATAGGCCAAGGGCCGCCCAGATTCCAATGATGGGAAATGCCTGATCGCCTTTTGATAACGCATCCACAACTCTGCCGAAGAGGATCGGCTCAGCGAGTTGCACAACTGCGATGGCTACCCCGGCGAGCACGAGCGTCATTGCGAGCGTGCGCTCGGACGCGAGCATACCTAGAGCGCGAAGATAAATTCTCGCTAATTTCATAATGAAACTGCCGGATAGACCGATGACAGTGACGATATTGACTAAACATGAAAGCCTTGTCCATGTGCCCTGGATAAGGCGCGATAATTGCACGATTTTTCTGGCGGCCGGACGTCCGACTTCTTTGACGGCCTTGCCTTGCCCGTGACCTTCCGCCTATGCGGCGCGGGCTGCGTGTTTCAGAGAGGGAGCTGCGGTTGCGATCGTTTGCTGCGCGCCATCGGAGAAAAAGGCCACGATGCGATTATCATCGTGGAGCGTGACACTCAGGACATCACGCCTTGCCCAGCCGTCTGACGACAGCCGGGTCACTTTCACTCGTCCCGAATTGCATGGAAACGATGTCAGCATTCCGTCCGGATGACCGAGCGCTATGGGGTAGGCGAATTCACCCGCGGACGGTATCTTAACAGCGTCGGGAGGGTTGAGAACGACGCCCCCTCCCGCCTCAAAAATATAATCATGTTCGATCGCGCGCCAGGAGGCGCCACGGGAGCGGGAACCCACGCGCACGAAGCATCGCCACACGGCTCCAATGGAGAAGTGTGCCGTGAGGCACACCCAGCGGAACTGAATGGCGGTCCGCTCGCCGCTGGTCGGTGATAATAGCCGCTTGCCCCCCTGGCAAAGACCCCGCCAGGAAATCGTCGTCGAGGTCGCGTCCTATTTCGTTGGGAAGCCGGCCGGATACATCGAGTACACCCAGGGGACTGTCCTCGAGCGCGGCAGGAAGATTGCACGAATAGACGACGCTGGCCGTCGGACATGGCGCAAGAAGACGATCGGGAATGGTGAGCAACTGGGCCACTCCCTCACTTCCTTCGCCCATCCAGCCGAGAATCGCCTCCCCCTGCGGAGTGAGAATCCGCTGGCCGCTATCGAGACAGAGCGGGGTCGGAAACGGTGCTGTGGCTGCGCTGCGCTTGAACATGCAAACCTGTGGTGAATTGAAATTGAAATCACTTCCAAAAATGTCACACGAAGCCGTCACCAAACGGTGAATAACTCCGCGTGCTGCCCACTCGCGATTCCAACAATTTCGGTGTGAAGAAGAGGAAATTTTGGTGGAATGCGCAGGTATGGGTTGCGCTCTTTCGCCGAACAGCCTATGTCAGTTTCGTGACGCGGGGTGGAGCAGCCCGGTAGCTCGTCAGGCTCATAACCTGAAGGCCGCAGGTTCAAATCCTGCCCCCGCAACCAACGATTCCTCGCCACGGCGGTTGATACATATTCGCGCCGAGCATCAGTCTTACCTCGACTATCATCGAAAGCGCGTCTGGCAGCAATAAAGCTCTCCTGTTCATACCCAAACGCCCTGCTGGCAATAGTCCGCAAGCGCGTTGCTCAAAATTAACGGATTGAGCTAAACCCGATCGTTAACGGACCCCTCACCGCGCTGGTTCCCTAAACCTTCCTCCAGTTGGTCTTGAATTACGAGCCTGCGACATCGCGTCCGCCGTTTTGAAACCGATGCCTCTGATGTCCTTCGCGAGCCGATATGGATTTTCCGACATCAGCTGGACGGCATCGTTGCCGTAGGTCTTGTAGATGCGCACCGCTCGCGAGGTGCCGACGCCATGAGAATGCAGGAAGATCATGATCTCACGGACGATCTTCTGCTCGGCCCAAGCGGCAATGATGCGCTCGGCGCGCCGATCCCGCCGACTTCGCGCAAGCGCCCAGGAGCTGTTTGAATAACGTCGAAAACCTTGTCCACGAACGCGTGGATGAGCCGTTTTGCATAGACAGGACCGACGCCGCGGATCATGCCCGAGGCAAAGCTTCACGGCGAAGCTCGGCGATACGCTGAAATGGCTGGCCGCTTGAGACCGGCCCGCGCCTACGAAATCGATAACCCGTTCGCGTAAATCCAAAGAGTAGCTTTTGCCCACGACCCACCTCCAATGTTGGAGACCGCGCTAAACGTCATCACCCGTGTCTACGACCATTGGGAATAGGCCGTGACCGCGTCATGGAGGGCAACGCTTTTCTTATCTCGAGAGCCATCCGTGCCGTTCTGGGAGGAACTGCTAACCGCCAAGCTGCCGAGAAGGGCCAACAAAGCATTCTGTGCCGGGTTGCTCGTGTCCACCGCGTTCGTGCTGTCCGAAGCGGATTGCGTCTGTGTTTGATCCCCCGATGTCTGGCTGTTGGCGTCGTCGGTCTGTTGCCTGGGATGGTGGTGGTAGGGGCCGCCCACCACCACACTGCTAACGCGCGAGATTGACATGCTCATCTCCCAAAAGAGCTATTCTTTGCGACTCTGCATACTGTGAGACGCTACGGGGACGGCTGTCTTCCATCAGGACGCCAAAGCTGAGCGCTTCGAACCGCAAAAGGCCAACGGCACGCCAGCCGTGAAAACTTCCTCAGGCCAACTCGGAAAAATCCCGATGCCGGTTCGACTTTTGGAGCGGGTGTCTCGGCCGCGCCAAAGAAGGAGAACAGCCGCCTCTTGCGCTGATCCTTCTGGTGCTGCTCCTGCTTCTTCAGATATTGCACGAGCGCAAGGAACGGATTTGCAATGGCACGGTCGTCCGTGGCTCCCTTCGTGACGCGATACAGGATCAGGCCAAGCGGGCGGCGCGTCCTCGTTTCGATCGCGCCGATTGCCAGCACGGCGATAAAGGGAAACAGCTTTTCGAGCGTTACCGGGTCGATGGGCAAGACCTTGGCGCGGTTCTCGATGATTTTCTGGATGCGCTCCTTGCGCGCGAAGAGATAATCGAGAATGCGCTGCCCTTCTTCCGCGATCTGGGCATGACCGAAAATCCTCGGTTCATCCAGGAACCGGTCGTAGCGGCGCGAACCGAGAAATTCCAGGACCGAGACCAGGCCCTCTGGTGTTTGAGCACGTTTCTCGATGCTTTTTGTGATGGGAGGGACGAAATACCGAACGGTCTGCGCCATCAGTTCGTCGCCGAGCCCGAACGCTTCCCCCATGTTCGAGAATATTCGCGCGCCCTGCGCGCTCGCGATAATCTGAAAGACCTTCATGGCTCGCCTCGCTCCGCCAATGTTGGCTTCGAGGCATTGGGCCTCTAAGCCTTTTCCGCTGGGAAACTCGCTTTACGCAACGACGCCATTGCTCTGACCACCTGAAAGTGTAGTCGAATCGGTACCCTAATAAAGTGTAAACAGAAACTGGGGTGGTCGCGAAGAACGGTTAAGCCCTTCCGCGTCCTGAATCGGTTTTATCGATCATCTTGTGGTATATTTACATCATTAAATTGGATATGCCGGCACCTTGTCATCGGAGCCATGCGCAAAGCTTGTGTCTCCGTGCGTAATGGCTTAGCCGTAGCTTTTGCGTCACGCAGTGCGTAAGACTTGGAAGCCCAACGGCGCTGTGCCGCCATCTTCGAGGATAGCAACGTCCTCAACGAATGCTGCTGGCGGACCCACGCGGCAGCGCGCCAGCATCTCGGAGACCTTAGCTGCCGCGCCTGAGAACAGCGCCTCGACATCGCCATCCCTCGTGTTGCGAACCCAGCCGCTCAGGCCGAGGGCCTGGGCGTTGCTTTAAGTCCAGGCTCGATAGCAGACGCCTTGCACTCTGCCGGAAATGCGGACGCGCACTGTGAGCTGGTTTCGGTTCTCATCGCTCATGCGCAGGTTCCGTCTCTGGTGGCTTCGCTCGCACTGTTAGGATGCTGCAAACCTCGGCGGCGACGCAATCCGCAACTTCGGCGGCAGCCGACAGGACTGCGGGTGTGAACGGTGCGCCAGCGTCGAAGCAAGCGCCTTCGATGGCGTAGACGACGATCGTCTCGGGGGCGAGTTCCAGGACGCGCGCGAGTTCGATGGCCTCGACGACGCCGAACGCGTGGCTGGACGTGAAAGACAGCTCAGGCGGCAGCTTCTCTTTGGCGAGGTCGATCCGATGGATGCGTCCAGGAGAGCCTTTTGATGCGGCCGCGTCGACAAAGATAACGGCATCGAAGCCTGCCCAATCCTCGATCAGGGACATCATGTCCCCACTGCGAACGACAAGCTTGGCTTCGGCGGCGAGCCTGCCCGAAAGCTTCTGCGCTACGAGCGGACCCGCTCCGTCGTCGCCGCGATCCGGGTTGCCGACAGCTGCCACCAGAATCTGCGGCCGCGCCTCTCCCACATCGTTTGGCTTCATGAGCGATGGATGGACAGTTTCAGAAAGTGCGTCGAGCAGGAAATGCAGGGATCGTAATTGCGAATGCTCTGCTCGCAGCGATGCCGGATGAAATCGTCCGGTTGGTCCAGGATCGCCGTCGCCACATCTTTGAGGTCGGCCTCGATGCTGGGCTGGTTCTGGGATGTCGGCGGCACGATGCGTGCCGTCTTGATCGTGCCGTCGGCCTCGAACTCGTAACGGTGCCAGCAGATCCCGCGCGGCGCCTCCGTGCAGCCGAAACCGACGCCTGCCCGCGGCTCCAGCTTCACTGAAGGTTCTGCGGGCGGCTCATACTCCGCGATGATGCGGAGCGCCTCTTCGAAGGCATACACGATCTCGATTGCGCGCACGACGATGCTGCGGAACGGGTTCTTGCAGACCGGTCCCAGGCCGGTATCGCGGGCGAGTGCCTGGACCGAAGCAGGCAGGAGGTCGAAATTCAGCGCATAGCGAGCCAGAGGCCCGACCAGATAAGCGCCGCGTTTCTTGAGCACCGAATGCAGCGCCGTGGAGTGGGCGACGTGCCGTTCCTCGAACTCGTTGTCGTAATCGGCGATGTCGATGTCGAGGCCGCGGCTGGAGACGAGGCGGCCTTCGTTGAACGGATATTCGTCCGGATGCCGCAGTGCCACAAACTCGTAGTCCTGCTCGAAATCCGGGAAGGGAAACGTCGCCACCCAACGAGTGAGCCCGACCGCGAGGTCACGCGCGCGTTTGAGCTTCTCTGCAAGCTCGGCAAGTTCCTTGCGGGTCGGCACGCGATGGAAACCGCCCGCCTTGACACTGACGGGGTGAATTTCCCGCCCGCCAAGCAGCTGCATGATTTCGTTGCCGGCCTTCTTGATCGCGAGGCCGTTCTTGACCATCGCGCCATGGTCGCGCGCCATCGCTATTCCGTCGGGGAAGCCTAGGAAGTCGGGTGCATGGAGCATCACCACGTGCAAGCCGTGGCTCTCGATCCATTCGCCGCAATAGATGAGCCGGCGCAGCGCCCGAAGCTGCCCCTCGACCTTCGCGCCGAAGGCGTCTTCGATCGCATGGACGGCGCCCATCTGATAGGCGATGGGGCAAATGCCGCAAATGCGCGCGACAATGTCGGCGACTTCATCGTAACCCCGGCCGCGCAGGAACGCCTCGAAAAAGCGCGGCGGCTCGAATATCTTGAGCTGTGCCGAAGTCACGCGCCCGTCGCTGACTTGCAGGTCGAGTGCGCCCTCACCTTCGACGCGGGCGAGATAATCGACCATAATCGACTTAGTCACCATGAGCTTCGCTCTCTTTTCGGAACGGTTCGGCGGCAGCGTTGAAGGTGCGGAAGACGCGCTTCAAATCGCGCTCGGTTGCGCCCAGCGCCTGCCATTCCTTCGCCAGCGCGGCAGTGTTCGGCGTTTCCATCGGACCGTAGCAGCCATAGCAGCCGCGCCGGAATGAGGGACAAATTGCGCCGCAGCCGGCATGCGTCACCGGGCCGAGGCACGGTATGCCCTGAACCATCACGCAAAGATTTCCTTGCAGCTTGCAATCGATGCACACGCTGTAGGACGGGATCGCTGGTTTCCGGCCCGCCAAGTAAGCGGAGATGACCTCCGCCAGTTGCAGCTTATTGATCGGGCAACCCTGAAGCTCGTAGTCCACCCGCACATGCGACTTGATCGGGGTCGACGTCGATAGCGTGTTGATGTATTGCGGCGACGCGTAGACGGCGGAAATGAACTTGTTCACGTCGGCGAAGTTGCGCAGAGCCTGGATGCCGCCAGACGTTGCGCAAGCGCCGATCGTGACGAGGAACTTGGATTGCTCACGCACTTTGTGAATGCGCTCGGCGTCATGGGATGTTGTGATCGAGCCTTCGACCAGGGAAAGATCGTAAGGCCCATCAGAAATGGCGCTCGACGCTTCGGGGAAGTTCGCAATGTCGACTTCCGCCGCCAGCGTCAAAAGCTCGTCCTCCAGGTCGAGCAGCGAAAGCTGGCATCCGTCGCAGGATGCGAACTTCCAGACTGCGAGCCTGGGGCGGTTTCGCGTAGCCATTGTTAGATCTCCCTGACGGCGAGCATGCGGGAGATGCGGTCGTACCGCAGCACCGGGCCGTCCTTACAGGTAAATTCGGGGCCGAACTGGCAGCGGCCGCAAATCCCCATGGCGCACTTCATGTTTCGCTCCATGGAGAAATAGATGCGCTCTTCGGGGACGCCAGCGTCGCGCAGCGAGTTGGCCATGAAGCGCATCTTGCCCTCGGGGCCGCACACCATCGCGAGCGTCTCCTTGGGATCGAAATTCGCACGCTTGATGAACCCCAGACCCTGCACGCCGCCGACATTGCCGCGCCAGCTGCGATCCGCGTGGTTGACGGTCACGAGGAGATCGATGTCGAGCCGCTGCCGCCACTGCTCGAACTCATGGCGATAGAGCAGATCGTTCGGACTGTGGAAGCCGAGGAGGATCGAAACGCGGCCGTAACGCTCGCGATTGTTCAGGACATGGTAGATGGCGGGTCGCAGAGGGGCGAGCCCGCATCCGCTCGATACCATGACGACATCGAGTCCTTCAGCCTCGTGAACCGGCCAGCCCGTTCCGAACGGCCCACGCACGCCGAGGACGCCGCCCTCTTTCAGCCTTGTTAGCGCACCGCTCGCCATGCCGACATCGCGGATGGTGTGAACGTGGCGGCTCATGTCGGCGGGATCGCCGCTCATGCTGATGGCCACTTCGCCCACGCCGAACACGTAGAGCATGTTGAACTGGCCAGCCGCGAAGGGCGCCCGCTCCCCGGAAACCGGCACCATGTCGATCGTCACGACATCCGGGATCTCGGTCGTCGAGCGCACCACGCGATAGAGTTCAGGCAGGAACGGATCCGCCAATGTCTCGTCAGTCAGCGTCTCGTCAATGCTTGCCGTAGACGTCGAGGATCTGAAGTCTTGTTGCATGAAGCCGTCCTACAAGGATGGGTAAGAAGCGCTTCATCATCTCGTAGCCGAGGTGATGATCCGCCTCGCATTTCCCGCGCAGACACGCAGCGTCCATGCCGATGGCGCGGGTCAGGTTTACGGCGCGAGCGTCGAACATCCAGCGATAGGGCGGGACGAGCCAGGATGCGCCAACAATGTCCCCGTCTTGTAACGTCTCGAAGACGATCGGTTCGCGGCCCGGCGCGGCGATTTCGAGAGCGATCTGTCCATGCCGGATAAGGAAGAACTCGTTCGCGGGATCGCCCTCATGGAACAGGAACTGCCCCGCGTTGAAACGATGGTTCTTCGCGCATCCCGCGAGCAGCTCGCGATGCTCTTTGGGAAAAGTTGCGAAAAACGGATGCTCACTCAGAATACGCTCAAGACCCTCCATTGGTTTCCTCCGTTCCGGCTGCAGGGGCTGTCCTGATTGCGGCAGCTTCCTCTGTTATGTCGATCCCGGTGGGACACCAGGTAATGCAGCGCCCGCAACCCACGCATCCTGACGTTCCGAACTGATCGTACCAGCTCGCGAGCTTGTGCGTCATCCATTGCCTGTAGCGGGAGCTGCCGCTTTGCCGCACGGCGCCGCCGTGAATATAGGAGAAGTCCAGGGTGAAGCAGGAGTCCCATTTGCGCACCCGGCTGGCTGACGTGCCGGTGAGGTCGCTGTGATCGTCGACGGTCGTGCAGAAACAGGTCGGGCAAACCATCGTGCAATTGCCGCATGAGAGGCAGCGCTTCGCCGCATCCTCCCAGCGCGGATGTTTCGGGTTGTCTTGCAGAAGCGCCTTGATGCCGTCCGTATCAAGACTGCGTCCCATGTGGCTCGCCGTGCGCTCGACCAAGCCTTTGCCGCGGCAAGGTCGGCCTCTGTCGCGGGACGTTTCGGCAGCTGCTCCAGCAGTGCGGCGCCCGCCTCGCTGCCCGCTTCGACGAGGAAGCTGTGGCCGCTGCCGTCCAAGAGCTCGGTCAGCGCGAGGTCGAAACCTGATTCGGCTTTCGGACCTGTCTTCATGGAGACGCAAAAGCACGTTCCGCCTGCTTCGCCGCAGTTCACCGCGACGATAAAGGCGTCGCGCCTCCGCGCGCTATAGCCCGCGTCGACGTAAGGGCCGCCGCGGAAGACTTTGTCCTGGATGGCGATCGCATGCAGTTCGCAGGATCGGGCGCCGATGAAGGCAAACTTCTGGGATGGTTTCTCTGGGGGGACAATCTCAAGCTCGTCGCCGTTCTTCTTCGCTGTCCAAAGCGTCTGCATTGGTGGATGAAGAAAGCGCTTCCAGGATTGCGGCCCGTGGGCGAACCCGAAGAGCGCGCCATCGTCCCGGTGCTCCAAACGGTAGCGCCCCGCGTCCTGGCGGTCGGTCCAGCCGGCGGGCAAATCCGCGACGCCTGCGATCTCGTCATAGACGATCGCGCCATCGCGAACGGTCGGCCCGAGCACCTTGTATCCGCGCGCATCGAGGGCGCCGATGAGCGCCTGCAGTCCGTCAAGGTTGATCGCCGCTTTCGCCTCGCTCATGAAGCAAGACTCCGTTCTCTGTTAGCCATACTGCAAAGCCGCTGGCCGTCTATACCTGGGGGATATGTCGCTTCGGTGAAGGAGGCAAGCGCCTTGTCACATTGCTGGGCCGCCTTGGCGGTGCAACTTCTGGGCGAGCCGGAGAATGACTGAGCCGACCGCCATGGGCTTTGACCAAGATCAAATCGCAGGATTTTCATGGTGCTCAAATGGCGATGGAGGGCAATTTCGAAAACGGTCAGGCTCACGTGCGGCAGCTTGGCGCGTAAACTAAAGTCTATGGACGCTCGAAAATGTTTTTGCTTTTTTTAGCTCGTGCGTAGGTATTTTTACCTGGGTCCGCCTCTGTGACTGCAAGAGCCGTGGCAAGGCGCAGCGTTCAAGAGAATTGCTTCGCTTTTTTAAGCATCAGCTTACCCAATGGAATATTATAAGTTTTGCCTCGGGCTCGGGCTTATGTCAGAGTCCGGCCATCGAAATCCGGGTGACACCGATGCTGCCTAGCCTGACCGTGAGCTGCACGCCATTGAGGCAGAACCCAGTCGTCACCGCAATTTGCTTCGGCGCGTAAACCAAAAAGCAACCTTCCATCTTTAGACAGCCTTCATCGCCGGTCTCGCCGGTAAGGAAAACACGCATGTCGGATGCTTACGTCATCGAATTGCAGGGTAACGCCGTCGGTATCATCGTTCGGCGCAATCAAGATGAGCCTGCATACCGCTTCATGGCTGCTTTGCATGGTTTCAACAGCCTCGAAGGTATCGAGTTTTCAGGCCCGTTCCAGGCGGAAAGCGCGGCCAGGAAATTATGGCGCGAAAAGCCTTATATCCTGCGCACCACTTCAGAGCAGATCGGGTTCTACGACTAAGTAAAACCTCGTCCGTCGCGTCCCGGAATGCGCTCGGCGCATATCCGGCCGATATAAATCGAAGCGCCTTTTGCGATTCCGTATGCGACGCAGGCGTCGTTCCAGGATGACAAAGTTTGCCCCTCCGGGTTGCGTCGCGACCGATTCCGATTTTGCGCACTCCGCTCTACGGGCAGGTTTCCTCGAGCTTTTGGACTGCCGCCGCGACACCTTCCAGCGAATATTGGTCTGTCGTCTGTGTGCCCTTCGCTGACGTCGCTTTCACAACCATAGGGCCACCGGCCGTCATGGCATCGAGCATTTTCCGCTCGTCCGCCGGGTCTTTCGCGTAGGCTTTGTCGTCGTCGGCCGAGAGCGAAAAGTTCTGGCCGCCGACCGTTACCGTCGCCACCGCGTTTGCCTTCATGGCGTAGCCCTGGCGAACGCTCAACTCTTTATGGATGCCGTCCTTCTGCCAGGTCGTCACGTAAAAGATGACGGGCGTTCGTTTCGCCGTCTTGGGCTGCATATCGGTTGGCGCCGATGCCGCGAAACAGACCCGCCCTTCGGAGCTTTCATAGATGAACACGGTCCAGTCCTTGATCCTTTCAAGAAGGCGGGCCTTGACGTCGGGAGCGGCGGGCGCTGGCTTCTTGACCGGGGCGGGAGCAGGTTTGGGCTTGGCGGGTGTCGCGGGCTTGGGCGGCTGGGAGGGCTGGGGAGTGATCTGGTCGATATCAGCCCGTTGAGCCACCGCACAGGGGGCTAATACAGTCAGCATCAATGCCGGAATGATCAGGCCGCAGCGCATGCCAAATTCTCGTCTTTTCAGTGCTTTTCACCCTTTCTGGATCTCGGCCTGTGCGTCAAGGCAAAATCAATTGCGCGCCTCACCGGTCCGGCGAAAGCTTGCCGATTCGCGCTTGAAGGTGCGAAGCCGGCGCTTGCAGCCGGTCCGGGAAAGAGCCGAGGCTCCGCAAGCGGTCATACATGACGATCGCGCCGGCCATGCCGACGTTGATGCAGAAAGCCGTCGGAATTTTGATGACGTGATCGCAGCGCGACAGCAGCGTCTCGGAAAGAACGCCGAGTTCCGGGCCAAGCACATACGCCGCATGGAGCGGATGGCGGAAGCTTGGCAAGTCGATCGCGCCCTCGATCAGTTCCACGCCGACAAGCTTGCAGTGGACCGGCAGGGTCATCTCGTCCGCGTTCGCCCAATGATAGACCGGCAGATGGTCGGCGGCCCTGGATGTGTCCGACTTCGCCTCGAAAGCACGCGGATGAGCGCCAATCGTGAAGAAAAACTTCGCGCCGAAGGCATGGGCCGAACGTAAAAGGTTGCCCATGTTCATGGGCTTCGATATTCGTTCTGCCCCGATGGCGAAGTATCCGCGCATGGCTTTTGCTTTTCGCGTAAAATGAGGTGTCTCGACTGAGGTATGCGATGAAAGCTGTTCTGTGCAAGTCTCTCGACGGGCCCGACGCGCTCGAGGTTGGCGATCTTCCTTCGTCCGAACCTGGGACGGGCGAGGTTGCGATCCGCGTTTCAGCGGTCTCGCTCAATTTCCTCGATACCCTGATCGTGCGCGGCAAGTATCAGACGAAGCCGGAGTTTCCCTTCTCACCTGGAGGGGAGCTTGCGGGGACGGTCGCGCGGCTGGGTGAGGGAGTGGAAGGGCTTTCAGTCGGCCAACGCGTGCTTGCCTATATCGGGTATAATGGCTGCCGGGAGGAGGCGATCGCGCCAGCCCGCAAGGTCGTTGCTTTGCCCGAGGGGATCTCCGATGAGGTTGCCGCGTCCATCCCTATCGCGTACGGCACGGCTCTGCATGGGCTGGAAGATCGCGGCCATCTCTGGCCGGGGCAGACGGTGCTTGTCCTGGGCGCGACGGGCGGCGCCGGGTTGGCTGCGGTCGAGGTGGCGGCTTGCCTGAGTGCGGAGGTGGTGGCGGCGGGCACCTCGGACGAGAAGCTGAAGACCTGCAAGGAGCGCGGCGCGGCGGAGCTTCTCAATCTGACCGGCCTTGATGTTAAGGAAGCGGTTCGGGCGCTGAACGGCGGCAAAGGCCCGGATGTGATCTACGACTGCATCGGCGGCCCTTATGCCGAGCCAGCTTTGCGAGGAATAGCCTGGGGTGGACGCTATCTCGTTGTTGGCTTTGCCGCGGGAGATATCCCGAAAATTCCTCTGAATCTCGTCCTCTTGAAAGGCTGCGACATCGCGGGCGTTTTCTGGGGGCGGCACGTGGCCATGAACCTTCCCGGCTTTCGCGACCAGATGACCCGCCTCATTCAGTGGTGCGTGGAGGGCAAGCTCCGGCCGCATATCGACAAAGTGTACCCGATGGAAAAAACGGCGGAGGCATTGCGCGCCATGGAGGCGCGGCAGATCAAGGGCAAAGTTATCGTCAAGCCGTGACGCCGCCTGCTTACCGCTGTTATGGCTAGGGCATCGTGCGTTTGATCGGACGCGGGCGGCATGGTCCATTTTTTAGCATCCTGCAAATGGCGGCATCTCTTCTTCTGAAAGATCTTCAGCGAAATCGCCTTGACGGCAGGTTAACGCAGCTTAAGCGCGCTCAAGCCCTTGATAATTCTATCAAAAAGGACAGAACGGGACGCCATCGACGCTGCCTGCGCCGTGCAGTTCCGGCTCTTCCAAGCGTTAATTCGCGATCCTGAAACATATTTAACGGACTTTTGCTCGTCCCAGTAAATGGAAAAATTCCCGCATTAGATTCTATTTAATGGGTAATTTGTTAACAATAAAAACTATAGCAATTTCAATGGCTTATAGCAGCCTCCCTTTGTCCGGTCGTAGGCGCGGCATTCCTCCGTTTCGCGCCGAATAAAGAATTATTTTACCAACGCACGGTGGGAAATAATTCCGGCGCGCTTCTGTTAACCACATAAGTATGAAGGCTCGCCGCAGTGAACGAAATGTTTACGAAAACGCGCGTGGCGAGCGCCGTCCACGATGGCCGTTCTGGTGAAGGCTTCCTAACCTAACGCATCCCGCCTCGCGGGCGTCGCCATGTTCGCCGCCCGAAATGCACCGCGGCACAGTCCCGGCCGTCTTTGAGCGGCAGGTGCGGGACGACGGCGTCCCATTGACCGAGACCCTCTTGGCGCAGCGTCTCGATCCGCGCCGTGAGGATCACGGAATTGCGGATCAGGATGTCGACAAGCGCGACGATGCCCAGGATCGCCAAGAAACCCAGCGGCGAATTGCTGAGAAGCAGAGCGATAACGACGCCAATCAGCGCCAGCGGCGCGACCGAGGCGACCTAGGGTATATAAGCGATTATGCGCTATCGTGTATAATTTCTGCTTATGCGTTTTGCCGTATATAAAATGCGGATGGCTGCTCAGAGGCTTCTCGGGCGTTCTAGATGGACGGCTATGCGCCCTTCCGGCTCAGTGGCCGCGAATTTCCTACGCGAGTGATTTCGGTAAGGCTTCTTGGCCTTGGGCTCATATCAATTCATGATTTGGTAGCAAACTTTGAAAACGGTCCGGTTCCATGACGCGTACGTTTGGCTCTCGCCCACGCGGCGGCTCGGCCAAACGACCTGCTCGCCAAGAGCCAGTTTGGGAAGATGGCGCCGTCCTGGTGAAGCCACCGCACACGGTCGCGGTGCAATGCCGTGCAAAACCTGTCCGGTCCGCCACGATTGTCTTCTGCGGCGGCATGGCGACGTATAAAACGCGATCCATGATCCAGCTCACCCTGATTTTGACGCCGCACGGCGCACTGGCGCTGACGAGAGCGGATGACAGCGGCGTTCTGGATGCAGACCGGTCCGAACGCCTCCAATGCGCCTTCGCGCGGGGAAGCGGACACGGCCTCCTCTCGCTTGGCATGGACGACGCAGGGGCATTCCTTCCGCCTGTCTTCTCCTGGTGGCGGGATTTCGGAGCCCGGTTTGTCGCCGCGCTTTGCGCTTCCCGCGGCCGTGACGAGAACGGCGCGGCGGTCCGGCCGCCTGCGCACGATCCCGCGGAACTGGCCCGTCTGGCGAACACGCCGCCGATCATGACAGGCGCAGAATACTTTTCCGCCGAGGTTCTCGGCTCGCTGTGGCGCAGCATGGGTCAAGCCTTCACGACAGAGCTTGCCGAAGCGACCTGTCCCTTGCGGGACTTCCTCAAACGCCGCAACCCGGTCTGGAATCTGGTGGGCCGGGTGCATTTCAACCTGGCCGAGAACCGCCAGGATCCGGAAGCGCCCTTCGCCTTCCTCGCCACCTATACGCCCCGCCTGTCCGCGCAGGCCAGGGCTCAGCATCTGCCGTTGGGCGAAGCTCTCAAGGAGTATGCGGGTGCCGCCAACAAAGACAGGCTCTTATCGCTTCTGACCCCCGTCCAAACCGCCGCTGCCTCCTGTTCGTGGCTGAAGGCAATGGTGGACGAAGGCGAAATCTACTACCCCCTGCGCTGGACAGCGGCGGAAGCGTTGCAGTTTCTGAATGACGTGCCCGCCCTGGAAAGCGCTGGCGTGGTTGTCCGCACGCCCGCGAACTGGCGCATGAACCGGCCGCCGCGTCCAAAAGTCAGCGCATCGGTTGGCGGCGAGGCGCCGTCCTTCGTCGGAGCCGAAGCGCTCCTGGATTTCCACGTCCAGGTGACGCTCGATGACGAAACGCTGAGCGAAAAAGAGATCCGCGAGATCCTGCGAAGCTCCGATGGGCTGGCGTTGGTGCGCGGCAAATGGGTGGAGATCGACCGCGAGCGCCTGCAAAAGACGCTGGCGCATTTCGAAGCGATAGAGCGCCGCGCCGAGGCGGAGGGTCTGACGTTCGCCGAGGCCATGCGCTTGCTTGCAGGCGCGAGCGTCGGGGATGGCGCCGATGAAACTGCCCGCGGCGGCTGGGGCGAGATCGCCGCCGGGTCGTGGTTCGCCGAGACCCTCACAGCGATGCGCCAGCCTGAAGGCCGGACCGGCGCGGACCCTGGCGAAGCGCTGCGCGGAACGCTGCGTCCCTACCATGCGGCGAGATAGCCTTTGAAGTTCCAGGTGTCGTCAGGAAGCGCAGGCTGCGTTTGGCCCGCACTACTCCTCCACTGGAGGCTTCGTTCACCTGCGAAATAAGGTCGCCGGAACCACTCATGGTCTCCTCGTCGAACAAAGGGTCCTTGAGGCGCTTGCGCCTGCGGAAAGAAAAAACAGCAGCGTAGCTACACCCTGAGTAAGCATCTGCCGGCTGTGGGGGTGATGTGGGGACTTGGCTCGCTATGCCTCACTCATTTGGAACTTTGTCGGACGTTCATCCTTTCCGCGATTGAAGACAGACCAACGCCAACGACCGCTGAACGGGCTGCATGAGACGATCCGCTATTGAAATCTTGGCCGTCACTCTGGCTGTTGCCGCCACCCTCCCTCTCGTTTCGCGCGTGCTAGCAGATGGCCAGATCACGACGTCCGGCTCATCGGGCGCTCTGGCGGAGGCGCGAGATCGGGCGGCGTCGCCGTTCTCATTCACTTGGGCGCAGTGGAAATCGCTGCTTATCCGCGTTTATAGGGCTATCGGCGCCGATCAGTTGGGCCTGCTCGCAGCCGGGGTGGCTTTCTATGCGCTTTTCGCTCTTTTTCCGGGGCTTGGCGCAGCAACATGGCTTTTCTCGCTGCTGGCTGACCCCCACTTCATTCAACAGCAGGCCAACCAACTTCGCGATGTCGTCCCGGGCGAGGCCTATAAGCTCATCGAACAGCAGCTTGTTGCCCTGGCTTCAAGGAATAGCACAGGCTTCTCGGTGGCAGGCATCATCAGCATTCTGTTGGCGCTTTATACGGCGCGCTTGGCCGCCTCATCGATGATGCAGGCACTCAATGCCATTTATAAACTCGAGGAAACCCGCGGCTTCATCAAAACGAATGCCATCGCCATCCTGTTTACATTCGTGGCTATTGCCGTTTTCCTCCTCGCGATCGCGGTGCTTGTGGTCCTTCCGGCCTTGTTCAGTTTCATCGGGTTCCCCCCGCTCGTCGAAAACCTCGTTCGCTATCTTCGTTGGCCGCTGCTTGCGGCTTTGGCTGTCGCCGCGCTCGCCTTGACGTACCGCTTCGGGCCAAACCGCAAGAGCGCACGCTGGCGCTGGGTCACGTGGGGATCCATCACCGCCACCGTGATCTGGCTTATCGCGTCTTTCGGATTTTCCTGGTACGTCTCAGCTTTTGGGTCTTACGACCGCGTCTATGGCTCGCTGGGCGCGGTCGTGATCTTGCTTTTCTGGTTCTGGCTAACGGGTTTCAGCGCTCTTCTCGGCGCCGAGCTTGACCGGTTAATCGAGTGCCCCTCCGAGCGCTGATGCAGGCTCAGGCGAAATCTGCCCAGACCCATATCGGAACGCGAACACCCCCGCCGCTCACCGAGCCGCTATCGAGGAAGACCTTTGGCGGCGTCATCCCGGTCCTTCCTGCAAAGTCTTTCAAGACAGTTTCTTTCGCTAGGTTGACTGGCGGAGAAAGGTGATCCTTGGGAGAAAGCACCGGCATCGACGTCATTGAAAAAGGCGCGAAACCCTTATTCTGAGAGCGGGAGGCGCAAACAATCTCCCACCCGTTCTCCCGGCGGCGAAGCCAGGCGGCATATCCGTCTGGTATAGCGGTCTCAGAGCAAGCCCGAAGCGCGGGCGGCGCGAGAGCAATGACCCAAGCCGCAGCCGAAACCTGGATCAGAACTCCGGCGAGAGATGGCGGTCTCATTCATGTCAAGACCCATTTTCATCCACGGCCGACCGCGCGTTGCTTCAACGGATCTGCTACGTATTTGAAAGCTGGCTCGGAGTTCCAAGGTCCGCGCTCGTCAGAGCCATCAATGTTGCTTGAAAGATTGTAGTAGACATCCACGGTGTCGTCCGGCTTGAGGTCTCCGAAGAGCGGATCGGAGAGCTTTTTCATCGATTCCAGCGCAGTCATGAACATGTGAGTATGGGCGACCTCGCGCGTGGCCAAATGCCGGAGGGCTGCCGTTGTGCCGTCGTCCGGGGATAGGGCCAGGAGAGCCTCGTAAGTCTGAAGAGCTCCTGCTTCGGCCGCTATATTAGCGCGAAGATCTCGAACCGGGTTCCCCCCTTCGTTGATATAACGCGCATCCCAATACACTCCTCTCGAGTCAAGGAAGTGAGGACCCTGGCCCCGCAGTGAAAACAGCGTGCTTCGATAGGCGGCGTCTTGCTGTTCTGGTTTCGCCCGCTTGGTGTGCTGCTCGACAAGCATCCCGACCATTTCCAGATGGCCCATCTCCTCCGTTGCGATGTCCAGAAGCATGTCCCGCAATGCAGGATCTGAAGTATGGAAAGATTGCACAAAATACTGAAGACAGGCCGTCAGTTCTCCTGTTCCTCCTCCGAACTGTTCCAAAAGATGTTGGGCAAATGCGGGATCTGGATTTTTGACTTCGACGGTATGCAGAGGCTCTGCTTTGTGTATGAACATTGGGGCTCCGTGCGATGTTTACAGGATGCAATGTTCGATAAGAAATGCGGTTCCAAACTGACAGCGTAAAATCCTCATCAGTCAATATTTCCTAAAACACCGCCTAATAAGCTGTACTATACAGACTGAAAGATAGACAGGTTATGCTTGTCATCAGATGCGTCCTTCGCGCCTCGGAAATGCATTTGAGCGGGAAGCGTCATCCACTTTTGGGTAGCGGGAAGGCACCCCACGCAATACCGGTGTACAGTGGGCTCGGGGTGTTGCCCGCGCGTAACGACAGCGAAAGCGGAAGGGCAAAAGGTTGATTGAGCCCGCGGGCCATTTGGAACATGTCGCAGGAGCTTTCTTCCCAGCTTATACTCGGCGTTTTTCTGGGTTCTACTTATGTCAACGCTTTCTTTGCAGCCGTCCGCCAATAGGAGACTGGACTGAACGTTGCCGGCAGAATGGACTGCGTTTGCTGGTCACGAAGCCTTGTACGATGATGATGAACCACTCAGCGGCGTGCGGGTTCGTTATTAAGATATGTTCCTGGATGACTGCCCTAAAGCTGCCCTTGATTGCCTCGTTGAGAGCGAAGGCTTCGATCGGGTTCTCGCCAGGCTCATAGAGATAGCCGAGCAGAAAGCCAAAAACCCTCAAGCGGACAAGGTCACCGCGGCCCAATGGGGCCGGACCGCGCGCCGGCTTACCGGGTTGCGCGAGTGGTGCATGGAGTTCGGCCCGGATTCTGGCTGCCGGTAAGATCGCTCTTGCTCGTCTGCAGCTGTCCTTTTTCGGTTTTATGCTTTCGCCTTTTGTGGGGGAATTTGATGTATGATCGTCATAGAGATGTCCTCGAATGCCTCGTTGAGAATGAAAGTCTCGATGGGGTTCTCTATAGACTTGTAACAATAGCCGAGAAGAAGGCTCAGTATCGGTACGCAGACAAGCTTTCCGCGGCTCAATGGAGGCGGGTCGTTCGACGGCTTGCTGAGGTTCGTAAGTGGTGCGCTGAATTCGGCCCAGGTTCAGGCTGCCGATAAGGCCCACGTCTGAAGCCGAGAAGACGGGGCTTCGAGATTTGAGCTGTCAGCCCCCAGCCCGCCGTATAGGATCGCAATCCGCCGTGGGTCCCGGCATGCTATGTGCTGGAATAAGGATTGCTCGACTCCCGGCAGCATGAGCCCACGTCTATGATGGGGTTGAGCGTGGGGGTTACAATGGCGCAATTATGTTTGCTTCGGGCACCCGCAAGTTCTCTGTCTAAGCTGCTAATTGAGCAAGTTTTCTCCGCCTTGTTGAAAGGCGCTTCGCGAGATGGCGGCAATTAGCCCAGGCGGCTAAGGTCCTCCCATGCGCTGCGAATCGATGGGGCAGAGGAGGCATTCCCCATGAATGGGCCGGCAATCGCGGAAACAACGATGCGCGCGCTCTTCGACGCGAAAGTCTTCGATCGCGGGCTAAGCTGCTATCGCAACGGAGCGGTATCGGCATTGGTCCGCCGGGGGGACATGCTTTTCGCCGATGTTCATGGCAGCGAATTCGAACCCTACCGAGTGGAAATCAGCCTGCACAACAGCGGCGTGGCTCACGCCAAATGCTCTTGCCCCTACGATTACGGCGACTACTGCAAACACGTCGCGGCGGTGCTGATTAAATTCGCGAGAGAGTCTGAAGCCGTGATCGAGCGGCCGGCCGCCGGCGCTCTCCTTCAAGAGTTGAGCCGCGATGCTCTCGAAGGCCTTCTTCTGAAACGGCTCGAAGCCGATCCCAGCCTGGCGAGTTGGATCGAGGCGGAGCTTGCTCTATCGCCCGATGCGAAAAAGGAGAAAGGCGGTGGCAGGCCCGCCGTCGATCCCGAGCCCTTCCGCGAGCATGCGCGCCTCTTGCTCGCTGGTCGTCACCGTCGGGGCGGCTATTGGGAGGGCGAAGGCGCTGCAGCAAGCTGGCGCTCATGACGAGGCGCTGAAAATAGCCGAGGCTGGGCTTAGCTTGGAGGGTGAAAAGCGCGGCGATTGGCATCGGCCGGTATCGGCGCTCGCCCATTGGTTGCGAGACTATGCCGGCGGGCTCGGCCGGACGAGCTTGGCTATAGAGACCGCTTTCATCGCGTTTGAGTGCACGCTCTCGATGGAAGACTACATGGCCGCCAAGAACTGGGCAGGCGAAAGCTGGGCTGACCTGCGCACCAAGCTTTTGGAGCGCCTTGCGCAGGCGCCCTACGCCTCAGACCGCGTGCGCATCTATCTCAGCGAGGCGATGATCGATGAGGCGGTCGCTTGCGTCGGCGAGAAGGAAACCCTCGGCATCGGAGATGAGACGCTGATGCAACTCGCCGACGCTGCCCATGCGAGCCACTCCAGCTGGGTCATGCGCTTGGCGCGAAGACACGCCTCGCGCATTATGGACGAGAACCGCGCTGCGCATTACGAAAGCGCCGCGCGCTGGCTCCAAAAAATGGCCCGCGCCTACAAAGCCTCAGGGCAGGCGGAGGAATGGGAAGCGGAGCTTGAGGCGCTTATTCTTAAGCACAAGCGGAAATATAAGCTTCGGCCTTTGCTGGAGGCGCTGCGGCCGCGCGTTTCCCCCTAACCCAGATGCAAGCGATAACGAGATGTTTTGCATGCGGCTTTCGCCGCGCCTCGGACTCCCTGCGCCAAAATGCTGGGTTGAGATCCTGATTGAGCGTTACGACCGCCGCCGCCTTTCCGGCCGCGCGCGGTTCGCGATTTCGGTTACACCTTCAGGGGGAATCGAAAGATCAGCCTGAAATCGGATCCACGGAAAAAGTTCCCTCTATCCACTTAGTCGGATTGACCCCCATCGACGCTTGTCGTGAGCGCAGTCGGCTTATTTAGTTTTGTACTTTATCTCTAAAAATCCACAACTGGCTGAAATCTCCTATTGACATCGAACGCTTTCCCCCGCATATCAGCGCCTCACGGCGACACTCGTTCGCTGAGAAAACAACCTCCTAACTTTGAGGGTTTTTGATTGGTCGGAAAGATCAGTTGTCCTCAATTGCGGAATAGGAAGTGGGGCGTGTTCCCCACCGATGCTGGTTTGACTGGCAT
>CAWHIT010000012.1:0-231881 GCA_963829495.1 uncultured Alphaproteobacteria bacterium
GCTAGAGCCTATCCGCTTTTGATGGAATCAAAAGCGGGCTCTAAGTTTCTGTTTTGTCGTGCGTCTTATCGGAAAACCGCTTCGCACTTTCCGGACGCACTCTAAAGCGTAGCCGGTTGGAAAACCGATATTTCGGACGCTGCGTCCGCCTTCCTTGAAGCGGTGACTTTATAGAAGGCGATTCCAAGGATCAGCCATGCGGCCAGGAGCGGGATGAGCTGCCAAAGGCCATGTGCGCCGAAGAAGGCGTGCAGCACCGTTTGCTCGAGATCGCCCCGAAAGAAAGACGGCAGGATAAGCTCGCGCAAAGGATTCGTGATCTCCTTTGGACTGGTCATCGATACCGATACGCACATCAGATTTATGATGATACTCAGCGCCACCAGCGCGAGAATCGCCGTTCGGAAGAAGACGGAGGCGCGCGCGTAAAACATGCCCAGGCCCAAAGCCAGGAAGGGAAAGGCCGGCGTTATGTGCCGCGGTCCCGTTGACCATCCGCCATCCCAATACGCATAACTTGAATTCAGCAAAAGATAGAAGACAGCAACAGACGCAATCAGAGCGCTTCTTGCTCTTTCGCCTTCGCGTCGGAGGCCGTCGAGAGTGCCCACGACCGCAAAAACAAGCACAGGCGACAGCCAGATGATGCCACGCCTGGAGCCGAAGATGATTTCGCCCATAACATCGAGCTTGGGCAGGCGAATTCCGTAGAACCCTGTCTTCATAAACTCGAAACCCACCACGTTGGAATAGCCGAGCTTGAAGGGTGCGCCGAATGCAGCGGCGTTATACAGAAGCAGCGGGATTTGAGTGGCCGCCGCGACAGCGCCAACTGCCGCGGTTATCAGAAGCACTGACGCGAAAGTTTGCTTTCCAAGAGTGCGAATGGTGAGGTAGCTGAGAATAATCGCAGCCGGAACGGCCGACGGAAACTCCACTGTTATTGCGGTCCCAAGCGCCAATCCCGCGGCTAGTACGCCCCGCGGGAAGTCCTGACCCACATGCTGCGGGCGTCGACAGGACTTCCCGCGGATAAGGCGTACTAGCAAACTATTGATTCTAGTACAGCTTATCCGAGGCAAGCTCGCTAAAGCGCGTGCGGCAAATGGGGGCGAACTTGCCTCGGGCTGTACTAGGATGAGGCCTGCGATTGACTTCCGATCGCGCGTTCTCCCCACGCCTGTGGCCAGCTTGTCGACCAAGACGAACCCGATGATCAGGAGCGCGCCCGCGGCCGCGTGGCCAAAGAAGCTTGTTGCCCACCCCCACGTCGGCGTTGCGAGGGCATAAGTCGCGGTGCCGGCCGCAGCCGCTCGCCAACTTGCTGTTTTGCTTTCGATGAACCCGAAAAGGATGGCGGCCGCCAGAGCCGTCAGCAGCCCTGATGTCGCCACCGTGCAGAAGTAGATGAGAAGAAGGAGTGTCGTTCGCTTTCGGTTCGGACCTTTATCTTCGATGTCTACGTTTGGCGAAACTGGAGCGAAACGCGTGAAAACGTAGGCCACGGGAGCGGCCAGGAAACTCATGCCAGGCGCTTTGTCGCTGTAATATTTGCCCCTGAAATATGCCTTATCGTCCGTCAGCTTTGAGAAGCCGCCGATATCAAGCCGCGCGCTTTGAACCAGATTTACCGTAGAGTCCGATTCTGCTCAGAGTGTTGTCATTTGTCAGGGTGCAACTGAAAAAAGAATATGAAACAAATATGAGAAGAAAAACTATTATGTTCCTGTTGGAAAACAGCGTCATTATTCAAAGCCAATGCCGGTGATCGATTGCGGAACTCAGGTTACACCTGCCTAGATTACAGATGCAGAGGGGATGTAAAAGGGCAACCGGAAATGATTTCCCCAGCTTCTAATAAGAGTGCGAGCACACCTACTTAGGATGCCGGGATGTTATTCGCCTGAACCCGTTCCGCAATCAGCCAGCACAGGATCGCCCATGCGGCGCCCGCGCACCATCCCGCAAGCACATCCGTCGGCCAATGCACGCCGATGTAAACGCGGCTAATCCCGACAAGGACCGAGATCGCGATGGCGACAGAAAGAAGATAAATCTTGACTTCGACCTTATGCTGCACCCTCGCCAGCAACGTGCCCAAGGTCAGGAACGTCACGGCTGAGAGGAAGGCGTGGCCGCTCGGGAAACTGTATGTTTGGGTCTGAGCAACAGCGGCTATGAAGTCTGGTCTGGGCCGCTGAATAAGGTCTTTGAGCGCGAAACTGATGGCGGTTCCTCCGCAGATCGAGACCAGAACGAAAAGTGCATCTCTCCATTGCCGTTTCAACGCGAGGAAGCCCAGCGCCGCCACTGTAATCAGTGTCAGCACCGCCGTGCTGCCGAGGCTGGTCACATCGCGGGCCGCGACCTGCAGCCAGAGCGGGCCGAGCGGCTTCGCGGGATCATCGGCGTGCCGGAGCGAGAGAAGAACCGCGCGATCGAAGCTATGCAGATCGCCATCAACAAGCTCCTCCGTAATCGCCGCAAACATCACGACGAGGGCCGCCGCGAGAAAGAGCAGGATGAGCGGAGCAATTTCTCTTCGCTTCATCGGCGGAAGATAACGGAAGAAAGCTGGTGCGGACATCGCCCCTCCTGGAATCTGCAGGCTGTGTTTTAACGCGAAAACCCTGCGTTCGTTCGCTAAAGAAAAGTCAGCGCCATCCCCGCAGCGGCTGCCATCGCAACCACGACGAAAACCGGCAGTTTGGCCACCGTGAGGGCAGCAAAGCCTAGAAGCGCGAGCGCGGCGTCATGCGGGCGAAGGATGGTCGAGGTCCAGATCGGCTCGTAGAGCGCCGCGCCCAGGATCCCAACCACCGCCGCGTTAACACCCTTGAGCGCGCCACGGATTGCAGCCTTCGTGCGTAACCGGTCCCAGAAAGGCAGAACGCCGTAGACGAGAAGCATGCCCGGCAAAAAGATCGCAATCAGCGCGACGAGCGCTCCTGTCACGCCGCCAGGCCCAACACTCGATTTAGCGCCGAGAAAAGCGGAAAATGTGAAAAGCGGGCCGGGGAGGGCTTGCGCCGCTCCGTATCCCGCCAGGAAATCGTCGCGACCCACCCACCCCGGTTTCACCACAGTTTCCTGTAGCAGCGGAAGCACGACGTGGCCCCCGCCGAAGACGAGGGCTCCCGCGCGGTAGAAGGCGTTGGCGAGCGCGGAAAGGCCATTTTGCGAGAGTGCCGCAATCGCCGGAAGGACGGCCATAAGCAAAAAGAATGCGAAAATCGCGAGCAAGGCGGAAGTTTGGCTGATCCGGATGCCGAAAGAAGCGGGCACTGTCTGAACGTTGGTGCGGAGGAAGCCGAGCCCGAAGAGAGCACCCGCCGCGATGGCCGCCAGTTGAAGGCCGGCGCTCGGCATCGCGATCAGCAGCGCCGCAACCAGGAACGCAAGTCCGGCCCGCTGCCGGTCGGGGCAAAGGTTGCGCCCCATGCTCCAAACGGCCTGGGCGACAACCGCGACGGCAAGTAATTTCAATCCGTGGATGAGGCCCTGCGCGGCGTCGCTCTCCGCGTAGCTCAGCCCATAGGCGGCCAGGATCATCAAAAGTGCCGAAGGCACGGTAAATCCTGCCCAGGCCGCGAGCCCTCCGGAAAGCCCGCCACGCATCAGGCCCGAGCGCAAACCCCGTCTGTGAGCTTGCCGGACCCGGCACGAACTGGGACAGCGCCACGATGTCGGAATAGGCGTCGTCGCTCAGCCACTTGCGGCGGTTCACAAATTCGCTTCTGAAATAGCCGAGATGGGCGATGGGGCCGCCGAAACTAATCAGGCCCAACCGCAGAAATGCCAGGAAGATCGTAAGCGTGTTTGCCATCTTTCGAGGTCGCGTCATGGCGCGTCAGCCTGATTTTCGCAAAGGCTCCTTCTGGGCGCGGGGGAAGGACTTGCCATCCACTCTCACGAGCGAAGGCTTCGCGTCGGCCTTCCGCTTGTCCTGAAGCCGCTTTGCGCGCTCTGCCGCCAGTTCCCAGTCTTCTGCAAGAACCTCCGCAAGCTCTTCCGAGCGCTGCATCGCCAGCGCGGCCATCTTCTGCGTGTCCGTATAATGAGCATAATTCTCGTAAAGCAGCGCTTCGTCGTGCTCCTTGAAGGTGTCGACCGTGAAGCGGATCTCGCCTTCCGGGAGGCCGAGGCCGCGCAGCACATCGCGGGTCATTTCCAGCGACGAGAGAAAGGTTTCGCGCTCGATATTCTGAACGCCGAGATTCATGAGCTGATGGACGTGACGCCGGTTGCGGGCGCGGGCGTAGATCGGCACGTGCGGGAAATGGGTTTTGACCAGTTCGGCCGTCTTGAGCGACTTTTCGACATCGTCGATGGCCAGCACGAAGGCCCGCGCCTTGCCCGTCTCCGCAGCTTCGAGAATCGCAAGCTGGGTGGCATCGCCGAAATAGCTCTTATTGCCAAACTGATTGACGAGCTGAACCTGATCTGGATCGGGGTCCAGCGCCGTGAACGGGATGCCCTTGGCTGTCAGAATGCGGCCTACGACCTGGCCGACGCGTCCGAAGCCTGAGATGACGACATGGCCATCCTTGGCGGGAAGCTTGTCGAATGCGGGCTCCACTTTTCGGATGCGCTTGCGAAGAAGATCGTCCATGGCGACAAGGAGCGGCGTCGTCATCATCGACAGCGTGACGACGATGCTTAGCGCGGACGCTGAGCCAGGAGTGAGCACTCCCCCCTGTTCGGCGCTGGTGAAGACGACAAAGGCGAATTCTCCTCCTTGAGACATCACAAGGGCAAAGCGGCGCGCCGACGGACCGCTGAGCCGTTGCCAGCGCGCGAGCAGGTAGAGGACAAGGATCTTCACCGCCACGAGAGCCGCCACAGCAGCCGCGATAAGCCCGGGCTGATCGATGAGGGCATTGAAATTCAACGACATGCCGATCGAGGTGAAGAACAGCGCAAGCAGCAGCATCTCGAACGGCTCGATGTCGGCCTGGAGCTTATGGCGAAAGGCAGAGTCGGCCAGCAGAACGCCCGCCAGGAATGCTCCCAGCGATGCGGAGAGACCGATCTCCGTCATCAGAAGCGAAACTCCGGCCACGGTCAGCAGCGACGCCGCAATCATCGCTTCGCGCACCTGCGTCGATGCAAGCACGTGATAGAGCCGGTCGAGAACGTAGTGTCCCACGACGATGATCAGCCCAATAACCGCCAAGGCCTTGACCACGCCCGCGAAGCTGATGGCCGACTCAGCAGGCGCACTGGCCGCAAGCAGCGGGACGACTGCGATCAGCGGAATCGCCGCGAGATCCTGGAAAAGCAAGACGGAAAAAGCGAGGCGGCCGTGGCGCGACGTGAGTTCGTGCCTTTCCTCCAGCGTCTGCAGCACGAGGGCGGTTGATGACAAGGCGAGCGCAAGCCCAACCAGCAACGCTTGCGAGAAGGATAGATCGGAACTTGGGTTGATGCCCCAAATCAGCGTGACGAGAAGGATGGCGGTCCCAAGCAACTGAACAGTGCCCGCTCCGAAAACTGCGTCGCGCATCTTCCACAGCCGCTTAAGGCGTAGCTCAAGCCCGATCAGGAAGAGGAACATCGCGATGCCAAGCTCCGCGATGTGCCGCAGCGTTTCTGCGTATACAGGCGAATAGCCGAAGAGCTTGCCAATGCCATAGGGGCCGATAACCGCCCCTGCCAAGAGATAGCCGAGGATGGAACCCAGCTTGAGCGTCTTAGCGACCGGCGCGGCAAAGGCCGCGACCGCGAGAAATACCACGAGTTGAATCAGAAGGTTTCCATCCACGGCGCCATCCTCCGCGCAAAAGTCTCGGGGAGAGACGTCATAGATGTCTCTGAAGCACTAATGCAGTGAAATACGGCAGGTGCCAACAGCAAAACCGGCGTGAGGTCTCGCCTCACGCCGGTTTTAAAGCTTTTTAATTGACAGCCAAGCGCTCAGGAGGCGAGCTTCGAAACCGCTACCAGAGCAAGCGAGATGAAAAGCGCCTTCGTCAACGCATCGTTCCCGAGCGACCGCATCTGGTCGATCACGAAAGGCACCTCATAGATATGGAAAACGGAAAGCCCGACGGCCACTGCGATCAGAACGCCGACGAACCAAAGCAACCAGCTCAGCATGTTATACCCCCCAAGGATTTGGATTTAGATCCGAAGAAACACGAGCGGACGTTAGAGAAGGCAATCAGTATTGACAAGCGTCGGATCGCCGCGCCGTCAACATATCCACCATCATCAGCATTGCCCACTCCCATGAACATTTGGGCCGCTTATCATGCATGGAGGGAAGCAGGCCGGCGCGGCTTGCAACGGCTGCGCCAGCCTTTAAGCTAGAACGCTTTGACTATGCCCTCGGTCATCTTCTTGGCGTCGCCGAGCAGCATCATGGTGTTGTCGCGATAGAACAACGGATTGTCGATGCCTGCGTAGCCCGAAGCCAGCGACCGCTTGATGAACATCACCGTGCCGGCCTTCCATACCTGGAGCACCGGCATGCCATAGATCGGCGAGGTCTTGTCATCTTCCGCCGCAGGGTTGGTGACGTCGTTAGCGCCGATCACGAAGGCGACGTCGGCCTGCGAAAACTCCGAGTTGATGTCCTCAAGCTCGAAAACCTCGTCATAGGGCACGTTCGCCTCGGCGAGCAGCACGTTCATGTGGCCCGGCATGCGGCCCGCGACCGGATGGATCGCGTATTTGACCTCGACGCCCTCCTTCTTCAGAGCGTCCGCCATCTCGCGCAGCGCGTGCTGGGCCTGCGACACCGCCATGCCGTAACCCGGCACGATGATGACCTTCTGTGCGTTCTTCATGATGAAGGCCGCATCGTCGGCCGAGCCGAGCTTCACCGGCCGCTGCTCCGTATGTCCGCCCACGGCCGCGGTCTCGCCGCCGAAACCGCCCGCGATAACAGAGATGAACGAACGGTTCATGCCCTTGCACATGATGTAGGACAGGATCGCACCGGAGGAGCCGACAAGCGCGCCGGTAATGATGAGCGCCGTATTCGAGAGCGTGAAGCCGATACCTGCGGCCGCCCAGCCGGAATAGGAGTTCAGCATCGACACCACCACCGGCATGTCGGCGCCGCCGATGGGGACGATGAGCAGGATGCCGAATATGAAGGCGCACGACCGCGATAGCCCAGAACAGCAGGTTGACCTGAGCCGGGTCCTGTCCCTGGCTTCCCGCCTGAACGAAAAGCACGATCAGGGCAATGAGACCGGCCGCGAGACCAAGGTTGATCATATGGCGCGCGGGCAACAGGATCGGCTTGCCCGACATGTTGCCGTTGAGCTTCGCGAACGCGATGAGCGAGCCCGAGAATGTGACCGCGCCGATGGCGACGCCGATCGACATCTCGATCAGGCTTTGCATATAGATCGCGCCGGGTGCTGCCGATACCGAACGCTTCGGGCGCGTTCAAGGCGGCGGCCGCCACGCAAACCGCGGCTAGACCGACAAGGCTGTGGAACGCGGCGACGAGCTGCGGCATCGCCGTCATGGCAATCTTGCGCGCGATATAGGCGCCGATGCCGCCGCCTAGGGCGATGCCGCCGGCGATCATGGCCCAGCTGAGGTTGTCCTCAGGCCTCGCGACGCCGAGCGTCGTCGCGATCGCGATGGCCATGCCGATCATGCCGTAGGTGTTGCCCTGCCGCGAGCTTTCCGGCGATGAAAGACCGCGCAGCGCCAGGATGAACAGGACGCCGGAGACGAGATAAAGCAGAGCGACGAGATTAGGGCTCAAGCTCATGACCGCTCCACCTTCTTTTCTTTTTTCTTGTACATGGCGAGCATCCGGCTCGTGACCAGGAAGCCGCCGAAAATGTTCACGGACGCCATAACCAGCGCCGCGAAGCCCAAAAGCTTGGCATTAGAGCTTCCGGTCCCGGCCATCACATCCGCCGCTTCCACCGCGACGGCAAGCAGCGCGCCGACGACGATCACCGACGAAATCGCGTTCGTCACCGACATCAAGGGCGTGTGCAGAGCGGGCGTGACGCTCCAGACCACGTAGTAGCCGACGAAAATCGCGAGCACGAAAATCGAGAACTCGAACAGGAAGGGGCTCACCCCGTGAGAGCCCTCGGAAGCGGCGAAAGCGGAAACAGGGGCGATAAGGATCATCGCCGCAATTGACAGCGCCGTCAGCATTCCTCGCATCATGCTGCGCCTCCTTTCAGACGCGGATGCACGATCTGGCCGTCCTTGGCGATCAAGGTGCCTGTGATGACTTCGTCGTCCCATTTGATGGCGAGCTTTCCCTGTTTTTTGTCGATCTGGGGCTCAAGAAACGCGTAGAGGTTTCTGGCGTAGAGGGCGGACGCATTGCCGGGCACCTGCCCCGCAAGATTCGTCAGGCCCATGATCGTCACGCCGTTATGCTGGACGATTTCGCCGGGCGTCGTACCCTCGACGTTTCCGCCGCGCTCCGCTGCCAGGTCGACGATCACGGAGCCGGGCTTCATGCTCTCCACCATCGCCTTGGTGATCAGTCTCGGCGCGGGCCGTGCCCGGAATGAGAGCCGTGGTGATCACGATATCCTGGTTGGCAATATGGCTTGCGACGAGTTCCGCCTGCTTCTTCTTATATTCGGCAGACATCTCTTTCGCATAGCCGCCTGCGGTTTCCGCCTGCTTGAACTCTTCGTCCTCGACCGCGATGAACTTGCCGCCAAGGCTGGCGACCTGCTCCTTCGCCGCGGGGCGAACGTCGGTTGCGGAAATGACAGCGCCCATCCGGCGCGCGGTCGCGATGGCCTGCAACCCCGCGACGCCCGCACCCATGACGAAGATCCGCGCGGCAGGAACCGTTCCTGCCGCCGTCATCATCATTGGAAGCGCGCGGCCAAACGCGCCGCCGCGTCGACCACGGCCTTGTATCCCGCGAGGTTCGATTGCGAGGACAGCACGTCCATCGACTGCGCGCGCGTGATGCGCGGCATGAATTCCATGGCGAAGGCCGACACGCCCTTCGCCGCCAGTGCCTCCAGCCCGTCCCGCGAGCCGAAAGGATCGATCATGCCAGCGAAGATCGCGCCGGGCTTCATCGCCTTCAATTCTTCCTGCGAGGGCCGTCCGACCTTCAGGATGACATCGGCCTGCGAAATGGCTTCGGCCGCGTTCTGGACGATTTCCGCGCCCGCCTCTTTGAAGAGCTGGTCCGGCATGTAAGACCGGTCCCCCGCGCCAGCCTGAAACAGGATGCGGGCGCCGAGATTTTTGAATTTTTTCGTGGTTTCCGGGGAAAGGGCTACCCGCGTCTCGCCCTCTCCCTCCCTCGTTACGGAGATTGTGATCATTGAGCCTATTGACATGTGAGAAGCTTAGGTGAGGAAAATCGCCATCCCAACCAGGACGATGGCGACGGATGCTATGCTGAATTTCACAAAGGCGGTGAAGTTTTTGTAGGTCTTTTCATGGGCTGGCATGTCCATGGCTTCGTTCACATTGGCTTGGTCCTTGTCCATTGCCAGCTCCTTCCCAGCGGCGGCTTCGCCCCTTTTTGTTACGTGAACATTTACACAAGTTTCTGCCAGCGCCAAGTGTTGAAGTCCAGATCTTGGTGCTACAAGAGCGCGCAACTAGCCCGGCGTGCTTGTGCAATGGGGAACACTTGAGGAGGAAGTGCGGCGTATGGCGGCGTTCGAATGGGCGAGCAGACACAATCCGGGCGCGTGGCTTTTGGCGGTCTGTCATGAGCTGTGGCTTTCGCCAGGCGCGGCGCTCGCCGACACGGAGCGCGGAGAAAGCGAAGCTGGCCCAGTGCGCGAAGGACCTCTGCGCCATCCTCATCTCTAAAAAGGCGAAGGGTCCGGATCTCAACTGCGATCTGATCAAGACCTGGGACAAGGACCAAATCCAAAAAGGCGCAGAGTCGAAAAATCTGATGTGGGGCCTCGGTTCGGCAAAGTGCACCGCGAAGGTCAAAGCGAAACGCTCGGAACTTATCGCTGCCGTTACAGCGCCGGAGATTACCTTCAAATTCGACAAGCAATCGGTTGCCTGCGAGATCGGAGCCGAAAGATACCAGTTGCGCGCCACGATAGCGCCGGAGCTGAAGTTCAAAAACGGGTCGACAACAGCCGTCTCGTTACACATGGACAACATTCAAGGGCGCGCCGTTGATCAAGGGCGTGGTCTGGACTGCGGCGGCGCTTGAAGAGAATTTCGGCATTCTCCAAAGCGACTATGATTCGGGAAGTGAACCGCTTCATCAAAAAGGAATGTCCGAAGATCCTCGGCAATGCAAAGTAGTCTGCGGTTAACCAGAAAAGCACTTTCGACAGGTTCTTTCCGCAAGGTTTGCTTAAGTATTGCCGCAAATACGCCCTATCCCTGCCCTAGATGGCAATCTAGTTTCGGAATGGCGCGCCGGCTGGCCGACGGTCGCCGGGTGATCAATATCGGCAGCTAGGCGTACGCCATGGATAGCGAGCACGACTATTACACTATACTGGACGTGCCCAGGGACGCCCCGGACGCTGAAATCCGCCGCGCCTTTCGCGCTCTTGCCAAGGAGCATCATCCGGACAGCCGAGGAGCCGGCGGAAGCGGCGCGCTCTTCCGAGCGCGATTTCAGACTGATCACCGAAGCGTATGAAACACTAAAAGATTTAACACCGCCGCGCCGCATATGACCGGGAATTGGATGAGGCCCGGCAGCTGTTGGCAACGGCTTCGCAAACGGGAAAGCGATCTTATGCTTTCGCGGCAGGCCTCGGCGTTGGAATTCTGCTCGCTGTCGTTGCGGTGGGCGCTGTCACCTATATCGACCGCGCTGGCCACAGAGGCGGCGATAAGGCTCAGGACTCGCTGCAACGGCTCGCGGTCTCCGAAAAACCTGCCGAGCCGGCCGCCAGCATTTCGCCTCAGCAAAACGATGAAGCGCGCGGAAGCCGCGGCAAGGCACCTCCTGCCGACGGAGGCCGGAAGATCTCCTCCAGTCTCCTCCCTCGTCGCCACAGCCTGCCTGGGGAGCGCCATCGCCAATCGAGGTCTCTTCGAGTATGCCAGCGGAGCCTCATCCAGCATTCACTTCCGGGGAATCCGCCGCGGAAAACTTTCTGACAAGAGCCTTCCAGCTGGCGCTATCGCCCCCGGCGAACCGATCGAGGTAACTCACAGGGCCGTCCGATCGCAAGAAGACGCTCCGGCTTCAGCCGGGCAAAGGCCTTACACAAAGCTTTGCCGACTGCCCTTCTTGTCCGGAAATGGTGCTGGTTCCCGCCGGGGAGACGCTTATGGGATCGCGAGCGGAAGGCGATGGGTCCCGTTCGGAAGAGGCTCCCGCGCACCGAATTCACCTCGCCGGCCGCTTGCGATTTCCAAAGACTGTAATTTCGGCCGGCAGTTGGCGCGATGTGTCGATGCTGGCGTTTGCCGCCTGACCCTGTCTTCGCTGCTGGCTGTCGGCCCCCGCGTAGCCGGCCACCCGCATATCCTGGTCCGACGCGAAAACCTATGTGGGATGGCTATCGCAAACGACGGGGTGGCGTTATCGCCTTTTGACCGAAGCCGAGTGGGAATACGCCGCGCGCGCCGGCAAAGGGAGAGGGGCGATGGAGCCGGAAGCGGGCGGGCGCTACACGGTCGACACCATGAAGGATATCAGCGGTTTGTTCCCCCGGGTGCGCTTTGGTCACTTCACCGCCGCGGGTCCCAATGCGTGGGGCATCCAGGGCGGAGGCGTCCTTGAGTGGGTGGAGGATTGCTGGCACGGAAGCTATGACCAAGCCCCGGACGATGCTTCGCCATGGCTATCGGCCGCCGGCGGGGATTGCGCTTATCGCGTTGTGCGTGGCAGTGAAAAGGCGGGCGGCGGATTTGGCTGGCGGCCTAGCGCGAGGGCCAAGGAATTCGCGGAAACGAAGGCGCCGACACTTGGATTCCGGGTTGCCAGGGAGATCTCCACTCCCACGAAGACGGCGCTCGACGGAAACGAGCATTCGCGACGCCAGCCATAACAAGATAATTTCCACGCCCTATTATGGTTTTCTAAGTATATCCTACCGTTTCGAGAAAAGAATATCGAAGTTATACTTAAGTCTGCGCATGGCAATTAAAGTTGATCGTGCTGTGCGTGAAATTTTTGTAACGAAGGAAGACAAAAACAGCCAAAGACTTTACGTTCAATGGCAGCTTCTGGCTTACGAGCCCCATAATAAAAGATATGCTCGAAAATAAGCCAGGCTGGAGGTAAACCTGGGTCGGCTCTTGAGACAGTCGTCTGAGAGCAAAAAATGACACACGAGTCCGCACCTGCCGCCACCTATGCTCGGCCCGCCCTGCCAGCGGTTCGCAAGATAACCTTTGCCGACTTGAACGATGCCCTGGCCGAAGGGTGGGAGGATTTCAGGCAGAAGCCGAGTCACGTTCTGCTCCTTGGCATTCTTTACCCGATTATCGGTCTGTTTATCGCCCGGCTGACCTTCGGTTACGATGTGCTGCCGCTGCTCTTCCCTCTCGCCGCCGGCTTTGCCCTTCTTGGCCCGTTTGCCGGCTTGGCATTTTATGAAATCAGCCGCAGGCGTGAGCAAGGCCTCGATCCATCCTGGTGGAGCGTTTTCAGCCTGCTTCAAAGCAAGTCGCGCGGTTCCATACTCGCGCTGGGCGCGCTCCTGATGGTTATCTTTTTCGCCTGGATCGGAACTGCGGAAGTCAATCTACGAGGCCCTATTCGGCAACGCTCCGGCGACGTCCTTGAGTGGTTTCGTTCACCAGGTCTTCGAAACCTCTGAAGGCAAACGCCTTACGCTTGTCGGCGTCGGGATAGGGTTTCTCTTCGCCATTGTGACCTTCTCGATCAGCGTTGTCTCTTTCCCGCTTCTCGTCGACCGCGATGTGAGCGCCCCCGTAGCGATCGTAACTTCGGTAAAGGCGGTGCTCGCAAACCCCATTACGATGATGGCGTGGGCAGCAATCATAGCCGTGGCGCTGATCGTTGGCTCGTTACCGCTTTTCCTTGGCCTTGCGGTCGTTTTGCCGGTGCTCGGGCATGCGAGCTGGCACATCTATAGCAAGGTGGTGGTTTAGCCGCAGCCGACACAAATATTCATGAAATCTTCCTTTCTCGAATTCTGGGCCATCGTACGCCCTTACTGGTCGTCGCCCGAGCGCGTTTTCTCTGGGCTTTTGCTCGCCGTTGTGATCGCGCTCAATCTCGGCATCGTTTACATCATGGTGCTCATCAATGACTGGAATGCGTTGTTCTACAACGCGTTGCAGAACTACGATCTGCCGGATTTCTGGTGGCAGCTCGTCCGCTTCTGCGTGCTTGCCACAATTTATATCGTTGCTGCAGTGTATCGGGTCTATCTGCGCCAGATGCTCCAGATCCGCTGGAGAAATTGGCTCACGGAGCGCTACGTCGCGCGCTGGCTCAGAAACGACGCCTATTACCATCTGCAGCTCGGCGATAACCGCGCCGCCGACAACCCCGACCAGCGCATCGCGGAGGACATCAATACCTTCGTAGGCCAGACGCTGATCCTCGGCCTTGGCATCCTCGAGTCCGTCGTTACGCTCGCATCTTTCTCTGTGATTTTGTGGGATTTGTCCGGCTCGCTCAGCGTGGGCGGCATCGTCATTCCTGGCTACATGCTGTGGGCGGCGATCCTGTATGCGATCGTTGGAAGCTGGCTCACCCATCTCATTGGCCGCCCGCTCATCCCGCTGAACTATCAGCAACAGCATTTCGAAGCGAATTTACGGTTTGGGCTGGTCCGCGTCCGCGAAAATGCCGAGCAAATCGCGCTCTATCGCGGCGAGGAAGCGGAGAAAGGCGGCATCGGGTCGGCCTTTTCGAACGTGGTCGAGAACTGGTGGGGGATCATGCGCCGGCAAAAGCTGCTGACATGGTTTTCTTCCGGCTACGAGCAGATTGCGATTGTCTTCCCCTTCGTGGTCGCCGCACCGCGATATTTCTCGCGCGCGCATCCAGCTGGGCGGGCTGATGCAAATCGCGCAAGCTTTCGGTCAGGTACAAACAGCGCTGTCCTGGTTCGTCTCGAATTACACAAGCTTTGCCGAATGGCAGGCGACGCTCAAGCGCTTGAGCGGCTTCGAAAAGGCGCTGGCAGAGACCGGGCAGAAAAGCCGGGCGATTTCAGCTGGCAGAAGCCCCGGCTGCAAGGGCCATTTCCGTCTCAAACCTGAGTATATACCTCCCGGACGGAAGCACACTGCTCAGGGACCTGTCCCTAACGCTTCCGCCAGCCTCGCGCGTCCTTATCTCCGGGCCGTCGGGCAGCGGCAAGAGCACCTTCCTTCGAACATTGTGCGGGATCTGGCCTTATTGCGAGGGCCAAATCGTCATGCCCGCCGGGCAAAAGCTCCTGTTCTGTCCTCAAAAGCCCTATCTGCCGCTCGGCACTTTGCGGCAGGCGGTTCAGTATCCGGAAAGCGGCGGCGCATATAACGACGCGGACCTCCGGCACGCGCTCCGCTTGTGCGGCCTCGAAGAGCTTCGCTGGCGTCTTGACCAGAGCGAAAACTGGGGGATGAAGCTCTCGCCCGGCGAACAGCAACGCCTCGCCTTTGCTCGCGCGCTTCTTATTCGGCCGCAATGGCTGTTTTTCGACGAGGCGACATCCTCGCTCGACGAAGAGTCCGAGCAGCGCCTTTATGGCCTCGTCGCCGACATGCAGGGCTGCGCCTTGATAAGCATCGCTCATCGAAAGACCTTGAGCGCCTTTCATGATCGGACGATCGCATTTACGAAGACCGGTGCGGTTCAAAAGCAGGATCAGGCACTTGCATTTGTGAGCGGTATCACCGCCATAGCCTAGACCGAGGCGGGGCAGTAACCTCCGCTACACGTGGCATTCAATATCATTTCATTGACGATGGGTGCTATGCATTCCAGACTACTGAGACCGCAATCAGAAAAGCCAAAAAGGCAGGCGGAGGACATGGGAGAAACGCATGAAAGTCAGTCAGCTACTTCGCAAAAAGGGTGGAGGCCGAATAGTCTCGATCCGAATGAATGAAACTGTCGAGCGCGCCGCACAAATGCTTCGCGACGAAAACATCGGGGCGCTCGTCATCAAGGACAGCTGCAATACAGAGGGTGATGTCGTGGTCGGAATGTTTTCCGAACGCGATTTTATGCGTGCCATCCTGGCACGCGGCGCGGCGATTTTTAAGCTGCCGGTCTCGCGCTTGATGTCGCCGAACGTGATTTCGGTTCGGCCGAGCGACGATACGGCAAGAGCAGTCGAGCTTTTCAATAAGCACCGCATCCGCCACCTTCCCGTGATCGACGACTACACGCTTGTCGGCGTCATAAGCATCAGAGATATCGTTGCCGCTTACGAGCCGGTCGCGCTTAGAGCGGAGATGGCGGCCTAAAGCATCGTGCGTTTATTGGACGCGGGCTTCCGATGACCGTCGCACCGGAATGGGCTCGGCATATGCGTAGACCGTGTGTGGTCTATCCGGGGCGCGACCGTGCGCCGCCCATGAGGAAAGGGCACCTTCCTCATGGGCTGATGCTTTCCGATAAAAGTCAGCTATCCCGAGATACAATCCGGGGTCGTTATAAAACGAAGCGCCTTTGCGATCCCGGATATGACGCAGGCGCCGTTCCGGGACAAAGTTTGAGTAAGGAACCGATCCCGATCTTACGCAGTCCGCTCCAAGCAGACTTCGCTCCTGGCCAACGGTCCGCACCTCGTCATCCCGGCCAAGCGAAGCGCGAGCCGGGATCGCAAAAAGGTAGGCGTTTCAATTTGTTACGATCCCGGATTAGGCTTTGCCCTTCCGGGACGACGGCGGCGGCGTTTCGTTGGCGCGTCCGGCAAACTCTACTTAGCCGCCGAAAAGCGATATTCTGCCAGAGTGTTGAAAAAGCTTGTTCCGGAGCGATTGGTGTGGGGACCTAAGTTTCTTGTTGATGTGTTGTTCTCGAAAGTGGAGACTTTCTGAACATAGATCACAAGGGAGAACTTCTATGGATCCTGTCGGAATCCTCATCATGCTGGTAATCGGCGCGGTTGCAGGATGGCTCGCCGGAGTTGTCTATTCCGGCGCGGGATTTGGGGTCGTCGGCAACATTATCGTGGGTATTCTCGGCGCGATCATAGCGGGCGCCCTGTTGCCGGGCTTCTTGCATTTTCCGGGCATCGTCGGCTCGATCGTCAGCTCCGCGATTGGCGCCATCGTTTTGTTGGCCCTTGTGAGCTTTGTTTCGCGAAGAGCGGGCTGAGGCTGCAGCCCGCAGCCCGGTTTACGTCAGGTCGCGGCCAACAGATGCGGCTCGCTCCGCACTTCGTCGTCCCGGCCAAGCGAAGCGCGAGCCGGGGTCACAAAAAGGTAGGCGTTTCAATTTGTTACGGTCCCGGATAAGGCTTTGCCTTTCCGGGATGACGATGGCGGCGATCCGTTGGCGCATCCGGTCAACTTTGCTTAGGCTGCTGGCGCCTGCGACATAATGCTGGCCAAATTAGCCTGGGCTAGCATAGACATCGACATGTCGGCGGCCAAGTTGCAAGATAAGGGCTATGGAAGAACCTGATTAGCCCCATGACTGCACTCACAATTCTTACCATTGAGACAGAAAAGCCCGTCGTAGAAGAACTGGGCGCTCGAACGGCCGTTACGCGGGTCCTGGTTGCCGACATCGGCGGTAACCACGTCAAGCTTCTGGTCACGGGACAAAGCCAGCACCGGAAACTGGTCTCCGGGCCGGAGCTGACGCCCGAGCTCATGATGGCGGGGATCAAGGAGGCCGTTTCGGATTGGGATCACGACGTCGTCTCAATCGGTTATCCCGGGCCTGTTCTCGGCGGCCGCCCCCTTCGAGACCCACATAATCTGGGAGACGGCTGGGTTCAGTTCGATTTCGAGGCTGCGTTCGGCCGCCCGGTCAAGATCATCAACGACGCGGCCATGCAGGCGATTGGGAGCTACCGGTCCGGAAGGATGCTCTTTCTCGGCTTCGGAACGGGGCTCGGAACCACGCTCATCGTCGAAGGCATCGTTCACCCCATGGAGATGGGCCACCTTCCTTACAAAAAGGGCAGTTTCGAAGACTACGTCGGCCAGCGCGGACTGGACCGGAATGGCAAGAAGGAGTGGCGCCGCGATGTCGAGGACGTGGTTGCGCGATTGATAGCCGCTCTCCAGCCCACCGACGTCGTGCTAGGCGGGGGCAACGTCAAGAAACTCAAAGAACTGCCGCCGAACACCCGGCTTGGGCATAATTTCAACGCCTTCGAGGGCGGATTTCGGCTGTGGGACCTGGGTTCTGAGCTTGGATGAGGCGCGGCGTCGAAGGTGAGACGTTCTGAAAGCCGGACAAAAAACACATTGCCAAGCTTCGCAGACACTTGGGCTTCCCGGTTCTGGACAGCGCCAAATCGCTCGCCCCGACCTTGCCGAGGCGCCGACTGGTGATTTTGCCAGGGGCTTCTATTAGGGCATCGTGCGTTTAACCGGACGCGGGCGGCATGGTCCATTTTGTGTGGCATCCTGCAAATGGTGGAATGCGGTTTGTCAACTTGTCCCTGACGCTTGTCTCCGCATTCCTTCTTCTGAAGATATTTTCAGCGAAATCGCCTTGATGCCAGGTTAACGCAGCTTAAACCCTTGATAACTATGACAAAAATGACAGAGCGGGACGCCATCGCCGCTGCCTGCGCCGTGCATTCCGACTCTTCGCAAGCGTTAATTCGCGATGTTGAAACGTATTTAACGGACTTTTGCGCGTCCCAGTAAATGGAAAAATTCCGGCATTAGATCTTTATTTAATGGGTAATTTGTTAATAATAAAAACAATAGTAATTTCAATGGGTTATAGTATCCGCCCTTTGGCCGACCGTAGGCGCGGCATTCCTCCGTTTCGCGCCGCTTAAAGAATTTTTTTACCAACACCCGGTGGGAAGTAATTCCGGCGCGCTTCTGTTAACCACATAAGTATGAAGGCTCGACGCGGTGAACGAAATGTTTACAAAACCGCGCGCTGCGAGCGTCGTCCACGATGGCGATGGCCGGTCTGCTGAAGGCTTCCCGCCTCGCGGGCGTCGCCATGATCTTGGAGGTCACCGGCACGGCACCTAAGGGCACCGTGCCAAAGTCACGTCTATGTTCAGCGGCCGCCGGTCGCGAACAGGTGCTCGCCAGTGATCCAGCCGGCATCATCCGAAGCGAGGAAGGCGACGACGGCTGCGATGTCCGGTGGCTGGCCGACGCGGCCAAGCGGCGTGTCCGCCACGGCAGCCTTCTCGAAATCGGAGCCGATAATACCCGCACTATGCGTGCCCTCCGTCTCGACCACGCCCGGGTTCACAGCGTTGACGCGGATTTTTCTGGGACCGAGCTCTTTCGCGAGCACGCCGGTGATGGCATCGACCGCACCTTTGGTCGCGCCATAGACTGCGTAACCGGGTGGCGTGAGCGCGGCTCACCAGCGAGCCGATATTGATGATGCTGGCCCCTTCGCGCAAATGCCTGGCCGCGGCCTTGGTCGTGAGCAGAAGGCCGAGAACGTTGATGTTGAAAAGCCTGATGGAAGTGCTGCTCGCCAATCTGCTCAAGCGGAACCGCTCATACACCCCCGATTGTCGACGAGGATATCCAAGTGTCCATAGGAATTTATCGCTGCGTCTATGATGGCTTCTGCTTCCGCCGTCTTCGAGACATCGCCCTTTACGGCGACGGCCTTGCCGCCCTTCTCGGTGATGGCGGCGACAACCGCGTCGGCGCCTGACTTGCTGGATGCATAGTTGACGACGACTGCCGCGCCTTCGGCGGCAAGAGTTTTTGCAATGGCGGCGCCAATGCCCTTCGATGCTCCGGTGACGACGGCGACTTTGCCTTCAAGCTTACCCATACGGAATTCCTTTCATTCCATCAGGCGTCACTACTCGCCTAATTTTCAGTAACCGCCTTGTGTTCCTGATCGTTCAATAATTTGGAACGATTTGATCGATAACAAGCCAGCAGCGTTCACATTTGTTGTTGAGCTGCCATTCGGTGTCGATGGCGCCCGGCGTGCCGTAATGCATATGAAGGCTGTGCTGCGGCTCGTCCGGCTTTGTTTTGACGAAAGCGGCGATTTCGGCACTATCGCGGCGATAGCTTTCGGACAGACACTTAAGATTCTAACAAAGAGTTTGATTCCCTGGGGCAAAGGGCCAAAGCAGAGTTTGCCTGACGCGCCAGCGGATCGCCGCCGCCGTCTTCCCGGAAAGGCGAAGCCTTATCCGGGATCATAACAAATTGAAACGTCTACATTTTTTCGATCCCGGCTCGCGCTTCGCTTGGCCGGGATGACGAAGTGCGGAGCCAGCCGCATCCGCTGGCCAGATGAGCGAAGTTTGCTTAGTTCAACATCGGCGCCGCTCAGATTTCTATGTAGGTCCCGACCTCGACCACCTGCTCGGAGGGGATGCAGAAGAAGTTGGATGCCGTCGTGGCGTTCTTGGTGAGGAAAATAAAAATGCGCTCCCGCCAGTGCGACATTTCCGGCGTTGTCGAGGGCACGGGTATCGCCCGGCCCACAAAATAGGAAACGCTGTCGCAATCCATTTCGCAGCCGAGATCGACGTTCCGTTCGAGCGCGCGCCGGAGCGAGCGCGGCACGTTGGGTGACTCGGCAAAGCCATAGCGCAAGGTCACGCGCACAAAGCCGTGTTGGAGAGGTTCCGCAACAACCCGGCGATGCTTCGCCACGCGCGGGACGCGCTCCGTCAGCACCGTGAGAAGAACCACGGTGTCATGAAGACACTTGTTGTGCTTCACGTTCAGCTTGAGGGAGGACGGCACGCGATCGGCGCGGCTCGTAAGGTAGATGGCGACGCCGGGAACGCGGGGCATGTTCGCGCAATGCATGTCCTCCCAGAATTCCTCATAGCGCGGGTTGTCCCTGGCAATGCGGTCGAAGAGGATGATCCGGCCTTTTCGCCAGGTCGTCATCGCGGCAAAGATCACGGCGCCGACGAGGAGAGGTATATAACCGCCTTCAAAGATCTTGATCAGGTTCGCGCTGAAGAAGGTCGCGTCGACGATGAAAAAGAAGGTTATCACGGTCCCGGTCAGAAGCAGGCTCCAGCCCCAGATATATCGCGCAACCGCGCCGACGAGGATCGTCGTGGCGAGCATCGTTGTCGAGACGGCTACGCCATAGGCTCCCGCGAGCGAGTCGGATGTCTTGAAGGCGAGAACAAGACCGATAACAGCCACCGCAAGCAGCCAGTTGATTTGCGGGACATAGATTTGGCTGGCCTCCGTCTGGGAAGTGAACCGGATCTCCATGCGAGGCAGGAACCCGAGCAGGATGGCCTGCTGCGTCATGGTGAACGCGCCGCTGATGACAGCCTGGCTGGCGATGATGGTGGCGGCGGTCGCAAGCCCAACCGCCGGATACAAGGCCCAATCCGGAAACATGAGATAGAACGGGTTCGCCGCGGCATCCGGGTTCTGCAGCACGAGTGCGCCCTGCCCGAAGTAATTCAGGAGCAGGCCCGGAAGCACGATTGAGAACCAGTCGATGCGGATCACATCGCCGAGAAAGTGCCCTTCGTCGGCATAGAGGGCTTCGGCTCCGGTCAGAACCAGGAATACCGATCCGAGGACATGAAAGCCGGTCCAGCCGTGCTCTGTGATGAGGTCGAGGCCGTAAGCCGGGTTAAGCGCGCTCAGGATTTCAGGGCTCTTGAAAATATGCGGCAGGCCTGCCACCCCGATCACGGCGAACCAGATGATCATGATGGGGCCGAAAAGCTTGCCGATTTTCGCCGTACCACGGCTTTGTAAAATGAAAAGGCCGGCGAGGATGCCGGCGGCGATGGGGACGATATAGGGCTTGAAAACCGGGGTCGCGATTTCGAGCCCCTCGACCGCGCTCAGGACCGAGATCGCGGGTGTGATGATGCAGTCGCCGTAGAAAAGCGCGGCGCCGATCAGGCCGACCAGAACGGCCGCCTCTCGCCATCGATCCACCTTAAGGGGCGTGACCGCAAGCGCCGTCAGCGCCATGATGCCGCCCTCGCCGTCGTTCGTGGCGCGCATGACAACCAGCACGTATTTGACCGACACGACGATGATGAGCGCCCAGAAGACCAGCGACATGCAGCCGAAGACGATAGGGCGCAGCGCCTCGATATTCCCCGCCGAGTGAAGCGCTTCCTTGTACGCGTAAAGCGGGCTGGTCCCGATGTCTCCGAAGACGATGCCCAGCGCGCCGATAAGAGCCGCCTGCCGCAGCGTCGGTTGCTCGGTCCCGGTCATCGTAGCGGTTGTCGTCATGAAGCCGCCGGATATGTACTCACGTAACTGCCCCGCGTGTGTTTGCCTCTGCGAACACCGCGCGGCCCGCAATCGATCCGCATGCGCCGGCCCGGAAGCCGGTCCCGATTGAGCTTATCTGCAGCGCATTCTAGCGTTTTCCACAGGCTCGCGATACGGGGTGCGCCCACGCGTCACTCGGCTGGATGGAATTCCGCGAGCAGCTTTCCGGGATTGAGAATGCCGCGTGGATCGAAGACGGCCTTGATCCCCCGCATCAGCGCGAGTTCCAGCGGGGATTTAACGGTTTCGAGCGTCGCCGCTTTCATGCGGCCAATCCCATGTTCGGCGCTAATGGAGCCGCCATACCGAAGCACAATGCCATGAACGAGGGCGGCCACCTCGTCCCATCGGGCCAGGAATGCATCCTTATCCGCGCCCCTGCGGCTGCGATATGTTGAAATGGATATTGCCGTCGCCGTAATGGCCGAAGGGGACGGGGCGCGAGCCAGGAATAAGGGTAGCGACGGCGGCGCTCGCCTCCTCGATGAAGCGCGGAATTTGCGAAACGGGCACGGAGACATCGTGCTTGATGCTGCCGCCTTCGTATTTCTGCACCTCGGCTGCGGCCTCCCGCAAGCCCCAGAAGGCGTCGGCCTGAGCCTGGGAAGCGGCGACGGCGGCATCGGTAACGATGCCTCTCCCGGCTGCATCCTCCAGGATCGACAGGGCCACGCGCTCGGCGACCCCGTCGGCCAAGGGCGAGGAAATCTCGAAAAGCGCGTACCAGGGATGGCGCCCGGCAAGGGGATCGCGGTGTTGCGGAAGGTGTGTCAGCAGGAAATCGAGAAGGATGCGCGGGACGAGTTCGAAGGCGGTCAGAAGCGGACCGGCCTTTTCGGAGGCGCTCGAAAAAAGGGACCCTGCGGCGTCAAGGCTTGGCACGCCAGCGAAAACGGTTGCCACCTCAGCCGGGCGCGGGAACAGCCTAAGGGTCGCCGCCGTGATGACGCCGAGCGTACCCTCCGATCCGATCAGCAGGCTTTTGAGGTCATAGCCCGTGTTGTCCTTCCGGAGCGTCTTCAGCCCGTTCCAGACCTGCCCGCCCGGGAAAACCGCCTCAAGGCCGAGCACGAGTTCGCGCGTGTTGCCATAGCGCACGACGTGAACGCCGCCCGCGTTGGTCGCGATGTTGCCGCCGATTTCGCATGTGCCTTCGGAGGCGAGGCTGAGCGGGAAAAGCCGGTTCACCGCCGCCGCAGCCTGCTGAATGGATTGCAGGGTAGCGCCCGCCTCAGCGGTCAAGCTGTTCCCCGCCGGATCGACGGCGCGGATTGCCTTCATGCGATTGAGGCTGAGTACAATTTCGCTGCCTGCCTCGAAGGGGATTTGCGCGCCGACAAGCCCCGTATTGCCGCCCTGGGGCACAATCGCGATGCGCTCGTCGTGAGCGAGCTTCAGGATTGCGCTGACCTGATCCACCGTTTGAGGCCGAAGCACCATCGGCGTTTTGCCGTGATAGAGGCCACGCCACTCGTGAAGGTAGGGTTCAGTATCGCCCGATGCGGTCAGCACACCCTTCTCACCCACTATGGCCGCAAAACGCGACAGGACTTCCGGCGTGGGCGCTTTCAGGTCAGGGCGCATGAGCGGTCGCCTTGCGCTCTTCGCCTTCGAGCGCCTCAAAGCACCGCAGATACGCGGCCTGCGACGCCCCGGTCGCCATCGGCTCCAGTTCCAGAACGCTCGCCGGAAGCGCAACCGGCAAAGATGTGGGATCGCCGAAACAGGCTTTCGCATCTGCTACGGAAAAGCCGGCGAGTTGGGTCGCCTCGTAGTAGGCCGCGATTTTATCCGCCTTCTTGATGGTCTGCACCACGCCCGGAGGGAGAACAGGCGGCAGGCCAAAGCGGATGTGGACCGCGCGCTGAATGCGGTTCTCGAAGGTTTTATAGGCAGCGCCCATGACCGCCTTGAACGGGCTGATGAGGTCGCCGACGACGTATTCCGGCGCGTCGTGCAGCAGCGCGGCCAGCCGGAACTTTGCATTGAGGTTCGGCTTCATGGCCGAGACGATGGCTTCCACCACGATGCAGTGCTGCGCCACCGTGAAAGCGTGCGGGCCCTTGGTCTGTCCGTTCCAGCGAGCCACGCGCGCCAGGCCGTGCGCGATGTCGCTTAACTCGATGTCAAATGGGGAAGGGTCCAGGAGGTCGAGGCGGCGGCCGGAAAGCATGCGCTGCCAGACCCGCGCGGGCCGAGGTGATTCTTATCGGCGCATTCATGTTCGGCTCCCTCGTTTCGTCCCCTCTCCTCTCCTTTATGCCAGGAGTTGCGGACGCGACAAAGCCGCACATGCATCGTAGCGATGACAGGAGATGAGGTGGTCGTTGACGAGGCCGCAGGCCTGCATCAGCGAGTAGGTTGTCGTCGGGCCGCAGAATTGGAAGCCGCGGGCCTTGAGCTCCTTGGCGATGGCCCCGCTCAGCGGCGTTTGGGGCGGCACATCGGCCATGCTCGCGGAGCGGTTCTGGATGGCCTCGCCGTTGACGAAAGCCCAGAAGAAACCCGCAAGCGTCTGGCTTCTCGCCAGGTCGAGGTAAGCGCGCGCGTTGGTGATGGCTGCTTCGATCTTGCCGCGATGCCGGATGATGCCCGCATCGGCAAGCAGCTCCGCGATCTTCTTCTCGTCGTAGCGTGAAATTTTCTCAGGCTCGAACCCGTCGAAAGCCTTCCGGAAACCCTCGCGCTTGCGAAGGATGGTGAGCCAGGACAGGCCGGACTGGAACCCTTCCAGGATCAGCTTCTCGAAGAACTCGATGTCCCGCGTTTTCGGAACGCCCCACTCCTCGTCGTGGTAGCGAATGTAAAGCGCATCGCCGCGCGCCCAAGGGCAGCGGCAAAGGTCATCGTTCCCGCTTGCGGTCAATGCGCAGCCCCGGCCGGCTCAGGGTCGAGCGAGTAATTCGCCCAAACCGGCGCTGAAAGCTCAACCGGAACGCCGCCCGCGGCGAGGTTTTGCCCCTTGGCAAGCGCTTCCTTTACCCGATCCACCCGTGCCAGCGCCACGCCCCGCTCGCCCGCAACCGAACCGAGCCTTCCCACCGCAAAGCCGCCGGCCATGATATCGGCCCCGTCCTGCGGCAAAGGCTGCTTCGCCGATACGGCCAACACACGAGTCCGCGCTGTCCCGCGATGCTGCATGCGCGAGACCACCTCCTGCCCGACGTAGCAACCCTTCCTGAAGTTCACGCCATGAAGGAGATCGAAGCAGGCCTCGTGCGGGAAGGCGTCGCCATAGGCATAATCCTTGCCGCCATCGGGGACAGCAAGCGCGACGCGCATGGCTTCGTAGTCGTCGAAGCTTGCGGAAAAGTCCGGTTGATGGGAGCCAAGGACCAGCACCCGAAATCCCAGGGCAGGCAGGCGAGGATCGGGATAAGCGACCGGCGCGTTCGCCCTGGCCCATTCCGGCGCGCCCTCGCCCCAGACTGCCCCAACGACCCAGCGATCCGAGGCGCTTGCAATCGTAACCCTGGCGCGCAGCCGGTAAAGCGCGAGGCGCTTGGCCAAGTCTGCCGCGTATTCACTCGGGCAATCGACAAGAAAGGTATCGCCGGCGGAGACGATGAAGAAATCGAATAGAATTTTGCCTTGGGGCGACAGGAGCGAGGCGAAGCGTCCTTCGCCTTCAGTCAAGCCCTCGACATCATTCGTTAGAAGGCCCTGAAGAAAGCTCGCGCGGTCTTCGCCTCCGATTTCCAATACGCTTCTATCCGTGAGCAGTGCGGCGTTGGCGCTCATCGCGTCTCCGATCAGGATAAGACCTTATACGTCTTGAACCAGGCTTCCATCCTTTGCCACGCATCTTCGGCTGCTTCCTTCCGGTAGCTTGGCCGGTAATCCGCATGGAAGGCGTGGGGCGCGCCTGGGTAGATTTTGAACTCCGCTGTTTTTCCGGCCGCTTTCAGCGCGGCTTTCATCTCTTCGACCTGGGAAACCGGGATACCCTGGTCCGCCTCGCCATAAAGTCCGAGCACAGGCGCTTTCACATCAGGCGCAAGCTGGATCGGGCTCTTCGGCCAGACCGGATTTCGCGGATCGACGAGCGAGCCGTAGAAAGCAACGCCCGCCTTCAGAGCGTCGCCATGCGCCGCGTAAATCCAAACAGACCGGCCACCGCGGCAAAAACCGATCATCCCGAGCCTCGAAGTATCGCCACCCTGGGACTTCGCCCAGGCCACGGTGGCGTCGAGGTCCGACACGAGTTCCGCGTCCGGCTTGGCGTTCACGACGGGCATCAGTTCCTTGAAGTCGGTAATCTTCGTCAGGTCGACACCCGCGCGGAAGTAGTAATCCGGTGCCACCGCAAACGCGCCGAGCTTGGCGAGCCGGCGGACGACGTCCTTTATGTACTCGTGAAGGCCGAACACCTCCATCGCCACGAGAATGACCGGAGGATTGCTGACGCCGTCAGGCTTGGCGAAATAGAGCGGCATCTCGCCGCCCGAGACCGGGATTTTGGCGTCGCCTGTGGTGAGACCGTTCGTATCCGTCCTGATTGCATCCGCCCGAACGGGCCCTGTCGCAAGCGTGTACCCCGCCGCTGTTGCCGCTGCCGCTGTCATGAACTCTCGCCGTGAAAGCGGTGCTGCCTTGGTCATGCCTTCGATGTCGGATATCACGATGTCAGCCTCGGGAATTGGGTCTCCAGTACGCCCCGCGGGGGGTCCTGACCCATTTGCTGCTGGCGCTGACAGGATTTCCCGCGGATAAGGCGTACTAGCAACTTATTGATTCTAGTACAGCTTATCCGAGGCAAGCTCGCTAAAGAGCGTGCGGCAAATGGGGGCGAACTTGCCTCGGGCCGTACTAGCCACTCCTCGAAGCTAATCACGCGGGCTTATCGATGCCACAGCGCGCGGAAAAAATTTTGAAAGGGATCCCGCTTCTCATCGGCTTTAGCCTGGCGGGACCGCTTCAGGCGCGTGTGCCATCCGTCCGCATTTTTCGGGCTTTTTTGGTCGAGATTTGCAGGGGTCCCGTGTTTCACTTTTTGCGCAGGCTCCGGGGTTGCGAGAGCGGCCTGCTCCGTCTTTGCCGGTGCGTTCTCTGCCGGGCTTGGGGCAGCCGCCTCCTCTGTCTTCACCGGCGCTTTTTCAGCCGGGTTTGTGAGAACCGCCTGCACCGCCTTCACGAGCGGGTTGTCAACCAAGCTTGTGGCAGCCGCCGCCTGCTCTGTGCTGACGGGTGTCTTTTCATCCGGTTTTGCGACAGCTGTCTGCTCCGTCTTCGCTTCCGGCTTCTCTTCGATCTTCGCGACAGCACCGCCCGCCGGCACGACGTGCACGATGCGGTATCCTCTCTTCTTCAACTCACGCAGGAGAACCGGCAGCGCCTCCGCCGTCCTCTTGTGGATATCGTGAAGAAGCACAATCCCTTTCTTCCTGGCCTCTAGGCGGCTCAAGGTCAGAGCGGTAACCTTCTCGCCGTTGATAAAGGTCCAGTCGCTGCCGTGAAGGTCGGCGCTCCAGATGCTCAATCCCAATTTCAGAGCGCGTTCGTCGGCTGCTTCGAGATACGGAAACCGGAAAAACGGCGCTACGGCGCTCTTGTCGCCAAGAACTTGCGTGGCCGAGGCGATCCCCTCGGTGATCTCCTTTTGGGCCTTTTCCGCCGAAATGTGTTCGACATGCGCATGATGCTCAGTATGCGTGCCGATGGTATGCCCCTCGCGGTACGCTCGCTGCAAGGCTGCGGGATGCGCCCTCGCCATTTCCCCCACGACAAAAAACGTTGCTTTGACGCACTCGGCCGCGAGTGCGTCCAACACTTTATCGGTGTTTGGCGGAATCGGTCCGTCGTCGAAGGTGAGAACCACCTCGTGGTCCTCGAGAGGCAAACTCTCCTTGTATTGGATCGTGCCGAGCCGCTTGAACTCGGAGGGGTCGATTGAGATCACCCGGCTAGTGCCGAGCGCGTCAGGATTTCCCGCACATTCGCCAGCCATGGCCGCGCCCGAGAAGGAAAAAAAGGCCAACATGCCTGCGGCCACAAACCGGCAATGCATCAACAATCCCCACCTTGTTTAGACGACAAGCGCCCGAATCGATCATTCCCTGCCTCTATACCAAGGCCACGTGTACCGATCCAAAATCTTCAGCCCGGTCGCCCCGAATTTGAGGGGGAGGAGAGTCAAAAATGGCACAAAAGCGTCAACTCACCTCGCTTTGGCCTATTCATACCACAATTTGCGGTTTCTCCGTATCTGCTTGCTGAATGATTTCCTAATTTGGTCGGACACCATGCCTCGGATACGAACTCTACACCCCGGAATATTACTGGCCGGTTGCTGCGTCACGCTCCTCGGAGCCGGATGCACCGGAACCGCGCCCGGCCTAAGCGACACCGTTGAGGGCTCTTTCATCCGCGCGGCTCAGACCTGGGACCTCAATCACGATGGCAAGGTCACCTGCGATGAATGGCGGGCCTATGCGGCGTCGCTTTTCAAAGACGTCGATACCAATCACGACGGCAAACTGACGCGCGAAGAGTTTGCAAAACTTGAGAAAATCGACAGGCTCTTCGAAGTCGCCAACTTCGACTATTACGACGTGAACAAGCAGGGCTACGTCACGCAGGCCGACTTTGTCGACCGGGCGAACCCGGCTTTCACCACGCTCGACAAGGACAAGACCTGCGTGTTGAACTCCTATCAACTTCGCGCGGCCACCGCGGGGGAGGAGCAGAAGAAACGGGAGAACCCCGGGATACCGGGGTCACGATAGGTTCATAGATCAGCGGTGATGGCTCACGGCCATTTGACCACAGGCGGCATCGAGGACAGGATCGAATTGACGTTGCCGCCTGTCTTCAAGCCGAATACCGTGCCGCGATCGTGGAGCAGATTGAATTCGACGTAGCGCCCGCGCCGGACAAGCTGCTCTTCGCGATCGGCTTCGGTCCATGGGGTGTTCATGTTGCGGCGCACAAGCTTGGCGTAAATGTCGAGAAATGCGCGCCCCACATCCTGGGTGAAGGCGAAGTCCGCGTTCCAGTCCCCGGAATTGTGGTAGTCGTAGAAAATGCCGCCCATCCCGCGCGGCTCCTTGCGATGCGGAAGGTAGAAATACTCGTCGCACCAGGCCTTGTACCGGGCATAGTCGGCAACGGGATGCTTTTCGCAGGCGCCGCGCAGCTTCGCGTGAAAGTCGATCGTATCCTCGTCGGAATCCTTGCGCCTCCGCTCCAGCATGGGAGTTAAATCGGAGCCGCCCCCAAACCACCACTTGGTTGTCGCAATGAACCTTGTATTCACATGAACGGTGGGCACGTTGGGGTTGAGCGGGTGAGCGATCAGCGAGATCCCGGAGGCCCAGAAGCCTGCATCCTGATCCGCACCTGGGATCTGCGACCTGAACTCAGGCGCAAATTCTCCGTAAACCGAGGAGACGTGGACGCCTACCTTCTCGAAGACGCGCCCATGCATGATGGCCATGGTGCCGCCGCCGCCATCCGCTCCGGTGTGGTCGGTGCGCTTCCAGGGCTTGCGGACGAACCGGCCTGCGGGGAGCGACGCCGCGGGGCCAGTCTTCAAGTCATCTTCGATGCGTTCGAACTCTGCGCAGATGTCATTGCGGAGAGATGAGAACCACACACGCGCTTTAGACTTCTCAAGATTGAAGGGTTCTGCCTGCTCGGATTGCGAAGCTGGTATGCGCGCAGCGCTGGATGTCGACATGGTCACTCCGCCGCTTGGGGTTAGGTAAAATTGGAAAAACCCCCTGTTTGTCTAAGGGCTTCACCTAGCACCATTGCAAGGGACACGGCAACATTCAAGGAGCGCAGGTCCGGGCGCATTGGAATTCGGACTCTGAGGTTAACTGAAGCATGCACCGCCTCGGGAACGCCTGCGCTTTCGCGTCCGGCAAGAATAACATCGGAGTTTTTGAACACGATATTGTGATAGGCGGTGTCCGCGCGGGTGGTCAGCAAAATCAAGCGTCCACCAGTTCTTTCGACATCCTGCTTGAAATCCGCAAACGTGCCGTGGCGCCTAAGGTCGACTTTCTCGAAGTAATCGAGAGCTGCGCGCTTCAGAGCCCGCGACGAAATATCGAAGCCAGCCGGCTCGATGATATCGACTGCGACGTTAAGACATGCCGCAAGCCGCAGTATGGTCCCTGTATTTTGAGCTATATCAGGCTGATAAAGAGCTACACGCATCTTGACGGGCCTTGGCCAAAGGGATGAGCGCTAAATTGCGCAATAGACAGGCCAATCGTTCGGATGCATAAGAGCACGATTTGTTCGCACCTGCAAAAAACGTCCTACAAGGTTAGTCTCTCATGGCCACAACATACGACAGTGATCAAGGCGATGTGTCACGCCGTGATTTCATCTACATCGCCACGACAGCGTTTGCGGCGATCGGGGCAGCGGCTGCGCTTTGGCCAGCCATCGATCAGATGAACCCGGACGCGTCGGCGCTGTCGCAAGCATCGACCGAGGTGGATCTGGCGCCGGTCGGCGTCGGACAAGCCATCACCGTGCTCTGGCGCGGCAAACCCATCTTCATTCGCCACCGCACGGCGGAAGAAATCAAAATGGCGCAGGACGTCCCGGTGGCGGATCTGAAAGACCCTTATGCAGAGGTCATGGGCGCTCCTTCGGGCTTGCCCGCCACCGACGCGAACCGGACGAAGCCCGGCAAGGAAAACTGGCTCATCGCGATCGGCATCTGCACCCATCTCGGCTGCATTCCGAAGGGCCAGGCGCCCGGCGACGACCGGGGCCTTTACGGTGGCTGGTTCTGCCCATGCCACGGTTCAATGTACGATACGTCGGGACGCATCCGTCAGGGGCCTGCGCCGCGTAATCTCGATATCCCGCCGTACGATTTCACGACGGCCACCAAAATCAAGATCGGCTAAGCCTCCGGCATCCTGAGAGAGTTGCTCCATGTCTCATGCTTCGACCTACGAACCGAAAACGGCGTTCACGCGCTGGCTTGATTCCCGTCTGCCGATCATCCGGTGGACCGCGGACTTCATGGCGTTTGGAACGCCGAGAAACCTGAACTACCTCTGGACGTTCGGCGCGATTCTGACCTTCTTCCTGGTGATTCAGATCATCACCGGCGTCATTGTCGCGATGCATTACACGCCCAACACCGGGCTTGCTTTCGACTCGATCGAAAAGCTGATGCGCGACGTGAACTACGGCTGGCTGATGCGCTACACGCACATGGTCGGGGCGTCGCTGTTCTTTCTAGCGGTGTATATTCACATCTTCCGTGGCCTCTATTACGGCTCCTACAAGGCTCCGCGCGAGGTGCTCTGGATGATAGGCGTCGCCATCCTCATCGTGATGATTGCGACGGCGTTCATGGGCTATTCGCTGGTCTGGGGTCAGATGAGCTTCTGGGCCGTGACGGTTATCACGAACCTCTTCTCCTCATTCGACGCGGTTATTTCGGGTCTCGGCACCACACTGGTGCAATGGATCTGGGGTGGCTTCTCGGTCGATAACGCGACGCTCAACAGGCTCTACAGCCTCCACTATCTCTTGCCATTCATCATTGTGGGGCTCGTTGGCCTCCACGTTTGGGCTCTCCACGTGCCGGGCAGCAATAACCCGGTCGGAATTGAAGTGCGGAACACCGAGAAAGAGACGCTTCCTTTCCATCCCTACTTCACGACAAAGGACATGCTGGGCCTGGTCATCTTCGCTATGCTCTTCGCCTACGTGGTGTTCTACGTACCGAACTACCTTGGCGACGCGGTAAACTATGTGCCAGCCAATCCCCTTGTGACGCCTCCGCATATCGTGCCTGAATGGTATTTCCTGCCCTTCTACGCGATCCTGCGGGCGATCCCGTCCAAGCTCGGCGGCGTGCTTCTGATGTTCGGATCGCTCGTCGTGCTCTTCTTCGTGCCCTGGCTCGATACATCCCGCGTGCGGTCCACGACCTACCGCCCGATTTACCGCTGGTTCTTCCTGGCATTGGTGATCGATGTGCTCGCGCTGGGTTACATCGGCGCAATACCACCGGAAGGCTACGCGATTGACGCGGCCAAGGTCTTCACGCTGTACTACTTCGCGCACTTCCTTCTCGTGATGCCCATTGTCGGTTTGATCGAGACACCCAGGCCGATGCCTTCCAACATATCTGAAACCTTCACGCATAAGGCTGAGGGTGGTCACGACATGCGCACAGTGCCGGCCGAGTAGGAGAGGGACAATGACCACGATGAAGACCACTCTTTCCCGGCGGCCCTTGAGGGCACTCGCGGTGGGAACCATGCTCTCGCTGGCTGCGATCGCAACAGCGGTAGCGGCCGAGCAACCCGCCGCCGCCCAGACGCCGGCGGCGGCTCCGGCTCCCGCTCCAGAACCTGCAGCGGCGCCTGCATCAGCGGAACACTATCATGTTCCTCGCCAGGAATGGACCTTTGGCGGCCTCTTCGGATATTTCGACGAGCAGCAACTGAGGCGCGGCTATAAGATCTACAAGAACGTATGTTCGAACTGCCATAACATGCGCTTCCTGGCTTACCGCAACCTCGGAGAACCGGGCGGCCCGAACCTCTCCAAGGAGGAAGTCGCAGCGCTTGCGGCCGAGATTCAGGTTCAAGACGGGTATAACGATCAAGGCGAACCCGTTATGCGCGCCGGCAAGCCGTCGGATTATTTCCAGTGGCGCTTCAAGAATGACAAAGAGGCTGCCGCCACGTTCAACGGCGCCGTGCCGCCAGACCTGTCCGTCATGGCGAAGGCCCGCACCGTCGAGCGCGATTTTGCCTGGTACTCATTCCCCTTCCTCATGCTGAAGGATCTGTTCACACAGTATCAGGAGCAGGGTCCGGATTACATTTACGGGATCCTCAACGGCTATGTTGACCCGCCGGCAAACTTCAAGCTCAACCCGGGTTCCAACTACAACAGGGTTTTCCCCGGGCACCAGATCGCCATGCCGCAGCCTCTGACAGATGGTGTGGTGGACTACGAAGATGGCACCCCCAATACCCTGGATCAGGAGTCGAGGGACGTCGTTTCCTTCCTCGCATGGGCGGCTGAGCCACGCCTGGTCGAGCGCAAGAAGCTTGGCCTCCTGGTGCTTTCGTATCTCGCGGTGCTAGCTGGTCTGCTGTTTGTCGCGAAGAAGACCCTTTGGCGTAACGTCGAGCATTGACGCCGCCTGTCTTCATGAAATCTTAGATTGGCCGGGCATTGACCCGGCCATTTTTGTTCGAGGTGAATTCGAGGGCGTGAAAACAAAAGCGCAGTCCGATGGCTTCGACATCGCCCTGCTGGCTGACCGGCTTACGCACGCCATCCGGTGGCCCAAAATTGCGCTTGTAATTGGCGCTGACCGATGCGCCGCTTTCTATGCGGATCATGCGCTCGCATGCCGGCACAGGAGTTCCTTGCTTCTCAGCAGTACCCTTCGGCCGGAATTACGGGGCGGCGATGAGCTTCGCCCCTTGGAAGGTGCTGCCTACGCGGCGCTCGCGGCGCGCTTGAGCCTGCGGCGGGCTGCCGATGAGGGGATGCGGAGCGCTTCGCGGTATTTCGCGACCGTACGTCGGGCTATGTCGATGCCGTCGGCCCTGAGCAACGTCACGATCCGGTCGTCGGACAGGACCTCGGCTGGGGATTCATTCAGATACGAATTCCTTGATGCGGTCCCGGACCGCTTCGGAGGAGTGAGCGTCAACGGAAGCGCCGGAAGCAGGGATCGCGGAAGTGAAGAAGTATTTCATCTCGAAGATGCCGCGCGGCGTCGCGATCGCCTTATTCGAAGTAACCCGGCTCACGGTCAATTCATGCATCCCGATTTTCTCGGCGATCTGCCGTAAATTCAACGGCTTCAGATGGCGAACGCCGTGATCGAAGAAGGCTGACTGCTCCTCAACAACGGCTGTCGCCACCTTCAGGATTGTTGCAAGCCGCTGTTCGAGACTTTTCACGAGCCAGTTTGCGGAACTGAGCCGGTCGCTGAGATAGGAGCGGTCGGCATCCGACCGGCAGCGCACCTTCAAGCTCGCGTAATAGGCTCTGTCCACGGCGAGCGATGGCGCTGCACCCGGATTGAGTTCCGCACGCCATTCCCGGTCCGATCCTCGCCTAACGATAACATCGGGAACGAGCGTCTCGACCTCCGTCCGATCGAACGCCCTGCCCGGACGCGGGTTGAGCTGGCGCAGGTCAGCGATCATGTCCCGCAGATCTTCTAAATCGACGCCGCAAACCTTCTTCAGGCGCGGAAAGTCGCAGGCAGCGATCAAATCGAGGTTTGCGAGCAGGCGCTCCATGAGGGGATCGTAGCAATTCTTTTCCTTGAGCTGCAACGCCAGGCACTCCGCGAGGTCGCGGGCGCAAATCCCCGGCGGATCGAAGGTCTGGAGCGTAAGGAGAACGCCTTCGATGTCCTCCAGGCTCGCGTTCAGCGAAACAGCCACGTCCTCAAGCGGGCTGCGGATATAACCGTCAACGTCAACAAGGTCGATCAGGTAGCGGGCGATCAGTCGGTCGTGGGCCGAGGCGAAAGCGAGTTGCGCCTGTTCATTCAGGTGATCGGCAAGCGACTTGACGCTCGCCACTGTCGCAAACGGATCGTAATCGTCGCTGCCAGAGGACGGCCCCGAACCACTCGCCGTGGGCCATTCGGCAGGGGCAGAAGGTGCTGGGGATTCGCCTTCCAGAGCGCGGTCCCCCGGAGTTTCCGGCTCCCAGTCCGCGCCGATCTCGACCTCACTGACGTCGCGGGCATCGAAGGCCGGTACGTCCGCCTCGCCATTGGCAGTTACAGCGATTTCAGGGTGCGCTTCCGAAGCGCCGTCGTTATCGGAGCGCTCCTCCGGCGACAGGAGAGGATTTTCCCGGATTTCGTTCTCGATGTAGGACTGAAGCTCGATAGCGGAAAGCTGCAGAAGCTTGATGGCCTGCCGCAATTGCGGGGTTATCACGATCTTCTGGGTTTGCCGTTGCTCAAGCCTTAGTTGGAGCACATGAACCACCGGAGTTGCGAACGCTCGACGCGGCCGTCACCGGGAGAACATATCGCCCAGGTAGACGCGCTTCACCTCCTCGTTCGCGACGACCTCAGCGGGAGTGCCCTCTACCAGCACACGGCCATCATAGATGATATATGCCCGGTCGATTAAGTCCAGGGTTTCGCGCACATTGTGATCCGTGATGAGAACGCCAATTCCGCGATCGGTTAAATGTCGCACTAAAGTTCTAATATCGTTGATGGCGAGAGGATCGATCCCCGCGAAAGGCTCGTCGAGAAGGATGTAGGCGGGCCGGCTCGCCAGTGCACGGGCGATCTCGCAGCGCCGGCGCTCACCGCCTGACAGCGCAATGGAGGGCTGTTTGCGCAAGCGTGCGATCTTGAACTCCTCCAGAAGCTCGTCGAGACGGCGCTTGCGTTCCTTCTTGTCCGGTTCGGTGACCTGGAGAACGGCCATGATGTTGTCCTCGACCGACAGGCCGCGAAAAATTGACGCTTCCTGCGGAAGATAACCAATGCCAAGCCGCGCACGCCGGTACATCGAGAGCTTGGTGACATCGTAGCCGTCGATGAAAACGGAGCCCTCGTCCGGCTTGATCAGGCCGGTGATCATATAGAAGACAGTCGTCTTGCCGGCGCCGTTCGGGCCGAGAAGGCCGACCGAACTCGCCGCGCTTCAGGTTGATGCTGACGCCCTTGACGACCGTTCGCTTCTTGAAGGTCTTCTTGACGCCATCGACGATGAGCAGTTCCTCCCCCGCGCGGAACAATGAACGGGGGTCTACATAGGGTTCTGGAATGGGTTGAACACGCGGGCGCTGCTGAGGCCGCTGCGGAACCGGGCCGCGCTGACGTTTATCAAGAAGAACCATGGACCTTTGCCGTCCCGCTCCGAAAATACCTTAACGATTTTGCGATTGCGAATTCGGCCCTGGAGGCGTTTCCGCACTCGAATCCGCGTCCTTTTTCTTGGGGCCGGTCAGCGGATTTCCCGATGTCGCCCTGGTGTCATCCTGGCTCAGAATGGCCCGGACGCGCCCATGCTCCGGAATGACAGTAGCTCGTCCGGTGGCGAGGTCGATGTCGATCTGCTTGCCTCTCACCACATTTTTCTTTTGGGTCAGGATCACTTCCTTCCCCGTCATGGTAATTTTTTGACCCTTCACGTCGTAAACGACGTCGTCGCCGGTTGCTTCCTGCTCGTCGACCTTGTTGAGGACCACAACCTTGCCTCCGGTCGCGTGAACGAACTTGATCTGTCCGTTCGAAAGCGGATCTGCGGCATCCGAGTTTGTGTTTGCACTCGCAGGCTTTACGGGCTTCGCGGGTTTTGATGCTTGCGCGCCGCCCTGTTCCCGTGGAGGAGCCTCTGGCGCCTTTTCGTATGTAACTTCGAGACGGGGCGCACGCAGATTGACGTCCCCCTGCGTCGCGGAAACATTTCCGCTGAAGATCGCCACGTGTGTCTTGTCGTCGACTTCAAGCCGGTCAGACTCGATATCGATAGGCTTTTTGGAATTTGCGCTGCCGCCGACGCTGCTAAAGCCCACGATCGGAGTCTGTGCTGGCGCCCGCCCGAGCGAACAGCAAAAACGCAACGGCCACCAGCTGGCTGCCGTCGTCCACTGCCTGTCTCGCCGATATGACGCCATTCTAAAAATACTCCACGGTCTATCGTGCTGGGGCGGCCTCCACGGCCCAGGCTCCTGGCGGCGAAGGATGCGTTTCAGACTGCTGGCGACCAGCCTCTTCACGCTGCCGCTCCAAATGCGTCCTGACATTTCCCTCGAAAATTGCCCGTTGTTCACCCCAGTACATCGTCATACTGTCCGCGTAAATCGTGCTCTCATGAAGGCGAACGATAACGGGCGTTTTCGAAATGACGATCTGCTTCTTAATGAATGCGGTGGCGGTTTGAAACGTGGCGGTCATATCCGCCTCGCGTTGGACGACGACGCCATTATTGAACGTCATCTGGTCGGTCTTGTTGTTGTGAAGGCCGTCCGGCGCGGTCAGCGTTGTGATTTTGCCATCCTGCCCGGTCATATGACCGAGAACATTTTCGAGATACATCTCGTCGGCGCTTTTCTGCGCCTGCGTGGCCGAGTCGGCCGTAAAATCGTAGGGCTCGTTCTTTTCGTTGACGCCTTTGACGTGCGGATCCAACATCTTCAGCGACCCTGCCTCCAAGGTAACGGTGCGCACGGAAGCCGTGCCCCGTCCCTTATCGATCGAAACCCTGAAGAGGAAGGGAAGCCATAAAGGCTCAAGATCCCGGCCGCCATGATCGGGAGGAGCACCTTAAGCACCTGGACGAGCACGCTGTGACGCTTGGCGATGCGGAATTCACGCGCCCGGTCCGCGATCTCCACCGCGCGCCTCCCGTGACCGCCGATTGAGCGGGTCGCGTCCCACGGGCGTTGTCGCAAATGCCATCTCGTTCCGCTTTCCGTCCCCTCGGCTCAATCGCTAATGGTTGAAGACATCCGAGTCGTCGGACCATCCTTTAAGATCGAGTTCAGCCCGGTAAGGAAGGAAGGCGAAGCAGGCGCTGGCCAGTTCCTCGCGCCCTTCGCGCTTGAGAAGTGCGTCGAGTTTGTCCTTCAATGCATGGAGATGGAGGACATCGGAGGCCGCGTAGCTCAGCTGCTCCGGCGTCAGCACGGCCTGCCCCCAATCCGAAGTCTGCTGCTGCTTCGAGATTTCGACGCCTAGCAGTTCGCGGCACAGATCCTTCAAGCCGTGGCGTTCCGTGAAAGTGCGGACGAGCTTCGCGGCGATCTTGGTGCAATAAACCGGGCGGGCCGTCACGCCGAGATAATGCAGGAGAACCGCAATATCGAACCGTCCGAAGTGGAAAATCTTCAGAACCTGCGGGTTGGTCAGAAGCTCCCTGAGGTTCGGAGCGTCGTAATGGCCCTTCTCGAACTGCACGAGATGCGCATTTCCATCGCCTGAAGAAAGTTGCACGACGCAAAGCCTGTCGCGATGGGGCTTCAGTCCGAGAGTTTCGGTATCGATGGCAACCGCGCCGCCGAAGTCGAGGCCGGGCGGCAGGTCGTTCAAGTAAACGGAGACGGTCATTTTCGCTGCGGTTCACGCCCTCTGATTGAATACGATTTGAGGGAGCACAAAGGCGGGGCGCGTGCAACACTTAGATGTCGCGATAAAGGCGTGGAAGTGGCGCGATACACAAGTGGACGCCCCGCTTGGATGCAAGCAGGCTCCACGCTTTCGCACCGGCTCCCTTGCCGGCCCAATCGACGCAGACAAGAGCTGCCGTCAGCGCCAATGCGCGCTTCTGGGAGAATTCTCTGCGTTTGAGCTAGCCAGCGTCAGACGGCGAGGTTGAGCCTGTGCTTTGCGGGACTTGTCCAGTTTTTAGCCGGACCATTTCCGAAGCAACCCAATACAACACATGGCCCAGAGCCTCCACGGGGGACATACCGAGACCGAGCGCTTCCTCGAAGCCGATGATCATGTGCGATTGAAGCACTTCTTCAGCTTTACCTCGGAGAGGGTCAAAGGGTTGGGGAGGGAAAAGACTATCCATTTCGGCCACGGTCGGCAGACCATCAGTAAGCAATAGCATTGGCAGAATTCCTGCGTTTCCCGCTATGCTGAAGCTTAAGCCAGGTGCGAGCATTGATAACGGTCAATCTATTCCCAAAAGGAAACCATTTTTCCTAATTTTGACAAAAATGTCACATTTTGGGAATGGTGCCCAGAAGAGGACTCGAACCTCCACGCCTTGTGAGCGCTAGTACCTGAAACTAGTGCGTCTACCAATTCCGCCATCTGGGCAATGGCCTTACAGGTAAATGCCGCTGCAGGCTTTGTCAATCGAAGCGCTGCTCCACGGAGAGCCCCTTGGCGAAAAAGCTCCCAAATATGGCGGGGCGGCAAGGCGCGCCTTTCCAATCCGCTAAAGCCGGGTTATGCATGAGGACCAATTTAGTTCTCACGCGCTTCCAACCAGGTCCGGCATGGCTGCAACATTTGGAAATTCGCCCGTAGTCACCGTTTTTGGCGGCTCCGGGTTTCTGGGACGCTATGTGGTCCAGGCGCTCGCGCGATCCGGGTGCAGAATAAAAGCGGCCGTTCGCCGCCCCGAGCTTGCGCTTCATTTGCAGCCGCTCGGTACGGTGGGGCAGATCGCTCTCCTGCAGGCCAATGTGCGCGACGAAAAATCTGTCGCCGAGGCCGTGCGGGGGGCCGATTGGGTCATTAATCTTGTGGGCATCCTGCAGCCCTCGGGGCGGCAGACTTTCAAGGTGGTTCACGCGGAGGCGCCGGCAATAATCGCAAAAGCAGCGAAGGCAATCGGTGCGCGCGGCCTCGTCCATATTTCGGCAATCGGCGCCGACCGGCTTTCGCACTCGGCCTACGCCCGGACAAAGGCAGAGGGCGAGGCCAAGGCGCTGACCGCGTTCCCGGAAACCGTAATTTTGCGGCCATCGCTTGTCTTCGGTCCCGAAGACAATTTCTTCAACCGCTTTGCAGCGCTGGCTTCCTTTTCACCATTCCTGCCTTTGATCGGCGGAAAAACGCGATTTCAGCCTGTCTATGTGGGAGATATTGCGCGAGCGGTGGCGGCAGCAGTATCCGGGCAGGCCGCGGAAGGCGCGGTGTACGAACTTGGAGGCCCCACCGTCTACAGCTTTCGCGAGATCCTGCAAAAGGTCTGCGAGTGGACGCAGCGCAAGCGCGTCCTCCTGCCGATCCCGTTCTGGGCAGCGAAGATCCCGGCTTTCTTCCTTCAAGTCCTTCCCGGCGCGCCGCTCACCGTCGATCAGATCAGGATGCTTGAAAAGGACAACATCGTCAGCCCAGATGCCATTCGGGATCAGCGGACCTTGGAAGGCCTCGGCGTCGTTGAACCGCGCAGCGCCGAGGTGATCGTTCCCCCTATTTGCAGCGCTATCGGCCGAGGGGAGAGTTTTCAGCGGACCGCGTCGGCGTTCTGTAGCGCCAGCCGGTCCGCGGCAAGTGGACAATGGTGACACTCCTTCATTACCCGCTCTGCCCCGCCTCGCGCGCCGTAAGGCTTGCTCTTGTCGAGAGCGGGATCGAGCCGGCGTTCTCGGAGGTTAAGCCTTGGGCGGTCACCCTCGATTTTCTCAATATCAATCCTGCAGGAACGCTTCCCGTTCTCACGATTGAGGGAAAGATCCTGTGCGGGGCCTACCCCATCGTCGAATACCTGTCGGAGACTGCCAAGCGAGACACCTCACCGTCCGCGCGCGTGGTCATGTGGCCGGGGACACCTTCCGAACGGGCCGAGGAGCGGCGCGTGGCGGAATGGTTCATGCGCAAGTTCGATGCGGAAGTCACCCAAAGCATCCTCGATGAGAAACTCTACAAGCCGATGTCGCGCGGCCGCCTCGCGCCCGACCTCAGCACGATACGGGCTGGCAGAAGCAATTTGCGCTATCATCTTTCCTATGTCAGCTTTCTGAGCGATCAGCGAAAATGGCTGGGCGGCGATCAGCTAAGCTTTGCGGATCTGGCCGCTGCCGCGCAGGTCTCGGTGATGGATTACCTGGACGAGATGCCCTGGACGGATTTTCCCGAGGCAAAAGCCTGGTATCAGCGCCTGAAATCGAGACCGTCGTTCCGGCCGCTGCTTGCTGAGCGCATACCGGGTATCAGCCCGCCGGAGCATTATGCGAACCTCGATTTCTGAGGGAGAAACGGTCTCACTTCCGCAGCCGGGCTTGGCGGACTGGATCAAGGAGCGCGTTCTCAAGGAAGGCTTCGATGCGGCTGGAATTGCATCGCCATTAGCCGTCCGCAGTGCTTCGCGCGATCTCCATGCCTTTCTCGAAGCTGGGTTTCACGGTGAGATGGGGTGGTTCGCGGCCAACTCCGACCGGCGCGCCGACCCGCAAGTACTTTGGGCAGACGTGCGATCGATCATTATGGCGGGCATGAACTATGCGCCGGAGACGGACCCTATCGTCGCGCTGAAGGACAGCACCCGAGCCGCGATCTCGGTTTATGCCCAAGGCGCGGATTACCACGACGTCATCAAGGGAAAATTGAAAGCTGTCGCCGGAGATTTCGCGCGCCGCAGCGGCGAGGACGTGAAGGTCTTCGTAGACACCGCCCCCGTCATGGAGAAGCCTCTCTCCCAGGCTGCCGGGATAGGCTGGCAGGGCAAGCACACGAATCTTGTCTCCCGCAAATTCGGATCGTGGCTATTCCTCGGCGCTATCTTCACGACTGCGGAGCTGCAACCAGATGAGCCCGAAGCCGGGCATTGCGGCTCCTGCCGCCGCTGTCTCGATGCCTGCCCCACGCGGGCTTTCCCCGCCCCGTACCGGCTCGACGCGCGGCGCTGCATCTCCTATCTCACCATCGAGCACAAGGGGCAGATCCCGCATGAGTTCCGCGCCGCGATGGGGAACCGCATATATGGCTGCGACGACTGTCTGGCCGTCTGCCCGTGGAATAAATTTGCTGAAACGGCCCGCGAGATGAAGTTCAAGCCAAACGAGTCCGCGCATTCCCCTCCGCTTGCCGATTTGTTGCAGCTGGATGACGCGCATTTCCGCGCGCGATTCAAGGGTTCGCCCATCAAGCGGATCGGGCGCGATCGCTTCGTTCGGAATGTGCTCGTAGCCGCCGGCAATTCCGGGGATCGAACTCTTCTGGAAAGCGTCGCCGGGCTTTTGGGTGACGCTTCGCCTCTCGTGCGCGGCGTGGCCGTCTGGGCCAGCCGTCGTCTTGCAAGCGCGGATCAGGAAGCAGTGCTGAGAGCTAAATTCTCTGCTAAAGAGTATGATGTTCAGGTGCTTTCGGAGTGGGATATTGCGCCATGAGCAATCTTTTGGTTTTCGGACTGGGATATTCGGCCGTTGAGACGGCGGCGATCCTCCAAGCGGGAGGATGGCGCGTTTCTGGCACGGTGCGTTCGGCCGCCAAAGCCGGCGAACTCGAAAAGGAGGGAATGTCGCCCATTCTCTTCGACGACCGCGCTGCGGTTGAAAGTGCGCTTCAGACGGCAACCCATCTTCTTGTCTCGACGCCGCCCGGCAATGAGGGCGATCCCGCGTTCGTCACCTATGGGCAAGCGATCCGCAGCGCCCCATCGCTCAAATGGATTGGATATCTGTCAACCATCGGCGTTTACGGAGACCACCAGGGCGAATGGATCGATGAGGAGACGCCAACGGCCGCGCCCCGCGGGCGAAAATCCGCGCGGGTGGAAGCGGAGCAGGCGTGGGAATCGCTCGCCCGTGAAGGCGGAATTCCGCTCGATATTTTCCGGTTGGCCGGTATCTATGGCCCAGGGCGAAGCCCCATCGACCGCATCCGCGCCGGCGATGCGCGCCGTATCGTGAAACCAGGCCAGGTCTTCAACCGCATTCACGTCGAGGATATTGCGCAAACCGTCATCGCCGCGACACGCCGCGAGAGGCGCGGCGGGGGCGCACGCATCTACAATGTCGCGGATGACGAACCCGCGCCTCCGCAGGATGTCCTGCTTTACGCCGCTCAGCTCATCGGCGCGCCGCCGCCCCCTGAAATACCGTTCGAGAAGGCCGATCTATCTCCAATGGCGCGCAGCTTCTATGAGGATAACAAGCGCGTCCACAACACTAAGATCAAGCGTGAGCTTGGCATTGTGTTGCGGTATCCGACCTACAGGGAAGGTTTGCAGGCGCTTGCAAGGCTGGGAGACGTCGAGGTTTGAGGCTGGGCTAAGCAAACATTTCTTGGCAAGCCAACGGATGCGGCTCGCTCCACTTCGTCATCCCGGCCAAGCGAAGCGCGAGCCGGGACCGCAAAAAGTAAGGCGCTTCAATATGTTACGATCCCGGATAAGGCTTCGCCTTTCCGGGATGACAGAGGCGGCGATTCACGCACCTGCCGCAAATCGCGTATGCGCCAATCCCTATGTTGCGAGCGTGCTATAGCCGCTCTTCTGGACCCGCGAAATCGGTGAGCGAGGACCAAGCTTGTTTTACTTTAAATGTAAAGACCAGGAACAACTGACGACTCTGACGCCATTTTGAAGATGTGGACGGCTGTCAGCGACGGCACAATCAACACCCTTGTAAGTTGGCCGCTCGCCATGCTACGGGCTGCCAACAATGGTGAGCAGGCTCTCTTTCAAGATTGTGCACTGGATGTGGCCTGATGGACGAGTGCAAAAAGCTCTTATAAATCAGCATAGAATAGAGGACTGAATGTCCGTAAAGGTTCGCTTTGCGCCGAGCCCCACCGGCCGGCTTCACATCGGCAATATCCGGCCCGCCGTCTTCAATTGGCTGTTCGCGCGCCGGGAGCACGGCGTTTTCATCTTGCGCTTCGACGACACCGACCTGGAGCGCTCCAAGGAGGAATACGTCGCCGGCATTCGGGACGACCTGACCTGGCTCGGGCTCACCTGGGATAAGGAGTTCCGGCAGTCGGAGCGCTTTGCCTTTTACGAGGAGACGGCCGAAAAGCTGAAACAGGCGGGAAGGCTTTACGCCTGCTACGAGACGGCGGAGGAACTGGAGCGGCGGCGCAAGCGGCAGATGGCGCGCGGCCTCCCGCCCGTCTACGACCGCGCCTCGTTGCAGCTGACGGGACAGGAAAAGCAGGAGCTCGAAGCGCAGGGCCGCAAACCCCACTGGCGCTTCCTTCTCGAACAGCGACCGACCGCGTGGGATGACTTGATCCGCGGCCATCAGGAAATCGATGCGGCATCCGTTTCCGATCCGGTGCTGATCCGCGAGGACGGCACGCCGCTCTACACCTTCACGAGCGTCGCCGACGACGCCGACACCGGCATCACGCACATCATTCGCGGCGAAGACCACGTCACCAACACGGCGGTGCAACTGCAGATCTTCGAGGCGCTTTGCGCGAAGGCGCCGGTGTTCGCACATCACAATCTTCTCGTCGGCGCGCAGGGCGAGGCGCTGTCGAAGCGGCTCGGCTCGCTGTCGATCCAGGGCCTTCGTGAAGAGGGCTTCGAGCCGCTGGCGGTGATGACACATGCTTCGCTGATCGGAACCTCGGAGGCGCTTCAGCCACAGGACAGCCTTGAGGCGCTGGCGAAATTGTTCGACTTTGCGAAGATCTCACGAGCGCCCGCGCGCTTCGATCCAGAAGAGTTGAGGGGCCTGAATGCGAAGCTGCTTCACACCATGCCGTTCGAGACAGTCGCTGAGCGCCTGCGGGAGCGCGGCATCGATGGGGGCGAAGCGTTTTGGCTCGCGGTGCGCGCCAACCTCGAGGTCTTCGCCGACGTGGATCGGTGGTGGACGGTCGTTCGTGGTCCGGTCACGCCCGTGATCGAAGACGCCGCTTTCCTGGAGAAGGCGCTGGCGCATCTGCCGCCGGAACCATGGGACACAAGCACTTGGCGGACTTGGACGGAGGCCGTGAAGCAGGCCACAGGCGCGAAAGGGCGAGCACTCTACCACCCGTTGCGTCTGGCGCTGACGGGGCTCGAGCGCGGCCCCGAACTCAAGGAGCTGCTGCCGCTTATCTGCCATGAAAGAACGGTCGCGCGGCTCACCGGAAAAACTTCTTGAGGATACGCATCTTAAGCGTGCAGTAGATAGTTTGACATTTCACAAAGCATGCGCTTTGATCGCGTGGGTCCGTCCCGCCTTGAAATGTCGCTTATCGGGCTTCTTCCATCGCGCCGCTGGCCTGCAGCCGTTTTGTGCAGCGTGGAGTTGTTGTTATGAGCCCGGACCAGCTTGCCGCGTTACGGACTTTCTTCGCGACCGTAGAGCCCCGCCTGCCAGACATTGTCGCCCTTATGTATGACAGGTTGTTCGAAGCGATGCCGGAAACGGCGACGCTGTTCAAGGGCGACATGCAAGAGCAACATAGACAGTTCACGCTGATGCTTTGGAGCGTCGTCCGGCTTACGCGCTCAAGCGAGCTTTGGCCGGTCAACGCCTGGACCGGTCAGGCTCACATACCCACTATAGAGAAGCTTGGAATGCGGCATTCTCATGCCGGGGTGTTGCCCGAGCATTTCGAGGCGATGAAAAAGGTCCTATCCCGGTGCTTCCGCGAAATGTTTCCCAAGGACTTTACGACCTCCGTGGAAAAAGCCCTCGGCTTCATCTTCGATGTGCTGTCGCACTCCACGTCAAAGCCCAAAGTTAACAGGGCAAGTCCAGGGGGTCGCATGACGCGGAGAACGACTGCCGCCGCAATCGTCAGCTATATTGATGCCACCTCCTGGCATAGTCATCCCGAAGCAATAACGGACAGGAAGGAACTCGCGTCCAGCCCTTTGCTCCATCCTGTGAAAGTCCCGTAATCCGTTCTCTTACTGCAGACCCAATTCCAAGCGCGGTCTGGCTGATCATCATGTTCATGCTGACCTTTTCCGATTACGTCACCTGTTTGTGCTAAGATCGCGGACCGGCCCGCTGGCGGCCTGGACGGAACTGTTCGGCGGTTTTTGCATTGCATTATTCCGAAGGCGTCATTCATGTGTGAGCTTGAACCTGATGGCTGAAAGAGACGAAGCAAAAGGTCCTGCTCGCATTTCTCCGAGCGAGGGGGCATCCAAGCCATCCGAACCTCTCTCCCTCGTGGACGAAATTGAAAAACAGCCCGGCGTCCCCAAAACACCCCAGGGTTGGTGGACTTTCGGCTTGACAATCATGGCAATCTTGATCGCTATCCTCCTATGGCGTCGCTACTCTTAGCGGCGAGTTGAAGCGATGTTGAAACGCATACTTGTTGGCATTGTCTGGTTCTGCGCCCGCGCAAGGTGGCTCGTGATTGCCATCGCAGTCGCGTTGGCGGCTTGCTCCGGCGTCTTCGTCGCCCGGCACTTCGCGATCGACACCAACATCAATAATTTGATTTCTAAGAGCCTCCCGTGGCGCAAAAACCAGGCCGCTTACCAAAAGGCATTTTCGAGCGCAGAAACGATTTCCGGCCAGGAAACGATCGTCCTCGCGGTGATCGATGCGCCGACGCCGGAACTGGCGCAGAGCGCGGCGGATCGGCTGACCAGGAAGCTGCGGGAACGCCACGATGAGATCCGCAAAGTAGGCGAAGGGAACGGGTCCGCCTTTTTCCGCCGCAATGGCCTCCTGTATCTTCCTGAGACGGAACTCACTTCAACTCTCAATCAACTTTCACGCTCCAGCCTGTTGCTCGGGCGTCTGGCGGCCGACCCCAGCCTGAGGGGGGTGATGGACTCCATCAACCTCAGCTTGCGCGGAGTCCGGTTTCGCCGCATTTCCCTGGATACGCTTGCGCCAGAGTTCGGGTCGTTGTCCGGCGCGATCAACAAGGTACTGCAGGGCCAGCCTGCCTATTTCAGCTGGAGCAACCAATTCGCGGCTGGTGGAGCCAAACCTCCAACGCGCCAGTTCGTAACGATTTCCCCTGTTCTGGATTTCAGCGCCCTGGAGCCGGGCCGCGCGGCCACCGATGCCATAAGACAGACAGCCGAAGCCCTGAAACTGCCCGAGCAAGGCGTATCGGTGCGGCTGACGGGGCCTGTCCCCATCGCCGATGACGAGTTCGAAACTCTGAGGCAAGGCGCTGTCGAAAATGCGATCTTTACGATATCGGCAGTTCTTCTCATCCTTTGGCTCGCGCTCCACTCCGCCCGCATCATCATAGCGGTCATGGTCAGCGTCCTGGTCGGCCTCGCGGCGACAGCCGCGGCTGGACTTGGGCTCGTCGGAGCGCTCAATCCGATCTCCATTGCCTTTTTTGTTTTATTCGTGGGCATCGGCGTTGATTTCGGCTTGCAATTCAGCGTGAGCTACCGCGCGGCGCGCTATGAGCACCACGGCTTGACGCAATCGCTTTTAGAGACAGCCGCAACCAACGGCGGGCGACTTGTCATGGCGGCGCTCGCAACGGCTGCCGGTTTCCTCTCATTCCTGCCGACAGCTTATAAGGGTGTCTCCGAACTCGGTGAAATCGCCGGGATGGGCATGATCATCGCGCTCATCATGAGCCTGACCGTGCTCCCGGCGCTCCTCAGGATGCTAGACCCACCGGCGGAGGCGCGGCCTCTTGGCTATGCATTCCTCCTGCCGTTGGATCACTTTCTTGAACGGCATCGCATCGTTATCGTTGCCGGAACCGTAGCCGTGGTCTTCGCGGCGCTTCCGTTGCTCTACTGGCTGCAGTTCGATTTCAATCCGATGAACTTGCGCAACCCGAAAGTGGAGTCGGTTGCGACCTACCTCGACATCAGCAAGAACCCGGAAGTGGCCGGGCGCACGGCTGAGATTCTAGCGCCCTCGCTCGATAAGGCGAACAGCATTGCTAAGACCGTGCAGGCGCTTCCCGAGGTTGCTCGCGCGATCACGCTTTCGAGCTTCATCCCGGAGGGCCAGGATCAGAAGCTTGCAGCCATCAAGCAGACCGCGGATCAGATGCATGATGATTTGCATCCCGCTCAGGTGAAAGCGTCGCCGACAGACAGCGAAGTCGTGTCCAGTCTCGAAATCACGGCCACATCGCTCGCCGCTCTTTCGCATGAACGCCAAGGGCAGGGAGCGCAAGCCGCCAGAAATCTTTCGGACGCCTTGTCCAACCTTGCAAAGGCGAGCTCCGAGAAGCGACAGAAGGTCGACGGACGCGCTTATTGCCCCGCTCGACATCACGCTCGAAAATCTCAGGATGAGTTTGGATCCGGAGCGTGTCACGCTGGATAATCTCCCCGCTGACCTCGCCGGACAATGGAAGACAGCGGACGGCAGAGCGCGGGTTTCCGTGACGCCGAAGGGTGATGCAAACAATAACGGGGTTCTGCGCCGCTTTGTCGACGCGGTGCTGAAAGTCGCGCCCACCGCGACCGGCGAAGCCGTCAGTATTCAAAAGGCTGGCGAGACGGTGGTGCGCGCCTTCATCGAGGCCGGAATTTGGGCGTTGCTATCCATCGCCATCCTCCTCTGGCTTTTCCTGCGCCGATTGTCGGATGTCGGCCTTACGCTTTTTCCGCTCATCCTCGCCGCCACCGTGACGCTCGAAATCTGCTCGGCAATCGGCTTCAAGCTGAATTTCGCGAATATCATAGCGTTGCCTGTCCTGCTGGGACTGGGCGTCGCCTTTAAGATTTACTACATCGTCGCCTGGCGTCAGGGACAAACCGATCTCCTGGCCTCGCCCTTGACCCGCGCCGTCTTCTTCAGCGGGTTGACCACGGCGGTGGCGTTCGGCAGCCTGTGGATGTCGAACCATCCCGGCACGTCCAGCATGGGGCAATTGCTGGCGTTATCGCTTGTTTGCACGATGGCGTTTGCAATCCTGTTCCAGCCGCTTCTCATGGGGCCGCCCAGGAAGAAAGCCGAGGAAAGCCCGGCTCTCGTGAAGGAGCCCTCGCTCCAGGAATAGGGAGAACTGGCTCTTCTCAAAAAAGTGTTGGGCTAACTGTTGGTAACAGTGCGGTTGAAAGGGCACTGTGGCCCGCCCGCACTTGTGTAACCCCCCTCCTTCCGGAATGTCATTTACTCAAAAGGCGGACAGCGCAGGGCCGTGCATTTTTTGGGTGCAAGAACGGTAATTTGCGGGTGCGCAACTCCGGTACACGTTGGGGGAAGGGAAAGCGATGAGCCCAGAAACGCAGCGCGAATTTCATATCGTGCTTATCAAGCCAACTCACTATGATGACGATGGCTACCCCATCCAGTGGTTTCGATCTGCCATTCCTTCCAACACGCTGGCCTGCCTGAACGGCTTGGCGATGGAAGCGCAAGGGCGCAGCATCCTCGGCCCGGACGTCGCAATCCAGATCCACACCTATGACGAAACCAACCTCCGCATGCGGCCGGACAAGATCATTCGAATGATCTCGGAACGCGGTGGCAAGGCGCTCATCAGTCTCGTTGGCGTGCAGTCCAATCAATTTCCGCGCGCGGTGGACATTGCCCGCCCGTTCCTCAAGGCCGGACTTCCGGTCTGCATCGGCGGTTTCCACGTCTCCGGCTGTATCGCCATGCTGCCGGAATGGCCAAAGGACATGCGGGACGCGCAGGCGATGGGCATCTCCTTCTTTGCCGGTGAGGCTGAAGACGGCCGCTTCGAGCAGGTTGTGCGCGACGCCTGGGAGGGAAAGCTCGCGCCGCTCTATAACTATATGGACCAGCTTCCGGCGATGCAGGGCCAGCCGGTCCCCATTCTTCCTCAAAAGCATTTGAACCGCACCGCAGGCGCGCTGTCGAGCATGGATTTGGGGCGCGGCTGTCCCTATCAATGCTCGTTCTGCACGATCATCAACGTGCAGGGCCGCAAGAGCCGCTTCCGCACGCCGGACGATCTGGAGAAGATCGTCCGCGAAAACTACGCGCAGAAAATCTATCGCTTTTTTATCACTGACGACAATTTCGCCCGCAATCGCGATTGGGAAATGCTTTTCGACCGCCTGATCGAGTTGCGCTCAAACGGGTTTCCAAAGATCGGATTTACGATCCAAGTCGATACCCAATGTCATAAGATCCCGAACTTCATCGAGAAAGCGTCGCAAGCCGGTGTTCGCCGCGTCTTTGTCGGGCTGGAGAACATCAATCCTGACAATTTGATTGCTGCCAATAAGCGTCAGAACAAGATTACGGACTATCGCGACCTGCTTCAGAAGTGGCGCAGCCACGGCGCGATCACATGCGCTGGCTATATTACCGGTTTTCCTGGAGACACGAAGGAATCGATCCTGCGGGATATCGAGATTATCAAAAACGAGTTGCCGCTCGATATACTGGAACTGTTCTTACCTCACCCCCTTGCCTGGTTCGGAGGACCACAAGGTCCTCTTGGAAAAAGGGGTGTGGACCGATCCAGACATGAACAAATACGATCTGAACCATCGTGTCACTCATCATAACAAAATGAGCGACGCCGAATGGGAAAGCGCGTTGCGGGCTGCCTGGGCCAGCTTTTATAGTCGAGAGCATATCCGCACGATCCTTCGCCGGGTTGCCGCCAACCCGAAAGGCCGGTTGGGGGCGACCCTATCGACGCTCCTCTGGTTCAAGCTCGTGCATAGCTACGAAGGCGTTCATCCCCTCGAAGGCGGCGCGTTCCGCCTGAAATTCCGCCGCGATCGCAGGAGCGGACTTCCAATTGAAAGCCCCTTCGTCTTCTATCCGCGCTATCTTGGCGGGATTGTTCTCAAGGCTTGGCGCTATTGGTCAGAGTATAGGAAATGCAAGGCGATCCGGGAAGAGGTGCGGGTAGCGCCGGATCGGTTGACCTACACGGACACTGCGATCGCGCCGCCCAAGGCCGACGAATTCGAAGCCCTCGACCTTTACCACGCAACACCTGGGGCCGAGGCCGCGCTCGCGCGCAAGCAGCTTAACGACAGCATTCGGTCGAGAACGAGGGGCGCTCCCGTAGTGCAGGCGGCGGAGTAGATGCGGCTTGCGCCTCGCTATTGAGCAAAGACGGCCGAAGGGATGCCATAGATGGTCCCGTCAGCATGATCAGACAGGCGGCCATCGAGCATCCCCGTCGCGGGCCGACGCGGCCAACTCTTGGCTCGAACAGCGGGAGCTGACCGGAAAAGCGAAGCGTAGCGAGATAGGGCTAGCGGCGATGAAGTGCCGTCCTCAGGATCGCTTAACACCGTGCGCCATCACACGCATTTGCCTGAGGTGGTTGTGGCTTGTCGATGCTGAGCTTTATCCGTCCCGCTTTAGACGTTACGCTGCCTTCATGGGAATCATTCGTCGCGGCGGGTCATGGCAACGCTGATCATCACCGAAAAAACCAGCCAGGCGAAAGATTTGGCGGCGGCGCTCGGCAGCCGTTACGGGAAGATCCTGCCCGCTGAGGGCCACCTGCTGCGTCTCGCCGAACCCGACGAGATCGATCCGGCCTGGAAACGCTGGTCCTGTACGCTGCTTAAGCCGGACGGCCTCTACCCCACCCGGCCCGCCACCGGCGGCAACAAGTCCGCCAAGCTGCAGGCCATCGCGGCGGCGCTGAAGTCCTGCGAGATGGTGATCATCGCCACCGACTGCGACCGCGAGGGGCAGCTCATCGGCCAGGAAATCCTGGAACATCTGCGCTATCGCGGCAGCGTGCAGCGCGCGCTGTTCACCGCGCAAGACCCCAAAACGCTGCGCCAGGCGTTCGCAACATTGAAGCCCAACCACGAGATGCGCCCCCTCTACGAGGCGGCGGTCGCGCGCCAGCAGGCCGATCAAATCTTCAACCTGTCGCTGACGCGCACCGCGACGAAGACGCTTTTGGCGCCCGGCGCGCGCGGCGTCATCGGCATCGGGCGGGTGAAGACGCCCAACGCTCGGCATCGTCTGCCTGCGCGAGTTGGAAATCCGCAATTTCCGGCCCGAGGACTATTTCGAGGTCGTGGCGCAGGCGCAGGTGGCGGGCGGCAGTTTCGCCATGCGCCACGCTCCGCCTGTAAAGCAGCGCATCAAGGACCGCGCCCGCGCCGAGGCCATCGCCCGCGCGGCCGATGGCTATCGCGGCCCGCTCGGCGTCAAGGTCGAGCATTGCCGCCAGGGGCCGCCGAAGCTGTTCGACCTGCCGTCGCTGCAAAAGACCTGCGGCCAGCGCTGGGGCTGGACGGCGGACAAGACGCTCGCCATCGCCCAGGAACTCTATGACGGCGACGGCAAGAAGCTGATCACCTATCCGCGCGCCGAGGCCCGCTATCTGAGCGAGAACCAGATCGCGGACGTACCGGCTATCACCGCCGCGCTGACTGGGCTGCGCGGCTTCGCCCATCTCGATCTGTCCAAGCCGGTGATCCGGAAAGGCAAGTCCGGCCATTTTTGCGACCGCGCGCTCGAAGGCGTGTCGCATCATGCCGTGGTCCCGAACGTCAATGTCCTCGACGATGACCTTGAGAAGCGGCTGGCGCGGCTCAGCGACGACGAGAAGCGGCTGTTCGCCATCATTTGCCGGTCCTATCTCGCCGCGGTCATGCCCGACTACGAATACCGCCAGACGGCCGTCACCCTGTGCGTGCCTGCGCCGCCCGGGGATAGCGCCGAATTTCGGGCGGTGGGGCGCATTCCGCTCGTGCAGGGCTGGAAGGCGGTCTACAGCGCCAACGAGCCGGACGCCGCCGCCGATGAAACGGAGCAGACCCTGCCGCCGCTCACCGATGGCGAAATGGCCCGGCTCACCGAACCGCGCGTCGACGCCAAGCGCACGCAGGCTCCGCCACGCTACAACGAAGGCACCCTGATCGACGCCATGCAAAACGCCTGGCGCTTCGTGGAAAACTCAGGCGGTGCGCGACCGGCTGAAAGAGGCCAAGGGCATCGGCACTCCAGCAACGCGCGCCGAGATCATCAAGGGCCTGAAGAGGCAGAACCTGCTCGCGGCTGACGGCAAATGGGTGCTGCCGACCAGCGCCGGCCTGCAAGTGTTCGAACTGTTGCGCGACGCCGCGCCTGCGCTCGTCGATCCGGGCACGACCGCCGAATGGGAGATGCAGCTCGACGCCGTGGTGACCGGCAAGGCTGACCATCGCCGGGTGATCGACGCCATCGCCGATGAGGCGGAAAAGCTGATCGGCGTGCTGCAGCGGCGCGAGCGCGGCGCAGTCGACCTTGCGGCCGCGCCCGCCAAGCCGGAGCCACGAAAGCGGCGTTCGCGCAGGGCTGCTGCGGCAAAGGACGAGACCGCAGTGGCGGCGAAACCCTCCCGCCGCAAGGCGGCTTCGGCCAAACCCAAACGGCCCCGCACGGGGGAAGGCTGTCCAGGCAGAAAGCGCTCCGGAAACTTCCGCTGCGTCACGCGCCGCTCCGACCGCCCGCATGGTCGCTTATGCGGAAAAGCTTGCCAAGGCGAAGAAGTTGCCGCTGCCTCCCGGCTACGCGCAGGATTTCCAAGCTTGCCGCCGTTTCCTCGACCAGTACGGTTGACGCCGGGTTCTTTGGAGCGGACGGACGGGTGAGGCTGGAAATATCGGGCAGCTCCATTAAGCCTGCCGCGCTGGCCCCTATATGTTTCCAGGTGTGAAGGTCGTTTGAAGGAGTTCCCGCTTCATTCAATGGATCACGTTCTTATCAGGAGGCCCGCATGAGTATTCTTATGGTTCTCACCTCCCATGATCGCCTCGGCGACACGGGCAAACCGACCGGTCTTTGGCTCGAGGAGTTCGCCACCCCCTATTACATCTTCAGAGATGAGGGCGTTAAGGTCGTGCTGGCGTCTCCAAAGGGCGGCAGGCCACCCATCGACCCCCGAAGCGAAGACCCTGAGATGCAGACGGATTCGACCAAGCGATTTTTCAAGGACAAAGAGGCTCAGCACGCCTTCGAGAATACCACACAGCTTTCCACGATCAACCCGGGCGACTACGGCGCCGTTTTCTATCCAGGCGGACACGGCCCGCTTTGGGATCTCGCCGAGGATCATCACTCCATCAAGATCATCGAAGCCCTCTTTACGGCTGGCAAGCCGGTGGGAGCGGTCTGCCACGGACCGGCAGTCTTCCGCCACACGAAAGGCCCGGATGGCGCGCTTCTCGTCCAAGGAAAATCCGTGACCGGCTTTTCGAATTCGGAAGAAGCCTCAATCGGGGCAACCGAGGCTGTGCCTTTCTCTGTCGAGGATATGCTGAAAGAGAACGGCGGCAACTACTCCAAGGGCGAGGATTGGCAGCCCTATGTGTGCATAGACGGAACTCTCGTGACCGGCCAGAACCCGAAATCCTCGGAGGGGGTTGCGTGGTTGTTTCTGGATAAGCTTCTGAACCGGGAAACAGCGAAAGAACCTGGATCTACGGCTGCGTAGCGCTGCAAGCGCCGGCGTCGCCGAACAAGACGCCCAGGCTCGTAAATCTCGCTCGCCAGTCCATAGTTTTGGAATGGAGATCCGCGCGCTCGCCGCGAGTGGATTGCGGGCGTCTGGCAGCGGCCGGATGATGCAAATGTTTCGGCCGTTTCCGAAGCGTCGCGGGGTGGGCATGCTCCTTTGGCCGCTTACCTAAGGGCCATGACCTCCAGTTCGAATATGGCAGAAATCTCCGCGCTGATCGGCGATCCTGGCCGCGCGAATATGCTTGTGGCGCTCTTGAGCGGCCGCGCCCGGACAGCCACCGAACTTGCTGCCGCCGCGCACGTTTCCCGGTTTTCGCGCCTTCCGCTTACTGCAGCCCGACGGCCTTGCGCACGCAGGTTTTGGCTTCGTCGAAGGCTTCGCGGAAATCAGGCTTCGCCATAAGAGACGCCACGACCGCGGCGCCCATTAGCTTGCCCGCCTCCACGTCGCTGCGAAAGTGAGCGCCCGCGACCATGCGGCTGTGTGCGTATTCGTTGATCCGGCGATAAATTTCCGCTCTTTTTTCTGGAAGCATTTCGACCAGAAGAAAGCCGACCACCGCGCCATAAGCGGCATGCCCCGAGGGATAGGAGAAGCTGTCGTCGGGCCGTGCCAACTCCACGGGGTGCAGTGGATTGCCGGGAGTTTTGAACGGCCGCGTCCGGCAGAATTTGTCTTTGGCCGCCTCGACCGCAGCCTTCTCCTCCTGGCGCGGCTTCGTAAAGAAACTCTCGCAGGGGCGAAGCTTCTCAGGCTCAAAGGCGATGTTGGCTCCGCCCAGGAAGCGGTCGACGCTGCGCTTGACATCGCTGGCAACGCGGCTTTCCTGCTCCGGCGTACGCTCCCGCTCCAGGCTCGCAAGCTCCTCCATCTCGGCTTTGGCCTCCGGACACGTCTCGCAAGGCGGCGGCGGCAGCAAATTGACGATCGGCACATCCGATTGCCCCTGGCATTCCCGAGCCTCAAGCCCTGGCGAATGGAGAGCAACAAGAAGAGTTCCCGCAAAGATCGCCCGAGTCATCGCCTGCCGCATCACGGAATTTCCTTTCGACCTCGCCCGAGGCTTCTTTCTGCGCCCAAGCCTTGTGCAAAACCAGTCCCAAGTGGAATCCGCGTCTTTAAGGTCACGCCGGCGCCGATTTCAGGGCCTTCTCCCCAAGCTTCGCACAATCTAAAGTTGCACACATTAACTATTACGCCTAAGCGTTGCTGAGAACATTATTGGTCTCGAATTTGGGGAAACCTCATGATTGTCATCGTCGACGAACGTGAAACCGTATTAAATGGATATACGGCATGGTTTTGCCGGGAAGGAGTTTCGGCAACAGGTCTTGCTCCTCAGGATTTCCGCCAGTGGGTGAACACCGCTCCCGAGCCGGACATCGACGCCGTCGAGGCTTTCCTGCTCGGCGATTTCCAGAACCGCGAGGAAGTGCCCATCAAGATAAAGTCGCGATCGGCCGCCGCTGTCATCGCGATGAATGAAACGAAATCGCTGAGCGATACTCTTGACCTTTTTGCGGCTGGCGTCGATGACGTGGTTCGCAAGCCGATCCATGTACGCGAAATTCTTGCGCGCATCCGGGCGATCAGCCGGAGGACTTCAGCAAGAGCAGCAGCAACCGCTTGCCGGCAGGATCAGAGTGTTTTCCGATGGGCGCGATCCCGAGGTTGATGCCGAGCCGCTGCCGCTCCCGAGGCGCGAGCGAAGAATTCTCGAATATCTGATGGCCAACAAGGGCCGCCGGGTAACGAAGACGCAGATCTTCAACTTCGTTTACGGCCTTTTCGATGACGGCATCGATGAGAATGTCATCGAGAGCCACATCAGCAAGCTGCGTAAGCGCCTGCGCCAGCGGCTCGGGACAGACCCGATCGATTCTCAGCGCTTCCTCGGCTACAGGCTGACGCACGAGTGATCGGCGGTAGAAACTGGGTTTCGGCTGCTGAACGGTTTGCGCATGAATGACAGGCTAACCATGAGCTCGAACCCTTGCAGCCCCCGGCCTCATCCGAACAAGGGTGAGGCCGAGCTATACCGGCGGTTGTTTGATGTTAGGAATGGCCACTGGTGAATTTCGATACTCAAGGCCGAGGTCGTATAAAGACGTCGGTTCAATTAGGATTTATTCCTATCGGCTGAGGCTAACCGTCCCAGATCAGAGCAGGAATGCTTGGTTGTATTTGATCTTTTTCGCTTCAAATCCCCTGATGAGAGCCTATTAGGCGGCCAACGGGGTTCCATCGTTCGGTAGTGTCTGAGTTTAAAATTTAAGGGGATGCAGATACAGCGGCGCTTGCGGCTCACGATGGAATTGGTCCTCCTGATCTGTTGGCTCGGAGACGTTTCATGCCGCTCAAGTATCTCCCGAAAGTGGGCACTATTGTTGTTTGCGATTTTTCAGGCTTCAATCCACCTGAGATCAATAAAGTCAGACCCGTTGTTATCGTCGCGCCACAATTGCCATACCGCGATAAGTTAGCGATGGTTGTCCCCATCAGCACGACTGCTCCCAGGCACGGGCACCCATTTTGCATCAAGCTAGAGCGCAATTATACCCCGTGGGGAGAACCTGACAACGACAGTTGGGCAAAAGCCGATATGGTCTTAAGCGTTAGCTTGGAGAGGCTAAATGCCTTTAAAGTCAGTAAGCGCAAATGGGAGTTTCGTGAGGTTTCTGCTGATGACCTTCTCCGCATTCGGGAAGGGATTGTTCATAGTATCGGCATGAGTTACTTGCTGATTCGACAAGGGCATGCTATATAGGCGATGTTCCGGTTAGTCCGGTTTAAGACCTGTTCGCGACAGGCGAGCTACTCACTGAGCGACGGCAAGCTTCGAGTGGCTGTAACTTGCCAAATTTGCCCGGCCTCCCTTCGTGGAGGCCGTTTGGCGTTTAGGCTGCCTTTTTCTTGTAAGGTCCGCGCTTCTTCGGCGCTTCCTGCTTCGCATCGATTTGCCATCTCGCCCGTGGCGATCTTTGCAATCTAAATCGCAGTCCCGATTACATCGGCGGGGCGCTTCTCGCCTTTTGGTCCTTTAGGCATCTCGTTTTGTTCCTGCTTATCGGTAAGCATATAGGAGCTGAGAGCAGGATTCCAGCCCGCGTCAAGCGGGGCAAATTTCAAACTGAGACACTACCCATCGTTCCCCAAGGAAGAAAAAGATTCTACCCTTTTTTCGTCCGTACACGTCTTCACCCACGCTCGGCTGAAAACTGCCCTCTCGCTTGTTGGCCGCGATGTCTCTTCCTTGGGTCAAGCGGGAATTGTAGCCTCGCGGTTTAGCTGGGCGTGTTCCCCTTCCTGTGGCCCCACTCGCCGCCGCCACCCCCCACAAAATTCCGTCGCCCCCCATACCCACCTGCGCATCCCGCGCCGCGCGCCTTACGCGCATGGCCGGATCCCGCATTGCGGCGCGCCCCTTGCCGAGGTGTGCAGTACCGCACAGCGGGAGGGGCTGGCTTCTCCTAAATTCTCAGATGCCGGCCTCGACAGAAGCTCCTGTGGCACCCACCCCTCGGAGCGGCGAGGCAGGCGAATGGATCAACTCAAAGATGAAAGCATCGCACCATGTCACAGGATACCCATAAGCTTGCCCGGATGTTGAAAGTTGCGAGTTTTGCAGCTCTCGTCGCCACCACCGTTCCCGCGCTCGCCAATGACTACGAGTGCAAGGATGAGATCAAAGCTACCGGCTATGGATTGTTTTTCAAAGAGTGGGGCAATTGGATGGCGAAGTGGTCATGGAGCAATACCGCGACGGTCGACTACGGATTCTTCTACGGGGTCGAAGCGACTGCCAACGAGGGCACCGGAGTTAGCCCCGAGCGGTGCGCGCCAGGCTGGCTCGGCCTGATGATATGCGAGGTGAAGGGCCGTCCCTGCGTTAAAAAGACGGAACTCGAGTGCAAGCCTAATGACGGCCAGGATTGCCCCAAGATCAGAAAGATCCAGTCCATGCTCGCCGACAAGCGCTATTCGGTCGGCCCCATCGATGGCAAAAAGGGTCCGTTATTCGAGCAAGCGATCAAGAAGTTCAAGAAGGACAACAAGCTCCGTGAAGATTCTTCGCTCGATGACGTAGTCGAGGCCCTGAACAAGTCTCTTCCGACAGTGACCGCTTCTCAGTCCCTTTTTTGATGGCGGCGGTGCCGCTCTCGGCGGGCAGGTCTGCAAAGGCGAGGATGTAAAGAAGCAGGATGATTACATTTCGTACTTTGCGGCCACCTCAAGTCAGTAGCGATCTCTCACTGGCGCAGCGTGCACAAAATCGGAACCGGGTTGCGACGCAATTTTTCTTAACGGCTGGGACTGCATTTTCGGGCGGCGATCATGGGGGCGCCCGCGAAGCGGGATGCGTCAGGAAGCCATCACCAGACCGGCAATCGCCATCGTGGACGACGCTCGCCACGCGCGGTTTAGTAAACATTTCGTTCACCGCGTCGAGCCTTCATACAATGGTGGTTAACAGAAACGAGCCGGAATTATTTCCTGCCGTGTGTTGGTAAAAGAAGCCTTTATTCGGCGCGAAATGGAGAAATGCCGCGCTTAAGACCGGACAAAGGGCGTCTCCTATAAGTCATTGAAATAGCTATAGTTTTATTGTTAACGAATCACCCATTCAATAGAATCTAATGCCGGAATTTTTCCATTTACTGGGACGAGCAAAAGTCCGTTAAATATGTTTTGAAATCGCGAATTAACGCTTGCGAAGGCCGGAACTGCACGGTGCAGGCAGCGCCGATGGCGTCCCGCCCTGTCCTTTTTCCCATATTTATCAAGGGATTGAGCGCGATTAAGCCGCGTTAACCTGCCGTCAAGGCGATTTCGCTGAAGATCTTTCAGAAGAAGGAATACGGAGACAAGCGTCAGATGCCGCCATTGCAGGATGCCCACAAAATGGACTATGCCGCCCGCGTCCGGCGATAAGCGAGGAAAGCCACCGGGATTTCTTGCCCGAAAGTTTGGCGACCGAGTGCTCTGCAGCTGCACGGAATTCGCTTGTCGAGAAGATAGAAAAACCGATCGGCCTTGAGCATGAGGGAAACGTGGCTTGGAAAAGGCATCTCAACAAGCCCGGCTGTTCGAGGCAAAGCTGTAACAGGGTCGGCTTAGAACTCCAGAACCATGCCGTCGTAGGCCGGCACAACGCCATCGGGAAGCTGCGCCGCGAGTTCGTCGTAATCCATATCGACATGCAAATGGGTCAGAATCGCCCGTTTCGGCTTTACCTGGCCGATCCAGGCCAGCGCTTTTGTCAACGTCAGATGGCTCGGATGAGGCGTGTAGCGCAGCGTGTTCAAGAGCCACACGTCGAGGTCGCGCAGATAAGGCAGCGCCTCGTCGGGCAGATCGTTCAGGTCGCAGGAATAGGCGACGCCGCCGACACGCAATCCCAGCGAGTTGATATCGCCGTGGATCTGCCGGAACGGCTGGAAAACCAGATCGCCGCCCGGCCCGCTGATGGTGACGGGCGCGCGGTTCTCAATCACATGCCCCTGCACGATGGCGGGATAGCTCGATCCCGGAGGCGTCTCGAAGCAATAGTCGAAAGCGCTTGCGGAGCAAGCTCATCGTGCGCGAATCGGCCCACACGTCGATCCGGCGGCGCTGCGTATAGTAAAGCGTCCGGAGATCGTCGATCCCATGCGTGTGGTCGGCGTGGTCGTGGGTGTAGATCGCGGCATCGAGCCGGGTTACCCCAGCCTGCAGGAACTGCTCGCGAAGATCCGGCGATGTGTCGATGACTACGACAGTCCGCCCGTTCGGGCCGATCCTTTCGACAAGCAAAGAGCTGCGCCGCCTGCGGTTTTTCGGATTGTTCGGATTGCAGGCGCCCCAATCGTTGCCGACGCGCGGAACCCCGGTGGAGGAGCCGCAGCCGAGGATCGTAATACGAAGGGTCATTGTGACTCCGCTTGAACCAGCTCGCCAGATGTACCGTCTTCGGAACCGGCATTCGGGCCGCAGCCGGGACCTTCAACGTACCATCGTAAGCGGCTTTCGCGCTAAAACGCGTTCCGAGGTGAGTATCTTGCCGCAGCGAAGCAATCAAGGGGAGCGGGAATCATGCCGCGCCACTGACCTGACTGTCTGCGTTCGCCGGTTTTGCCTTCGCAAAGAGCTTGAAGAAATTCGCCGTGGTGATGTTTGCGATCCCGGCTTCGCTTACGCCCTTGACATCGGCCAGAACCTTGGCGGTGTGCCGCACATAGGAGGGCTCGTTCCGCTTGCCGCGATAGGGCTGCGGGGCAAGGAAGGGCGCGTCCGTTTCGACCAGCAGCCTGTCGAGAGGCAGCGAGGCAGCGAGTTCCCGCAGCTCAGCCGACTTCGGAAAGGTCAGAATTCCGGAAAACGATACGTAGAGCCCGAGTTCGATGGCGGTCTCCGCCAGCTTCCGCCCTCCCGTATAGCAATGCAGGAGCGCCTTGAACTGCCCCACGCGCCATCTCTTCGCGAAGGATGCGCGCGGCGTCCTCGTCGGCGTCGCGGGTGTGAATCACAAGCGGAAGGCCGGTTTCGCGGGCGGCAGCGATATGGGTCCGAAATCCCGCTTCCTGATCCTCGCGGCTGCTCTTCTGATAGAAATAGTCGAGCCCAACTTCGCCGATCGCGACGACGCGTGGATGACGGGTGTGCTCGATGATCTCCCCTAGAGTGACGTCCCGCTCTTCGGTTGCGTAGTGCGGGTGCGTGCCAATGGAGCAGGTCACTTCGGGGAAGCGCTCCGCGACTGCAAGCCCCTCGCCGAATCTTCGCACGCGCGTGCAAATGGTCAGCATATGCCCCACGCCCGCGCTCTTCGCGCGCGACACAATCCCGTTGAGGTCGCTCTCGAAATCCGGGAAATCCAGATGGCAATGACTGTCGACTAACATTGCATATTCCGCATGGGGTCCAGCCTCGGCTTCGAAGGCGGGATCACGATTGTGGGTGTAAACTGGAGGGCCGGTGAGCCCGGCCATGACAAACCCGCGCTCATTCCGCAATCACGGCCGCCGCCTCGTCCTCTACATAGCGCGGGAACACAGGTTGTGGAGTCGCGATCTTGGTCCCCGGCTTCAGGTTTCCTTCCGGGGATAGCGCAGCGAATGTCCTGTCTTCCGGGCTCACGCCCAGCTGGTCGAGGAACTTCGCCGCCGCCAGCGGAACGTAGGGCTGGCTCAGCACGGCAACGCGCCTCACCACCTCCGCCGTGACCCAGAGGATTGTCCCCATGCGAGCCGGATCGGTCTTTTTGAGCGACCACGGCTCCTGGGCCGCGAAATAGCGGTTCGCGTCCGCGACCACCTGCCAGACGGCTTCGATCGCCTTATGGATCGCCTGCCGGTCGATGGCTTCCCTGCAAACCTCAAGAAGCGCGGCGGAGCCTTCGAGGATCGCTTCGTCCGCCTTGTTGAGAGCCACGGGCTCGGGAATGAGGCCGCCGCAGTTCTTGGCTATCATTGAAAGCGACCGCTGGGCAAGGTTGCCGAGGTCGTTCGCCAGATCGGCGTTGATGCGGTTCACCACCGCTTCATGAGTGAAGCTCCCGTCCTGCCCGAACGGCACTTCCCGCAGAAAGAAGTAGCGCACCTGATCGGCGCCATAGGTCTTCACCATGTCGAGTGGCGCAATCACGTTGCCGACCGACTTCGACATCTTCTCCCCCTTGTTGTAGAGGAAGCCGTGGCCGAAAACGCGCTCCGGCAGCGGGATCTTCGCCGACATCAGGAAGGCGGGCCAAAACACGGCGTGGAAGCGCGTGATGTCCTTGCCGATGACATGCACCTGCGCGGGCCAGCGCTCTTTCCAAGCCTTGGAGCGGACCTTGGGGAAGCCCGCCGCCGTGATGTAGTTCGTCAGCGCGTCCACCCAGACGTATATGATGTGCCCGGGCGCGTCCGGCACCGGGATGCCCCAATCGAGCGTGGTGCGCGAGATCGACAGGTCTTGCAGTCCGCGCTTTACGAAGCTGACAACCTCGTTGCGCCGCTCAGGTGGCTGGATGAAGCCGGGATTGTTCTCGTAAAGCTTCAACAGCTTGTCCTGGTATTTCGACAGGCGGAAGAAGTAGGTCTGCTCCTCCGTCCATTCCACGGGGGTGCCCTGCGGCCCAAGCCGCACGCCATTCGCGCCGAGCACCGTTTCGCTTTCCGCGTAGAAGGCTTCATCGCGGACGGAGTACCAGCCCTTATAGCCCGCGAGATAGATGTCGCCCGCCTTCTCCATGCGCCGCCAGATTTCGGCGACGGACTCGGAATGGCGCGGTTCGCGCGTGCTGATGAAATCGTCGTAGCTGACCTCCAGCGCCGACAGCATGTCCTTGAACTTCGGCGTGTTCTGGTCAGCCAGCTGATCGGGCGTCATGCCAAGCTTGGCCGCTGTCTGCTTCATCTTGAGGCCATGCGCATCGACGCCGGTCACGAAAAACACCGGGTGGCCGTCGAGCCTCTTGAAGCGCGCGAGCGCATCGGTTGCCACCGCCTCATAGGCATGTCCGATATGCGGCTCAGCATTCGGATAGGAAATGGCGGTCGTTATTGTGAAATGAGGTTTTGCTGCGGTTTCTGTCATATCAATTTGGGGATGAGCGCCGTGCTGGCGAAGGGAGAAGAGCGTTACTGCTTTCTTGCGATACGTTCCATATCGGAAAAAGCGGAAACGAGAAAGGCTCCTTTATCAAGATTGAGCGCTTCCAGTGCGAGGCGGCGCTCGCGCAGGCTCTGCCACAGCCCGGCCCAGAACGCGCCTTGCGCCGTCCGGTGCGGCTCGCTTGCTTCCTGCTTGGCTTTTTCTTCGATGCGCTCCTCGATCAAATCGCACAATCGGCTGAAGGTTTCCGCATTACGCGCCCCGGTCGCCGATTGGATCAGCTCATGCACGAGCGCATGATCGAGCTTCGGCAATCGCTCCATGATCCGCTCCACCTTGTCGGCAAGCGATAGCAGGCCCCCCGAAATGAGATCAATCGCGCGGCCGGGCGAGCCTGCCGATAGCACGAAGAGCTTTCGCATGGCCGCCTCATCCGGCTCGGAAAGGTCGCCGGCCGCGCAAGCAGAGGAAACGGCGCTCTGAAAATTGGAAAGATCGAGCGGACGGAAAGCGAGCTTGATGCAGCGCGAGCGAATGGTCGGCATCACGGTCGACGCGCCATGGCTGACAAGAAAAAAGACGGTTCGCGGCGGGGGCTCCTCAACGGCCTTGAGCAGTGCGTTCGCCGAGGCAATCGTGAGGTCATTCGCTGGATCGACAATCATGGCGCGCCAGCCGCCGGGGCTGGTGAGGCTCAGGAATCCGCGAAGCTTCCGCACGGACTCAACGCCGATCGAGCCGGTCGGTTCGGCATCGGCGGCAAGCACAAAGAGCGAAGGATGCGCGCGCGCCGCAATCTGGCGCGCGGCGGGATGGCTATCTGGAACGGCAAGCGAGGATGCCTGGCGCGGCGCTTGCTCCTGACTCAGCAGAAAGCGCGCCGCCCGGTAGGCGAAGGTGGCTTTGCCGATCCCGCGCTCGCCCGTAAGCAGCCACGCATGATGAAGCGAACCCGCGTTGAACGCGCTCAGGAACAAGTCCTCGGCGGCTTCATGCCCGAAAAGCCTATCCGTCTGTCTTGGATGGAGCGGATTGGGCGCACCCGCTTCCTCGGAGGTGCTCGTCTCGGCAGATTTGCGCTTTGCCATGCTCAATCGGCCCAAATAAGGGGAAGCGTAAGAGGCAGGCTAAAGACTGAAACGGTCCCGCACAATCGCCCAGATCCTGTCCTCAACGCGCCGCTCGCTCTCCGAAGCATCGATGACCACGCAGCGTTTGGACTCCGCTTTCGCGATCGTCAGGAACTCGTCACGAAGGCGTCGGTGGAAAGCCAAGTTCATGGTCTCGAACCGATCGGGAGCTTTTTCGCCGGGCTCAGCCGAGTCGCTTTTCGCATTTCGCTGCGCTGCACGCTCCAACCCCACTTCGGGCGGAAGATCGAAGATGAGCGTGAGGTTGGGTTGCGTCGAGCCGACAACGGCGCGGTCGATGGTTTCGATCACGTAGAGAGGCAGGCCGCCCGCTGCGCCTTGATAGGCGCGCGTCGAATCGCTGAAGCGGTCGCAGATCACCCAGAATCCACGTTCGAGCGCCGGCCTGATCGCGAGTTCCAGATGCGATTCCCGCGCCGCGTAGAACAGCACAGCCTCGCCCAGCGGGCCGAATTTCTTCGCTTTGCCAGAGAGAAGGATGTCGCGAATGGCTTCGGCGCGCGGCGTGCCCCCTGGCTCGCGGGTTTGGAGGACGTTGATCCCGACGCGCCTCAAACGCTCGGCAAGAAGGACGGTCTGGGTTGATTTCCCGCCGCCTTCGCCACCTTCGAAGGTAATGAACTTGCCTCGGGTCACGAGCTGGGCTTCGAGAGAGCGGGAGTCGCCGAGGCCGCCGGCTGCGGCGGCTTCTTGAGGAGTTTCGTGACCGCCTGCGACACGTACGAGTTCACCCCGAGGAGAACCGAGTCGATCCCCTTCGAAACCATCCCGCCGGCTTCCATATCCGCCGCCGCGTAGAGAGGCACGGAATTCGATGTGCCGTTGGCCTCAGAGGTAATCCGAATCTCACCCACTCGGTCGCCGTCCTTGATGGGCGGCTTCAGCGGGCCGCGATACGCGATCTGAGCTTTGATTCGGTGGTCCTTCGCATTCACTGGCAAAAGGATCATGACGTCGGACTTCGTCTTGAGCGGCACGCTCCACTTCAGCCCGCCCCACACCCTGGCTTCGCCAACCGTCTCATCCTTCGCGAAAACCTTGAAGGCTTTGAAATTGACAAATCCCCAGTTCAGGAATTTGAGGGTCTCTTCGCGGCGTTCGCGATCGGAGTCGAACCCATTCATGACGGCGACGATACGCCGGCCGTCTTTCAAGGCCGAGGCGGCGATGCCGTAGCCTGCGCCCTCGGTAAATCCGATCTTCAGCCCATCCGTCGGGATGGCCGCGTTGATAAGTGGGTTCAGGTTCTTGAAGGTATGCGTCCTGTACTTGAACTCTTTCTGCCCGAAGTAGCTGTAATAATTCGGATATTCCTGGATCACGTAAATGGAAAGCTTCGCCAGTTCGCGCGCCGTCATCTGGTTGGCGGGATTTGGCAGACCCGATGCATTTCCGAATGTCGATTTCTCAAGCCCGAGCGCTCGCGCTTCTTCGATCATGGCTTGCGTGAACGCATCTTCGCTGCCGGACAAGCCTTCGGCAACCGCGATGCAGGCGTCATTGCCATTCTGGACGATAATGCCCTGGATCAGATCGCCGACCTTCGCCGTCTGATTGAGCGGGACGAACATGGAGGTGGTCCGCGAGGGGGCGCCACCCGTCTTCCAGGCATGCAGGCTTACCGGAAACTCGGTATCGAGCGATATCTCACCCGCCTTGAGCTTCTTGAACAGAATCTCCAGCGTCATGATTTTACTCATGCTCGCCGGCGAAAAGAGCTTATCGGCATTCTTTTCGAAAAGAATCGTCCCAGTATCGACATCGATAAGAATGGCTTCCGCGGCAGAAGTCTGAAAGCCCGCCGCGGGCTGCGCACTGGCTGAGTGCGGACATAAAAGAAGGAGTAAAAAAAGAAGGGCAAGGCGCATCGGCTTTATCCAGGCTGAATCGCTGGCATTATATATCAACTCAAACTCCAGTTTGCTAAGAGTTAGGGTCGCGAGCCTTTAAATAAATTGAGTGTGCGACTTCTAAAGCAACCTTACTTGTTAATTGGTTGCGCGTTCGTTACCCAGGCCCCTGGGACTTCTCTCGAACCTTTCTCGAATCCGCCCTTCTTTGTGATGAGAGGCGCGTCCGCCGTCGCAACAGCCGCGGAAAGAAGATTGACCGTTGGCGATGCCTGTGCGGCCAAGTTTTGTGGTGGCGGCGCAGCATGCGCTTGCTTTTGTTTCACGAGATGCGCTGCCCAGGGCTGCTTGGCGAGCATCGTGTGCTCAAACGTGTCGTTGCCGTCGAGAGGCGCAGGCGAGAGATAGCGGACACGCACGGCCCCCGAGCCCTTCGGATAGAGGCCAAGAATCTCGGCAGCCTTGTGCGAAAGGTCGATAATACGGCCATCGTGATAAGGGCCACGGTCGTTGATGCGGACAACGACGGTGCGATCATTCGCGAGGTTCGTCACTGTTGCGTAGGTCGGCATCGGCAAAGTGGGGTGCGCCGCCGTCAGGGCGTTCATGTCGTAGATTTCGCCGTTCGCGGTGCGCCGTCCGTGGAAAAAATCCCCATACCATGATGCGATGCCAACCTGATCGTAAGCCTGATCGTTGACCGGCACATACCACTTACCGCCAGCGACGTACGGATCGCCGAGCTTAAAAACACCGCCGCCCTTGGGAACGGGATCGCCAACCTTGATCACCCTCGGGCTCAAAGTCTGAGTTTCATCGACCGTGCGCGATGTTTTGGGCACCGAACAGGCGCAAAGAGAGGCGACGAGAGCCGTAACGATCATGATCCAGCTTGGGGAATCGTTGATAATGCGCTGCAACCTAGACCAACTCTGCAGCGCGTGAAACCTCAAAGCGCGATTCGGGCGAATGCTGGGCACGAAGCACGGTTTCGAGCCCGCGGTCCCAGGCTTTTGGGTCGATTTACCCTCCGAGATATTCCCTCGTCTACTCATGGTAAACACGCACCTAAGACGCAACCCAAAGCTGCGCCCAGGTTTACCCGAGAGTAGTTAAAGGACCTTTGCAGGAATGCGCCTGCCCCTGCACGCATCCCCAAAGATCGAAACGGGTAGAAATCCCTAGCGGCGGAAAGAGGGGGGCAATGCCGCTAGGGTCCGGCGTGGGTCTAGGGAAACCCTGCTCCTATCTACTTTTTACAATTTACTGCGTCAATCGAGAGCATTTGTCTCGTTAATTCACTTGTGGACAAGAAAGGCGCTGTTACGGAAAACGAACGAGCGTTTTGCCTCATCGCCTCAAGCGTTCAGGGGGCTGCGTTCAAGGCGCTCATTCAAGCACTCTTGGCTTCTGAAGTTTGCGCCGATTTCGCCCCAGCTTTGTTAGCCAAGTGAAGGCACGGAACTCATCCGCAGGCAGCGCGCCAAATGAACCAGCTCTTCCGGCATATCGCGGAGCGAACCGCCTTTCTGGTCGGGACACCATGGGCTTTTATCGCCGCTGTCCTCGTCGTTATAGCCTGGGGCGTATCGGGGCCGCTTTTCGGATACTCGGACACTTGGCAACTCGTGATCAACACGAGCACCACGATCGTTACTTTTCTGATCGTCTTTCTCATTCAGAATACGCAGAACCGCGAGACGCGCATTGTTCGCCTGAAGCTCGATGAACTGCTGCGCGGGGTTCATGGAGCCCGAACCGGGTTCGTCTCGCTCGACAAGATGACGGACAAAGAGCTGGATGAGATTGAAGAAGAGTTCGAGCGTCTCAGAGTGAGATATGCGCCGCTGATTGAGGATGACCTTGCCGCGGTACGCGCCGAACGCGCAATGCGCCGCTCGCGGCCAAGACAAGCCCACGATAGCGCGCCCTTGCAAGTTGAGCCGGTCCATCGGGGCCGAATTTGAAGGATAGAGAATGGTGCGGGCGGAGGGATTTGAACCCCCACGACTTGCATCACTGGAACCTAAATCCAGCGCGTCTACCAATTCCGCCACGCCCGCCGCGGCTCGCCGTTCCGCCGCACTCTATAACATGGTTCGCGCGCCGTGCCAGCGCCACAAGCGCGTGGTTTCGACACATAATCCCGCGAACTGGAACAACCCGGGCTGACCTGATCGCCCCCGCGAAGGACATCAAGGATGACCATCCTTTGCTCGTTGGCATGTCGTGGCGCGATAGACGTCTCAATGTCATCCTCGCCACCCAAAGCAAAGTTGGCCTAACGCGCCCACCGGATCGCCGCCGCCGTCATGTGTGGATGGCTCCCCTGTTGCAAGAGTTTTTTTGGCGTGATGTCAACGAAACAGAAAAAGCTCCCGCAATGGCGAGAGCTTTCCGATCTGTAAAGGCCGCCGGATAGCGGCCTGCAATGAGAAGTCTTACTTTTTTGCCGGCTGAGCGGCGGCGGCGCCCGCCGCCTGGGCGTTCTTCTCTTCCTGCTGCTTCCTCAGATCGGCAAGGCGCTGACGGATGACATCGGCAATCTTGCGCTGATCCTCATTATATTTCTCGACGGCAACTGGCTGCCCGTCGATCGCCTTGGCAAAGCCTTCCAGCGGCAGAGGGATGCTCAAAGCGCGGCCCGTAACGTCGATGCCGAGATAGGCGATCTGCTTACCACCCTTCATCTGCTCGATAAGCGTTGGCTCAATGTTGGCCTCAGCATAGCATCCGGCCTGATCGCACGTCGTGTACTGGAGCTTGATGGGCTCCTTGTCGTCGATCTTCACGAGTGCGCCGGGCGGCAAAGCGGAGCCGAGCGGCAGCATGGCAAGCATCTGCGGCTTATCCTGGCCGGCAACCTGGCGAACTGCGATCTTGCCAATCAGGATGGCGGTCGCATTGTCGCGAACGTCAACCTGCGTCAGGCACACGTTCACCTTCTTCATGTCCTCGGGTTTTTGCTGCTTAGGCTGCTCACCCTGCTTCGGCGGATCCTGAACCGGCACGTCGATACAAAGCTTGTACCAGACGTCAGCCGGCTTCTGGCCAGCAGCCGCTTGAGCTCCGGGCACTGCCGGCGCTGCGGGAGCCTTGGCCCCCTTGTCTTTACCCTGCGCCATCGCGTCGGTCAGGCCGAGCGTAAGTGCAAATGCTGCGACGAACCCAAAGGTTGCCGCTTTCACAAGCCTCGTGAAAACCATTAAACTTAACCTTTCACCCAAACGAGTTGGCTGTCCTTGTCCCCTGGCCCCATACCCCAGGACCGTCACTGTTGCTTGAATAGTCGGAAATGCGGCTTTCCCGTGACAGTTTCACGTGGCTGTGAAACACTCAACCGCCGATTATTAACCTTTACGGGAGGGCGTTGCCCGTTTGCCATGATTTTGAGGGTTTCGGGGCTTAAAAGGTTCAGCAGAAAATAAAGAGAGAGGGGCTCGCTCCCTTGGCGCTCAGGACACCCATGTTTTTAACGGTCGCCCAGCAAACGCTCGGTCGAATTGCGATTCTGGCTACGGCCGCGCTCATCGCGGCGCTCGCTGCGGCAAGCCCGGCCGCCGCCAACCCGCAGGCCGGCATTGCCATGCACGACGAGCCAAAATACGGCCCGGCATTTACACATTACGATTATGTTAATCCGGACGCTCCGAAAGGCGGGGCGCTGCGGCTCGCTGTGCTTGGCTCTTTCGACAGCCTCAACCCTTTCATTGTGAAGGGCGCTCCGGTCGCGGGCATGAGGGACTACGTGTACGAGACCCTTCTCGCGCGCAGCTATGACGAACCGTTCTCTCTTTATGGACTCATTGCCGAAAGCGTCGAGACGCCGGAAGACCGGAGCTGGGTCACGTTCCAGCTGCGCCCCGAGGCGCGATTCGCGGACGGGACGCCAATCACGCCGGACGATGTGCTGTTCTCCTGGTCGCTCCTGAAAAGCAAGGGCCGCCCCAACCATCGGCTCTATTATGGGAAGGTTGCGTCTGCGGAAAAAATTGGCGAACGCGGCGTGAAATTCACCTTCGAGGGAGGCGGCGACCGCGAGATTCCGCTCATCTTGGGGCTCATGCCGGTGCTGCCCCGTCACGCGATCACCGCCGAGAATTTCGACAAGACGAGCTTCGAGAAGCCTGTGGCAAGCGGTCCATACGTCGTGGAAAAGGTCGAGCCAGGGGCAAGCATCACCTACCGCCGGAATCCCAATTACTGGGGCCGCGATCTCCCCGTCACACGCGGGCAGTTCAATTTCGACACCATCCGCATCGACTATTATCGCGACAATACGGCCATGATGGAGGCCTTCCGGAAGGGCCTTTTCGACGTCCAAGGCGACAGCGATCCCATCGACGCGGTGAAATGGGCGGAAGCATATGATTTTCCCGCTGTCAGGGACGGGCTCGTCAAAAAGCTTACGTTCGATCTGGGGGTGCCCGCGCCGATGTCCGCGCTCGTTTTCAATACGCGCCGGCCTCTGTTTGCCGACAAACGCGTGCGGGAGGCGCTGACGCTGGTTTTCGATTTCGAATGGCTGAACAGAACGCTGTTCCGCGGCCTCTACGCCCGCACCGAAAGCTTTTTTGACCGTTCCGAGCTCTCATCGCACGGTCATCCAGCGGATGCCCGTGAGCGGGAGTTGCTGGCGCCTTTCGCAACCGGGCTTGCGCCGGGCATAATGGAAGGCGAATTCAGCCAGCCCGTCACCGATGGCACCGGCACCAACCGCGAAGGCCGCAAGCGCGCCATAACACTGCTGGAGGAAGCCGGTTACGAGGTTCGCGATGGGGTCATGACCAGCAAGGCGACAGGGCAGCCCTTCGCCTTCGAGATGATCTGCGCGACTCACGAGCAGGAGCGCCTCATGCTCGCCTATTCCCGCTTCCTGCGGCAGATCGGGATCAACGCGCAGGTGCGGCTCATCGATTCCGCGCAGTTCCAGCGGCGCAGCACCTCGTTCGACTTCGACATGATGCAGACGAACTGGTCGTCGTCGCTCTCACCAGGAAACGAGCAAAGCTTCCGCTGGTCGCGCGATCGGCCTCCCAGGAGGGAAGCTTCAACTATGCAGGTGTCCAGAGCGCTGGCGCCGACGCGATGATTGCGGCCATGCTGGCGGCGAAGACACGCGCGGAATTTGCCTCTGCCGTTCGGGCGCTTGATCGGATTTTGCTCTCCGGCCTTTACGGGATTCCATTATATCATGCGCCGAAGCAGTGGATCGCAGCGTGGTCCTTCCTGCGACAGCCGCCGCTCTCGACCCTTTACGGCGCGAGGATCGAGACATGGTGGACCGACAACGCCAGAAGCGCCGCATCGCTCAAGGAAGGCCGTGAGCAACGTTAAGCCTGGATATCGAGGTGAGCTTCCCCCGCAAGCCTTAAACATGGCGCGATATTGCCTGCGCGCAGGCCATGCGGAGCGCGATAAGCCCGCATTGCTCGTGGTTCACGATCCAGGCGGGCGCGATGTCGAAAACTGGAGTTACGCTGCGCTGGAGCAGGCCGTGCTCCGGGCGGCCTATAGCTTCGGCGCCAAATACGAGTTGAAGACCGGCAGCCGGATTCTTATCCGCCTGCGCAATCGCACCGCCTACGCGCTGGCCTTTTTCGGCGCCATTGCGGGCGGATTTATTCCCGTTCCCGCGTCGCCTGATCTTACCGAGCGCGAACTCTCCTTCATGCTGGAGGACAGCGAGGCGGCAGCGATCGTCCTCGACGACAGCCTGCCGCACGGCCCATTTCCTCCCGGTCTCGTCATCATCCCCAAAAAAGCACTCGTGGCTGCTATCGAAAGCGGGCCTCTTGCCCGGTACGCGGACACAGCCGCCAACGATCCGGCTTTCCTCATCTACACTTCCGGCACTACGGCGGACCCGAAAGGCGTGCTGCATGCGCATCGGAGCGCCTGGGGGCGGCGGCCTATGTATCAGGGATGGTATGGCATCAAGCCCGGAGACAGGCTGATGCACGCTGGCAGCTTCAATTGGACCTATACGATGGGAACGGGCCTTACCGACCCTTGGGCCAACGGGGCGACTTCCATCGTCTATACGGGAGAGAAGGACCCGGCTCACTGGCCGCGTCTCCTGCAGGCTTTCGATGTCACAATTTTCGCCGCGGTCCCCGGCGTTTACCGGCAGATCCTGAAATACGGCGATCTCGATCGGACCAAGTTAACTGCGCTGCGCCATGGGCTGACGGCGGGCGAAGCGCTGCCAGATGCAGTCGCGGACGAATGGCAGAACAAGGCAGGCACGCCGCTTTATGAAGCCCTCGGCCAGAGCGAGCTTTCGACGTACCTTTCGAGCGCGCCCAGCGTCCCGCGAAAACCCGGCACGGTCGGACGACCCCAGGCGGAGCGCTGTGTCGCCATCCTGGACGGCGTTCGCGGCGAAGAACCGCTTCTGGCAGGCTCGGAAGGGCTGATCGCGGTCCACCGCAGCGATCCCGGCCTCATGCTTGGCTATTGGCGTAGGCCCGGGGATCAGGCGGAAGTCTATCGCGGCGAATGGTTCATCGGCGGCGACGCAGGCGTCATGGACGAGGACGGGTATGTGACCCATCTCGGCCGCCGCAACGAGCTCATGAACGCGGGCGGCTTTCGCGTTTCGCCAGCCGAGGTCGAGCAGGAGCTTGCGAAGTATCCGGCTGTGGCTGAAGTCGCGGTTGCCGAGGTCGCGGTTCGCGATGGCGTTTCCATCATCGCGGCTTTCGTTGTGCCGCACGACAAGGCCAAAAGCGGTATCGCAGCCGACCTTGCCTCTTTCGCCGCCACAACGCTTGCGGCTTACAAGCGCCCGAAAGAATACATCATCGTCCAAACCTTGCCGCGCACCCCGAACGGCAAGCTCAAACGGTCCGATCTCGTGCGATTCCTGCTGTCGGGCGGCTGAAAATCACGGCCCGCGAGCCGTACAGACGCGTTGCCGCTCTGTGAGTGCCCGCGACAAACGACTGAAGAACCATCGGCCTGGCACCGCACCTGAAGCTCCCGACACGCACGCTTCAGGTAAACCTGCTTCCACCCTGCCGCTCGCTTGGGGCGCGCCGCGCGCTTACGGCACAGCCATTGCTAGAGGAGATGCGTGCAGCTGAGGGCACGGTTTTTCAAAATGCGCCGGATTGCAGCATTGTAGGGCTGCATCAGCACCTCTTGATGACCGTTATGCCAGCGATCTGTCGCAGCGGCCTCCAATGCCCATTCGGGGATCTCGCCCTCCTTGTCTCCAGCGAGAGAGGCGACCTAATACGAGAAAGGCCTTCTGATTATTCTGTTGCAAGGCCAAGTCCGCGCTCGTAAAGCACCGCGAGATTGAACTGGCTTTCGGTCAGGCCGGCCATGGCAGCGCTGGCGAAGCACCTGCTGCCTCTCATTGACGCAACCGGCCACCCCCGAGCCTCGCGCGATGACGCTCCTTCCGGTGGGGAGAAGGGCAGGATAGGCTCAAGCGGCTCACTACAACGCGATCTTCCCCATCCGCGCCAGGATCGCCGCGTGGCTCAAGATACCGTTTTTCAGGCACTTCAGCTCAAACTTCTCGTTGGGGCTGTGGATGCGATCATCGGACAGGCCGAACCCGACGAGGATCGAGTTCGAGGCCGAGCTGTTTTTGCAAATGCCCGACAACGGGTATCGACCCGCCGCAGCCGACCATCGCGGCCGGTTTCTTGAAGATGTCTTTGAGCCCGGCTCGCGCCGCTTGCATAAATGGGCCTTCGGCGGGCACGAGGATGCCTTCGGAGCCGCCGAATTGCTCCACGCGCCATTTGCAGTCGGGCGGGGTCCGGGCGTCGAGAAACTGCTGCAGGCCCGTCATGATCTTGGCTGGCTTCTGGTTCGGCACAGTGCGGAAGCTGAGTTTCGCCGAAGCGTGGTTCGCGATCACGGTTTTCGAGCCAGGCCCAGTATAGCCGCCCCAGATGCCGTGCAGATCGCATGTCGGGCGCGCCCAGAGGCGTTCCAGAAGCGTGTAATGCGCTTCCCCAATGGTTTGCGATAGGCCCGCTTCACGTAAGAATTCTGCTTCGTCGAAGTTCAGGGCTGCCCAGGCTTTGCGCTCGCTAACTGAAAGCTCCTGAACGTCATCGTAGAAGCCTGGGATCTGAACGCGGCCATCCCGGCCGTGAAGCTGCCCGAGGATCTCGGTCAGAGCATTCAGCGGATTGACGACCGCGCCTCCGTAAAGGCCCGAATGAAGGTCGCGGCAAGGGCCGCTCAGGGTGACCTCCACATAAACGTTCCCGCGCAGACGGTAGGTGATCGCAGGCGTGTCGATGTCCCAGGCATTTGTGTCGGTGATGATGGCGGCGGCGGCCTCTCGGAGCGTTCCAGCATGCTCGGCCAGAAAGCCGGGCAGCGACTCGCTGCCGCTTTCCTCCTCGCCTTCGAGAAGCACGGTGACGGCGGCGGGCAGAGCGCCGTGCACCGCCTTCCAGGCGCGGAACGCTTCCAGGAAAGTAATCACCTGGCCCTTGTCATCGACCGCGCCGCGAGCAACCACGCGCTTGCCGTGGGGTCCATCCACGATCGCCGGCTCGAACGGGGGGCTGTCCCAGAGGTCCAGGGGCTCCGGCGGCTGAACGTCGTAATGGCCGTAATAGAGGAGGCGGGGCGCGTCCGGCGTCGCCCCTTCGTGATGCGCGAGAAGGACGGGATGGCCGGGCGTTTCGTGCAGCGCCGCCTCAAAGCCAAGCGAGCGCAGCTCTCCCTGAAGCCACGCCCCCGCGCGCCTTACCTCATCCTTGTAAGCGGGATCGGTCGATATCGAGGGAATGCGCAGAAATGAGAGATAGCGCGAAACAGCATTGTCGAAGTCGCTTTCGGCGTACTGAAGAACGGGTTCAAGTTTGGCCATTGCCTTCTCCTCATCGCTCAATCGCCGCAATTTCGCCAAGGCGGGCGAAAAGTGTGGATCGTGGAAAACGGACCGTCGAATCAAGCTAAATTGCACACACTGGCATTTAGCTATACCTTACGTCGCTCCGCAGCTTGCTCATACGAGGTTGCTATGTCGATATTGCTGAAACTAGAATTCTGGCTTTTTGCTATCCCGGGCTTCATTGTTATAGGTGTCATCGCTGCCTCGTCCTCGGGCTCGCATTACGTACGCTGGCCGGGTTATCACCTATCTCGCAATCGTGTGGATGGTCCTTGCTATTGCATGGATGTTCAAGATGATCCTGCGCCGCGTCCGCGAAGAATAGCTTCGATAACGAAAATGGCCGCCTCAAGGGCGGCCATTCAAGTTTGGGAAATAGATCAGGTCGATGGCTGGGGTTCCATCCCCCGAGATCCGGGTCCTTGCGCGGTGCGCGTCCGCCAGTCGAAGGAACCGCGGAGCGGCGCTTAGGCTGATCCTCTTTCATCGTGAATTCTCGCACCGGAGGCCTGCCCTGAAGAAGGTCTTTGACCTCCTGCCCAGACAGCGTCTCAAATTCGAGCAAGCCCTTCGCAAGCGTATGAAGGTCGTCGATATGCTCGGTCAGGAACTTACGCGCTCTTTGCTCACCCTCGTCCACCAGGCGCCTGATCTCGGAGTTGATGAGCTGTGCCGTCTCCGCGGACATGTTCTGCGAGCGGGTTACCGAGTGGCCAAGAAACACTTCTTCCTGGTTGTCGCGATAGCGGATGCGGCCAAGCTTGTCGCTCATGCCGTATTCTGTGACCATCGAGCGAGCCATGTTCGTGGCTTGCTTGATGTCGTTCGCTGCGCCGGTGGTGACATTATCAGGCCCGAACACAAGCTCCTCCGCGACCCGGCCGCCGAAGACCATCGCGAGGTAAGCCTCCATCTCGAGCTTCTTCATGCTGTAACGGTCGCGCTCGGGCAGATTGTAGGTCACGCCGAGGGCCCGGCCGCGAGGGATGATTGTCACCTTATGGAGCGGATCGTTCCCTGGGATGAACACGCTCACGAGGGCGTGGCCCGCTTCGTGATAGGCGGTGAGGCGCTTCTCCTCCTCCGTCATGGCCATGGACCGGCGCTCCGCACCCATCATGACACGGTCTTTCGCATCCTCGAACTCATGCTGCGTGACAACGCGCTTGGACCTGCGCGCGGCCAGCAAGGCAGCTTCGTTCACGAGGTTGGCAAGATCCGCACCAGAAAATCCGGGGGTGCCGCGAGCGATCACCTTCAGATCGACATCCGGAGCAAGAGGCACCTTCCGCACGTGGACCTTCAAAACCTTCTCGCGTCCGATGATGTCCGGCGCGGGCACAACGACCTGCCGGTCGAAGCGGCCCGGACGCAGGAGTGCCGGATCGAGCACGTCGGGGCGGTTCGTCGCGGCGATCAGGATGATGCCTTCGTTCGCCTCGAAGCCGTCCATCTCGACAAGGAGCTGGTTGAGGGTCTGCTCGCGCTCATCGTTGCCGCCGCCGAGGCCAGCGCCGCGATGGCGGCCGACCGCGTCGATTTCGTCGATGAAGATAATGCAGGGCGCGTTCTTCTTCGCCTGGTCGAACATGTCGCGGACACGGCTTGCACCGACGCCGACGAACATTTCAACGAAGTCCGAGCCCGAGATCGTGAAGAACGGAACATTCGCTTCGCCTGCGATAGCGCGAGCGAGCAACGTCTTACCGGTGCCGGGAGGGCCTACGAGCAGTGCGCCGCGCGGAATGCGTCCGCCAAGCCGCTGGAACTTCTGGGGATCGCGAAGGAACTCCACGATCTCCTGAAGGTCTTCTTTCGCCTCGTCGACGCCGGCCACGTCGTCAAAGGTGACGCGGCCCTGCTTTTCGGTCAGCAGCTTGGCTTTTGATTTTCCGAAGCCGAGTGCGCGCCCTCCGCCAGATTGCATCTGGCGCATGAAGAAGACCCACACTGCGATCAGAAGCAGCATCGGGAACCAATTCACGAGGACACCGAGAAGCGACGGTACATCCTCCGAAGCAGGCTTGACAGTGATGCCAGCGCCCTTCGAATAGAGCCGCTCAACAAGCTGCGGATCGTTGGGCGCGATCGTCTGGAACGTCTGTCCGTTGTTCAGCGCGCCGCTGATCTGATTGCCCGAAAGCGTCACCGACCGCACGTTCCTGTTCTCTACTTCGTTCAGGAACTGCGAATAATTCATCTCATTCGCACGGGTGCTGCGGGGGTTGTTCTGAACCAAGTTGAACAGCGCTACAAGAAGTAGAGCGATGATGATCCAGATCGCTAAATTGCGGAAGTTTGAGTTCATATGGGCTTTTGTTTCCCCTGGTGCCGCATCGAAGATGCATGAAGGCGGAGCCTAAGCGGCTGTAGCCTACGCGCTTACAAAGCGAAGATAATGAGCCAATTCGTTCAAAGATAGGGTATGGGTGTGTCTTTGCCAAGCACGCTTGCGACCCCGGTTAGGGCGCCGGCTAAAAAGCAAGTAAAACTTGGCGTGAGCGCCGCTTCGATCGGCTTTACAGAGAGGACATCTCTCTCCGCGTCTGAAAAGCGCAATAGAGGCGCGGATACGAGGCGATTTCCTTTCCAAAGCGCGGGCGTCGTGAGCGCGGCAAGGCGGTTTGCTTCGAGGGGCAAGCCCCTCTCTTTCATCACTTTTCTAAAAGAAAGCCAGCCGTCCGCGCCAAGTTGCCTCACCGTCATACTGCTGTCGTTGATGGGCGCGAATGCCAGAATGAAGCGGCCATCCCAAATGCGCTTCGCGCCAGATTCGAACGGCACAGGCTTCAAACGAAGACGTCCCGGTTCGCGATAAAAATTAAGTGTTCCGGAGGCCGCGATCATAATGCAACCTCCGAGTGTTGTCTCCCTCTTTCTTAATTTCAGGTTTGAAAGAAGGTGTTCCAGTCTCGTGAGGCGGGGCGGTTCCTGGGTGCCTCCGATGAGGGAAAGGACGCGAGCGAGGGCACGAAGCGCAATGTCGTCAGGGAGTTCATCAAACGCTTCTCGATCGATTTGCCCCTGAGCGAGATGCGTGACGTGGAAATGGCGGTGGAGAAAGTCATCCGTCATCTCGGCGAGCGCCTCCCGGCTTCTGCAAACCCGGGAAGCGGTCCTCACAATGGCGGACCGCGCGATACCGGCGGACGCTAGCGCCCTTGCGACATGCCGCAGGCGGACCCGTTCAAAGGCGAGATTCTCGTTGCTCGGATCTCGGATAAAAGGCACGGACGAGGCGCGGAGGTGCGCCGTGAGTCTCGCCTTGGAGAAGCCGAGAGCGGGGCGCACGATTGCAACGCCATTCCGTTCGGAAACCGGGGCCATGGCTGCCAGACCGTCGACCCCGCTTCCGCGCCGCAGCCGCATGAGCAGCGTTTCGGCCTGATCGTCCTCGGTATGGGCAGTGACAATGCAAGCCATGCCGCTCGAGCGGGCGTAGGAGGCGAGCAAATCATATCGGGCACGCCTCGCCGCCGCCTGGATGCCGGTTTTGGGTTTTTCCCCTCTCCAATCGATCGTGGTGTGCGCGAAGCCCAACCGCCGGGCCTGATCAGCGACGAAAGCCGCCTCTTCCTTGCTTTCAGCTCGCAGACGGTGATCGACGGTAACGACGGCAACCGTAGCCGGGGCGCGGCCTCTGATGTTCAGCCAACGCCGCAGAAGATGCATCAACGCCATGCTGTCCGGTCCTCCGGAGACGGCGAGGACCGCGGATGGGAATGGCTCCAGGCAGGAAAATGCGCGCAGTAGCGCTGCGTCGCCGATGATGCTCGGCACTATACTCAACCACGTTCGGCGAACTTTACGTGCAGTTCGCCCTTTTCTTCTCGACGTCCGCTCTCTGAAGCACGGATTTCGGTCCTTGCGGATAGCGGCGTTGCAGTTCCGCAAAGGAATCGCAGGCTGCTGCGTTCTCGCCAAGCCGCCGGAGCGAAATGGCCAGCTTCAAAAGTGCTTCAGGGGCGCGATCACTGTTCGGGTAATTCGTAAATGTTTTAAGAAAGCGGTCTGCAGCCTTGCGGTATTCGCCGCTCGAAAAAGCGGCTTCCCCACTCCCATATTGCGCGCTTCCAGCCATCAGGTCGCTCGGATATTGATCCAGGAATTGCTGGAAATAGGTCTCCGCCACCGAATATTCGTGGCGGCCGAGCGCACCGTAGGCTTGGTCGATAAGGCCGCGCGGCGATGAGGCGGTCGGCGCGGCGGCTGGGGTTGGCCGGGGCGCAGCGGGGGCCGCAGAAAGGCGTCCGTGCCATAAGGGCGTGGCTAGCATGCCGATTGGCCTGCGCTGGCCGTCTGTTGGGGAGGACTGTAGTTAGAGGGAGCAGTGTATGCCGGCCGCGAGGCATAACGATCAGGCTGGGCCTGCGGCGTGCTCACGGCGGAAGCTGCTCCTTATCCTCGAAGCCGCTGGCGGGCGCAATTGTGTTGTATCCCGTCTGCTCTCGTGGCGGCTCTCCGGCAGGGGGGTGTATTCGAACCAAAACGAGCCTCAAGCCTTTGCAGGCGCTGGGTAAGTTCCGCGATCTGCTCGGATAATTGGCGGACCTGTTCCGAGCTTGCGCCTCCGCCTGCCGCCGACGCCGAGTATCCGCCTCCGCCGCCGCTATTCTTCGCAAGCGTCTCGACCGCCGCTACAACGCCTTGTAAATCCGCCATCTGCTCTTCCACGCGCTCAAGACGTCCGGCCAACGCCGAACCGTTGTCAGCGGCGCCTCGCGGCGTCTGAGCAAATGCGGGAGCGAGCACGGCGCTCATGGCGAGAAAAATCACGGGTGCGGCAATGCTTCTCATGTTTGCGCCCTATCTTTGAGATTTGCCCCCTTCTCGGACGGCCATGCTTTGCTGTCAACCGCTTTGGCCACAAGCCTGCACAGGAGTATTAATAGGAAGCGACTGCGCCGCCCGCATCGAGAACGGTGACGGTCCGCCTGTTCTGCGACCAGCAGGTTATATTGTCGCAAACGGCCACCGGGCGCTCCTTGCCATAGGAGATTGTCCGAATCCGTCGCCGGGCTGATGCCTTGCGCGATGAGGAAGTTTTTCGTTGTCTCGGCCCGGCGCGCGCCAAGCGCGATGTTGTATTCACGCGTGCCGCGTTCGTCGGCGTGGCCCTCGATGGTGATCGGGTAGTTTGAATACTGCCTGAGCCAGACGGCCTGACCGTTCAAGATCGTGCGGCCTTCAGGCGTCAATTCCGAGCTATCCACTTCATAGCGCACCGTGTCTCCGATCCTGGCGTTAAACTCTTGTTTGCTGCCGGGAGGGAAATTTCCGGCGCCGCGCCGGGGCGAGGCCGAGATTCGCGCCCGGCGCAGTCTTATCGCAGCCACCAAGACCGGACATGACCGCAAGGAGAAAGGCCGCGAGCAGGAAGAGACTATGGCGTCGCATTGAAAATTTTCCTCCTATCGCGCACAACTTCTGCGCGAACTTTGATCAGGAAAACGTAAGGGAATGCTTACCACGAGTCTGCTTCTCAGGCCGTTTTGTGGCTTTGGGCCACAGCGAGACAATCGCGGCGCGCATAGCACGCATTCATCGTGCCTTGATGCGCAAAAGACACTTTCGCCGCCCGGCTACTTCAAAAGAGGAGACCAGGCCGGATCCGAAGCGAACGAGGGCGTAGGAAGCTGCCGCTCGGTATATCCCGTCAGGTCTATGCTATAGAGCTTGGGTCCTCCGGTCGCGCCCTGACTGTCCCGGAAGAAAAGGATGACGCGGCCGTTCGGCGACCAGGTTGGCCCCTCATTGTGATAACCTTCCGTCAGGAGCCGCTCGCCTGAGCCATCGGGCCGTATGACGCCGATCGCAAAGCCGCCATGGACCTGCTTTGTGAAGGCGATGAGGTCGCCGCGAGGCGACCAGACAGGCGTGGAATAGCTTCCCTCGCCGAAGGTGATGCGCCGCTGGCCAGACCCGTCGCTGTTCATGACGAACAGTTGCTGTTTGCCCTGACGGTCGGATTCGAAGACGATCGATCTGCCGTCGGGCGAATAGCAGGGCGCTGTGTCGATGGCCGTAGACTGGGTGAGGCGAACAAGCTGGCGGCTTCGCAAATCCATCTGAAAGATGGCGGAGTTGCTGCCCTCCTGAAGGCTCATGACAATGCGGTCGCCCTGGGGAGAAAAGCGCGGTGCAAAAGACATGTTGGGGAAGTCGCCCAGCACCTGCTCCTGCCCCGTTATGATATCGCGCAGCACAACGCGCGGCTCGCCATTGCGATACGCCGTGTAGGTGATCTCTTGCGAGAGCGGATGGAACCGCGGCGTTAGCACGAGCTCGCGGCCTTGCGTCAGCAGCCGCAAATTGGCGCCGTCCTGATCCATGATCGCAAGACGCTTGACCCGCTCGTTCTTCGGGCCGGTCTCGTCGACAAAAACCACGCGGCTGTCGAAATAGCCTTTTTCGCCCGTCAGGCGCTCGTAAACCGCGTCGGCGATGATATGGGCCAGCCGCCGCGACGTGTTCGCCGGGATGTAGAACTGCTCGCCCGCGATCTGCCGGCCCGAGTAGACATCCCACAGGCGGTATTCGCCTTTGAGCCGGCCGTCGCCCGTGTCGGTGATGCGGCCGACGACGAGCGCCTGAGCGTTGAGCACCCTCCAATTCTGGAACTGAGGCGCGGTGTCCACGCTCGCGACGCGCTCAATGAACGAGGCAGGGTTGATCGGCTTGAAGAGACCCGAGCGATCGAGGTCCGCCGAAATGATTTGCGTGATCTCGCCCGCGAAGCCGCCGCCGGAGAAATCAGCGATAGCGATCGGGATTGCCCGCACTTGTCCGCGCCGGATCTCGACCTCGACCTGTGCCGAGGCTTTGAGTGGGAGTATTGCGACTGCCAGGAGGCTTGCCGCCGCAAAAAGAATGAATCCGCGCCACCTCATGCCGCTGCCCTTTCGTCATGGCCGTCCTTGAGGCGGCCATCCAGGGAAACCATCGGCGCTCTCATTGCAAGGCTGTATGGCCGGGTCAAGCCCGGCCATGACAATAGAGGGTACGCCCATGACGAAAGGGGAGCCGACCATGACGGTTGAAGAGGGTTCATGTCAGCCGCCATACATATCGCGTGGATTGAAACGGAGAACCATGTCCCGGCAGCGCTCATATTGCTCCGGCGGTACGAGGTAGGGCTGGCCGCGAATTGCGGCGCGAACGGCAGCATCGGCCATGGCTTGGTAGGAGGGCGACATCGAAGCATCCATTATGGTTGGCGGCCTCAAGAGCGTGCCGTCGCGGTTTAACTCTATTCGGATGCGCACGATCGTGGTCTCGGCCGACAGCGCGCCAATGGGCAAATCCCAGTTCTGCTCGATGCGGCTTTGGACGAGATCGGCGCATGTGCCGGCGTTTATCGCACCTCGCGCTTGCGGCAAGCCCATCGCCTGATCCTGAAGCGAACTCGCCGGACGCCACGGGCGGTTGGGGTCGTAATCGCCGGATGGCGCGCCTGCGTTCGGATCGCGGTTCAGCACGGCAGTCTGGCGGTCCGAATAGACTTTGGACGGCGGCGTCTCCATTGTGGATTGCGACGTTTGCTGGCGCTGATCGCGGGGCGCGTCCTTTTTCAGAAGCGACTCGATCCTGTTTGGATCGAAGGGGCGGTCTGGCGCGGGTTTCGCCTCCACAACCTTCGGCTTTGGCGCGGGCTTCGGCGCCGGCTCCTTCTTCACGACCGGCTTTGGGACCGGCTTCTCTGCCGGAGGCTCGGTCTTGGCCTGCTCCACAGGCTTCGGCGCGGGAGCGGGGGCTTCAGCAGCCTTCGGAGCCGGGGGCGGCAGCGCCTCTTTCTCCACCGGCTTCGGAGACGGTTTCTGCTCCACTTCCTTCTTCGCGCTCGCCTGCGCATCCGGCGCTTTCACCTGCGCGGGCGTGGCGGGCTGATCCGCCTTGCCGTCCGTCTTTCCGGCCTGGCGCTCGCTGTAGTCTTTCGGCGACATGATTTCGACCGAGACAGGCAAAGGCGGCGGCGCATCATCCTTTCCACGGCTCGCGAAGTTGAAGATCACGAAGCCGAAAACCAGGATGTGGAGCAGAATGGAGCCTATGAGGCCATACCGCACAATCAGCCCTTCCGTCAGCGTTTCTCGTCGAGTTCCGTCACCAGTGAAATACGCTTATATCCGGCCCCGGCGATTCGTCCCATCACACGCATCAGCTCGCCATAGTTTGTGGATTTGTCCCCCCGGACGAAGATTGCCTCGTCGAGGCCTTTGCGCGCCTGTGTAATAGCCTCCAATTTTGGCTGAAGCTCGTTAAAGGGGATTTCCGCCTCCTGGATGAAAATCTTCCCTTGTGGATCGACGGTCAGAGTGAGCGGCTCGCTATCGGCTTGCAGCGCGGAACCCTCGCTTTTCGGCAGATCCACGGGCACGCCGACGGTCAGGAGCGGCGCGGCAACCATGAAGATGATGAGCAGCACCAGCATGACGTCGACGAAGGGCGTGACGTTGATTTCCGCCATGGGGCGATGCCGTCGTCCCCGCCTGCGTCTTGCCCCGCTCGGACCGCTGCTGCCAGCCTGAAGTGATACGCCCATACAAATGCCCTCCGCTTTCCTTTTTCGTCATGGCCGCCCTTGATCCCCGGATCAAGTCCGAGGACATGGGCGGCTATGCAGGGAAACAACCGGCGCCCTCAGTGTAGTGCTGGATGGCCGGGTGAAGCCCGGCCATGACTCAAGTGCGCAAAAATAGACGTCTCCTTAGGTTTTCAGATCAAGCTGGCGCGAGACTATCGCCGAGAACTCGTCGGCGAAGGCTTCCAGCCTTTGCGAAATCCGCGTCGCGGACTGCGAGAACACGTTGTAGAAAATAACGGCCGGAATCGCCGCGAGCAGGCCGAGCGCGGTCGCGAACAGCGCTTCCGCGATGCCGGGCGCAACGACGGCGAGATTCGTGTTCTTGCTGGCCGCGATCCCCTGGAAGGCCGTCATGATGCCCCAGACTGTGCCGAACAGGCCGACGAAGGGAGCGACCGCGCCGACCGTCGCCAGGAACAGGAGCCTGCGCTCGAGGCGCTCCATCTCGCGGGTGATGGTCACCTCCATGACGCGCTCGATCCGCATTTGCACGCCCGCCAGCGGCTTCGCCGTGCCGTCGATGGACCGCCGCCATTCGCGCATCGCCGCCACGAACAGCGCCTGCATTGAGCTCGCCGGCTTCTGCGACACCGCCTGATATAGCTCGTCGAGCGACTGGCCCGACCAGAAAATGCGCTCGAACTCCTCCGACTGGCTTCGAGCGCGCGCGAAGGCAAAACTCTTCTCGATCACGATGGACCAGCACCAGACCGAGGCAAGCACCAGCCCGACCATGATGAACTGCACAACGGCGTGCGCGTGCAGGAAAAAACCTAGAAATGAAAAATCGCTCATTGTGTATCTTGAATCCGGACCCGTAAGCGCAGGGCACGCGCCTGCATCGGTCGCTGGCCTCTGCCGTGGAGTTTGGGCAAGGGTTTGCGCGCAAGAATGTCCAAAGTGAGGATTTCCGGACACAAAAGTGCGTTGCGGTTCTTGCCTGCTTGTCCGCTTTCTCCTCGATTCTTGATTTCAGAGCGCCGGAAGCTTGCAGTATCATCCTCCTTCCCGGGTCCCTACGAAGAGTTTCGGAGTAAAGCTTGGCTGTTCAGAAGCGAATCTGTGTGATCGGCGCCGGTCCTTCAGGCATTGCAGCCGGTAAGAACTGCATTCAGGCTGGCTTGGACTTTGTCATTTTCGAGAAAAACGACAAGGTTGGCGGCAATTGGGTTTTCAATTCCAAGACGGGCCATTCCAGCGTCTACGAAAACACGCACATCATAAGCTCGAAAACCTGGTCGGAATACGAAGACTTCCCGATGCCGGCCGGTTACCCGGATTACCCCAATCACCGGCAGCTTCAGGCCTATTTCGAGAGCTACGCGAGGCGCTTCGGGGTCACCCCGCATATCCGGTTCAATCACACGGTTCAAACCGTCAGGCCGTGCGGCTCCTCCTCGTGGCGCGTCGCCTATCTCGATCCCGAGGGCAAAGAGCATGTCGAGACATTCGACGCCGTGATGGTCGCCAACGGCCATCACTGGAATCCGAAATATCCCGAATATGAAGGCCGTTTCAGCGGCAAGCTGATGCATTCGCACGATTTCAAGGGCGTGTCCGACGAGTGGCGGGGCAAGAGCGTCCTGATCGTCGGCGCGGGAAACTCCGCTTGCGACGTGGCCGTCGAAGCCGCTCGGGTCGCGGAAAAAGTCTGCATGTCAATGCGCAGCCCGCAACGGTTCGTGCCGAAGTTCATTTTCGGTCAGCCGGCCGATGTTTACGCCGCAAAGTTCAATTGGCTGCCACGTTGGCTGAAACAGCGCACCTTTGCGGTGCTGATGCGAGTCCTTCAGGGGCCTTACAGCCGTTACGGGCTGTCCCCGAACAAGGATCTGCCCTTGACCCAGCATCCAACGATGAACTCCGATGTGCTGGACTTCATCCGCCACGGCCGCATACATCCCCGGCCAGCCATCAAGCGCCTGCTTGGCAGCGAGGTCGAATTCGCGGATGGGCGCCGCGAGGCGTTCGACATCATCTGCGCCTGCACCGGCTTCTGGATCGCCTTCCCGTTCTTCGACAAATCCCTCATCGATTTCCAGCACGCCGAACGGGTGCCGCTGTACCGGATGATGATGCACCCGGATCACAAGAGCCTGTATTTCATTGGCCTCTTTCAGCCAATCGGATGTATCTGGCCACTCGCGGATTATCAGGCGCGGCTCGCCTGCGAGGAACTTCTCGGAAATTACCAGCGCCCGGCGGACATGCGCGCGGCGATCAGGTTCGAGATGGAGCATCCGCATTTCAAGTTCAGGCGTGAGCTGCGCCATTCGACGGAGGTCGATTATCACCGCTTTCGCGAGGATTTGAGGAAGGAGCTGAAGAAGGCCGGGGTCGAGATCGGAGCGCCGCCCAAGGGCATTCCGTCACGCTATAAAAGTGCGCCGCTTCCGAAAGCCTCAGTCCGCAGCACTCCGGAAGCCGCATAGACTGCAGGTGTCGGCTACTACGCGACGCGCCCCGCCGCACTCGAAATTGCTACGCCCGACGGTGCTTCTCCAAGGCTCTTACAAGGTGACCGAAACATACGCGCGACTTAAAAACGCTTAGGCGAACCGACAGGGCCTCCGCAGTTTAATTGTATGGGGTATGCAGCCTGAAGTCCGATAGCTCGAGCCGGGCGCACACCACCCGAAGTCGCGTTCGATCCACCCTTGCAGAACGATGACCTTGATGCCTCGGAGATGCTAGAGTGCATCGTGCGTTTAATCGGACGCGGCCCCCCGATGACCGTCGCCCCGGAATGCGCCCGGCGCATATCCGGGGCCGTTACAAATCGAAGCGCCTTTTGCGATCCCGGATACGACGCAGGCGTCGTTCCGGGATGACACGTTTGCCTCAAGCTTTGGGAGTACGGTGTGCCGCCTTCTGAACCAGAGCCGGTCGTCATCACGGTCGATGACGCGCATCGAGTGACCGGCCTGCTTCAAGTACCGTCGCGAGCCAGTGCCTGCCTTGTCCTTGCGCACGGGGCTGGGGCCGGAATGACCCATCCTTTCATGGCAGCGGTCGCCGGGGGTCTTGCGGAACGCGGCATCGCCAGCTTGCGCTATCAGTTCCCTTACATGGAGCGTGGTAGCAAAAGGCCGGACGCGCCTGCCCTCGCTCAAGCAACGGTCCGGGCCGCTGTCTCAGAGGCGGCCGGTCTCTGCTCCTCCCTGCCCCCAGTTGCGGGAGGCAAGTCATTCGGCGGCCGGATGACGTCCCAGGCGCAGGCTGCGTCCCCTCTCCCAGCCATCAAGGGATTGGTGTTCCTCGGCTTTCCTCTGCACGCCGCCGGGAAAGCCTCCCAGGATCGCGCCCGCCATCTTTTCGAAGTCGAGATTCCGATGCTGTTCCTGCAAGGGTCGCGCGATGCTCTGGCGGACCTTCGGGAACTCGAACCCATATGCGCCCGGCTCGGTTCGCGCGCGACGCTCCGGGTTTTTGAGGACGCCGATCACTCTTTTCATGTCCGCGCACGGAGCGGAACAACGGATGCGCAGGTGCTCGGCGAACTGCTGGACGCTTGCGCCGCCTGGATCGATGGAGTCGTCTCTGCGTCGCGCAAGTAGGGCGCGCTCGCCACCTCACATTGAAATCGAGCCCTCGCGGAAGGCGGTTCGGTCGAGCCAGGCATTGATCAGCACGGGCTTGCCTTCCTTCGCGGCTGCGCGTGCGCGAGCCAAAGCGTCCGCCACCTCCGCATTCGTCTTCACGAGGATGCCTTCAGCGCCGAAGCCAGCGGCGACCTCGTGGTAGGCGGTTCTGGCGAGGACGGTGCCGACATCGTCGCCGAGCACCTTCACCTGCTCGCGCGCGATCTGGGTCCAGCCTGCGTCGTTGCCGACAACGGCGATCACCGGCACGCCATGACGAACGAACGTGTCGAATTCGGCAAGGCTGTAGCCGCATGCGCCGTCGCCGAAGATGATCCATACCTCGGCATCCGGTCGCGACAACGCCGCGCCGAGTGCAAAGCCCGCGCCGACGCCGAGTGTGCCGAAGGGGCCGGGATCGAGCCAAGTCAGCGGGCCGCGCGGACGGAGAATGTAGGACGCCGTCGCGACGAAGTCGCCGCCATCGGCCACAAAGATGGCATCGTCTCCGGCAGCGCGGTCGATCTCCCTAAGGAGCGCAATCGGGTTGACGAACTCGCCCTCTGACGCCGCCTGCTTTTCGATCTCGGCTTCCCGGGCGGCGTCGCGCGCGCTGGAGCGCCGCGATCCAATCCGCCCAACGCCCGCGAACGCCGACGAAGCGATCCGCAAGCTGTTCAAGGAACAGGGCGGCGTCTCCGACGGCGGCGATGTCCGGGCGGCGGTTCAGGCGCGCATCCTTGCGGCTGCGATTTGCGGCGACGAGCGTGGCAGAGCGCCGGATTTGCCGTCCATAGTCGAGGCGGAAGTCGCAAGGCACGCCCGCGAGTATGATGCAGTCAGCCTCCTTCAGAGCCGCGCGGCGCTGGTGGCGGAGTTGCAGCGGGTCATCCCGCCCGAGCAGCCCCCGCGCCATCCCCGAAAGGTAGACAGGAATTCCGAGCCTCTCGATGGCGGCGGTCACCATGACAGGGTTCGTGCCTGCGGCGAGCGTCTGGCTGCCGATGATCGCCAGCGGGCGCTTGGCCTTCGACAGGGCAGCAGCCACCGCCTTGACGCGAGATGAGCGGACGGCAGGCGTGTCCACCTTTCGAGCCTTTGGGTCAGGCGAGGACCGGCTTCCGCTAAAAAGCCTCTCAAGATGCCGATTGATGTAGTAGCGCAGCAGTGTGTCGGAGATGGACCGGCCCTTGCCGGAGGCCTCGCCATACCATTCGCGCACAATCGACTCGGCATAGAGCAAATCGACCGGGAGTTCGACGAAGGCAGGCCCTTGCACGCCCTCGCGGGCGACGGCGAACGCCTCTTCGATGGCTGGGCCGATGTCGCGGACGCGGCGGACTTGTCTGAGAAACTTCACATGGGGCGCGACGACGGGGCGTTGATCGATGTCCTGCAGTGCGCCGCGCCCTTGCAGCAACGTTGGCGCAGCGCCTCCCAGAAGTATGACGGGCGATTGAGCAAGCTGTGCATTCTTCAACGCGGTCACGGTGTTGGTGATGCCCGGCCCCGCAGTTACCGCCGCAACCCCTGGCACTGCCGTCAGCCGGGCGACTGCATCGGCGGCAAACACTGCGGTGGCCTCGCCCCGCGTGTCTATGATGCGGATGCCGCGCGCCTTGGCACCCGTGAGAATGGGTGAGATGTGCCCGCCGCATAATGTGAAGATCGCCGTTACGCCTTGTGCTGCGAGAGCTGCCGCGACCCTGTCGCCTCCGTGCGCCAGCGCCTCTTCCCGCGCCGCGGTCGCGTCCTCAGGGCGTACGCTGTCGACTTCTTCGGTGCTGACCATCTTCCGGCGCCCCGCGTTATTATGCGCGGGATTCTATAAGAGGATCGAGCAGGGCTCCATCCAAATCGCGACGCCCGACGGATCGCAGCGGGAAGATAATTCAGCGGTAGATGCGACTGATTTTCGAGCCTTCGAGCGTCAGGTTGTACATGAGCCCCTTCTGATCGAAGATGAAGCCAACGATCGGGCTGTGGACGGTGTTTGTATCGACCGCCCCGCCGGCTCCCACCGCAATGATCGCGACGGAGCCATCCACGCCAACTTTCCACCCATCCCTGATGCGGAACCCCTCCAGAGCATCGGGCGTCATGAACATGATGATGACGGACCTTGCCTGCGCCCCGAGCTGAAAGCCGAAAGACGCTGAAACCGTGTTGTAATATTCGGCCGTGCGCCCGCGAGTGAGCAGGCTGCCTTCGCCGTATTCTCCGCCAAACCCGAACCCCGCTTTGACGATTGTGGGGAACACAAGAATTCCTGCACTCCTCTGGGCGAAGCCCCTGGCCCAGGGGCCACGGCGGTAGAACCTGTCGAGCGTGGCGCCGACGCCGGTGTCGATGTCGTAGGCTGTCCCGGCGTTCGCAGCGAGCGTTGACCCAAGCCCCAGCGCCATCGTGGCGCCGATCCTTATCGCCTCTCTTCTGGAGACCTGCATACCCGTACCCTTCCCTCATGCTTTACACAGCGGCGGCGAGCCGCCCAGCATGTCTAACGGTTAGGCTGGCCCCTCTATTTCCGGGGTTAACGTCGCAGGCGCGGCGGCATCCGCTATGGCTATGCAAGCCATATGGCAAAAACCAACCGAATTTTAGGCGAAAGCTTGGCTAATTAGAGCTCATTGACTTTGTCGCGCTGCATCTTGTGATATTTCCTGATGAGCAGATTACGCCGGAGCCGCGAGAGGTAGTCGATGAAAAGGATGCCTTCCAGGTGGTCGATCTCGTGCTGAACGACGGTTGCCTGCAAGTCCGCGAAATCCCGCTCCTGCTGCTTGCCTTCGAGATCGACATAGCGGACACGCACCAGGGCGGGGCGCTCGACTTCGGCATACATCCGCGGAATGGACAGGCACCCCTCCTCGTGAACGCGGGGCGTATCGCCGGAGGACAAGATTTCCGGATTGATCAGCACGAACGGGTTCCTCGGCACGTCTTCGCCCTTGACCGTATCAAGGACAAGCATGCGGCGAAGAACGCCGACCTGCACTGCCGCCAACCCTATGCCGGGCGCGGCATACATGGTTTCCAGCATGCTGTTGGCGAGGCCGCGCACCTCATCGTCGACGGTTTCCACCGCCGCTGATTTCTTGCGGAGAACGGGGTCTGGCAGCGTAATGATCGGCAATATCGGCATAATCAGCAGATAATCGAGCGGCGCTGTCTGGTCAACGCTTTCTTCCGCGATTTAGCAGCCGGAAAGTGCGTGTTCGGGGCAGCGCTGGACTTCGATGGTTACGTGAGCGGCATGGGTGGACATGTGCCAGCCATCAGCGACGAGCGCGAGAGAGCCGAACACCGTGCCGTCGACGATCTCGCCGACCATCATGACGGCGGTCAGGCCTACAACCGTCCAGACGCGCTTCGCATTCCGGTCGTGGCGCGCGCCCAGAAACACATGCTCGTGTTGGAATGAACTCGATGGAGTGGCTGTGCATCTGGCCTCGCAAAACTTCGTTGCGTCACGCAGAAGGTAGTATTTCCGCCCAGAGATCGTAGTCGTCCGAATCGAAGATCGTGGCGCGGACGAGATCGCCGGGCTTCAAATCTCCGGCCTCCTCGATGAAAACCGAGCCGTCGATGTCCGGCGCATCCCAGGCGCTGCGCCCCGTGGCGCCGTCCTCGTCCACTTCGTCGATCAGCACATCGAGCGTCTTGCCCACCTGCGCGGCAAGAACCTCAGCACTCACCTCCCGCTGCGCCGCCATGAAGCGCTCGATAGCGCTCGGCCTTCACTTCCTCCGGCACATGGCCCGGTAAGATCCGGCTCGCGGCCCCTTCGACATTCTCATATTTGAAGCAGCCGACGCGCGTGAGCCGCGCCTCGCGCAGCCAATCGAGGAGGAGCGCGAAATCTTCTTCCGTCTCGCCGGGAAATCCGACGATGAACGTGGAGCGCAAGCCCAGATCCGGGCAGACAGCACGCCAGCGCTGGATGCGCTCCAAGGTTTTCTCCTGGTTCGCGGGGCGGCGCATCGCCTTCAGCACCGCCGGGCGAGGCATGCTGGAACGGAATGTCGAGATAGGGCAGGATTTTGCCATCCGCCATCAGCGGCAAGATTTCGTCCACATGGGGATAGGGGTAGACGTAATGCAGGCGCACCCAGGCGCCGAGCTGCGAGAGCGCCTCGCACAGCTCCGTGAGCCGCGCCTTCACCGGGCGCGCCGCGCCAGTCGCTTTCCGCATATTTCAGGTCGACGCCGTAGGCGCTCGTGTCCTGGCTGATGACCAGCAGCTCTTTCGACGCCGCCTGCCGACCAGCGCTTCGGCCTCGGCCAGCACATCGCCCGCGGCGCGGCTGGCGAGCTTGCCGCGCAAGGCCGGGATGATGCAGAAGGTGCAGCGGTTGTTGCAGCCTTCGGAGATTTTCAAATAGGCGTAATGCGGCGGCGTCAGGCGCAAGCCCGGCGCGCGGCACAAGATCGAGGTAAGGCGCGTGCGGGGCTGGGGCTGCGGCGTGGATCGCGTCCATCGACGGCATCGTATTGATGCGGGCCGGTCACGGCCAGCACATCCGGGAAAGCGTCGCGGATGCGCTGGTCCTCGACGCCGAAGCAGCCGGTGACGATCACGCGGCCGTTCTCCGCCATCGCCTCGCCGATCGCTTCGAGGCTTTCGGCCTTGGCGCTGTCGAGAAAGCCGCAGGTGTTCACGACGACGACATCCGCGCCATCATAGCTCGGCGAAATCGCGTAGCCCTCGCTACGTAGCCGCGTGAGAATGCGCTCGGAATCGACCAGCGCCTTCGGCGCAGCCGAGGCTTACAAACCCAACCTTCGGCGCGGATGCGCGCTCGTTCGTTATCTTCGACATGTCGCAATCTGGGAGAAAATAAAAAGAGCGCCCATTGGCGCCACGCTGATGTAAGGCTTTGCCGCCGGGTTATAAAGCAAATAATGGCTCGCCGTCTCGGGTTGCTTTGGCCGCTGCCTTGGTCTACGCGCTTTTCGCCGGGACCTAAAATGGGTGATATCGCCGGCAGAATAAGAGCCCAATTCATTCGCTCCGGGTCGCGAACCAAAACGTTCCAGATAGCTGAACCAAATTCCGCTTGTGCCCCGGCTTCTGCCGCATTCTTTCCCGCGTAAGGCCTCACATACTTCACGGGCGCCCGAGCGCGTGAGCTTGCGTTTGAAATGATGAGCGCAGTTGCACGCCTCCATGCAAACGAGGCATTGCCTAACGGGAGCGAGAAAACCCAGTAATATTTGTCTGAAAGACGACGGCGCAACCTCATTTTGTATAGAAGCCGACATCAGTGCTGTGTGTGCGCTACTTTTCCTTAATACTGCATTCATTTTTCGTTAGTTACGTGAGGCGATTTCTTGGCACACGTCTTGCTACCGAGTGGCTGATCGCTGACAGAGCGAAACGGTCATGAACGACAGAAGCATGATGCCTAGGCGCATAATTCGTAGATCGCATCGGATCCGGGAGGCGGGACAAGCAGCATGGCTTACCGTTGATCGAGGCGATTTAGCGTCGCATCCGCACTTAATTTCCCGCCGCGTTACAGCCTTTGCTTCCTTCGTCGATTGGAAGGCCGCAGCCACCTCATTCCCCTTCGTTGAACACAAGCCCTAGAGTTCGCAGGCTTCCGTGACCGGCATTTCGGGAGCTCTTTGACATTCAGCTTCCGGCGCTGGAGCCGGGGAGCGTTCCCAACCTCAACGCATCCTATTTCCGAATGGAGGAGGCGCACGATAAGTGCGTGCAAGAATGCATAAGCCGATTGTAGTTGACTCGATGTCTCTTGTGCTCACCGGCTCGGGCGGCGCTGGCGTCATGACGGCGGGCGAGACATTCCTCGATGCCGCGCAACGCTGCGGTCTTTATGGCTTGATGACACGTTCATCCGGCCCGCAAATCCGGGGAGGCGAAGCGGCAGCCTTATTGCGTCTCGCCAACTACCCGGTCGAAAGTCACGGCGACCGCTTCGATATCCTCCTGGCGCTCGACTTTGAAAACTCGCAGCGCTTCGCCGCCGAAATCCCGCTCGATCCTCAAAGTCTCATCATCGCCGATGCCGGCGCAGGTGAAGCACCTCCCGCATTCGCGGCTTATGGCGCAAAGCTCGCCTTCACAGAGATCGTCGACATGGCGAAAAGCATCAAAGGCGGGCGTGTTTCCATGATTGCCTTGGGCATTCTCGCCGCGCTCGTCGGCATGCCGGAAGTAGCGCTACTCGCCGCGGTCGAAGCAACGATTGGACAGCGCAAACCCGAGTTCCTTTCTGCGAGCCAAGCGGCGGTGCGCCTCGGCGTCAAGGCCGCGAAAGGATTGCCGCACGCCCACCATTTGAATTTTTCGCAAAAACCGGCCAAAGGCCGCTGGTCTTTGACCGGAAACGAAGCCGCCGGCTATGGCGCCATAAAGGGGGGCGTTCGCTTTGTCGCCGGCTATCCCATCACACCCGCGACCGAAATCCTGGAATGGATGGCGCCTGCGTTGCAGAAGTGCGGGGGAGTGCTTGTCCAAGCGGAAGACGAACTGGCCTCGATCAATATGATCATCGGCGCCAGCCACGGCGGAGTTCCGTCGCTTACGGCAACGGCGGGACCCGGCCTTTCCCTTATGATCGAATCCTTGGGCCTCGCGGTCGCTTCGGAGACGCCGATCGTGGTCGTGGACGTCATGCGCACGGGCCCATCCACGGGCATCGCCACAAAATCCGAGCAGACAGATCTCAATATCGCAGTCTACGGCCTTCATGGCGACGCTCCGCATGTTGTCGTGGCGCCGCTCGGCATCTCCGATTGTCTTCCGACCACGCAATGGAGCATTGAACTCGCGGAAGCGATTCAAACACCGGTTCTGGTGCTGTCCGACCAATCCATCGGCCAATCCCAGGCCATCATTGACCGGCCAAAGGATGTGCCCTTCATCGCCAAGCGGCAAGTGGTGGAACCGAGCCCAGCGAATTTTCGCCGGTACGAGAACACCGAAAGCGGAATATCCCCGATGTCGCTGCCAGGCATGAAAGGCGGCCAGTACACGGCTGATGGACTCGAGCACAACACTCGCGGCACACCATCCAGCCAAGTCGAAGATCACATCGCCCAACTCGACAAACGCCAGCGAAAAGTCTCCGGTTACAGCTACGGCGACTTTTGGGCTGATGTCGAAGGCGAAGGCGAACTGGCGGTCATAACGTGGGGCTCTTCCACCCAGCCGGTTCGCGAAGCGGTGAAGCTGGCTCAGAGCAAGGGCCTTGCGGTCAAACTGATCGCGATGAGGCTTATCTCTCCTGCCCAGCCAGAGAAGCTTCGTAAAGAGCTCGAAGGCATCAAACGCATCCTCATTATCGAACAAAGCCACCAAGGCCAGTTCTGGCGGTACCTCAGGGCGCATTACGATCTTGGCGCCGAGGTCATCCCAATCCACCGCCCAGGCCCGCTCCCCATTCGCCCTGGTGAAATCCTCTCTTCTCTCATGAAGGAAGCGCACGCATGAATCTCGTTCCGACACACGGATTCGAATCTGATGAGACCTATCAGCCAGCCGATTACAAATCCGACATCAAACCTGTGTGGTGCCCAGGCTGTGGCGACCATGCGGTTCTGTTAGCCTTCCAGCGGGCCATGGCAGAGCTTGCGCTCGCGCCAGAAAAGGTCGCGGTCGTGTCAGGCATCGGCTGTTCTTCGCGCATTCCAGCCTACACGAACACCTACGGATTCCACGGGATCCATGGCCGTTCGCTTGCCCTTGCGACCGGGCTCAAAGTTGCAAGGCCTGATCTGACCGTGATCGTCGCAAGCGGTGATGGCGACGGCTTTTCAATCGGTGGGAATCACTTCCTGCATGCCTGCCGCCGCAATGTCGACTTGACTTATATCGTCATGGACAACCGCATTTACGGAATGACGAAAGGGCAACCGTCTCCGACGACGGAACCCGACTGGGACACGGCGATTGCTCCCGGGGGCTCTGGAGTTTCGCCCTTCCATCCCATGCTCATTGCGCTCGCCTCCGGCGCCAACTTCATCGGCCGCACGTCTTCAGCCAATCTCGCCCACTGCGCTAGAATGATTGTCGAAGCCGTCCGCACGCCAGGCTTCTCCTTCCTGCAAATCTTGAGTCCTTGCGTTACTTTTCGGCCCGACCAGCGCGAGGCGTGGAAGGGGATCTTCCGCGATCATCCGCAACCGGAAACGGATGATGCTGGCCTTGCTGCACGCTATCTCATGGATGACGACGGTTTCAACATTGGCATCCTCTACCGCGCGGCGAGAGGTCTCTATGCCCCCGGCCCGCATCAGGACCTCGACCCCGTCATCCTGGAGAAGGAGTTTGAGGCATGACCGATCTTCCTGACATCAACATCTGCAGTACGGCCGAATTCTATGCGCAAGCTCTCGCTATCGAGATCGAGGCTTCCGACCGATATACGTTGCTTGCCGAGCAAATGGAGGTCCATAACAACGCAGAGGTGGCGGGTATTTTCCGCCGCATGGCCGAACTCGAAATGCAACACCACGATGAGATTTGCGCGCGCGCCGGCGATCTTTTGGTGGGCGGGAAAAAGGCCCGCTTCAGTTGGATCTTGCCTGAGGGTCCCGAAGTTACAGAGTTCGAAAAGGTTCATTATCTCATGGGCCCTTACCAGGCTTTGGATATCGCGAAACGAAACGAACAGCGCGCGGCGGTTTGGTTTGAGTCCATTGCGAAGCATACGGCCGACCCGGAAATTAAGCGTGTCGCTGAACAGATGGCCTCAGACGAGCGAGAGCACGTTTCGTGGGTGGAAAATTGGATGAAGAGATATCCGCCAGCGGAATCAGGTTGGGACGAGGACTGGGATCGGCCCGTGTATTCCGAATAGGCTCGCGCCATCACGCGCCATTAGGTGCGTCAAGTTCTGCAAAATGGCGGAGCCGGAACTGCAGCGGTGCTTCTTTGTTTGGGCACTTCGGCCCGTGACCCGGGCTGAAGGTAAGGACAGGCGAAGGTCCGCCCCTCGGCAAGACCTCCAGCAGCAGCAGACGTGCTCCTTGGTCCGCACCCGGCTAACCCAGAGATATGGCATATTTTTTCAAGGCAGGTTGCCGCCTGCCGCCCGCGAAGAAAACTTCGCGTAGCTCCCCTTCATTCGTTAGCGAAACCGCACAGTTCGATTTTCCAGGCTGGTTGCGAACTGATCGAACCGCCATCAGCCGCAACGCCTTCTGCCCAGGGCCGCACGATGTCATAAAGTACTCATAAGATTACTCGCACGGCGCAAAACCTGATCCCAATAGTAAACGGATCGTTGCCTTCGCCTAAGCCGGGCGCGCCTTTAACCCAATAGGGTTAACAGAAGCGCGCTGGAATTATTTCCGGTCACACCATGCTTAAAAATCCGTTTATTCGGCCGCGACACAACAGAACCGGGCTTCCGATGTGGCGGGAAATAATTCCGATAAGGCATTGAAAAATAATATACTTTTCTCGCACGTGACCTCCCATAAAATAGGATTTAATGCCGGAATTTTTCTCTTTACTGGGACGCGATAAAGTCCGTTAAATATGTTTCGAGTTGCTCACGTTAACCATAGAGGCGCCTCTTAAAGCCGCGCCGCGTGCGTCGCCGCGCCGTCCTTTCTGGATTTTTCCTAGTAAAATCAATGGATTGCCGCCGTTAACCTCTCGGCAAGGCGCTTCCTCTTATAATCTTCGCTTAAGCAATCGGGACGAAAACACAAGCGCAGGCAGACCCGAAAAATGGTCGGCGCCTCCATCAGAGCGATGAAAACCATGCGGAAAGGGAAGCACAGCGTTGAACGCACGTGCTCCCCAACGTTGGATCGCTACCCGCCGGCATAGCCGCCGAGGATCGGAATGATCTCGCCCGTGATGTAGCTCGACATGGTGGGCGCGGCGAGGAACACATAGGCGGGCGCGATCTCCTCGGGCTGGGCGGGGCGCTTCATCACGGTGTCGCCGCCAAAGCTCTGGACCCGCTCGGCGGACTTGTCGGCGGGATTGAGCGGCGTCCATACCGGCCCCGGCGCGACCACGTTCACGCGAATGCCGCGCGGGATCAGGTGCGTCGAAAGCGAGCGCGCAAAGGCGTGGATGCCGCCTTTCGTCATCGAATAATCGAGCAGGTCTTTGTTGCCTAGCAGGCCCGTCACCGACCCCGTCATCACGATCGAGCCTTTCGGCTTGATATGGGGCACGGCTGCCTGCGCCATGTTGAAGTAGCCGTAAAGGTTCGTCTTCAGCGTGCGGTTGAAATGCTCCTCGGTGAGATCGAGGAAATCCTCGACATGCTCCTGGAACGCCGCGTTGTTCACGAGGATGTCGAGCTTGCCGAACTCGGCCACCGTCATCTCGACGGCCTGCCGGCAGAAGCCGCGATGGGCGACGTCGCCCGCGATGAGAAGGCAGCGGCGGCCTTCCTTCTCGACGGCGCGCTTGGTCTCTTCCGCATCCGCGTGCTCGCAAAGGTAGACGATCGCGATATCGGCCCCTTCGCGCGCGTAAAGCACGGCCACCGCGCGACCGATGCCGGAGTTGCCGCCGGTGATGAGCGCGACCTTATCTTGCAGCTTGGCGGAGCCTTTGTACTCCGGCGCGTCGTACATCGGCTTGACTTCAAGCTCGGCCTCGACGCCGGGCTTCCTGAGGTGCTGCTTCGGAAAGTGCGACGGATACTCGCGCTGCCCGGCCTGCATCGGCTCGTCTTTCTTTTGCGTTGCGACCGACGCTTCCTTGCTGTCGACCTCTTCCTGGATGTGCAGTCCGCTCTTGACGATAGCGTCGGTATGCGCCTCAAGATGCTCCTGGGTCTCTTCCATCACTCTCCTCACCTGATGCCGCGCGTTGCGATTGCTTCCGGTGAGCAAACCATGCCGCTTTGCCGTGTTCCCAGGCGTTGAAGCCAGCGGCAACCTCGTTCAAGGTCTGTGTTGTATGGCCGTGAACAGATGACGGCCCCAGGTTGTGAAGTGAGGCGCCAGGAACCCGTGGAGCTGAACGATGAAAACAACGCGAAGGCTCGTCCTGATTGGGCTTTCCATAGGCTTCGTAGCCGTCGTCGGCATATCCGTCGCGGGCTCCCCTGACTTTCTCTTCTTCTCCATCCTGTTTTCGGCGGCGCTCGCCATGATCGCCATCGCGGAACTTTTCCCGAATAGCGGCCTGTTTCCCATCACTTTCGCGAGCCTCGCCGCCGTCTACGCGTCCATCTTCGCCTTGTTCGTGGAGGCGCTTTTCTATTCGCTGGGCAGGGTCACCTTGGGCATCGCCTTTGCGACGCCGATCCTCCTTTTCATCGCTGGATGCTGGTGGCGGAGGGATGAGATCCGCAAGGACATCGCGGAGCCGGACATCAAGGGCGGGAGGATGGGCCTTCTCCAGGCCTTCCTCTGGCAGCTTCCCGTCTGGCTTGTCGGCCTTAGCGTCTACATTCTATTCGGCATCGAGGAGAGCAGGGTCAACACGGACGTTACGCTGCTGGCTGCAATGGGCGTGATCGGGCTGATCGTCTTTGCCGTCAGCCACGACGTCGCAACGTTCCTCATCGACATCGGCCTCCTGCTGGAAGAGTTCGTGACGCGCATCTCGCGGCTGACCATACCGGCGTTCGCGTTCCTCTCGTTCTATGCCATCCTTGTGATCGCCTTCGCCGCCCTCTACGGCATCATCTCCCGAAGCTCCGCCTATCATCATTTCCGCATCGGAGACGAATACCGCAGCCTCACCTATTTCGAGTCGCTGTATTTCTCGGTGATCACGCTAGCTACGGTCGGCTACGGCGACATCGTGCCGTCGAGCAATCTGGTGCGGATGCTCGCCGCCATCGAGGTGATCGTCGGCGTGCTTCTCATCCTGTTCGGCGTGTCGGAGCTGTTGGAATATGCGCATGAGCGGCAGCGCATCGCGCGCAGGAAACGGAAGCGCACCGGGAGGCCAGGAGAGGGACAGGCATCCCGCGGTTGGAAGACTTGGTGAAGGAACGCAGTGGACGGGACGCGCTAATTTTGGAGCGGGTGAAGGGAATCGAACCCTCGTATTCAGCTTGGAAGGCTGCTGCTCTACCATTGAGCTACACCCGCAGTGCGCCTACATTAGCAACATTGGAGCGGCGCTCAATCGAAAAAAACGCGAACGCAGGTTTGCACAGCTTTTCCTTTCGCGCTTGACAAATGTAAATTTGTTTCGTGGTGGCGCGAAAAATGCTTGGCATGGCAGCTGCATGCGTGTTAGCAATCAGGCCCCTACTACTGGTACCTATCAGCAGCAGGCGGGCTGGGTGTTGGATCGGCTGAATCCCATGCTCAAAACGCGTGCCGTAACCGGTTAGATGGAGGAGTGTAGCTCAATCGGCTAGAGCACCGGTCTCCAAAACCGGGGGTTGGGGGTTCGAGTCCCTCCACTCCTGCCACTTTAGGGCGGCAGGACTACTCGATACAATCGGGCATAGAAGTTAAGAAGTCTCATAGCGAAGGCGAGGTCGCCTCGCATTGGCGTTGGAAAGAAATGGCAAAGGTTGGTCTCTTCGAATATTTGCAGCAGGTCCGTGCAGAGACGGCCAAGGTCGTCTGGCCCACGCGGCGAGAAACGCTCGTCACGACCATTATGGCTGTGCTGATGTCCGTCTTTGCGTCGGTTTTCTTCCTGCTGTCCGACCAGGTCTTCAGCAAGGCCATCGGGTTTATTTTGACCCTCGGGCAATAGCGCTTAAAAAAATCGTAACGAAAAGCAGCAAAAGTGATGACGAAGCGCTGGTACATTGTTCACGCCTATTCGAACTTCGAAAAGAAGGTGGCGGACTCGATCCGTGAAAGGGCGGCGGCGGGTGGCCTCGATGATTGCTTCGAGGAGATCGTCGTGCCGATGGAAGAGGTTGTGGAGGTTCGCCGGGGCAGGAAGGTCAGCACGGAGAGGAAGTTTTTTCCGGGGTATGTCCTTGTGAAGATGGACATGAACGACCGGGCGTTTTTGCTGATTAAGAATACGCCGAAGGTTACGGGATTTCTGGGCGCGGATAACAAGCCGCAGCCGATTACCGAGACCGAAGCGCAGCGCATTCTCAATCAGGTTAAGGAAGGCGTGGATCGGCCGAAGCCTTCCATTTCCTTCGAAATAGGAGAGCAGGTGCGCGTCGCGGACGGCCCGTTTGCATCGTTTAACGGGCATGTCGAGGAAGTCGACGAGGAGCGTGCGCGGCTCAAGGTTGCGGTTTCCATCTTCGGCCGTGCGACACCGGTCGAGCTGGAATATGGCCAGGTCGAGAAGATTTAGCGCTAGCGCGCAGGTTTTTAAATCTTGGCTTTTCGTTGTGGGAGGCGAACGCCTGCTTGCCAGGCAGGCGCGAGAGCCGGACCACATCCCTCAAACCCGGGCGCGAGCCCTTGAGAGGTTATTATGGCAAAGAAGGTAGCAGGCTATATCAAACTGCAGGTTCCTGCAGGCCAGGCAAATCCGTCGCCGCCGATCGGTCCGGCGCTCGGTCAGCGCGGCTTGAACATCATGATGTTCTGCAAGGATTTCAACGCGGCTTCGAAGGAGATGGAGCCCGGCTCGCCCGTTCCGGTGGTCATCACCTATTACCAGGATAAATCGTTCTCCTACGCGATGAAGACGCCGCCCGCGTCGCACTTCCTTAAGAAGGCGGCCGGCATCAAGAGCGGCTCGAAGACGCCGGGTGTCGGATCGGCTGGGACTGTGACGATGGCGCAAGTCCGTGAGATCGCCGAGAAGAAGATGAAGGATCTGAACGCAACCAACGTTGATCAGGCTGCGAAGATTATCGCTGGCTCCGCCCGTTCCATGGGCCTCACGGTGAAGGATTAAGCGCCATGGATGGAAAACGTTTGCGCGAGGCCAAGAAGGGCATCACCCGCGAGAAGCTTTATCCGTTAGAGCAGGCCGTAAAGCTCGTGAAAGAGCACGCGAAGGCCAAGTTCGATGAAACGATCGAGATCGCGATGAATCTCGGTGTCGATCCGCGCCACGCCGATCAGATGGTGCGCGGTGTGTGCGCGCTCCCGAATGGGACTGGGCGCACCGTCCGGGTGGCTGTATTTGCGCGTGGGGCGAAGGCCGACGAGGCCAAGGCTGCGGGTGCGGATGTGGTCGGTGCCGAGGACTTGGTACAGCAGGTTCAGGGCGGCAACATCAACTTCGACAAGTGCATAGCGACGCCTGACATGATGCCTCTGGTGGGCCGGCTCGGTAAGATTCTTGGTCCGCGCGGCATGATGCCGAACCCGAAAGTCGGTACCGTGACGATGGACGTCACCGAGGCCATCCGCGGTGCGAAGGGCGGGGCTGTTGAGTTCCGAGTTCGAAAAAGCGGGCATTTTGCACGCCGGAATTGGCAAAGCAAGCTTTACTGAGAACGCGCTTGTGGAAAACATCAAGGCTTTTGCCGATGCCGTGATGAAAGCGAAGCCTGCAGGCGCTAAGGGAACATTTGTGAAACGTGTGGCCCTTAGCTCGACAATGGGGCCGGGCGTCAAGATCGAGCCCGGCACAGTTGGCAGCGGGGCTCATCTCTAGCCTTATCACGGAGCCGCCCCCTGGGGCGGTGTCCTTATTACGAGTTTCGGGCGGCTTTGCCTTCCGATAGGCCTAAGCGGAAACGCTTGGCCGCTGCTTCCGCTAGCGGAAGCAGCCTGTCCAAGATTGCTGGCGCCAAAGGGAAATCCCGGAGGCTTAATAATCGCCTGCATGAGACGGGGAACGGGTACCAGGTGATCTCGACGCCAGCCTCGGCTGGTTGGTGGATCGCGCCTGATCACGCCTCGGGACAGGGTTGAGCAGTCGCTCGCCTCACGAGGCGGCGGCGTGATCGAAGCGGCGGTCCGCGGATAAGTACGCGGCCCGTCACCAAAACGGAGAGAAGCGGTGGATAGAGCTGAAAAAAGGGAGATGGTTGAGTCCCTCAACGACATCTTCGCAACAAGCGGCTCTGTCGTGGTGGCGCGCTACAAGGGTATGACCGTGGCGCAAATGACCGACCTCCGCCGTCGCATGAGCGGCGCCGGGGCGAAGTTCAAAGTCATCAAGAACCGTCTCGCCAAGATTGCACTTGATAGCGCGGCCGATGGCGCAGGTGCGGATCTCTTTCTGGAACCAACGGGTATTGCCTTCGCGCAAGATCCTATGGCGGCAGCAAAGGTAGCGGCTGATTTTGCCAAGACCACCGACAAGTTCGTCATAGTCGGCGGGTTACTTGGGAAGCAGGCGCTGACAGCGGATGCTGTCAAGGCTTTGGCTGCCATCCCCTCCAAGGAAGAGCTTCGTTCCAAGCTTTTGGGCGTGTTCCTTGCACCGGGCTCGAAGCTCGTGCGGCAGCTAAATTCGCCTGCGCAGAATCTCGTGGGCGTGCTGCAAGCGTTCAAGGAAAAGCAAGAAAAGCAAGAAGCGGCGTGACGGCTCTAGGCAGAGCTCCAACACCAACCAGTCATCGAATGCATAGAGGTCTAAATGTCTGAGAAACTTGATAAGCTGTACCAGGACCTGTCCGGTTTGACGGTTCTTGAGATTTCCGAACTCGTGAAAGTTCTCGAAGACAAGTGGGGCGTATCCGCAGCCGCGGCGATGCCTGCATTTGCAATGCCGGCGGCCCCGGCCGCAGCCGAGCCGGTGGAAGAGAAGACCGAGTTTGACGTCATTCTCGCCGAAGCGGGCGCCCAGAAGATCAACGTCATTAAGGAAGTCCGCGCGATCACCGGCCTTGGCCTGAAAGAGGCGAAGGACTTGGTCGAAGCTGCTCCGAAGGCGATCAAGGAAGCCGTGTCCAAAGCGGAAGCGGAGGAGATCAAGAAGAAGATCGAGGCGGCAGGCGCCAAGGTTGAGGTTAAGTAAGGACTGGATGGGCCGGTGTATTCCGGCCGTTCGCACAAAGCACTATATCCCCCGGGACGATATTCCAAATTCTGCCGTAAATAGGGCTGAATTTGAGCACTCCCGGGGCTTGTAAATCGTTAATGGGACGCCATATCAGGGGGCTTCCCATAAATAGGCTCTCTCGCGACGCAAGTCCCCGTGCGGCGTGCAGGAAAAGCCGCTGCCGGTGAAAATGAGGAGATCAAATGGCGCAAACGTTTATCGGCCGTAAACGTATTCGCAAGCGCTTCGGTACCATTGCCGATGCGGCTGAGATGCCGAATTTGATCGAGGTGCAAAAGCAATCCTACGATCAATTTCTTATGGTGCAAGATCCGGTTGGCGGGCGCCCGAATACCGGCTTGCAGGCTGTTTTTGCCTCGATCTTTCCCATAAAGGATTTTTCGGATAAAGCGCAACTCGAATTTGTCCGCTATGACTTCGAGCCGCCAAAATATGACGTTGATGAATGTCAGCAGCGAAGCATGACCTATGCGGCTCCGCTCAAAGTAAAGTTACGCCTGATCACCTTCGACGTCAATGAGGAGACAGGATCTCGGTCGGTGCGTGACATCAAGGAGCAGGACGTCTACATGGGAGATATCCCGTTCATGACGTCCAACGGCACCTTCGTCATAAACGGAACAGAGCGCGTCATTGTTTCCCAGATGCACCGCTCGCCGGGCGTATTTTTTCACCACGATGGTGGAAAAAGCCATGCCTCAGGCAAGTTGCTTTTTGCAGCGCGCATCATTCCTTATCGCGGCTCATGGCTCGATTTTGAGTTTGACGCAAAAGATATCGTCTATGCCCGTATCGACCGGAAACGCAAGCTGCCAGCGACGACGCTCCTTTATGCGCTCGGCATGGACAATGAGGAAATCCTCGACACGTTCTACAAGAGGATCATTTTCAAAGCGACGAAACAGGGATGGAGAACGCCTTTCGTTGCGGAGCGCATGCGCGGTGTCAAGGCCGTTCAGGACATCTATGACGCCGATACCGGCGAGGTTGTCATCGAAGCCGGCAAGAAGCTCAATGCACGCGCTGTCCGCCAGTTGGCAGAGCGCGTAAAGGCGGTTGCCGTTCCCGATGATGCGCTTTACGGACGCTACCTCGCGGAAGACATCGTCAACATGCAAACCGGCGAGATCTGGGCCGAGGCTGGCGACGAACTCGACACCAAGGTGATCGACAGGCTTCGTTCTCACGGCGTAGAAGAACTTCCGGTTCTTGACATCGATCATGTGAACACTGGCTCCTTCATCCGTAACACACTGCACACGGATAAAAACCAGAACGAACAGGACGCGCTGTTCGACATTTATCGGGTGATGCGTCCAGGCGAGCCTCCGACGGAGGATGCAGCGCGTGCTCTATTCAAGAGCCTCTTCTTTGATGAGGAGCGCTACGACTTGTCGTCCGTTGGTCGCGTGAAAATGAATATCCGGCTCGAAATTGAGCAGTCGGACGAGATGCGCATCCTGACGAAGGAAGACATCATCTCTGTGATCCGCACGCTGGTCGACTTGCGCGATGGCCGCGGCGAGGTTGACGATATCGACAATCTCGGTAATCGCCGCGTGCGTTCCGTGGGCGAGTTGATGGAAAACCAGTATCGCCTTGGCCTGCTCCGCATGGAGCGCGCTATTCGCGAGCGCATGTCTTCCGTCGACATCGACACGGTCATGCCGCAGGATCTGATCAATGCGAAGCCCGCAAGTGCGGCGGTGCGCGAGTTCTTCGGCTCCTCGCAACTCAGCCAGTTCATGGACCAGACGAATCCGCTGTCGGAGATCACGCATAAGCGTCGGCTTTCGGCCCTTGGGCCCGGCGGTCTTACACGGGAGCGCGCGGGCTTCGAGGTGCGCGACGTGCATCCAACCCATTACGGCCGCATCTGCCCCATTGAGACGCCAGAAGGCCCGAACATCGGCCTGATCAATTCGCTCGCGACGTTTGCGCGCGTCAACAAATACGGCTTCATCGAAAGCCCCTACCGCAAGGTTGTGGACGGCAAGGTCACCGACGAGGTGGCCTACCTTTCAGCGATGGAGGAGGCGCGCTATCACATTGCGCAAGCGAATGTGAAACTGAACCCAGATGGCGGCTTTTTCGATGATCTCATCGTGTGCCGCCACCAGGGTGACGTCTCTCTCGTGCCGAATGCCAAGGCGGATTTCATTGACGTTTCGCCGAAGCAGGTCGTGTCTGTGGCGGCAGCTTTGATTCCGTTCCTGGAGAACGACGACGCCAACCGTGCGCTCATGGGCTCGAACATGCAGCGCCAGGCGGTCCCGCTCATTCGCGCCGAAGCGCCGCTTGTCGGCACCGGCATGGAAAGCGTTGTCGCGCGCGATTCCGGTGCGGCTATTGCCGCGAAACGCGCCGGCATTATCGATCAGGTAGATGCGACCCGCATCGTGATCCGTGCGACTGATGAGACGGACCCGTCGAAATCCGGCGTCGACATCTATAATCTGCGCAAGTTCCAGCGCTCGAACCAGAACACCTGCATCAACCAGCGTCCGCTGGTTCGCGTGGGTGATCGCGTCGAGCGCACTGACATTATCGCAGACGGGCCTTCGACGGACCTCGGCGATCTCGCGCTCGGCAAAAACGTGCTGGTCGCGTTCATGCCGTGGCAGGGCTACAACTTCGAGGACTCGATCCTTCTCTCGGAGCGTATCGTTTCGACCGACGTCTTTACCTCGATCCATATCGAGGAGTTCGAAGTCGCGGCGCGCGACACGAAGCTTGGGCCGGAGGAAATCACGCGCGACATCCCGAACGTATCGGAAGAGGCGCTGAAGAACCTTGACGAGGCCGGCATTGTCTATATCGGCGCGGAGGTGCAACCGGGTGACATTCTAGTAGGCAAGATCACGCCGAAGGGCGAAAGCCCGATGACTCCGGAGGAAAAGCTGCTTCGGGCGATCTTCGGCGAAAAAGCGTCCGACGTGCGTGACACGTCTCTTCGCCTCCCGCCCGGTGTGGCCGGCACGGTCGTGGAAGTTCGCGTCTTCAATCGCCACGGCGTCGAGAAAGACGAACGCGCAATGGCGATCGAGCGTGAGGAGATCGAGCGTCTCGCCAAGGACCGCGACGACGAACTCCACATTCTCGACCGGAACGTTTATGGTCGCTTGCGCGATATCCTCATGGGCAAGGAGGTTGCCCGCGGGCCCAAGGGCCTGCGCAAGGGAACCGACATCAATGAGGAACTCCTCAGCGATGTGCCTCGCAGCCAATGGTGGGATATCGCACTGAAAGACGAGCAGGCGATGGCCGGTATCGAGGCGATCCGGCGTCAGTACGATGATGCGAAGAAGCGTCTCGAGCAGAGGTTTGTCGACAAGATCGACAAGCTGAAGCGCGGCGACGAACTTCCGCCCGGCGTTATGAAGATGGTGAAGGTCTTTGTTGCCGGTGAAGCGCAAGATCCAGCCCGGTGACAAGATGGCCGGCCGCCACGGCAACAAGGGCGTGGTCAGCCATATTGTTCCCATAGAGGATATGCCCTATCTCGAAGATGGGACGCCCGTCGATATCGTCCTCAATCCGCTTGGGGTTCCGAGTTCGTATGAATGTGGGCCAGATCTTGGAAACCCACCTAGGCTGGGCTTCGCGTGGTCTCGGGCGTATGATCCAGCAGGCGCTCGACGCTTACCGGGAGAAGGAGCGCTCCGACGAGCTCCGCGAAGTCGTTTCGAGGGCCTACCGCGGCGATGCGGCGATCGAGGCGCTGGACGATGATCAACTTGTCGAGCTGGCCGAAAATCTTGGAAAGGGCGTGCCGGTCGCAACGCCTGTGTTCGATGGGGCACGGGAAGCTGACATCGTGGATATGCTGAAGGCGGCAGGTCTCGACACTTCGGGTCAGGTCACACTTCATGACGGCAGAACCGGAGAGCCGTTCGACCGCAAGGTGACGGTAGGATATAAATATCTGCTCAAGCTCCATCATCTTGTCGATGACAAGATTCACGCGCGCTCAATCGGGCCTTACAGCTTGGTCACGCAACAACCGCTTGGCGGCAAGGCGCAGTTCGGCGGACAGCGCTTCGGGGAAATGGAGGTTTGGGCACTCGAAGCTTACGGCGCTGCCTACACCTTGCAGGAAATGCTGACGGTGAAGTCGGACGACGTGGCAGGCCGCACCAAAGTCTACGAGGCGATTGTGCGCGGCGATGACACCTTCGAAGCTGGCGTACCGGAAAGTTTCAACGTGCTGGTAAAGGAGATGAGGGCGCTTGGCTTGAACGTTGAGCTGAAGCAAAGCAGGGTACCGGCGATCGAGGCGCAGCCGCCACAGGCCGCCCGGCCTCAACAGTTTGCACTTCCTCGAAGGTCCAGATCGAGCACGACGCCCCAAGCGGCAGAGTAACAGAAGCGGGTATCGGCTCCGGCCGATGCCCGCAATCGGCGTTTTGAAAAAACACGCGGGGCGGCAGCGCCTCGCTGTCCGCCCGGCGGACGCATGTTGGTCGAGGAAGCCGCGGGGGCGGCTCATAGGAGCGACGAATGAATCAAGAGATCACGAATCTCTTCAGCCCGCAGATGCAGACTTAGGTATTCGACCAGATTCGCATCTCTATTGCAAGTCCAGAGAAGATACTTTCCTGGTCATACGGCGAAATAAAGAAGCCCGAGACGATTAATTACCGCACGTTCAAGCCCGAGCGTGACGGTTTGTTCTGCGCGCGTATATTCGGTCCGATTAAAGACTACGAATGTCTTTGCGGCAAATACAAGCGCATGAAGTATAAAGGCGTTATTTGCGAAAAATGCGGCGTGGAAGTGACGCTGACGAAGGTGCGCCGTGACCGCATGGGCCACATCGAGTTGGCCTCGCCCGTGGCGCATATTTGGTTCTTAAAATCGCTTCCTTCGCGGATCGGCCTTCTCCTCGACATGGGGCTGAAGGACCTGGAGCGCGTCCTTTATTTTGAGAACTATGTGGTGATCGAGCCCGGGCTCACGCCGCTGAAGGCCGGTCAGCTGCTGTCGGAGGAGGATTTCCTCAAGGCGCAGGAAGAGTATGGCGAGGATGCGTTCCAGGCCGGCATCGGCGCGGAAGCCGTGCGCGATATGCTTATGGCACTCAACCTCGATCAGATGCGCGAGCAGATCCGCCAGGAAATCGCCGAGGCGACAACCGAACTGAAGCCGAAGAAGCTTGCGAAGCGTCTTAAAGTTATCGAGGCGTTCATCCAGTCTGGCAACCGGCCGGAGTGGATGATCATGAAGGTGATTCCGGTGATCCCACCTGAGTTGCGTCCGCTCGTTCCCCTGGACGGCGGCCGCTTTGCCACGTCCGACCTCAACGACCTTTATCGTCGTGTCATCAACCGCAACAACCGTCTGAAACGGCTTATCGAGCTGCGCGCGCCGGATATCATCATCCGGAACGAGAAGCGCATGCTTCAGGAAGCTGTGGATGCGCTGTTCGACAACGGCCGCCGTGGACGTGTCATCACTGGCGCGAACAAGCGCCCGTTGAAGTCGCTCGCCGATATGCTGAAGGGCAAGCAGGGCCGGTTCCGTCAGAACCTGCTCGGCAAACGCGTGGACTACTCGGGCCGGTCGGTAATCGTGGTCGGTCCGGAGTTGAAGCTGCATCAATGCGGCTTGCCAAAAAAGATGGCGCTCGAACTCTTCAAGCCGTTCATCTATTCGCGGCTTGATGCGCAAGGTTACTCGGCGACCGTGAAGCAGGCGAAAAAGCTTGTTGAGAAAGAGCGTCCGGAGGTGTGGGACATCCTCGACGAGGTGATCCGCGAGCATCCGGTGCTGCTCAATCGCGCGCCGACGCTCCACCGGCTTGGCATTCAGGCCTTCGAGCCTGTTCTCGTGGAAGGCAAGGCGATCCAGCTTCATCCGCTCGTTTGTGCGGCTTTCAACGCGGACTTCGACGGCGATCAGATGGCGGTCCACGTGCCGCTGAGCCTTGAAGCACAGCTCGAAGCCCGCGTGCTGATGATGTCGACGAACAACATCCTCCACCCGGCCAACGGCGGCCCGATCATCGTGCCCAGCCAGGACATCGTTCTTGGACTTTATTATCTGTCGCTTGCGATGGAGAAAGAGCCGGGCGAAGGGCGAATTTTCGGCAGCGTTGCTGAAATTCAGCATGCGCTTGCGGCGGGCAATGTCACCCTGCATGCGAAGGTAAAAGGCCGATTTACGGGCGTCGATGACAACGGCAAGCCGATGACCAAGGTCTATGAAACGACCCCAGGCCGGATGATCATCGCCGAGCATCTGCCGAAAAAGCCTGGGATCAGCTTCGACCTTGTGAACAAGCTTCTGACCAAGAAGAACATCGCGCGAGTGATCGACGCGGTGTACCGCTCCTGCGGCCAGAAGGAGACGGTCATTTTCTGCGACCGGATCATGAACCTTGGCTTCCATCATGCGTACAAGGCGGGCATCTCCTTCGGTAAGGACGACATGCTCGTTCCCGATACCAAGCAGAAGATCATCGATGAGACGGAAGCACTCGTTCTGGACTACGAGCAGCAATATAATGACGGCCTCATAACGCGGATGGAGAAGTATAACAAGGTCGTGGACGCCTGGGCGAAGTGTACTGACCGCATCGCCAAGGAGATGATGGACCGTATCTCGGCGGTTCAGTATGACAAGAAAACGGGCCGCGAAAAGCCGATCAACTCCGTCTACATGATGGCGCACTCAGGAGCGCGCGGCTCCGAAAAACAGATGCGCCAGCTCGCAGGTATGCGCGGATTGATGGCCAAGCCGTCGGGCGAGATCATCGAGACGCCGATCATCTCCAACTTCAAGGAGGGGCTTTCGGTTCTTGAATACTTCAACTCGACGCACGGCGCGCGCAAAGGTCTGGCCGATACGGCGCTCAAGACAGCGAACTCGGGTTACCTGACCCGCCGCTTGGTCGACGTAGCGCAGGATTGCATCGTGACGGAGGTCGACTGCGGCACCGACAAGGGCATCAAGCTCGGCGCGGTGATTGACGCCGGCGAGGTGCTTGTCTCGGTGGGCGACCGCGTTCTCGGACGCGTTCCAGCTGATGACGTCGTGCATCCCAGCACGGGCCAGGTCATCGTCAAGGCCGGAGACCTGATCGACGAGAACGAGGCACGCCTCATCGAGGAGGCGCAGGTTCAGGAAGTGCGCATTCGCTCGGCGCTCACCTGCGAGCTCAAGAACGGCATCTGCAGCAAGTGCTACGGACGCGACCTCGCTCGCGGTACACCGGTGAATATCGGCGAGGCGGTCGGCGTGATCGCCGCGCAGTCCATCGGCGAGCCGGGTACGCAGCTGACCATGCGCACCTTTCACATCGGCGGCACGGCGCAGGTCGCTGACAATTCCTTCGTGGAGAGCAACTTTGCCGGTAAGGTGAAGGTTCGCAACAGGCTTGCCGCGCGCGACAGCCAGGGCCGCCTCGTGGCCATGGGACGCAATATGGCCGTCATTATTCTCGACGACGAGGGCCGCGAGCGGGCCGTGCACAAAATCATGCAAGGCGCTCACTTGAAAGTCGACGACGGAGATGTGATCAAGCGCGGTCAGCGCTTAGCGGAGTGGGATCCGTACAGCCGTCCCATCATCACCGAGATCGATGGCGCGGTTGAGTTCGAGGACCTTTTGGAAGGCATCTCGGTGAACGAGCAGTCTGACGAGACGACGGGTATCACCAACCGCGTCATCGTTGACTGGCGCGCTAACCCGAGAGGATCGGCGCTGCGGCCGGCTGTCGTGATCAAGGATAAGCCCGGCGGCAAGGTGCTGAAGCTGCCCCGCGGCGGTGAGGCGCGCTATCTGCTCTCGGTTGATGCAATCTTGTCCGTCGAACCCGGTCAGACGGTGAAGGCGGGCGACGTGCTCTCGCGTATCTCGCTCGAAAGCGCGAAGACACGCGACATCACGGGCGGTCTGCCTCGCGTCGCCGAGTTGTTTGAGGCGCGCCGGCCGAAAGACCATGCGATCATCGCAGAAATCTCAGGCACGGTGCACTTCGGCCGCGACTATAAGAACAAGCGGCGCGTTGTGATCCAGCCTGACGAAGAGGGTCTCGATCCCGTTGAGTACCTGCTGCCGAAGGGCAAGCACCTTGCGGTGCAGGAGGGTGACCGCATCGAGAAGGGCGAGTTCATTCTCGATGGCAACCCTGCTCCCCATGACATCCTGGCAATCAAGGGTGTCGAAGAACTGGCCTCGTTCCTCGTCAATGAGATCCAGGAGGTCTACCGCCTGCAAGGCGTGACGATCAATGACAAGCATATCGAAGTCATCGTTCGCCAGATGTTGCAGAAGGTTGAAGTCACGGATGCCGGCGACACCGAATTCCTCAAGAATGAGCAAGTGGACAAGCTCGAGTTCGATGATATGAACGCAGCCGTGGAAGGGGCAGGCGGCCGTCCGGCAACTGCGGTGCCCGTGCTGCTGGGTATCACCAAAGCGAGCCTGCAGACGCGGTCCTTCATCTCTGCGGCCTCCTTCCAGGAGACGACACGCGTGCTCACGGAAGCGGCCCTCAACGGCAAGGTTGACACTCTCGATGGGCTCAAGGAGAACGTCATCGTTGGCCGTCTCATTCCGGCAGGCACCGGCGGCATGATCAGCGCGCTCCGCCGGGTTGCGTCTCATCGCGACGACCTCATTTTGCAGGAGCGCAATAAGGCACAAGCGAAAGCCTTGCCGCCTGCGGGCGAGGGCGAATCAGCTGGATCGGAGTTGGCTCCGCAGGTGCAGGCCGCCGAATAGGTCGCATTTCAATGACTTAAAAAAGCCCGGCCACTTGCCGGGCTTTTTTGATTCAGGTCACGCCGCAAGAAAAAAAAGAGGCGAAAAAGCGCCAGGACTCGCTTGGATAATCGGAAACTCTCCGTTAAAGTCGCATTTACCGACGAATGGTGCTGCTTTGCATCGGCCAATAAACAGGCCGAAAGGGCGGCTTATTCGTTTCGGCGGGGTAAGGATAACAAACCGTGAAACAAACGCCGTGGTGAAAAACCGGCCTCTACATATGCAGGACACTGAATGTGAACGCGGTGGAGAGCTCGCGCAATGAGGTTAGGAAACTCAGACCTGAGTATCTTTTCATCTGCTTTGTTGTGTTTTGCGGCCTTCGTCACAACACCATCGGAGGCCGCTCCCCAGCGGCCCTGGTATGTTGAGGCCTTCGATCGGGTTCTTCGCGTCGTCGACAATGACACTGCGGCAGAGGCGGCGCCGCAGAAAGAGGCGGCTAAACAGATCGAGCAGGCGTATCTCAGCCGCCTGACTAAAGCAGAAGAGGGCACGATCACACTGAGGGGGCAAGTGCCGTCGGACAGTGACCTCAAGATCTTACAGGGTGTCGCTGCTGCGACATCACCCGGCGCTCCGGTCATCGATAGGAGCCACGTCAACGCGAACGTCCCCGATCGGGATACTTGGCTTGCCGCTATGACCTTCGCGCTTCGCCAGCTTGGCAAACTTCAGTCAGGCTCGGCTGTGCTGCATAATACCGCGATAACCATCGAAGGTGTGACAAAGGCCGACGATGATTTTACTGCGGTGCAGAGGAAGCTGCGGGAAGAAGCACCGAAGGGTCTGCATTTGAACGTCGCCCTCAAGCCGCATGATGTGCATCCGTTTGTATGGAATGCACAACTGCAGCAAGGTACTTTGAACTTGAGCGGTCACGTGCCAGATCAGCAGGACCAAATCCTGACCACATACGCTCGTACGCTTTTTAAGAACATCAAAGTCAATAACGGCATGGAAGTTGCCAAAGGCGAGCCCCGGGATTGGCTTGACGCTACGAAATTATCACTCGAAATGCTTTCTCTTCTGTTCTCCGGCAATATTGCGATCAGTGACAACGTGATTCGGATTGATGGGATTTACTCATCGCCTTCGATGGTTGAGCCGTTCAGAGATTGCGGCAGAAGGTTGCCGACCGGATTTACCCTTGAAGCAAAAATTACCGAGCCGGTCGCGAAAGCGCCTGCAAGCGCAGAAGATGTAAGTTTAGCCTCTCACGACCCTCAGCCTCAGACTTCCATGAATCCCTAACCGCGCGGGTTCCGCTCCCCGAATTGGTCGTCCGTGAACTTTTGAGTTTTCAAGCACTATGCGGCACGGGCTGGCGCCAGAAAGCGGACAAGAGCAGGCGCAAGAAAATTCCGAGCCAGGCCAGGAGGCGCCGGAAGTTATATCCGGCGGCGGCGAGCACGGCGTTGATGGCGTCGCCGTCGCGGTGGGCGAGGAAGTTGCGGTCCATGCGATGATCGTTTTTGGTGTGTCCGATGACAGGCTCGATGGCGGCGCGGCGTTTGAACTGTCGTCGGATGGCGTCGGTGACGCCGCGCTTCTGGCCCTGCGTGTAAACCTTGAACTTGTGCTCTTCCGGGGCGTTATGGCCTTTGTAGCCGGCGTCGGCGAGGATGCGGGAGAGGACCGCGCCCGTTATTGCTTCGATGCCGGGAAGGACGGTCTCGAGCGTATGCCCGTCATAGGGAGCGCCCGGAAGAGCCTTGGCGTGGAGGATGAACTGGCCGCCTTTTGACGGCGCAACGGTCGTGGCGAGGCTGACTTTGACGCCGAACTCGTAAGGCTTATGCGCCTTCCCTTTGCCGATGCATTCAACCTCAGGCGCGTGAAGCGAGTAAACCTTGGGCGCGTCCTGGCGCTTCTTCTGGGTCAGAACCCGATGGCCCAAGGATAAGGCGTGCGCGAAGACGGCCTTCAAAGCCTCATCGCCCGCGATCTTGCGCTGGATGTCGCCGATCACGCGGCGAAGATAGGTCTTGAGCGTCCGTAAGCTCTTGTTCGCGCGCTTGAACTGCTTCGCATGGGCGTAGCGCTGCTGCTTGATGAGCGCGAACTTGCCCACCCGCTTATAGGACTGGCGCAAGGCGACGCCGTGCTTCTTGGCGAGGCGGACGAGCCGCTCGCGCGCCCGGTTCAAAAGCTTCGCATCCGTCGGATGGGCCACGTTCTTCGGCTGCACGGTCGTGTCCACCACGGCCGCCGTGAGGTCGGATGGCTTCAGCGCTCCGGTCTTCGCCGCAACCGCAAGGCTCTCCTGGATCAGCGCGTTGAGCCGCTCCTCGCCCATGCGCTGCCGCCAGCGCGTCAGCGACGAGCGGTCGAAGGGAAGCGCGTTCTGGAAGAACTCCTCGCCGCAAAAGTATTGGAAATAAGGGTTCTCCAGCCAGGCTTCGCACAGCCGCTCGTCCGACAGGTTCTCGCTGTACTTCAGGATGCAAAGCCCCGCCATCAGTCGCGTTGGCAAGGGCGGGCTGCCGGGACCGTCCGAATAGATGGCGCCGAGCTTTTGTTCGAGAAATCCCCAATCGATCTGCTGCGCCAGCCGCACGCGCGGATGGCTCATGTCTATGATCTGGTCGAGCCTCGCCTTGAACAGATCGTTCTGGCCCGTCTCCTGCCGCTCCCTTGGCTTCATCCCCGTCCCCGTATGCAAATCAGCGTCGCTTGCGGCGGAGAATGCAGGCCAATTTTGCAAGAAAATCGACCGCGGAGGCCCGAGATCCTGCAAATCCACGACCAAAAAATCGCCGAAGATCCTGCAATCTCAGTCGGTTATGGATAGTTCACGGACGACGAATTGAGGGGCATGTTCAAACTTGTTGTATCTCGTTGTACAAAAGGGTGGGCAGCGGAGTTGCGGGCTGCCAAGTCTTGTCCATTTGAACTAGAAAATCGCTAATTACGCGATGGCTGAAGCGATCCAGCAAGAGAGGCGCGTGGCCTTCGTTGCGAATGACGACCGGTGTCAAGGCCGGATGACGGGCTTTCATTTCCTGCACAGTCGCAGCCGAGAGAACGTCTGAGTTTTCTCCCCTCAGGACCATGACGGGAACCTGGAAAAGCGACTCGAAATGCTCCCACATTGATGGGACGGGTTTTGCGATATCCACTTCCGACAAGGCTGTTCCCACCTTGGGATCGTAAGCCGGAGCGGGGCGCCCATCCGCTTCGTTGAAGAGCTGGCGCGTGAGTTTCCGCCACGTTGCGCTGTCCATGGCGGTGAACTGCCTCATGTTGATGTCGCGGACGATGCTCTCGGCCTCATCCCAATCGCGGGGCAGAGGGATCTTACCCGCGTAACCCATAATGCGGGCCAGACCAGCAGTCTCAATGATGGGGCCGATGTCGTTCAGCACAGCGCACCCGATTGCCGAAGGCCGCATCACAGCGAGCATCATCGTGACGATGCCCCCGCGCGACGTTCCCAGGAACGCAACGTTTGTCAGGCCCTGGAGGGTGAGGAACGAAGCAACATCAAGGAGCTCTACATACGGCGAATAGTTGCGCCAGTCCTTGTCCCATTCGGAGCGCCCGCGGCCTCTTAAATCGAGGCAATAAACGGGCCTAGGGTGAGTTGGATGGGTTGAAAGACCGACGGCAAGGTCATGAAAGTCCCGGCAGTTCCGGGTCAGGCCGGCAAGGCAAACAAGAGGCCGTCCGGGTGCGCCGTCGCCGCCATACTTCCGGGCGTAAAGAAGCAGGTCATCCGGGCTTCGGTAAAAAATGTCTTCAGTTTCGAATCCCGGCCCGCCGTTCGTTCCATCCACAATCATGGGGTCTGTTCCAATTCGCCGCTTCCGCTCACATCGATGTCCGGGATCTTCCCGGGTCGCCCGCGGTGTAAGTCTTCTACGATCTGAAACCTTGCCTTGTTGTTCTCGAACCGGCAACGGTAAAGCTGCGTGCTTTCGAGAATGCGCTGGATGTAAGTGCGCGTCTCCGTAAAGGGAATGCGCTCGATCCAGTCGATAGGGTCCGCCGCCTTGCTGCGAGGGTCATTAAAGTCCTTGATCCATTGTTTCACCCGGCCGGGCCCGGCATTGTATGCAGCCAAAGAAAGGACGTAAGAGCCGTCGTAGCCCGCAATGAGCTGGGCGAGGAAAGCCGAGCCCAGGGTGACGTTGTAAGATGGGTCTGAGACGAGACGCGTTGGCTCATACTTCAACTTGAAGGTTGTCGCGACGAGCCTCGCTGTCTGCGGCATCAGCTGCATAAGCCCTCGCGCGCCGACGCGGCTCACGGAGCCGGTATGGAAATCGCTTTCCTGCCGGGTCAACGCATTCAGCAGCGCGAGTTCAAGCTTGCCGTTGCCGCCAGCGGAATCGAACTTCGGCAAGAGTGTCGGGAAGGCATAAGCGTCCACCGGAAACCCACGCAGCAGCGCGATTTTTGCGGCACGAACCCCAACGTGGGCTGGTTGCAGGCGCTCTATCAGTTCAAGCGCAAGCGTCATTTGCTCGGGATCTTTGAGCTGCCGCGTAAGGTCCAGAAGGTAGTTCACCATAAGCGGCTGGAGGTCGAGCTGCTTCGCGATCATGACGGCTTTGAAAGCGTCCTCGTTCACGAATGCAGCGACAGCTTCCTTCGTCGGATGAGGCGGCGCGCGGAACTCGCACGTCCCCCCTTTGTGGAGAGCCTGCCGGGCAAGCGAACCGTAGAACGTGTAGAAGCGGCTTGCTCCTTCGCGGAAGTGGACCTCCGCTTCCTTGCGCGCTCCCATTTCGAGCTTGGTGCGTCCCAGCCAGTATGCCGCCCGCGCCTCGTCACGGGCGAAGCCTTTGATCAAGCGCGCGGCCTCGAAATGCGGCTCGGCCCGACGCGGCTCCTTCAGGAAACGAAGGGCGATCCAGCCAGCCAGAAACTCGGCTTCGGAGCGGCTTTCATCGTCGAGCGGCCCATGTGACTGAGCGATGGCGTAAGCTGTTGCGGGACGATCGCCGTTCAGCGCGCGCCGTATTTCGCTCCGCCGGAAGTCCCACCATTTTTCCGGGTCTGCAAGATCCGCGGTATCAGGATTGATCGAGCGAAGCAAAGACCAGACATCATCGTCGGCGCCCTGGCGTCGCAAGGATTTCAACCGCGCGAGAAGCGTGGCCGGGCCGCCCGCACTTTCTTTCGCAAGCCTGAAGGCATTTTCCGACGCCTTGGACTGCAGTGCCTTCTTGCCCGGCTTATCTTCTTTTCCGGCCCTGTCCGAGGGCTTGTCGCCGCCCGGTTCCGGCTTCCCTTTCGACTCGGCTTCGGGCGCCGTATTTTCATCCGAAGGAGCGCTGTCATCCTTTTTTGCGACCTTCTTTTTGAGACGCACCGGCTCAGTAAGGCTCACAATTCCGAACGCATGAGCTTTTCCGGTTAAGGCCGCTTCTTTCTCCCACACGTCGCCTGGGATTTCTCCGTGACGCTTTCCCTTAGCCCGCCGCGCCACGGCCTTTGCCTTCCTGCCATGACGTCCGTTATGAGCGATTTGGGTCCCTGCCCTCTTTGCCCGAAGCCGCGCAGCCCCCTTCAAACCCTTCCCTTCCGACGCCGACGCCAGCTTCTTCCCCGGATCGTCCAGTTGGCGCGCGCGCACCTCTGTCAACAAGGTCCGGCGGCGTTCGTCGTTGGCATCCAGGAGCGAGCCAAAGCGCGCAATAAATCGCTCCTGGACAACGGGATCCAGATTATAGCGGCTCCAGGCAAACTTGATGAGACTGAGCCCGCGTTCGCGCTCCCCGGTATCCATGAGCGCCGCGCCCAGGCTGGCTTTCCCGGCTCCGGTCATCGGGGTCCGGTTTGTGTAGAATTTCAGGACCTCGCCGGCTGTCGCGTCCGACAAAAACAAGCTCTTTTCTGTCACAAAGTCTTGGACAGGTTCCGGAAACAGGGGGTGAGCTCTTCTGAATGTCATCACCTCCCTGAAGTCCACTGAAGAGGCGCGCAATCGCTTCCACTCGGCAAAGGACTTTGCGGCGGGATCGCTAATTTTTTTGATCGCGGCCCTTGCCGCGGCGTCATCTCCCCTGGATACGCTTGAGATGACGTCCTTGATTGCGGCCGCGTCGCTATCGCTGATCCTGAAGGACAGAAGGGGTTGAAGCGCCGAAGTCATCTCCTCGCTGGAGAATGTCTTGGGAAATTTTAGGGTCAGAGCCGGAACGAGAACCGGCTCGACCGGCGCACTCTCCTTGCCGGGTTCCCCGCTGGTTGGAACCGGCGGCTGGCTCTCTTTTGCCTCCCCGGGATGCGCCGCTTGCGGCGGCGTGTTGCCGCCAGGAGCTTGCGCCCCCGGATCGCCAGGGGGCTTGGAACTGGCCTCGGCCATCTTGACATTGGCGCCGGAGCTGTGCTTTTGCGTGGACCGGTTCGCGGCACCGGAGACATGGACAGGATCTGGCTGCAAGTCAGCCGTGGCATAGTTCAGGGGGGCCCGATGCTCCGGCAGCAGATAGGGCACGGCGAGCACGGCAATAAAGCCGAGCGCGGTTCCAATCAGGATCGCCTTCAAGAGGCCGAAAGGATTGTTCGGAGGTTTCGCGTCTGCGTGGGGCGTGGGCATTTGCTGTCGGGTTAAAAATTACGTTGGCAGCTGTGCATATCAAACCTATGCTTTTGCCCCACGATTGGAACTGAAAAAGTTGTAATGCATACCACCGCGCTTATTAAAGGCCATCATATTCCGGCAACAGAATGACACGCGCTGTGTTAATTCGCACTTTTTCCGGAAAGAAAGAGGCATACAGGTTAATCTTGCGTAACTCTTTTCCTTATAGGATCGACCCGAAAAGTGAGGAAGGCTAGAAATGTTCAAGGGCTCTTTTACAGCGCTGGTAACCCCCTTTGACGGTGATAGCGTCGATTACGATGCCTTTACTCGGCTCGTTGAGTTTCAAATCCAGTCCGGCACCCACGGGCTCGTTCCCTGCGGCACGACGGGCGAGTCGCCGACGCTCAGCCATGAGGAGCATGCGCGCGTGGTGGAGGTATGCATCTCCGCTGCAAAGGGGCGCGTTCCCGTCATAGCGGGCGCCGGTTCGAACAGCACAAAGGAGGCGGTCAAACTCGCCCAGCTCGCCGAGAAAGCGGGCGCCACCGCGGTTCTCAGCGTCACGCCCTATTATAACAAGCCGACGCAGGAAGGGCTTTACCTGCACTTCAAAGCCATCAACGATGCGATCGGCATCCCGATCATCATTTACAACATCCCATCGCGCAGCGTCATCGACATGTCGGTCGCCACGATGGCGCGGCTTTTCAACCTCCCGAACATCGCCGGCGTCAAGGACGCGACTGCCTCGCCGGTGCGATTGAGCCAGCAGCGCCTGACGCTCGGCGAAAAGTTCAATCAGCTCTCGGGCGAAGACGCCACCGCGCTCGCGTTCATGGCGCATGGCGGGCATGGATGCATTTCCGTGACCTCTAACGCCGCCCCGAAGCTCTGCGCGGAGTTTCAGAATGCGTGTCTTGCCGGCGATTTCCGGAAAGCGCTCGAGCTGCATGACCGGCTGATGCCGCTGCATGAGGCGCTGTTTGTCGAGACCAATCCCGGCCCGGTAAAGTATGCGGCATCGCGTCTCGGCCTTTGCAAGCCTGAAACGAGGCTTCCGCTGGCGCCGATCTCCGATCAGACCAAGGCGCTTGTCGATGCAGCGCTTGAAAAAGCAGGCTTGCTGCAACGTCAAGCCGCGTGATGGCAGCTCCCTCCCCAACATCCGTGCGAAAGGTTGTCGCGGAAAACAGGAAGGCACGCTTCTCGTACTTCATCGAGGACACCTTCGAGGCCGGCATTGCGCTCGGCGGCTCGGAGGTGAAATCGTTGAGGCAGGGCAGAGCGAACATCGCCGAGTCCTACGCCAGCGAACAGAATGGCGAGATCTTTCTCATCAACGCCTACATCCCCGAGTACCTCCAGGCCAATCGCCTGAACCATGAGACGCGCCGCCCGCGAAAGCTGCTCTTGCATAAGCGGGAAGCGAGCAAGCTGATCGGCGCGATCAATCGCGAGGGGATGACGCTAGTTCCGCTGCGCATCTATTTCAACGACCGGGGGCGCGCCAAGTTGGAACTCGCATTGGCACGCGGCAAGAAACTGCACGATAAGCGCGAAACCGAGAAGAACCGCGACTGGGAGCGTCAGAAAGGCCGACTGCTTCGCGAGAAGGGCTAGTGGCAACGTTGCCGCTTCCCCTGATGGGTTGTTTCCAGTTATTCTGCTGGCCTGATCTGCATCCAAAGATGAAGTTAGTTTGCATTGTCATGGCCCGCTTTTGGGGCGGCCATCCAGATAATGCCCTCGTTGAGCAATGCTATTGGGCTGATCAGCGAAGCCCGGTCATGACAATCTGAAGCGGTTCCGTTTGATCTGGCTCAGCTATTTGCCAGGTTTATGACACCGACTCAATTCGCTGAGCTTCAGCCAGCGTTCTCCATGCCGCTCATGCAGTTTGGAGCCCCTCCAGAAACCAGTTATGCACAAATCAACTGGTACCTTCTATGGACTGGAAGCAACACTGCCCTTCAATGAGTGGCAGGTAGTGAAACGTTAACCATATGGTAACGACTTGGGTATTTTCTGGGCTTCATATCCATTCTGCAGCTTACGGTAACTACGCCGCCGTTCAGCCAATAAAATCATAGGGGATAGAAATGAACACCAGTAATACCCGGACACTTGGTGTCCTTTTGGCGGGTTTTGTGGCGTTAGTCGTGCTGGGGCAGTCCGCCCAACAGCTCTCCCATCAATTTAGAGCGACAGCCGCGGTTACCCATTCCGTAGTGGTTGTCGAGACAGCGCCCCCGGCTCCAGTCATAGTCGAAGCGACAATCAAGCAGGCATCTGAGTTTGTAGCGATACCGAAAGAGAAATGCGGCTCGATGTGGGTCAATGGCGGTAATTATGTTCTGGTTACGCCCAAGACCTGCAATGACGTCAGCGTCGCCTCGATCACCGTCGCGGTCTCTGAAAAGCCTTGCGACGCCAGCACACAGGCAGACTTCAAGAGCCTGACCAACACCACTGCCTTCAAAGGCGACTATGGCTTCTACGTCGGTCAGGGCAAGACCGTACAATGCCTGGCCGTCAAACAGATCATCGGAAAGTACATCTAAAATGAAAGGTAGAGGCGGCTTCTTCGCCTCTACAGCGAGAAAAGAAATGAGAAGGCGGCCCATCCTGGCCGCCTTTTTTCGTTACCCGCCGCATTCAAACCTTCACATGTCTGTCATCAAACACGTCTATTGGTGACGGAATTTTAACCGTGAAGCTCAAGGGCGTGCATGTCGGGACTGGTGCTGGTGATAGGGGTAATTGCAGGCGTGTCTTTATCCGGTTTGCTCGCCTACACAATCGTCAACAACGAGGTGAAGTTCTGGCCAACCCCCGGAAAAGGAAGTTGGCAGAGTCGAGTTTTCTGGATCCTTTTTAGAACTCTGAATATCGCCACCCTCGCTTTGGCGTATCTCGATTGGCAGCGCTGGGATGGGTTTTCTCTCGAACGCGGTCTGGGCGCCACCCTCGCTATCCTCAGCTTCGCCCTCTACGGCTGGGCTTGTTACGCGCTTGGCCGGAGAAACCTTTACTGTGGGCGCGACGGCCTCGTTACCGGCGGCATCTATAGCTGGACGCGGAACCCGCAATACGCCACGGCAATCCCGGCCTATCTCGGCTTAGCGGTGGCTTCCAACTCAGCCGCGGACCTTGCGGTCGCGTCTCTGCTTACACTTAGCTTTGTCCTGATGGCGTTCGCCGAAGAGCACTGGCTGGAAGCCGCCTACGGGGCCGATTACCGGCACTATCGTCTTCAGGTGGCTCGTTTTTATAACTGGCGCTACGCGCTGGCAGTGCTCAAGCAGGAGACCCTGGGTGAGAAGCAAGCCGCCAAAGAAGAGCTTCTCTGAATGCCGTCATGCGATCCGGCTAATCAGCATGGCCTTCACTCATCGCCGTAGCCACGAGGCTCACAACAAAAGCAGTTCATTGGCCGACGAGATAGAGGACTTGAAGAAATGCCCGCCGCAAGCATTCAGGATGGCGATCGATCCCGATCCGCCGCGCCTCGCCAGTTCCGAACCCTTTTTGTTTCAGATCTTCATCTCGGCGCACGGGCGTGCCAGGCGGAGGCCTTTCTTGACTTTCTTCGCCATTACGATGCCGATACGATCTATCTCGTTGGAGACATCATCGATTTCTGGAGCGTCAAGCGGAGCCCGTTATGGCTGCAATCGCATAATGACGTGCTGCAGAAGCTTCTTCGAAAGGCACGAAAGGGGACGCGGATCATCTTCATTCCGGGCAATCACGACGATGGGGTCCGGGACTATTGCGGAATGAGCTTCGGCGCCATCGAGATCCACCATGACATCGTGCATGAGACAGCCGATGGCGGGCGCTTTGTCGTGATGCATGGCGACGAGTTCGATGTAATCGTTCGCTACGCCAGGTGGCTGGCCTTTCTGGGGGACCGCTCCTACGAGTTTGCGCTATGGTGTAATCGCCCGCTCAACATGGTGCGGCGTTGGCTCGGCTTCGGTTACTGGTCTCTCTCGAACTATCTGAAGCTGCGCGTCAAGACGGCGGTGAATTTCATCGGAGAGTTCGAGCAGGCCATCTCTGCGGAAGCCAAGCGCCGGAACGTCGATGGCGTGATCTGCGGTCACATCCACCATATGACAGACCAGATGATCGACGGCGTTCGATATATCAATTGCGGCGACTGGGTTGAAAGCTGTACGGCCATTGGCGAAGACTTCGACGGAACGCTCAGTCAGATCAGTTGGCTTCCTGGTTCGGTGGAGGCGCCTGTTACCACGCCCGCACCCGTTCCAAGTTTTGCCGTCGAAGGCGTTGGACGAGCCGCAGCCAGGCCCACAAGGGGCCACAAATACGTGGCTTCCGTCGAGTAAGGTCAGGGGAGAATCGATTTGGCACACATCGCAGAAGCGAACAGTCCGAAGAGCGCCACGATGATTGGCGCAGCGGTATGCCGAAACAAGCCGCTATCGGCGGAGGGCTTGCGGGAGCGTCTTTTCACGCTGGCATTTTCAAATCTCGTCTATGCGCAAATCTGGGAAGACCCGGCGGTCGACCTTGAGGCCTTGGCGCTTGATAGCGAAAGCCGCGTCATCACAATAGCCTCCGGCGGCTGCAACGTGCTGAGTTACCTTACCGCGGGACCAGGGCATATAACGGCGATCGACATCAATGCCGCGCATATTGCGCTCAACCGGCTGAAACTTGCGGCGGCGCTTCATCTTCCCGATTATGAGGCGTTCTACCGCTTTTTCGGAGCAGCAAACACATCGGCAAATATCGCGGCCTTCAAACAGTATATCCTGCCTCACCTCGATGCTCAGACGGCGCGCTACTGGCAGGGGCGTCATGGATTACGCCGCAGACGGCGGATCCGCCGCTTCAGCAGCAATTTCTACCGCGCGGGACTTCTTGGCACATTCATTGGGGCGAGCCACCTCGTTGCGAGGCTGAATGGAGTCAATCCCCGCGTCATGCTGAAGGCGAGCACGCTGGAAGAGCAGCGCCGCATCTTCAATCAGAAATTCGCACCTCTGTTCAATCGGCGTGCACTGCGCTGGCTGGTGAATCGCCCGGCCTCGCTCTATGGCCTCGGCATACCGCCGGCGCAGTATAAGGCGCTCGCGGGCGATAGCGAGGGCGGAATGGCCGACGTGCTGCGCCAGCGTCTCGAACGCCTTGCCTGCGGCTTCCCCCTGTCCGAGAACTACTTCGCATGGCAGGCTTTTGGGCGCCGGTACTCGCCATCAGGCGCGTTGCCGCCGTATCTTGATCCAGACAACTTTGCCCTCGTGCGCAAATATGCGTCGCGGGTATCGGTCCATCACGCTTCGTTCACGGCTCATCTGTCGAGAGCGTCCGCGCAAAGCCTGGATCGCTATGTTCTGCTCGATGCGCAGGACTGGATGGGCGACGAGGAACTGACGGACCTTTGGCGCGAAATCACGAGAACGGCGAGGCCCGGCGCCCGCGTCATATTCAGGACCGCCGCCGAGCCGACAATCCTTCCGGGACGCATCCCTGAAGACATTCTCGACCGCTGGCATTACGCTGCCGATGTCTCTCACGAATTGACACAGAAGGACCGGTCCGCCATCTACGGTGGCTTCCACCTCTATATGCTGAAGGACTGACGCAGATGACGATTACCGCTTCGGCAGCGGAGAAGATGGATGTCATCTACAGCCGCCAGCGCTTCATCTACGACGCAACGCGGCGCTACTATCTTTTCGGCCGCGATCGCGTGATCGCCGACCTTCGTCCGCCCGCCAAAGGCTCTGTCCTCGAAATCGGTTGCGGCACGGCGCGCAATCTCATCCGCGCCGCGCAACATTATCCCGATGCCCGCTTTTACGGCCTGGATGTGTCCGAGGCCATGCTGCGGTCGGCGCGCTCGTCGGTGGCGCGGCGCGGTCTGTCGGCGCAGATCGTGCTTCGCAAGGGAGACGCCACGGCTTTCGATCCCACCGAACTCTTTGCTCTGCACGGCTTTGACCGCGTTTTCATTTCCTATGCGCTGTCCATGATCCCGGCATGGCGAGATGTCGTCAGGCGCGCCGCGGCTTGCGTTGCGCCGGGCGGGGAGCTTTTCATCGTCGACTTCGGGGATTTCGATCGCTATCCGGCATTGCTTCGAAGTGCGCAGCTCGCCTGGCTGCGCCGCTTCTCCGTCGTGCCTATTCCTGCGGTAGATCGCAAGATCGGAATGCTCGCGGAGCAAATGGGGTTCGTGGCAGCCACCAGTAAACTCTATGGTGGCTACGCCGTCCAGATTCGCCTTCAGCATCGCTGATAGCGGAACTGCAGGGATCTATCAGCCGCTTTAATTATTAAAGTAGCGCACCAAAGCATGCCCTATGTATTGCATGCCCAAAAACAGCGTTACTGCGGTCCCAAGCGTTAAGGAAAAGTTGATGGCTTCGTGTACAGGCATGATGGTTACTCCGAACTGATACGCAAAACTCGCACCGTAGATGTTTCCTTGTCCGGTTATACTCTGGCAGCGAAGCCGGATCACTCCAAGCCGCCCTTTGCAATCTAGGCCCTATGACCGCGTGTCCTCTATTGCACCTCGCACCTTATAGAAGTTGTGGTTTGACAAAAATCAATTCTTTGGGCGTTTGCAGGTCAGTTGTGAGTTATCCACAACCGGATGACATGTTTGGCTTGACAGCCATCACCTTGGCGACCGCCTCGCGCCGGACTGCAATGTGAGGCCATATGGAGGAGGGCTGCGACCCTCTCCCAGTTCCTCTTCGACCTGTTCGCAAGCAAAGTCATAAGACAAGCATCGTGCATTCAATCGGACGCGGGCATCTGGATGCTTTTTTGTATGAATGTTGCGCAAGGCGGCGTCTCTCTTCATTCCGGACCAGCTTCCTTCGTTCTGAACCAACTTCTCGCTTGCGTTTGCGTCCCGGATTTATTGAGCCAGGATCTTAAGAAAAAGCGCCTTTCAGAGCAGTTAATGCCAAGCAAGTCATTGATAGTAAAATGAAAAATTCTAAAACGAGCAGCGACCAGGCGCGCGCGCCGGGCTTGCTGCGAGCGCGGTCATGGTTAATTTGCGAAGTCGCAACATATTTAACGGACTTTATCGCGTCCCATTTCCGCCAAAAATATAATCGGTTAACCCTGTTAAAAGCTGATGTTTTTCAATGGCTTATCGCCATACGGCTTTGCTTGGGCTGCTCTCTGTTTACTTCCCATTAACCTGTTTGGCCGCAAATCCAGCCGGAAATAAATCGGGCGCGCTCCTGGTAACCACTTTTGTATTAAATGCTCGGCGTGGCTACGAACGGTTTACCAATAAGGCATGCAGCGAGCGCCATCCAAGATGGCATGACCAGATTGGCGAAGCATGCCTATCGTGGCCTGAGCCTGCCCGCCCTGCCCTTGCGTTCGCGCCGCCAGCGACTGTCTTCCCTCCTGCACGACCCGCAATGGTCTGGCATGATTGCGGGAGCGGCGAGGTTTTCTGCTGGAATCATTCGGACACGGGCCTCACCGTGATCGTCGCCCGGAGCGCCTTGGTGCATTCCGGGGCCGTTATTGCGTCGCAACGTGTTGCGACTTTGCGCACGCCGCCCTAGAGCCTATCCGCTTTTGATGAAATCAAAAGCGGGCTCTAAGTTTTTGTTTTATCGTGCGTCTTATCGGAAAACCGCTTCGCACTTTTCCGGACGCACTCTAATGGCAACTGGAGCCCTGTCAGGCCTCCAGGATGAAGCTCCGGCTGTATTTCGAGAACGTACTAGAAAGGCGGAACTGATTTTGTCGATAGCTGTTCATTAAGCCGTAATTAACGCTATCTTCCATGCTTCCGTTTTCTAGCCTACACTTTATGCAGACTTAGGAATTCAAATGGCTCTACAGAAGCAGGTCGCCGCGCTGCCAGTGCGCCGTGTCAACGGGATGATCGAGGTTCTTCTCGTGACGACACGCGACACGGGCCGGTGGATCATTCCCAAGGGCTGGCAAATGAAGGGCCTCAAAGGTTACGAGGCTGCGGCGCGCGAAGCCAAGGAAGAAGCCGGCGTCGAGGGCAAGATCAACCCGAAGGCCATCGGGCGTTTCAGCTACATCAAGACGGAAAGAAGCGATCAGGGCGCGATCGACGTGACAGTTTTCCTTCTGCTGGTCCGCAAAGAGTGCAAGCGCTGGCGTGAAGCGGGGCAGCGCGAGCGAGCCTGGTTTCCCATCGACGCGGCGGCTGTGACTGTGCAGGAGCCGGAATTGTCCTCGATCATTTCCGCCCTCAAGTGAATTGTTACGCTCGCGGTAATTTTTCATACCTACGGATGATTCTTTTCATCTCAGCTTCACATAAGGTCGCTAATTGCTCTCAGGCACGCCTATCTGTACCTCGAGTGGGTTGTATCGAGTTGGCGATGTCAGGCGGATCAGGCGTCCCCCACTCTTTTGCCTGGTCCGCCGCCCATCGGGTGCTCGCGATCGCAGCAAGGTATGATCCTCTAAAGCAGACTTCGCTGATCCGGCCAACGGATGCGGCTAGCTCCGCACCTCGTCATGTGTGGATAGCTCCCCGGTTGCAATGATTTTCTGGCGTAATGCTTCATGGCGGGTGCAGTCATCCCGGCCAAGCGAAGCGCGAGCCGGGATCGCAAAAAGAGCAGGCGATTCAGTTTGTTACGATCCCGGATGAGGCTTTGCCTCCGGGACTTGATTACCCGGATGTGTGCGCCAATTCCGTCGTCACGGCCGCCCTTGGAGGCGGCCATCCAGAAAAACACAAGGTGTTCCAAGTCATGACTGGATGGCCGGGTCAAGCCCGGCCATGACGTTGGAGCGAAAATTAACCAATGTTTTCATGGCTTCTTCTGCTCGCGGAAACATGCGGGTAATCAAGTTCCGGGATGACGGGGCTGCGATCCGGTGGCGCGTCAGGCGAAGTCTGCTCAGCAAAGCGGTTTTGACTTGAGGGCTTATCGGAGCGATTGTGTTAGCGCCGGTAGCATCCTAGATCTTGGCTATAAATAAGCACGGCCCCGCGTGGATAAGCTTTTGGGTGTCCAGCCATGAGCGCAACACCGTCTTTGAGCGCCAACGTGCATGACGGCCGCTTTGAGTTGCTGGCGTCCGGATCATGGACTGCCATTCACGCCGGCGAACTTGAGGCAGCCATCAGCAAGGCAGCGGGCGATGCTGCGAAGTCTGGCGACGTTTCGATCGATATGCGAAATGTCGCAGCTTTCGATACATACGGAGCCTGGCTTCTCGAACGGCTAATCCGGAAAAGGTCGGGGGCCGGACAACAAACCGGCATCGTGGGCCTGCGTGATGAGTTTCAGGGGCTTCTGCAGGACGTCCATGGCGTCAATCGCAAAGAAGAGGCCCCCAAAGCCGGAAAGCACGGGCTGATAGCTGCCCTCGGCGAGTACGAGCGCGTCCTGGTGGAGACTGGGCGCGGCCTTTTGCCTTTCCTGGATATGCTCGGCGCAATCATTATGGCCGCGGCGCGCGTTATCCGCCGCCCGCAAACCTTCCGCTTCACGTCGATGGTGCACCAACTCGACCGGGTCGGCTGGCAGGCTACGCCCATCATCGTGCTGATCACGTTCCTGATCGGCTGCATCATCGCCCAACAGGGCTTCTTCCACTTCCGCAGGTTCGGGGCCGAGAACTATGTCGTCGACATGGTCGGCATTCTCATCCTGCGCGAGATCGGAGTGCTGCTTGTGACGATCATGGTGGCGGGGCGCTCCGGCAGCTCCTACACGGCGGAGCTTGGCTCCATGAAAATGCGCGAGGAGATCGACGCCCTTCGCACGATGGGCCTCGATCCCGTGGAAGTGCTGATCCTGCCTCGGGTGCTCGCCCTCATTATCGCACTGCCGATCCTGACGTTCCTGGGTTCGATGGCCGCGCTTTACGGCGGCGGGCTGGTGGCCTGGCTCTACGATGGCATGAGCCCGCAGATTTTCATCGCGCGGCTGCACGAGGCGATCACCGTGACCCACTTCAAGGTCGGCATCATCAAAGCGCCCTTCATGGCGCTCGTCATCGGCGTCGTGGCCTGCTCCGAAGGGCTGCAGGTGAAGGGAAGCGCAGAGTCGCTTGGTCTGCAAACCACAACGTCGGTGGTGAGGTCGATTTTCCTCGTGATCGTTCTGGACGGCCTGTTCGCAATCTTTTTCGCCTCGATTGGAATGTGACATGGCAAGCAAGGCCGAGCCGGTTATAAAGGTGCGCGATCTTGTGGTCGGCTTTGGAGACGCGACCGTCATCGATCACCTTTCGCTCGACGTGAATCGCGGCGAGATCCTTGGCCTTGTGGGCGGTTCTGGGGCTGGAAAATCCGTGCTGATGCGCACGATCATCGGCCTGTTGCCAAAGAGCGAAGGCAGCATCGAGGTGCTCGGCGCCGATCAGGACAAGGCGAGCGAGGATGAACTGCGCGCCGTCGAGCGGCGGTGGGGCATTCTCTTCCAGCAGGGCGCGCTGTTCTCTTCGCTGACGGCGCTTCAGAATGTCCAGTTCCCGATGCGCGAATACCTTCACATCTCCGAGGAGTTGATGGAGGAGGTGGCGAACGCCAAGCTGGAGATGGTCGGGTTAAGCCGGGCCGATGGCGTTAAGCTGCCGTCAGAGCTTTCCGGCGGCATGACGAAACGCGTCGGGCTGGCCCGCGCGCTCGCCCTCGATCCCGAAATCGTCTTTCTGGACGAGCCGACCTCCGGCCTCGATCCCATCGCGGCGGCGGAGTTCGACGCCCTCATCCGGACGCTGCAAAGCACCCTCGGTCTGACGGTGTTCATGGTGACCCACGACCTCGAAAGCCTGTACCTCGTCTGCGACCGCGTCGCGGCGCTGGCAGACGGGAAAGTGGTCGCGGAAGGGCCGATTGCCTCGATGCTCCTGTCCGATCACCCCTGGGTGAGATCCTATTTCGGCGGCGAGCGCGGCAAGGGGCTGGCTCAGGGTGCGCATGCGGAGATGAGGGGCTAGGTCCAATGGAAATCAAGGCACGCTATGTTCTGATCGGCCTCTTCACCCTCGCTGCTATCGTGGCGGGCTTTGCCTTCGTGTACTGGCTTGAAACGCAGGGCGGGCTTGGCAAGCGCACCAGCTACGAAGTGAGGTTCCACAATACGGTTTCGGGCCTGCTCGCCGGGTCCGCTGTGCTTTTCGACGGCATCCGCGTCGGCGAGGTGACGGGGCTCAAGCTCGTCCCGAATGAGCCGAAGGAGATCGATGTCACGATTGCGGTCGATGCCAACACGCCCATGCGAGCCGATACGCAAGCCTCGCTCGATTTCCAGGGCTTGACGGGTGTGGCCGTCGTCACGCTCACCGGCGGGTCGGCGGACGCGGCGCAGCTCAAGGCTGCCTCCGGGCAGCTTCCGAGGCTGATCGCAGGCGAGACGGCCGGCCAGACCATGAGCGAGGCGGCCCGGCAGGCCTTTACCCGCATCGACAAGGTTCTCGCGGAAAACTCAGGCGATCTCCGCACCATGGTCTCCAATCTGACCTCGTTCTCGGAGGCGCTCGGAAAGAATTCGGGCAAGGTGGACGCCATCCTCGGCGGGCTTGAGCGTATGACCGGCGGAGGCAAGGCTGCCGGATTGGTTTACCAATTGAGCCCGCTGCCAGCGTCAGCCGAGGGGATGAAGCCCATTGAAAAACAGATCACTGTTTCGGACCCAAGCGCGCTGCTTACCTATGATTCGGACCGGGTGGTGGCTCAGGTGGATGGAAACGAACTCGCGCCGCTTGGGAATGCGAGATGGGCCGACAGCCTGACAAAGCTCGTGCAATCAAGGATCATCCAAAGCTTCGAGAATACCGGCTCGCTAAACGAAGTCGGCCGCCCCTCAGAGGGCGGTGCGCCGGAATTCCAGCTCGCGACGGAAATCAGAAAGTTCCAGATCGTGTCCGCGCCCGAAAGGACAGCCGAGGCTCAGATCAGCGCCAAGATCCTCGCCGCCGATGGCCACATCGTCGCGGCGCGCGTTTTCGACGGCAGCGCGCCAGTGAAGTCGACAGAGGAAGCGGATGCCGCGAAGGCCCTGAACGAAGCTTTCGAAAAAATCCTGTCCGGCTTGATCCCCTGGACCGCGGATGTCATCGCGGGAGGCGGCGAGAAGCCTTCGCCAGCACCGGCACAACCCCGCAGGCGCGGCCAGGCGCATGGGTAGAGCCTAAACCGGTCGTGGCCGCGCTCGATCAGGCTTCGCGTCCCTGGATGGCCGCATCAAGTGCGCCCATGACATTGGAGGCCCACCCTTACCGCTTCAAGGACCTCGAATGTCACCCCGGCGTGAGCCCTCAGCGCCTCGATAAGGCGGTCGCCGAAAAGGGTGGCGGGTGTCCAGAAGCCGCCGGGCTTTTCCGGCTTGTCCAGGCCCGCGAGGCAGGCCGCCGCCTGCCCCAGCATCTTCGACGTCGAGAGATACCCCGGGTCGGCATCGCCCGCGACCTTTGCGCGGATCGTCTTGCCATCCGGAGTCTTGCCGAAGAAGCGCAAGTCGAAGAATCCGCGCTTCTGCGCTTCGGGCGATGGGCCTCCGCCGGGGGCCGGGAGCACAAAGCGCTCCAACGCCCAGCGCGTCGGCGCAATCACGCTTGCAGCCGCAAATGCACCGAGGCCCGCCGCGATAGCATATGCCTTCGCACGGCCTTCCAGACCCTTTCCTGCGAGCATGGCTTCGTCATAGCGGAAGTCTCGGCCATAGCCATAATTCGAGAGCGCATTTGAGCGGTGCACGATCCTGGTGTTGATGCTGGCCATGACGAAGGGCGCAAGCCACGAGTCGTAATCAGGGTCGAATTCGGGTCGCGAAAGGCTGGCCTGCCTCACCTTCGGCGCATCCGGCGGGCAGAGCGCATAGGGGTTTGCCAGTTCCCTTCGCAGGTCGGGGTTGGCTGCGGCTTCCTTGGCCACGTTCAACAGGCTGGCGATAGTACCGCCCGAGGCGCCGCCGCAAATCGCCTTCACGCGCATCTTGACGTGCGAGCAAGGCTGGCCGAAACGGCGCAGCGCCTCTTGCTGCAGGAAATAGACGCCCATGTCGGACGGGATCGAATCGAAACCGCAGCAGTGAATGATGCGGGCTCCGGATGCTTTCGCCGTGCCCTCATAGAGCCCGATCATGCGCCTGATCCACTGAACTTCGCCGGTGAGGTCGCAATAGTCGGTGCCGGCCGTGGCGCAGGCCTTGACCAGAGGCTCTCCATAAAGCGCATAAGGGCCGACGGTGGAGACGATCGCGCGGGTTTTCTCGCACATTGCCATCAGCGCCGCATCGTCTGCCGCATCGGCAATTTCCGACGGAAGCGCGGCAGCTTTCTCCCCAAGCGAAGCGCGGACCGCCTCAAGCTTGCTCCGCGCACGGCCAGCCGCCGCCCACTTCAACTTCCCGTCACATCCAAATTCATCCACAAGATAGCGGCACAGGAGTTTCCCCACGAAGCTTGTGGCCCCGAAGACAATAAGATCATAAGGCTTTTCACTCATCGGCTTTCAACATTTTGATGGGAAATAATGCGGTCATCAGCCCCAGTTCATTCCGCGTCTGTACACATGTAAGTCAAATGGACGCCATCGGTTTGACTGAAAGGGCTACGAAGACTAGATTTGATAGGTTTGAAGCAGGGAAAGTAGCGAAGGCGATGTCGAGACGGCAGGAACTGCGTGCTCCCGCCCTTGACTTGAAGGGGGCAGGCGGCGTCCGCGAGTTGAATGAGCGCTACCGGGAGATCTTCCGGAGCATTGTGGAGACGTATCTCGCCACGGGCGAACCTGTGGGTTCGCGCAATCTGAGCCGCCAGCTGCCGATGACGCTTTCGCCCGCGTCGGTCCGCAACGTGATGTCGGACCTCGAAACGCTGGGGCTTATTTATGCGCCGCATATCAGCGCCGGCCGCATCCCGACACACACCGGATTGCGCCTTTTCGTCGACGGGCTTCTTGAAGTGGGCTGCATCGAGGACGCGGAACGGACCCAACTCGAACGTCAGCTCAGCGGGTATGCCCGCGACAATGCCGCCGTCACGTCTCAAGTGCTCGCCGAGGCGGGCAACATGCTGTCGGGCCTCTCGCGCTGCGCGGGGGTCGTTCTCGCCGAAAAGCAGGTGACCCAAATCAAGCATATCGAATTTGTGAGCCTTGATTCGAAGCGCGCCTTGCTCGTGCTCGTGGGCGAAGATGGCGGCGTTGAGAACCGCGTCCTGAACCTGCCGGAAGGCCTGCCTCAACAGGCTCTCGCGGAAGCCACCAACTATATGAACGCCAAAATTCGCGGCGCATCCCTGCCTGAAGCCCGCGAACGTGTCGAAGCCGAACTGAAAGCGAGCCAATCCGAACTCGATGAGTTGACGGCGCGTCTCGTGCGTTCGGGTCTTGCGCAGTGGTCCGGCGGCCGGGACGACACCAAGAGCCTCATCGTGCGCGGCCAGTCGCGCCTCCTCGATGATCTGAAAGCGGTGGAAGACGTCGACCGCATTCGCCTCCTGTTCGAAGACCTCGAGTCGAAGAAGTCGCTCGTGCATCTGCTCGACCTTGCGGAGAAAGCAGAGGGCGTCCGCATTTTTATCGGCTCCGAAAACAACCTTTTTTCTTTGTCGGGCTCGTCGCTTATCGTCGCGCCGTTCCAGGACAAGGACCGGAAAGTGGTCGGCGTGCTGGGCGTGATCGGCCCAACTCGTCTCAACTATGCCCGCATTATCCCCATGGTTGATTTCACCGCGAAGCTCGTCAGCCGCGTGTTAGCTTGATTATCGCTCTGAAAACGCCGATATAACCCACGAAATTTACGGGCGGATCGTAATCGAGGATTCGGCTGATCCTCCATGTAACGGGAACGGCATACCACAATGAACGATACTCCGGACAGGCCCGCGAATATGAGCGGGCCGGAACATAAGGATTCATCGGCGATGGCGCAGGCGCCGGAAGCAGAACAGGCAAGCAAAGCTATTCTTCAAGCGGTGGCCGATCTTAAGGCCGAGAACGCGGATCTCCGCGACAAAACCCTTCGCACGATCGCAGAAATGGAAAATTTCCGGCGGCGCGCGGAACGTGACAAGGCCGAAGGCATGAAATATGCCGCGTCCGAGTTCGGCCGCGACATGATCCCGGTTGCGGACAATCTGCGCCGGGCCATCGAGGCTGTTTCGAAAGAGTCCGTTGAGCAGAATGCGGCCGTCAAGTCGCTGCTTGAGGGCGTCGAAGCGACGGAGCGCGAGCTTTTCAAAACCTTCGAGCGGCATGGCATTACGCGTTTCGATCCCTTGGGCGAAAAGTTCGACCCTCATAATCACGAGGCCGTGGTCAAGGTGGATGTGCCGAACGTCCCAGCCGATGTGATCGTGCAGGTGCTACAAGCTGGTTATAAGATTGCGGACCGCATTCTGAGGCCCGCGACCGTTATCCTCGCCAAGGGCGGCACGCCGAAGGTGGATCGCGGCCAGACAGAGGGCGGCCCTCGGAAGGCCGCTCATGGCGAGGACGAAGGGCACAGCGTTGCCCAGCCGCACGACCACAGCCTGGAGCTTGCACGCGAGCACGATCCGGATTTTGTTCGCGATGCGGCGGGCGCTCCCAGGGGGCCTCAGGGTAGCCGCAGGGATCGGCCGGGTGATAAGAGGGCGTCGACAGTTACGCAGCCAGTCACCGACAGTGCTCCCACCCAGAAGGACGACTTGATGTCGTCGTTGGGAAAGCGATTGGAGAACGGAAATTAACGCCCTGTTTCCATTTTACCAGGCAGACCCGTTTTGTTGCTACGACGCTACTTTCTCGTGTTAGCGTGAAAAGATAGCAATCGCAGCAGCCGTTTTGCATTCGGAAAATTACAAGCTGACGCACGCTGTTCGGTTAAAAAAGCTCAGTGGCTAGGGATGCCCACAGCGTAGGCATGTCCAGTTAATACAAAATATAGAAATCAGTTTCTATAACCTGTCCTCAGATACAGATGAGCTGTATCAAGAAACAAATTGAGGACACCATGAACGCCTTTTTCGATAGCATCGCCTGGGTTATCTCCGTCATGAAAACTGAATTCGACCTTGACCCTGCAAACCTCTGGCTCCGCTAGCAGGATCGATGTAGACACGAGCCGGCGATTGCCTTGAAGTCTGCAGCATCGCCTTACACAATGAAAAAACGAGTGAGTTCTATTGTATGTTGGTAAATCTTTTGTCGCATGTGAGCGAAGCAAACTTTCAGAGGCGTGATCCCGGCCACAAAAAAACAATGAAGGTGGCCGGATCTCGCCATTCATCTTTTTAGAAAGATGATCGAAGCTCGTTACGAACGTCAATTCCTTAAACGATTTCCTTCATAGATTCTTAAAAAAACGACGAGGGCTGCGCCTCCGCAAGAATGCGGGCTCCCATAATAATTTTATGGCCAAGGCGAAGCACGCTCCTCAAGCCTTGAAAGCAATCCCCCCGACTGTCCATATCATGCGGTACTGAATGACGTCCTCTCTTCGACGAAGGAGGGTGATCTTTTCGATCCCGTTTGCATTCTGTACGACGTTCAGGGAAGCACGAGCCCAATGACAAAGAAAGAATTCACAAGCTGGATGTGGTTCGAAGCTGTGGATCGGCTTTCACGGGCCCAGAGGCTTCACCAGCAGTTTTTTACGCCTCACCAGTATGGGGCGGGACCGGCCTGGCAGCCCCCGGTCGATGTCTTGGAGACCGAAACGGAAGTTCTGATTTTTTGCGCTTTACCGGGCGTCGATCCCGAAAGCGTGGATGCCGTGATTGAGGGTGGCACCCTTTTGGTCTCGGGCAGGCGAGTACTTCCAGATGAATTGCGGACGGCCTTGATCCATCAGTTGGAACTCCCACAAGGGACATTTGCCCGGAGAATACCGCTCCCGCCGGGCCATTACGATACGGTGAAGCGGCAAGCGGGCAACGGTTGCTTGCTTATAAGCCTCCAAAAGTCAGCCTAAAGCAGAGGGAAGGCACGATGGATAATGCAAATCCCGGCCAACCGCCGGAAGCAGAAGCGCAAGCTCACGAAAGCAGCGCGCCAGCTGAGCATTCGAATAGTTTGTTGATATTGCCGGTGCGTGAAACGGTGCTGTTTCCCGGCGTCCTGTTCCCGATCTCCATCGGCCGTCCGGTCTCGATCGGAGCCGTCCAGCAGGCCATGCGGGAAGAGCGCCAGATCGGCATTGTCATGCAGCGCGACGGAGAGGTGCTGGAGCCCTCCGGCACGGATATGCACCGCGTCGGCACGGCCGCCAACATCGTGCGCTATGTCACGGCGCCCGACGGCGGTCACCACGTGATTGTGCAGGGCATCGAGCGCTTTCGCATCGTCGATTTCGCGCAGGAGCGGCCCTTGCTGGTCGCCAATGTTCTGCGCATCCCCGAGGCCACGATGGATGGCCCCGAAATCGAAGCGCGCACCATGTTGTTGCGCCAGCAAGCCATCGAGGCGCTTGAGCTTCTGCCGCAGGTGCCGGCCGAACTGGTGGCCGCGATGCAGAATGCACAGTCGGCTTCGACGCTGACGGACCTTACCGCCGCCTATATGGACATCCCGGCGGAGCAGAAGCAGGAGATCCTCGAAACGATCGATCTGCCGCTCAGGATGGACAAGGTTTCGCGGCTTCTTTCGCAGCGTATCGAAGTCCTCCGGCTCAGCCAGGAAATCGGACGGCAGACCAAGGCCGTTTTCGACGAACGCCAGCGCGAGGCGGTCTTGCGCGAGCAGATGGCTGCTATCCAGCGCCAGCTCGGGGAAGGTGACGGCAAATCGGCGGAAGTCGCCGAGCTGAACGAGGCGATCACGAAGGCGCAGATGCCGCCTGAGGTGGAGTCGCAGGTGCGAAAGGAACTGCGCCGCTACGAGCGCATGCCGGAGCAGGCGGGCGAAGCGGGAATGCTTCGCTCCTATATCGATACGATGGTGGAGTTGCCCTGGGCCTTGCCCGAGGAGAAGCCGATCAGCATCGCCGATGCGCGCCGCATCCTTGAGGAGGACCACTTCGGCCTCGAAAAGATCAAGCAGCGGATCATCGAGTATCTTGCTGTTCGCAAGCTCGCGCCGCAAGGCAAGGCGCCGATCCTGTGCTTCGTTGGGCCGCCCGGCGTAGGCAAGACTTCGCTCGGCCAATCGATCGCGCGCGCGATGCAGCGGCCCTTCGTGCGCGTCAGCCTTGGCGGCGTTCATGACGAGGCCGAGATCCGCGGGCATCGGCGCACCTATATCGGCGCGCTGCCCGGCAACATCATCCAGGGCATCAAGAAAGCTGGCGCGCGCAACTGCGTCATGATGCTGGACGAGATCGACAAGATGGGCCGCGGCTTCCAGGGCGATCCGTCCGCGGCGATGCTTGAGGTGCTCGATCCGGAGCAGAATTCGACGTTCCGCGACAATTACCTTGGCGTGCCTTTTGATCTTGTCGCGCGTCACCTTCATCGCGACCGCGAACCTGCTCGACACGATCCCCGGTCCCTTGCGCGACCGGATGGAGATCATCGACGCTGGCTGGCTACACTGCGGAAGAGAAGCTGCAGATTGCCCGGCGCTATCTTGTGGCGCGCCAGCTCGAGGCAAATGGGTTGACCGCGGAGCAGGCAAGCATCGACGACGAGGCGTTGCGGCAGATCATCCATGACTACACACGCGAGGCTGGCGTGCGCGCGCTCGAAAGAGAGATCGGCAAGGTTTTCCGGCACGTTGCGGTCAGGATCGCGGAAGCCCCGGGCGACAAGATCCACATCAACGGCGCAAGACCTGAAGGACATTCTCGGCCAGCCGCGTTTCGAGAACGAAGTCGCCATGCGCACCAGCGTGCCGGGCGTCGCCACGGGGCTCGCCTGGACGCCTGTCGGCGGCGACATCCTCTTCATCGAGGCAACTCGCGCACCGGGCAAAGGCGGCCTGATCCTCACCGGGCAGCTTGGGGACGTGATGCGGGAGAGCGCGCAAGCTGCGCTCAGCCTGATAAAGAACCGCGCCGCATCACTCGGCATCGATCCGGCCGTCTTCGAGAGAAGCGACATCCATATCCACGTTCCGGCGGGCGCCACCCCGAAGGATGGTCCGAGCGCGGGCGTGGCGATGTTCACCGCGCTGTACTCGCTCCTGAGCGGGCGCACCGTCCGCAGCGATACCGCCATGACCGGCGAAATCAGCCTGCGCGGCCTTGTCCTGCCCGTCGGTGGCATTAAGGAAAAGGTCACTGCGGCCGCGCGAGCCGGGCTGAAGCGTGTTATGCTTCCAGCACGGAACCGCAGGGATTACGACGATATCCCCGAGGACGCGCGGAAAAGCCTGGAATTCATCTGGCTTGAAAAGGTGGACGATGTCGTTGCATCAGCCCTGGAGGCTGAAAGCGAACAAGCGCGGGAAGTATCGCTGGCCCACGCTCATTGACCGCAATTGGAGGCTTTAGCGCTCATGCGGAGTTTGATGCGGATGTTGTGCCGCGGCGAACTCCTCGTCGAGCGCGGCTTCCAGCTCTAGCAGATCCTGCGGCGGGGGATTTCCGAACACACGAAATTCATTGAGCTTCTCTTTCAGCTGAATATAAAGCTCGTATCGATCGTGCGGCGTATTCGCTAGAGTCTCCAGCAACATGTCGATTTCGGCTTTGAGCAATTCGAGAGCCATGCCACACACCCTGAAGATGAAGATCACGTCACGAGTGGGATAATGCGCCAAATTACTCTGATATGCATCAAACATTTGCCGCCTGTCCGGCCTTTCTAGAGGCAGGAGTCTGTGCGTAGACGAGTTGAGTAGCGTATTGAAGGGTGCATGTCATGCTGGACAAGCAAGACGAAGGTCGGGAAGCGGACGGCGAACTTGAGGCGGAGCAATCGCCGTTTTACATCGCCGCGGCGGGCGCTCCTTCACGGCCGCGTTGCATCCTGAAGCAGAATGATTGTTTTGCCGTCCTCGATGACCACGGCGCGATCGGCTGCGCTTGCGACGAGGCGGGCGGCTTGTTCGCGCGCGATACGCGCCATCTGTCTCGCCTTGCTTTTCTCATCAACGGCCAGGAGCCGCTGCTTCTCGGTTCGACGCTGCGGGACGATAATCTCAACCTCCGCGCCGACCTCACAAACCCCGACATTCTTGCCGGTGATGGCATCGCGCTCCTGAAGGACACGGTGCACATCGGGCGGACCATTTACGTCCATAACGGAGTGTTGTTTGAACGGAGCGCCGTGGTGAACCACGGCAACGTGCCCGTGTCCCTGGACGTGACCATCGACTTCGACAGCGATTTCGCCGATCTCTTCGAGGTGCGCGGCATGCGGCGTGCCGCCCGAGGATCCCTCCAGAAAGAGGTCGTCGGCAAGAACAAGGTCGTTTTTCGCTATACCGGCCTCGACAACAAGGTGCGCGAGACGGCGCTGACCTTCGATCCGGAACCGACCGAACTCAAGACGACAGCCGCGAAATACGCGCTGACGCTCCCTCCGTCTGTTCCTTGGCGGCAGTTCGTGACGGTATCCTGCGACGGCGAAGGGCGTCCGGCAGCGCCGTCGTTCCTGCGCGGGCTTCTTCAGGCGAGGCGCGATCTTGTCGGCCGTCCGCATGCCATTGCCGCCATCGAAACATCGAACGCCGTGGTCAACGAGATCGTCTGCCGCTCGCTTGCCGATCTCAGAATGCTGATGACGGCGACGCCCGAGGGCAAATATCCCTACGCCGGGATTCCCTGGTATTCGACGACTTTCGGCCGTGACGGCCTCATCACGGCCCTGCAGATGCTCTGGTTCGATCCGTCGGTCGCACGCGGCGTGCTGCAGCGGCTCGCTTATTTCCAGGCCAAGACCTTCGACGAAGCATCCGATGCCCAGCCGGGCAAGATCCTGCACGAGATGCGGAGCGGGGAAATGGCGGTCCTCGGAGAGGTTCCGTTTGGCTGCTATTACGGCAGCATCGATTCGACGCCTCTGTTCATTCTTCTCGCCGGTCTTTACGTGGAGAGGACCGGCGACGTGGACTTCCTCCGCCAAATCTGGCCGAACATCGTTCGCGGGCTCGACTGGATCAAGGCTTCAGGCGATGCCGATGGCGACGGTTTCGTCGAATACGCCCGCGCGACCGAAAAAGGGCTTGCGAACCAGGGCTGGAAGGATTTGCACGACGCCATCTTTCACGCCGACGGCGAACTGGCAGAGGGCCCCATCGCCCTGGTTGAGGTTCAGGGCTATGTTTATGCCGCCTACCTCGCCGCCGCGAAATGCGCGCGGATGATGGGCGAGAGCGACCGGGCGGACAATCTCGTCGCGAAGGCCGAACATCTGCAACGGAGGTTTGAAGAGGCTTTCTGGTGCGAGGAACTCGGCACCTATGCGCTGGCCCTCGACGGCAAAAAGCAGCCTTGCCGGGTGCGGACCAGCAATCCGGCGCACGCCATGTTCACCGGCATCATGGCGCCGGACCGCGCCCGAAAGGTGGCGCAGGACATCCTGCGGCCCTCGTTCTGCTCCGGGTGGGGCATTCGGACCGTGGCCGCGGGCGAGGCGCGCTACAACCCGATGTCGTATCATAACGGCTCGATCTGGCCGCACGACAACGCCGTTATAGCAAGCGGCCTCGTCCGCTATGGCCTGAGTGACGGCGTCGTCCCTATCTTCAACGGCATGATGCAGGCTGCCGCCTATATGGATCAGCGCCGGCTGCCGGAGCTGTTTTGTGGTTTCCCGCGACGCCGGAGCCGGGGGCCCACGCTTTATCCGGTGGCCTGCTCGCCGCAAGCCTGGGCCAGCGGGGCGGTATTCCAATTGGTTCAGGCCATTCTAGGCCTGGAGTACGATCTGTCGATGCGGGCCATTCGCCTGCGCAATCCTTCCGTTCCCATGTCGGTCGGCACGATCACGGTGCGCAACATGCGCCTCGGAAACGCGGCGATCAGCTTTACGGTGACGCCGCATTCCAACGGCACGATCTCACTCGGTGTGTTGGAGTTGACCGGCAACATCAAGATTTCTGTCGTTTTGGACGCGGCCGCCTGAGCGAAGCTTGCCGGCCGCGCCGGATCGCCCCCGCAGTCCTCCCGGAACTTGTTTCCGCCAATTCCGTCGTCATGGCCCCCCTCGGAGGCGGCCATGCAGAAAAATACGAGGGATTCCAAGTTATAACTGGCCGGGTCAAGCCCGCATAGGCGCTAAATTAAGGTTGGAATTGCTTGGTCTCGGCGCTTGCGTGGCGGTTCGAGGATGTGGCGTCTCAGCTTGGCGAGTACGGAAGGCTGCGGCATGAGCAAAGGCATGATGGCCGCAAGCAACGCCTTGGCGGCCAAGCATGTCAAACGCCAAGGGGCTGGAGCTGTTATGCGGCCAAGCGGGGAGAGATCTCAGGCGCGCCCGTATGCGGCTAGAGCAGGAGGACCATCAGAAGATGAGCCAAAATCCAGGTCTTGGCGGTTTGGGGGTCTTCGCTTGGCGAGGCTGAGAGGCCGATCAAGCTTTTCAAGCGCTTGAACGCCATCTCGATCGCCAGCGGGCGCGGTAGCTCCATGTGTTTGGTAAAAAACCTCTTTATTCGGCGCGAAATGGTGGAATGCCGCGCCTAAGGCCGGATAAGGGTAGGCTACTATAAGTAACCGCTATGGTTTTATTATTAACAAGTTGCCCATTCAATAGAATTTAATGCTGGAATTTTTGCATTTACTGGGACGAGCAAAAGTCCGTAAATACGTTTCAGCATCGCGAATTAACGCTTGCGAAGAGCCGGAATGCACGGCGCAGGCAGCGGGGATGACGTCTCGTTCTGTAATTTTCAGAGTATTATCAAGGGCTTGAGCTGCGTTAACCTGGCATCAAGGCGATTTCGCTGAAGATCTTTCAGAACAAGGAATGCGGTGACAAGCGTCAGGGACAAGTTGACAAACCGCATGCCGCCATTTGCAGGATGCCATACAAAATGGACTATCTCGCCCGCGTCCCATTAAACGCACGGTGCCCTAAGAGGACTGGCGCCGGTCGGCGATCTCAGCCTCCAACTGGCCTGAAAGGGAGCATGAGGATGCAGGGAGTTTTGAAAAAGATTGCAGCTGCGGGTATGGCCCTGACGCTGGCAGCGGCCTCACCAGCAACCGCGTGTACCGGCATCATGCTGCGGTCGAAGCGGGCCAGGCGATCGTGGCTCCAACCCTGCTCAAAGGGTGGCCACAAGAGCCTCAGCCCTTCCACTACGTCGTGTATGACAAGACGGGCGCAAGCATCGCTATCGATCCTATTGGCGGCAAGCTCAAGGTTTTCGACAACCCGCTTGGCGTGATGACGAACTCGCCAACCTTCGACTGGCACATGACGAACCTGCGCAACTATATCGCGCTCAATCCGCGCAATGTGCCCCCAGTGAAGATTGATGGTAAGTCGTTTCAGGCGCTTGGGCAGGGCTCCGGCATGCTCGGGCTGCCCGGCGATTTCACGCCGCCGTCGCGATTTGTGCGTGCGGCTGTATTCAGCGCGACCGCGATCCCGGAAAAGGACGCTGAGCATGGCATCTATCAGGTCTTCCACATCCTCAACAACCTCGACATTCCAGTGGGCGTTGCGCGCGAGACTACGGCTGGCGTCGTGCACACCGACTACACCATCCTGACGGCTGCGCGCGATCCCCAGGCCTTGAAATACTATTGGAAAGGCTACGACGATCAGTCGATCCGCGTCGTGGACATGAAAGATATTGATCTTGACGGGAAACACCTGCTTCGTATCTCGACGAAGGGCAAGCAAACCGCCGTCGACGTTACCAAAGAGACGAAGTGAGCATAGAAGAATACCGCCGGGTCTTCGAACTCCCGGCGGCATTTCGTTGACAAGTGTCCTGAGATCTACAGCGAAGTGCTTGAGAACGTGTCGCAGCTTCCGACATCGCCGCTTTTCAGCCCGGTCACGAACCAGCGCTTGCGCTGCTCCGCGGAGCCATGCGTGAAGGCGTCCGGCACCACGTAACCCTGGCTGCGCTTTTGAAGCGTGTCGTCGCCGATGGCTGTCGCGGTTTGCAACGCGGCCTCGATGTCGCCGGGCTCAAGAAACTTCAACTTAGTCTGTGCATGGTTGGCCCAGACGCCGGCCAGGCAATCTGCTTGCAGTTCCACCCGAACCTGCATCTGATTGCCTTCACTTTGTCCGGAGCGCGCCTGCAGCGCCTGCACCTTCGGCAGGATGCCGAGCTGGTTCTGAACGTGGTGGCCGATCTCATGGGCTATGACGTAGGCTTGTGCGAATTGGCAGGCCTTGCCTTCGCAACCGTGAAAGCGCGTCTCGATCTGCTTGAAGAAGGACGTGTCGAGATAGACGGTTTGGTCGTTCGGACAATAGAAAGGCCCGACGGCCGACTGGGCCGTGCCGCATGCGGAGCGCGTTGCGCCGGAATAGATCACGAGCTTTGGCGGTTTATAGGTCTTTCCGACCGATCTGAAAACCTCCGTCCATCTGTCTTCCGTATCGCCAAGGACGCCAGCGACGAATTGGCCGGCCTCATCGTTCACCGGCTTGCCGCCCCCGCCACTGGAAGACGATGGCAGATTCCGGGAAACCATTTCCGCGCCCCCGATAAGGAGAGCGGGGTTTATTCCCAATCCCCAGGCGATCAGCCCGAGTACCGCCATAGTTCCGAGGCCCAGGCCGCCTGCACGGACCATCTGGCCGCGGCGGTCTTCAACGTTGCTGCTTTTTCGGAAATCGTCCCAGCGCATCTGTTTTCATCCAGGTTATTGTCGTTATGAGAATTTGGGAGTTTGCATGCCTCTGCAATAGATCATGCGAATGGCAAGGCCACTTTGCCCCCGAGTAGGACGATGGCCTTGCCCTTCAAGTATAATACAAATTCCAATTTGCTGCCGCCTTTAGCGGCAGCTGCTCCTTCTCAGGCGAAAAAGGCCTTTTAGGCCAGCTTGAGCGCCGCAGAGATTTCCGTCAGCGCCGCCTTTTCCGCGTCCGTCACTTGGGTACCGCCAAAGCCAAGGAATCCGCCTTCGGCATCGGCGTCTGCCACCTTCTCACTGATATGATAGAACCACTTTTTCACAGCTCCGGCGTCCTCTGGAGCCTTCGCTTCAAGAATGGCTGCGGCCTGCTTGAGCGTTTCCAGGCACTTGACCTTCAATTCGGCGGCCTTTGCGCCACCAAGCTTATCGCGGAAGCCCTCCTTGGCGAAGGTGCGCCCTTCGGAGGTTTCGAAGTCCGCCTCGATGGCTTTGACGAGCTCATCGGAATCGCTTTTCCCCTCGATCAGGGCTCTGCTCGCTGCAAAGCTTTCCTTTAATACACCCAAGATACCGCTTGGCTCGGCGGCCGTAACCGCGAGCCCCGACATCATTGCGGCCTCGAGTAGCGTCTTCCATTCTTCAGGCGTAAAGGTCGTTTTGTTTGCCATCTTACGTATACCTTCTCACTCGTTACGCGACGGACCCCGGATTTGCTAGCTGCGGCCGAATGCACTTTTGCAATCAAGCCCGCAGCGAGCCGAACATAACAAAAAGTGGATACCTCTCTATGACACGTTTGCGTGTGCTTAAGTATTTGGACCCAGGCGCCTTGACCGCATCTGCTGAACAGAGAGATCACGCAGATGTGATCTGGCGATGCCTTCCCAGCAGGCTGAGCGAGCCCAAATGAGCGGCCCTTAACCCATGCTGAGGAGGTGTCCCATGGCTTTTCTTCCCGATATCAGCATCCTGGAAGCGGTCGCTGTCACATTGGCCGTTGTCATGATGCTTGGCCCGTTGGTCCCGTACGCGATTTACGGTCACCCCAGCCGCCGCAAGAAGTAGTATGCCATTCCGGCAGTAGCGCCGTGCTCGTAACCGAGCACGGCAAATCAATGTCTTACGCTTTGCTTTCGGCTTTTGACAAAGCGTCGAGCTTAGCTCGCAGCCCATCGATCACAGGCTTCGCAATGGAGGCGACGCCGGGGAACTCGAGAACTTTATTGAAGAGTTCTTCGACCGAAGGACGAAGCTGAGCAACGAGCACGGCGAACGCGCTCTTTGCGTCGATGGGGAGCTTGCTGGCAAGATCGCGAAGCTTGTCGAACTCGATTGTGCCATTCTCAAGTTGCGGTATAGCCGCCTGCGCGGAAGCCCTGTCAGTGACGCCCAGCAAGGCCGTCTTTAGCCCATCAAGCGCTTTCTGTGTCGAAGACTTGAGATCGACGCCGTCCACTGAGAGATTTTGGACGGTCTGACCCGCGCCGGTCTTTGTTTGCTCCACGACCCGCGCCGGCCAATTGCCGAAATACAACCACGAAGCCAATGCGAGGGCGGCCACTGCTGCAAGAACCATGCGCCAATTGAATGGCTGCGGGGCGTCTTCAGCAGGGGCGGGTCTTTGGGCAGCGGGAGCAGGTTTTGCGACGGGGCGTTCGGCCTGGGGAGTCTGCGCGGCAGCCGCAAATCCTGGAACACCGGCTTTGCTGAGGAGATCTCCGAGTTCAGGAGGAAGAGCCTCGGAGATGTTCTGCTTCTGCGATTCCAGAAGCTTCGCCAAGCCCGATGCGTCCAGTCCCTGATCAGCCTTCACCTTGCCAAGGGTCCCAAGCACCGCTGGCGTCAGAATCCCGATCAATGCGGAAGCTGCTCCTTCGCCCAGTCCGGTGAGCTTGCTCAACGCGCCGCCGATTGCGGACAACGCCGAGCCGCCACCCAGCAAAGACTCAAGCGCAGTGACGCCGTCCTTTACAATTGAGTGTTCACCCGCGCCTCCGATCGCGGATTCCAGGGTATTCAGGATGCTGGGATCCTGGTGCTCGACCGTCTCAGCAAGCCTCCGTGCCCCAATCGGCGTGGCCGCCACGCCCGCTAGCATTCGCAGAAGTGTGGGAGCCAGATAAATTGCAGCTTTCCCAACAAGGGTGCGGTCTACTCCCAGAGTACCCGCGATCCGGCCTATCAGTTCGGGGGTCAAGTACTGGGAGACGAGGGAAACGAGATTGATACTCATGCACTACTCCCTGAGTTACGCTAATACAGAAATGCACGAAATCGCCGCGCAGGAGCAAAGGGTTCTCATCGCTGCCGGAGGCATTAAAGAGTTTTGTCCCTGTCGTGTGAAACTCAAGGGCAATCGAAGAGAGATCTCCTGCGGGGACGCGGCCTTGACGATAACACAATTCAAGAAGGGAGTCTTCCCGCACCAGCCAACACGAGCTTAAGCGTGAGCGTAACCTTGAGCAGCATATCGGACTGAATGCAATTTCAACGCCATTGCTTAAACAATCGAACGACGCCAAGTGAGCATTGACGGTTTCGATCAGGTGGCACATGGGGAACATCGGCATTATACTTATGGCCGCGCTGGTATCGCTTGCAGGCTCCGAATGGGGGCTTGAGACCGGCGGCGGCAAGCCGGATCAATATATCCAGTTCAAGGAAAACGACGTCGCAGGGCACGGCGGATGTAATCGCTTCGCCGGCCGCTACACCTTCGATGGCAGTTCAATCAAGATCGGCCCGCTTGTCTCGACCAAGATGGCCTGCGAGCCGGAGGTAATGGATGCCGAACAGGCATGGCTCCGGGCGCTTGAGAGCGCACGAAAAGCCGACGCAACGCCCAAGACGCTGCTCCTGAAAGATCAAACAGGAACTGTTCTCGCTACGCTGAGTCGAAGAGACTGGGATTAGAAGTTGCTGTCATGCCTTCGCGGCGGAGACGCTATGCGCCGCCGCGAAATGCCACACGGTGTGCGTTATACGTTGCCCCGCGGCGTCAATTTGTCGATCGCGCTTGGAAGGTGCTCCGCGAGCTTGGACGCCGCCTGATCCACCGACAGCCCGAGTTTGGCTCCAAGTTGCTGCAAATTCTCGTAGCCCAAAGCACGATGAATTTGATCAGCCGTAATGGGTTGGTTCTCACCGGTGCTGATCCAGGTGCGGATCGTCGGGCCAAGACCCTGTTTCTCGAACTGGCTGAGGACGCCCCTCACACCGCCTTGCTTCCTGATGAAGTCGTTCAAAACTGTCGCTACGCCGGCGCCGACTGCACCGCCGACAACACCATCCAACAGACCCATATCTACCTCCACGGTTCCGGGTATGAAACGACGATAAATCAGCACCTCAAATGATCTCTGAGTATGTAGTTTGCCCTCGGTCATTTTCTATCGTCAGACGCTAGACGCTACTAAACCGGCTGAGCGCGAGAGGTGCTCGGCCAAGAGCTAAGGTGCAGAGGTTATTCCATTTCCGGGCAGAATGGAATTGCCTCCGTTGTCGAAACAAGCGCAAAAATCCGCACGTGGGATGTGAGATTATGGCGCATTGCCAAAGCCTGGGTTTCCTTCACAGGCAGAAATGGTATCGGTGCCTTCGATGCGCACCCGGTACGGGCTGAGCCACGTCCTTCCCCCGACCAGGGCGGGTGCAAAATGTTTTTTTGAAAGGCGATTACCCGTGCCACATTGGTTTGTCGGCTGAAATCGACCTTTCTTTGCATTTGCGGCACTTAAAAAAATCTTGCGTCAGCTTCGGCTTCGCACCAAATTCTCCAGTCAGGAAGGTGCCTATGCAATCGACCGGGGATTTGGGTCTAGCCAATTGCGACCGGGAACCGATCCACATCCCGGGTATGATACAACCTCACGGCGTTCTGCTTGCAGCCGATCCAAATACGCTCAAGATCGTGCAAGTTGCCGGCAATACGAACCATCTCTTGGGCCTTGCCCCCGAGGAAGTCCTTGGGCAAGGACTGAACGCGATCGTCAATCCCGCCGAACTCGAAAAATTAGCAGCAATCGGTGCGCAGGAAGTCATGCTTCCGCGCTGTATCTTCGCACTTCAAACCAGGATTCAGCATCACGGAGAAATGCTGGACGCGATCGTTCATCAAAGTGATGGCCTCCTCGTCATTGAGCTGGAATCTTGCTTGTCGCAGCCCCTCAATTCCCTCGCGCTTGTGCAAAGCATGATCCTTCGCGTGCAGACTTCGCCTAATCTGGCGGGCTTTCTGCAAGCGATCACCCAGGAGGTGCGCACGGTAACCGGCTTTGATCGAGTGATGGTCTACCAGTTTCAGCCGGACGACAGCGGCGCCGTCGTCGCCGAGGCGAAAGATAAAGAGCTCGCGTCTTTTTACGGGCTGCGTTACCCCGCTTCCGACATCCCGAAACAAGCGCGCGAGCTTTACCTGCGCAATAGGATACGCGTCATTCCTGATGCGCGTTATGCGCCGGCCGCCCTCACACCCGCTGTCAATCCTCTTACGGGAAAACCGCTGGATTTATCGTTCTGTGTTCTCCGCTCGGTCTCCCCTCTGCACCTTGAGTATCTTGCCAATATGGGCGTCGCCGCCTCGATGTCGCTCTCGCTCGTCGTTGGAGGCAGGCTCTGGGGTCTGATTGCATGTCACCATCACGTGCCCCGGCATGTTCCTCACTCTGTCCGTTCGGCGTGCGAGCTTTTTGCTCAGATGATTTCCCTCCAGCTTAGCGAGAAACTGAGTAACGAAATACAGGCTGAACGCTTGCATATGAGTGAGATGCATGCCCAGCTTGTGGAGGCCATGGTCGGGCAAGATCATCCTGGCGAGGCGCTCGTTAAAGCGCGTCCCAGCCTGCTCGATTATATCCCTGCGGAAGGAGTCGCAGTGTGTTGGGCGGGAAAAGTCACAAGGCTTGGATCAACCCCGACCGATGAGCAACTCGGCCCGCTTATGGCGTGGCTCAATGCTTCTGTTTTCGACGGTGTATTCGTAACGGACTGCCTCGCATCGCATTTTCCACCGGCAAGAGACTACGCCGGAGTAGCAAGCGGGCTTCTCGCGCTTTCGGTCTCCCGCACGCCGCGGGATTATGTGCTGTGGTTCCGGCCGGAGGTGTCGAAAACAGTGACGTGGGCTGGCAATCCAGCCAAGCCCGTCGAACTCGCCGACGACGGTTTCCGTCCCAGCCCGAGAAAATCGTTCGCAGCATGGAAAGAGATCGTGCAGGAGCATTCGCGACCTTGGGGCGAGGCTGTCGCCGATGCGGCGCAGACTCTTCGCCTTTCGATCCTGGATGTCGTGCTTCGTCACCAGGACAAGGTTATGCGTGAGCGCGAGGCGGCGCGCATTCATCAGGATTTCCTGATGGCGGAGCTTGACCACAGGGTTAAAAATTCGCTGGGCACCGTTCAGGCTCTTGTCAAATACTCCGCGAGCGGCGCCGGCAGCGTGGAGGAGTTCTCGCAAAAAGTTCAGGATCGTGTCCAGACCATGGCGCGAACCCATAGCCAGCTTACTCACAACCGTTGGGAAGGCGTCACTATACAAACCGTGGTGGCTGAACAGCTCGCGCTTTTCGGGGAGCGCGTTAGCGCGGAGGGTCCGAGTTTTGCGCTCAGACCAAAGGCTGCGCTAAGTATAGCGCTCGCAGTTCACGAATTGTTGACGAATGCGGTAAAGCATGGGGCGCTGTCAGTAGCTTCAGGCAAAGTGGCAATCCGCTGGGACGTGGAAACACGCGATGGCAAGCGCTTGCTCTCGATAAGTTGGGAAGAGCGATTTGGGCCACCGGCTTCGCCGCCGCAGCACATGGGTTTTGGACGCATGCTGTTAGAGCATAGTCTCGCTTACGAAATCGACGGTAAGGTTACGTTGGATTTTCGCGAGGAGGGATTGGTCTGGCAAGCCTTAATTCCCTTCGAACATGTGATCGAACTTGAGGAATAGAATGTCATCCGTGGCCGGAGAGATAAACTCTACTTTATCACTTCAAGGCCAAAGAATCTTAGTCGTCGAGGACCAGTTTCTTATTGCAGTGGAACTGCAAGATTGCCTGGAAAAAGCCGGAGCAACAGTTGTTGGCCCCGTCGGGCGGCTCGATCGCGCCTTGAGCAAGGCCAAGGATGACAGTCTGCACGCCGCCCTGCTCGACGTGGACCTGAACGGCGAAAGGTGTTGGCCTGTTGCGGATGCTCTCGAAGACGCCGGCGTTCCTTTCGCCTTCACAACTGGATTTACAGCAAGCATTGTTATGCCGGATCGTTTCGCGAAATACCAAGTTGTGTCCAAGCCTTATCGCGAAGGAGAGGTCTTGGCTGCCGTGCGGAAGCTCTTAGGCTTGTCCTAGGCAAACTGCGGATTGTCATCCGGACGCCGCTTCGCTCCGCGCTTCATCATACCGCAACTTGATTACCCCGCTATCTCCGCCGCCCTCGATTCGGAACCCGGCTACAGGCCAACTGGCTTTTTGCAGGACCATTGCGAAAGGCGGCATTTCGTTTTTGACCATTAGACCAGCTTGCGTTTGCGTCTGGCTGCCTGAGCCCGGATCTTAGGAGAAAGCGCCTTGCCGGGAGGTTAATGGCTATAAGCCATTGATATTACAGAATAAAAACCAAAATCTGCCGCCACACTGCACTGACGAAGCCGGCGAATATAGTTAATACGCCCCGCCCGAAACATATTTAACGGACTTTTGCGCGCCCACTTTCGTCCAAAAATACATTTCCTTAACGTGTCGATTTTTGGCATAAAGCTTATATTTTTCAGAGGGATAGAAGGCCTACTCCCCCGGCCGGACGCGGCCGCTCTGAAGTTTTGGACCTTCTGAGCGCGCAAATTCAGGCAGGAAATAAATGCCGTTAACCATCGAGGGTTAATGCCTAAGCGGCTTACCATACTGGCGCGCCGCCGATTGTAAGGCGCCATAGGCTCACAAGGCGGAGATAGCGGGGTAATCAAGTTCCGGAAAAGCGAGGCCATCAACTTAAGCGACGGTTCCTCGCCCCACTGCAATTAAAATTAGCGGAACTTTGGTTCAGCTCAAGCGTTCTTAAGGAATGGTTCGACGCGAGGCGTCTTGCAATGCGGAGTTGCAAAAATGAAAGAATATGAAGCCAACGCTGTGCTAGCATTCACCTCAATCGCGCTTGTTTTTAGCATGCTGATGGCATTCTCAGAGACTAGCGTATATTTTCCATTTTGATCAGAAGCACCATTCAAGCAGAAAACACGCTCGAATATCATTCGATAATTTACTTATGCGAGTAACGTTATTTTCGCGCGCCACCGAATCCACTTTCTATAGACCCTTTCGGGCCTGAAGCCTTGAATACCAGCGGCTGAATTGGGTGGCTCCGTCTGCCCGAGCTAGGGAATTACCCAAGCTTAAGCTTGAGAGTTGCGTTTTTTTTTGCAGCCACCTCCGCGAGAGCACAACTGCCACTTTTCATGCCGAACTCAACTTATAGTAGAGTAAGCTTCCAAAGATTCCACTTTTGACCCGAAGCGCGAGCTGATCTTGCTTTTCCTTGCCGGATTTGCATAATGCAACTGGCGTGCATGGATGCGAAACGGACAGGGCGATCTCTTCGACGATGGAGATTATTCTTTATTCGGAAGATCGCCTTTTCGCGGAGCGCTTCGCTTGGCTCAGGAATCAAGCAGGACTGCCCCAGCACCATGTGAGGCGGTCCCCTTTCGGCTCAGACGCTCAGGCTGGTCGAGCCGATATCCATTTTTTTCACTACCGTACATTGGATGGCGATTGCGATGCCCTCGCTGGCACGCGAAGCCGTCAGCCCGAAGCACGGATTGTTCTAGTTGTAGACGATAGCGTCCCTGACCTGGATCGGGAATGTAAAAGTCTTGACGCGGACGACGTCTTGAGAACGAGTGAGCTTACTCCCGCATTGCTCAAAGGCATATTTCGCCAAACTCAAAGAGCAAACCGTCATATTGAGTCCTTGAAACATCAGGTAAACCGTTACCGGGGGTTTTTCGAATGGTCGAAGGACTGCCTTTTCTATGTGGAAACGGGTGCGTCAGGGGATTTCCGGTACACTGACATCAATCCAACAGCGCTATTGTGCCTGGGCCTCTCTGCAGACCAGGTGCGAGGGCGGACGCCGCAGGAAATTCTTGGGCCGGAGGGGGGCGAGCGAGTGGCTCTCGCCATGGGCTTTGCCAGGCAACAAGGAAAACCTTACCATTTTTCTACAACGCTGAATCATGGTCACGGTGAACGGTTATACGACGCCACTTACATCCCGTATTCGAACGGTGGTGGTAACATCGAGGGCATTCTCGGGAGCGCCCGCGATGTCACGGAGCTTAAGCGCGCGCAGCTTCGCCTCAGCGAGTTGGAGACGCTGCGAGATCTGCCCCCTGACAAAGAACGCGATACACAGTTTGCTGCTATTGTCACCTCTTCGGCGGATGCCATCGTTTCATCCAACGCGGAAGGGCTAGTTGCGACCTGGAATCCGGGCGCGGAGAGGCTCTTCGGCTATTCCGTCCAGGAGACTATCGGAAAAAGCCCGCTCGACCTCATCGTCCCAGCTACGCTCTCTGACGAATTCCAAGCCTTGCGGGCGTCGCTCTGTTCGGAGAGACGGGCAATCGTCAAGGACACCGTCCGGCGTCACAAAGATGGAACACTGATCGACGTCGAGATCAACGTCTCGCCGATTGTCTACGACGACAAGGTGAAAGGCACAGCGGTCGTCTATCGCGACGTAAGTGAGCGCAAACGTTTTGAGCGGCGTCAGTTGATGCTGATGAGTGAGCTTTCCCATCGCGGCAAGAACTTGTTTTCCGTCGTTCACTCGATCGCGCGGCTGAGCCTTGCAAATGCTGACACGGTGGAAGCGGCTAAAGAGGCGCTTCTCGGCCGATTGGAAGCGCTCTCCCGAACTTACGGCAGGCTAACAGATGCGGGTTTTGAAGGCGGCCATCTGAAAGAGATTCTTGAGGCTGAGCTTTCGGCATTCGAGGGCCGCGCGCACTCAAGGGGCCCCGAGATCATTTTGACAGCTCGCGCCGCTCAGACTTTTGCCCTCACCATCCACGAACTCGCTACGAATGCCGCGAAGTATGGGGCGCTTTCCGTCGCGGGCGGTCATGTCGACTTGACCTGGACGATCCAGAATGCCGGCGGGGAGCCGCGTGTGCGTTTTGCCTGGGTTGAGAGCGGCGGTCCGAAAGTCGCGCCCCCAAATCGGAAGGGTTTTGGAACAACGCTCATCACGTCGATTGCTGCTGCCGACTTCGAGTGCTCGCCAGAAATCTTGTATAACGAGAACGGCGTTCGATACGGGTTTGAGGCGCGGCTTTCGCAATTGGGGACGCTTGTCGAAGCATCGCCCGTGCGGCGCAGGCTGCAGAGCAGCACCCTGATCGCTCTTTACGATCATTGGGCTCAGCACCTGGGCGCGCATGGCGTCCTGCCGAAGTACCATCATTTCGATCGAACCTTTTTTGCCGCGGACGGAACGATGACAATTGCGTCGATTGATGCACAGGGCGACGTTCATTTCCTTGAAGTCGGCCACGCTTTGATCGAGCGGCTCGGACGGTCTATCGACAACGATGACATCTCCAGCGCAGACCCGGACAGCCTTGCCGAGGCTTATCGCCGTTGCGCAAAGACCGGCCGGCCGTGTTATGAACATCTGCGCTTTGACTTCGGCGACGGCGAAGCCGTAAATTTCGAACGCCTTCTTGTCCCTTATTCCGAAGATGGCGCCCGCGTTACACATCTAGCCGGGATCGCCGTATTCTCAGGCGACACTTCCAGTCGTGGCAACGGATGAGCAGGCAGATCAGTTACTTTTCGGTCGCAGGCACTCTCGGCATGATAATCGACAACCAGAACGCAACCAGTGCTATGCTTTTCCTCATCAGAGCGCACAAAGCCGATCTCAAGACAAAAGCCGTTGGCGCGTGCGAAGCTCTGCAAGGTGTTCATTGTCGGGCTCTGCCTGCCTCCCTCCAGCCTGGCGATGGCCGTCTGGGTGGTGCCCATGCGGGCTGCGACTTCGGCTTGGGTCAATCCGGAAGCTCTCCGCAACTTGGTAAGAGTTGCGGCAAGCTTTGGTGCACTTAATTCAGTTGTGCGTGATTTAACCGGCATTCGGAGGTTGGTTGTCCCTTATAGCATAAGCGATATATTTCTGAACCCTGACAACGGCACCAGTTAGGACTGTCTCATGAGCCTCCTGCCGGACTTTGACACGATTAAGCTTGCAGAGGCAATTGAAAGTCTCACCCCGGAGGAAATCGATCAACTGCCCTTTGGCGTGATCGGCATCGACGCGGCCGGCGCGGTTCGCCTGTTCAACAAAACCGAGGCCCACCAATCCGGCTACGGCTCCAGACCGACCCATGGAAAGCTCTTCTTTGTCGATGTCGCGCCTTGCATGAACAACGGCTACTTCAGAGGCCGCATCGACAAGGCGCGCGCCGCCGGGACCCTTGATGTGTCCTTTTCTTTTGTTGGTGACTTTAGCGATCCCAATCGTGACCTCGCGGTTCGCGTTCAGTCAGCAAAGGACGGCGGGATCTGGATCGCTATCAAGCGCGAACGCGGAGCCGTTTGATCGCTTTCGCCGGTCTATTCTATGGCCGTATAGCCGCTGACGCCTCGCACCAGTCTGTTATGCTTGAACTCGGTGACCAGCGCAGCAGCAGCCCAGTGGCGTCATCATTGATTTTTGCGCGCGGGTATTGATGCCCATGGACGTCATCGCGCTCGACCTCGCGCAGAAGCCGTAGAAGCGGCGCGAGGCCGTCTTTACGCACGGCCGCGAAGAGTTCGTGTGCCGTGTAAAGCCTGAACACGTCGACAAGACGCATCAGACCATCGCTCGCCAGCAGGGCATATCCGTTGGCTGGCATGGCAATCTGGCCCGCTCGTACGAAGTGCCGCGGCGTTGGAGTGATCGAAAACACGCCGTAGCCGCCGGGCTCGTTCATAGCTGCCCGGCCGCCCTTGATCGACGGCCAAATTCGCGCCCGTGCGGTTTTTGCTTCGAGACCGCCATGCTTGGCATGAAGGGCTGCCAAGGCTTTCGCCAGCTGAGGGTCGCCCGCGGCGGCTTCATCGACGCCAACACGGACGAAACCACCCGCGTCTTCAACGAGCAAAGTGCAGTCTCCGACGGACACATAATCAATTCCAGCATCGCAGGCCCGCACCACGATAGCTGAAGCCGACGGGTGCTCAGTCTTGTCGATGGGTGCCCGTCTTGCCTCGCGGGCGAACTCGGCGGCCAACCGGGTGGCGATCATGTCGGGCAACTGCGCCAAGCCGGCTGGTGGCGAAACAGCGAGCGCCGAGAGCGCGGCATCGAGACGTCCCGCGATCCAATCGGCATCTGTCGCTGCACTCGTCAGCGGGCGCTCTACGACGTCAGTCGCGCCATCAATCACCCATGCCAAATCATTGGCCGCTCCGGCGCGGTCTTCGTTGACACGCCCCGAAGCCGAGGTCAGACAATCGATGATGATGAATGGCATCCCAGCAAGCCCTCAGCTCGCGCACCGCGCAAACATCAAAGCGGCCACCTTAGGAATACGGAGTGGCCTCCGTCCAACGTCTAACAAAACTATGCATGTTGCATGAAGTTTTGATGGCGTCGGGGACCGAGGCTGCGAGGAGCAATGCCCCGCAGTCGCGGACCCGTCAACATTGCACGGTTTGCAAAAGCCGCCGATGTGGCGAATTTTCCTTCCCCCGCCACGACCGCCGCGCCAATCACTGCTGAAGCAAAGTCATACTACTATTGCGTCTTCACTTCTGAAAGGAGGGCTGGTCCGGCAATATTACTGGCTTCTACTGTTGTTGCCCACGGTGATTGGTTGGGTATCTCAGGAACAGGCGAGGCAACCCGGGAAGACGTGCCTTTTGCGGAGCTCATACCCGCCTCGGTCAGTGTCGAATACATCACAGACTGAGCGGCGTTAAAGGCATTCCCAAGGCCAGGAGACCTTCGCTGAGCTGGCGACGTTCCAAATGCGCACCTGCTCCCATCGATTTGCCTGCCCATGCCGTCATTCGGGGAAAGTAGGCAGTTCGGGGAGCGCCATGTGGCATCCGGAAGCGTTTCGACGCCGCGGGCCGCAAGCTGGGCCGGCGGGACGGTTTGAAGATGATCCAAATATCCGTTGCTGAAAATGATGATCGCTCCCGCACAGCAGGCGACGGCGGCCAGGCCATAGCCAATTGTCCCGAGCTTCCACATCGGCCAGCGTCGCCGCCCGGGCGATTTCTCAAGGGCTAGCGCCAACCCGCCGGCGGCATAAGGCGCCGATTCCTCCTGGGCTGCTTGCATAGCCTCGAGCCTGATGACAACCTCCATTCTGAGAATGGCCGTCGCGATGTCTTGATAGAAAGTCACTTGCGGCACGGGGCGCACGTGCAGGAGTTCCAGCTTTGCCAGCGTCTTGCTCCGCAGCGACGGCGGCGCTTCCAGTTCTTCCTTCAGATCGTGGATCGCAAGAAGAACCTTCCTCCTCCTGCAATAAATGCCATCGATCAAGACGGAGCCATCGAGATAATCCTGGAGGGAGGCAAACACTTTGCTGTTTCCTCGCTCGCCACTCACCGAACTCAAGAAGGTTTGCGCAATCTCTTCGAACATTGAAAGCAGGCTTGACTGACGGCAGTGCCGCTCTTCGACCGCAATCACATCATCTTTCTCATTCATGGGAGGCGTTCCCCTTTTTAAACCTCGATGCAGTAAGTGGCTTATACTCAGCCCCTATCAGATTCCTCGCGCTTGAAAAGCACGCAGGCGACACAGTTTCGAACTAAAAACCAACCCCGATTGGACGGTGCCTCTCCCAAAAACCGCTACTTCCCCGGCCCGAACGGCGGTTCTTCCAGAGGTTCGTTGGGTTCCTGTTGTGGTGTGGAGGGAGCCGGCGAATCACACATTGGTGACCTCGTGGATGGAAAAGGCTTCCCATAGCCCTGTTCGCTGGAGGGAACCTTGGCGGTCATTCGCTCACGCGCTTCAAAACTACCTCCTTTCAGGAGGCACCTGAGTGGGCTACTGATTGCAGCAGGTCCGGATAGCTTGACATTCAACGCGTCAAGAATGCAGAAAAGCGCCGCAATCCTGTCGATCGCCTGTTCAGCTTGTCGATGATCAAGCCGAGCGCCGGCGACCTTCATCGTCGAAAAAGCGCCCCCTGCGGTAACCGAACTTCGACGCGATGATTCTCGCCACCATCAGGCTGAGCGGCTGATACCTCAGAAGGCCGCCTGAACCGCTCACCGTGCGGATCCTCGGCACCAACGCCGCAGCGACCGTTTCGGGCGTCTCGGCAACCGCATTGAATAGCATGCGTTCCCGAATCCCGGCATCCTTGAGAAGGAGATCGGTCAGGACCAAGCCGGGGCTCAGTTCATGCACCCCGATGGCACGGACCCCTGCCTTTTTGAGTTCGGCGTCGAGGAAGCCGGTCGCGAGCGCCACTGCCCGTTTCGAGGCACGGTGCGGCACCGCCGTCGGAGAAGATCGTACGCCCGCGGCCGAAAACCCCATACTGAAGATGTGGAACGAAGGTTGCGTCCCTTCAAATGGCTGACGGAGCATCGCCCGGACAACCTCGGCACAGAGCATCAGGGTCCCGCAAAGATTTGTCCGGCAGGTTTCGTCGATGTCGTCCGGCGCCAGTTCCCAAAGCGGGCGTTTGAGGCGACCCGCCGTACCGGCGTTATTAATCCAGCGGTCGATAACGTCAAGTTTCGAGACTGCATAAGACACGAACGCATGAGCCTCGCCAGGCGCGGACACATCGCACGCCATGCCATGCAACTCGCCTCCGGGCGCCTCGTCTCGAAGTTGCGCAAGCGCTGCTTTGAGACGGTTATGGTCACGTCCGCAGATGACCACGCGGTCTCCGGCGAGCAGGAACACCCTTGCCATCGCCAGGCCAAGCCCCGCAGACCCCCCGGTCACCACCACACCCAAGGGGCGTGTCATAACATCTCGCCGGTCTCATGCAGTTTCTCATCTTGAGAATTGTTCGCAGGTGTATAGCGGGAAAGATCCCGCAGGGTTCAAAGGAATTGTAAACCGCCGCCATCGGCGCTCAGGGCTTCCAAACCACCAGCGCACCCACCGCGGGAAAATGGAAAGTGCGATCGGGCTCGCGAACGGCCGCGAGGGATGGGGTGTTTCCCCCGCTGAAAGGATGTGAATAGGCGGCGCAGAACGCATATTGCTGTCGGGGTGCGAGCAGCTTTGGTCATGGCGATCTCTTCTGCAACGCTGCCATGCCGGACATTTCCGTTACGCCGCAGAACCTGATTTGCAAAAAAGCGCGAGAACCGAACCAGGAGAAAGCCATGCGCATCGAGCCGGTCTTCGTCTTCGATCTCGATGGCACGCTTGTCGACAGCGTGTATCAGCACGTCCTTGCCTGGAGGGAAGCGCTCGAAACCGAGGGGATTTCTTTGTCCCTTTGGCGCATCCATCGAAAAGTCGGCATGAGCGGAGGGCTACTCGCCAACCAGTTGCTGCGCGAGACGGGGGTTGAAATCAATGCCGCGGTCGTGGAACGGCTAAAGAAGCTCCATGCCGTGGCGTATAAGGCGCGGGCGAGCACGATCCGGCCTCTGCCTGGCGCGACTGACTTGCTGTCCTGGCTATCGGACCACAATATTCCGTGGGTCATCGCAACAAGCGGGCATATGGAGACTGCGGAGCCTGCCCTTGCTGCGCTTAGGATCGATATTAATAAGGCTCCAGTGGTGACCGGCGATCAGGTCGAAATATGCCAAGCCCGATCCCGACCTGTTTATCGCCGCCGCCGAACGGCTTGGCGCGCCGGTTCAAACCGCTGTGGTGCTTGGTGACAGCATTTGGGACATGCTTGCCGCAAAACGATGCAAGGCGCTCGGCGTGGGCCTGTTGAGCGGCGGCTACGGCTCGCGCGAGTTACAGGATGCGGGCGCCATTCGCGTCTATGATGACCCCGCCGACGTGCTGAGCCATATCGATGAAATCGGAGGACGCCGATAGGGAAAGGCCGGCGTTCTCATTCCGCGGCCTGGTAGCGCGTCGGATAAGGATAGACCCGATCAAGCGACGGCTGCCTGACGCGCCAACGGGCCGCTGTCATCCCGAAACTTGATTACCCGCATGTTTCCGCTAGCAGAAGAAGCCATGAAAACATTGGGGAATTTCCGCTCCACTGTCATGGCCGGGCTTGACCCAGCCAGTTATAACTTGGAATACCTTGTATTTTAGATGGCCGCCTCCAGGGGCGGCCATGACGACGGAATTGGCGGAAACATCCGGGTAATCAAGTCAGCCTTATCCGGGATTGTAACAAATTGAATTGCCTGCCTTTTTACGGTCCCGGCTCGCGCTTCGCTTGGCCGGGACGACGAAGAGCGGAGTTTGCCTAGGCAAGCTTAAACGTCAGCGAGCCGAGTTTCTCGATACGGCTCTCGATTTGGTCGCCCGCCTTCAGCCAGACGCGCTTCTCCGGCGGATAGCCCAGAATGACGCCCTGCGGCGTGCCAGTGAAGATGATGTCGCCCGGTTCCAGCGTCCAATGCTGCGAGATGAATGCGACAAGCTGATAGCAATTGAAGATGAAGTCGTCGGTGCTCCAATCCTGCCGGACTTCGCCATTGACGAAGGTCTGTATCTTGAGCTTGTGCGGGTTGCCGACGATATCCGCGCCGACAAAATAGGGGCCGATGGGCGCAAAATTGTCGAGCGTCTTTCCGATCATCCATTGCGCGCTCGGCGTCTCGAGCTGGAGGTCGCGAGCGGAAAAGTCGTTGGAGGTGCAGTAACCTGCGATATAGTTCGGCGCATCCGCCTCGGAGACATTCCGCGCTTTTTTGCCAATCACGATCAAGAGCTCTGTTTCGTAGTCGAACTTATAAGAGATCTCCTTCGGCGGCAGCGTTATGGTGCAGTTCGCGGCGGCGAGCGCGTTGTTGTATTTGTTGAAGAGAATAGGCTGGCTGGGCTCCTTCATTTTAATTTCAGCAGCGTGCCGTTTATAGTTGAGGCCGATGCAGATGATCTTGCCGGGGTTCGTAAAAAGCCGGCCATAGGTGATGCTGGACTCGGGCACAATCGCCGCTTTCGCCTGGGCGGAGGTGTTCGCCGCTTCAGCAAGCCTTGTAAGCTGGCCGGCGCTTCCTTCCTGCAAAAGCTGCTGCATGGTCAGTGCTGCCGGCATGCTCAGGAGTTGCGAGGCTCTGCGCACATCGATCACCGATGCGCCCGATTTGACGCCGAGCGTCTCGGCGCCGTCGGCGTTGGCGATCGCAAGAAGCGTCAAGCGCCGCGGCATTTCGAACGGACCGGTATATTTCACTGTTGCGGACTTTTCCTCGGCTTGAGCGCTCGTCGCGGTGGCGAACGCCGTGCCAGCGGCCCCGGCTCCAGCCGATTTTATGAGAGTGCGGCGTGTGATCATGTCATCACCTCTGGCGGAATGTCTCGTCGCTGGTATCAGTCGATTTAACCCGGCTTGCGCCTGAACTGCTTCACAAGATCGTACCCCCCAACCTGATTTAATGAAACGGAAAGGGCTGGCGGTGCTGCCGAAGGGTTTGCCTCTGACCTTATCGACCTGGATATAACGGACACCTCCGGGACGGCGCCGGAACCTTAAGCCCCCCCTTGTCTTCACTCGAGATGTTCGGGAAGGGACGCAGCCTGTCTTCTGCTCCCGGTGTGCCGCGCTTCTTGGATGCAGACAGATGAACCTTGGACAGGCAGCGGCGAGATCCCGCCGGGCGGCCACGCCGCGCCGCCGCGCGAAGGCAATTCAAAACTTCGGATTTGGCATCGAGGAAGAGTATTTCCTCGCCGATGCGGGGACGATGACGGTCGCCCGCGAAACTCCGGAAAGCCTTTTCCGCGAAGTCTCCACGGCGACAGACGGTCAGGCGGGCCGGGAATTCTTGCAGGCGCAGATCGAAGTGAGCACGGCTCCGCAAACAACCGCGGGAGCGATGCGCAATCAACTTGCGTCCCTGAGAGCGGCAGCCGGGACCGCTGCTGCTCGCCACGGCCTCGCAATCCTTGCATCCGGCACCCATCCCTCGGCTGACTGGCCGAACATTTCGCAGTCGCCTTCGAAGCGCTACGATGGCGTCATGCGGGAGCTGAGAATGGTCGGCCGCCGCAACATGCTGTGCGGCATGCACGTGCATGTCGAGGTGCCCGACCCCTCCCGGCGCGTGGAGTTGATGGGGCGTCTGACACCCTATCTTCCGCTTTTGCTTGCGCTCTCGACGTCCTCGCCGTTCTGGCAGGGACGCAACACGGGACTGAAGGGCTACCGGCTCGCGGCCTATGATGAGATTCCGCGAACCGGCATCCCGGAATTCTTCGCAAGCGCGGACGATTATAGAGCCTATGTCACGGCCCTCATCGGCTGCGGCGCAATCGAGGACGAGAGCCACATCTGGTGGATGCTGCGCCCCTCGCTGAAATACCCCACGATCGAGCTCCGCGCGCCGGATTGCTGCACGCGCATCGAAGACGCCATCGCTATCGCCTGTCTCTTTCGCGTCCTGACACGGCGCCTGTTTTGTCAGAGCGTACAGTCGCCCGCCTCGCCCCTGCAGCGTGCGCTTGCCGTCGAGAATAAGTGGCGCGCGCAAAGAGACGGCATCCAGGCGATCTTCGCTACGCAAGCGGGGCGCGTGTCCGCCAGGGACATGCTAAGAGCCGTCATCGAGGTGACGGCTGAGGACGCTGCCGCGCTCGCGTGCGAGAACGAGATCGCCCACTGTCTGACCATCATGGATCGCGGCACGTCCGCCGAGGAGCAACTCAAGATCTACGAGCAGGTAGAGGATGCGCACGATCCCGCGCGCGTCACAGCGGTTGCCCAATGGATCGCCAAGGCTACAATGGCCTTGTGATCTGTTTGTATGGGAGTTCCGCTTGATGTGCCGTTGGATCGCGTATAGCGGCCCCACCATCCCGCTGTCGCACTACGTCTCCGAACCGTCACATTCGCTCATCTCGCAAAGCTTGAATGCGCTTGAGGCCACGACGAGCACCAATGGCGATGGCTTCGGCCTTGGCTGGTATGGCGAGCATCGAGAGCCGGGGCTCTATCACGAAGTTCGCCCGGCCTGGAGTGACAGCAACCTTCGCCATCTCTGCCGGCACCTCCGCTCGCACCTGTTCTTTGCACATGTGCGCGCCGCCACGGCAACCGCCGTCGTTCGCGTGAACTGCCACCCGTTTGCCTATGGCCGGTGGCTCTTCATGCATAATGGCCTGATCGCGGACTGGCCGGTCCTGAGGAGATCGATAGAGGCGCTGATCCCCGATGCAATTTATCCTTCACGCGAAGGGACGACCGATTTCGAGGCGATCTTTCTTGCGATCGTAGGCGCCCACATCGAAGAGAACCCTGTGCGCGCCGCCGAAGCCGTGATGCACAAGCTGAAGCACATCATGACTGAGAATGGCGACGGCCATTGCTTGCGCTTCACGGCTGCCCTGACAAACGGACATGACATCTACGCCTTCCGCTATGCGGTCAACGACAGCCCAAACACGCTTTACTATCGTAGCGACCGGCGCGGCACGGTGATCGCTTCGGAGCCCTTGGACTCCGAGCGCGACAACTGGATTGCAGTCGGCGAGAATTGCATGCTCATCGCACGGCGGAACTCTCCGGCCGATGTCGTGAGATTTTCGCCCTAAAGTAGACTCCGCTCATCTGGCCAACGGATGCGGCTCGCTCCGCACTTCGTCATCCCGGCCAAGACAAGCCGGGATCGCAAAAAGACAGGCAATTCAATTTGTTACGATCCCGGATAAGGCTTCGCCTTTCCGGGATGACGCCGGCGGCGATCCGGTGGCGTGTCAGGCGAAGTCTGCTTAGTTATGCACCAGCCTGTCGGCCGACCCCGATGGATGAAACAAGTTGCAGGCGTTCATATCAGCATCTTCAGGTAGCGAGTTTCTTGTTAGCTAGCCGCCAACGTTTGGACGTGTTCTGTAGCGGGTCCAGGCCGAAACGCTGAACGGGGACGCCGCGTCCGGATTTGCGGGTGCCGGGCCGGAGGCGCGTAAGCGGCGAGCGCGCGCCTCCTTCCCAGTCTTACTCGGCGGCAGCCTGGAACGCGCTCGCTTCCAGCTGCGTGTCGTATTCCTCGGAAATGTCCTTGTTCGTGTAGTCTTTCAGCAGGGCGGCTGCGACAAGGCTGATGACGGCGCATGCCGCGATGTAACCGGCGATGGCGTAGCCCGAGTTGTAGCGTGCGAAGAGCGCCGTTGCGATCAGCGGCGCCGGGCCGCCTGCTATGATGGACGCGAGCTGGTAGCCGAGAGAGGCGCCGCTATAGCGCAGCCGGGGCGGGAAGCTCTCCGCGATCAACGCCGCCTGAGGCCCGTACATCATCGCATGTGGAACGAGCGATAGGACGACGGCGAGGAAAATCCAGGTCGGGGCGTTGGTGTTGAGCAGCGCGAAGTAGATGAAGGCGTAGATGCCAACGCAGGCCGCGCCAATCATGTACATGCGCCGTCTTCCGATGCGGTCGGAGAGATAGCCGAAGAACGGGATGTTGAAGAAGGACAGAACCGATGCCACAAGCACGGCGATGAGGATCAGATCGCGGGAGCTGCCCAGCACCGTCGTGCCGTAAGTGAAGACAAAAGCGGTGAAGATGTAAAACGGGGTTTGTTCCGCCATCCGCACGAGCGCCGAAAGGATCACTTGCTTCGGATACCGCCCCAAGACCTCGACAGAGGGGGCCCGCGAAACTTTCTTCTCCGCGACGAGCTTCGCGAAGATTGGCGTCTCCAGGATGCCGAGCCTTATCCAAAGGCCGATACCGACGAGCACGATGCTGATCATGAAGGGCGCGCGCCAGCCCCATGTTGTGAATTCGTCGCCAGAAATGGCGCTGAAGGCCAGCACCGCGAGGTTGGCGAGGAAAAGCCCGGCGGGAACGCCAAATTGTGGCCAGGAGGCAATGAGGCCGCGATTCTTCGTCGTCCTCGCCCACTCCATCGAAAGCAGAACGGAGCCGCCCCATTCGCCGCCGACGCCCACGCCCTGGATGAAGCGCAACACCGTGAGGGTGATCGCACCCCAGACGCCGATCTGATCGTAGGTTGGAACGAAGGCAACGGCAAAGGTCGCCAGACCCATCAGGAGCAACGTCGCGATCAGTGCAGCCTTGCGGCCCATGCGGTCGCCGTAATGACCGAAGATGGCAGCGCCAACAGGCCGCGCTGCAAACCCGACGGCGTAGATGCCGAACGCTTGCAGAGTGCCGGTCAGCGGATCGGAATTCGGAAAGTAAAGCTTAGCAAAAACGAGGCCTGTGACGATGCTGTAGAGAAAGAAGTCGTACCATTCGATCGTCGTACCGATCGTGCTGGCGATAACGGCGCGGTACAGCTGTTTTTGATGGTCTTGCGCGGAGAGCGAATCCTGCGCAGTGGCTTCGATAGCCATTCGTGACCTCCCGGGAAAACCTCTTGCGCAGAGTGAGCAAGAGGCTATGGCGTTTCCATTTTCTTTTGGCGGCAAAGTTGCGCTTGAGTGGAAATGCGACTTTCCCTGGCGGAGTTCCGTGGGCAGCTTTATTTTTGCTCGGCCGGTGCCATTTCCGAGAGGTCAGATAAATCAGGCCGCGACGCGTGCCTTGCTCAAGGCTGCATCCACAAGCTTCTGGCTTTCCGCCCAGAGGCGTGCTGCGACAACGGGATCGTCGGCGATAGGGTTCGTCGTGCCTGGCCTTTTCTTGACGAAATACGCGCCGCTGATGCCTTCGATGGCGGGTGATGTCGCCACGAACAGAGAGTTTTCCGCGCCTCGCTCGGGTGACAGCATGACCGGCTTCATCACCGACCAGCCGAAGCCGAAAACGCCTCCCTTGTTTCCGATCCCGGTCCCCACAAGGCCAGGGTGAAGGCAGTTCGCCGTTATGTACCGGGGCGGCAGTCGGCGGGCCAGTTCCTTTGTGAAGAGGATGTTCGCGAGCTTCGACTGAGAATAGGCAGCCATCATCTTGTAGCGCCGCGAGAGCATGAGATCGCCGAGGTCGATCGATGCGCGCCTTGCAGCTTCCGACGCCACGTTGACAATCCGGGCATTCCGGCCGTATTCGCCGCCCCGTTCCATCGCGGGCAGGATCGTGTTTGTCAGCAGGAACGGCGCCAGATGATTGACGGCGATGGTCATTTCGTAGCCGTCCACGGTCAGTTCGCGGTGCGGCGAGAAAAGCCCGGCATTATTGATGAGGATGTGGATCTGCGGATAGCGGTCGAGGATTTTCGCGGCCGCATCGCGCACCGCCTTCAGGCTCGCGAAATCCGCGACAACCACGTCCGGCCTCCGGCCGCCCATTCGAGACACCTGCGCGCGGGCATCCTCGCCGCGGTGCGGGTCGCGGCAAACCATGATGACGTGAGCGCGCGCCCTGGCGAGACCGATGGCGGTCCAAAGCCCGATGCCACCGGTTGCACCTGTTACGATTGCCGTTCGCCCTTCCTGACTCGGAAGAGTGGAACTTGCGGTTTGCGTTCGAGGGGTATCGGTCATCACTGCCTCCGGAATTGCATCCCCAGAGTAACAAAAAGGCCGCGGTTTTGTCGCCGCTGCCTATACAAAGTTCCGAGCGCCTAGCCTAACACGTTCCGGCCATAAATGTGGAAGCCGCTAACTTTGGCCTGAAACAATCAAGGGACGTAACTTAATCCCGGCGCTTTCAAGGGCGCGGCGGACGGTGGCAGCGATGGCAACGGCTCCAGGCTCGTCGCCGTGAATGCAAAGCGTATCGACCTGGAGTTTGATCCTCGCGCCGGTTCCCGTCACAACCTCGCTTTCGAGGGCGAGCCGAAGCGCCTGCTTTGCCACGGCCTCAGGGTCATCGATCACGGCGCCTGTTTCGGCGCGCGGCGTCAGAGACCCGTCGTCGCGGTAGAGGCGATCGCAGAATCCCTCGCGCGCAAAGGCGAGACCTGCCTTGCGCGCCGCTTTTTCCATTTCCGAGCCGGGCATGCCAACATAGATCAGCCTCGCGTCGATGGTTTTCGCGGCTCGGGCGATGGCGCTTGCGTAGCCCTGGTCTTTGGCGGCCATGTTGTAGAGCGCGCCATGCGGCTTCACGTGGCGGACCGGCTCGGCGGAATAGGCGGCCAAGGCTTGGAGTGCGCCGATCTGATAGGCGACCATGTATTCCAGGTCGCGTGCGTTCATATGGACCGCGCGCCGCCCGAACCCCCACAGATCGTCGAATCCCGGATGCGCTCCGAGTCCGACGCCGTGCTTTTTCGCCAAAGCCGCGAGCTTGTGCATGATCGTCGCGTCGCCGCCATGGAACCCGCAGGCGACATTGGCCGAGGTCACGATATGGAGCAACTCTTCGTCGCGCCCCATACGGTAGGCTCCAAAGCCTTCGCCCATGTCCGCGTTGAGATCGATGTGCACAGCCACTCCTATTCCGCGTAGATCATCTTCCGGGTCATCCCGCCATCGATGATAAGCTCCGCGCCTGTCATGAAGCCTGCTGCGCCCGAAAGGAGAAAGGCGACGGCGGCGGCGATGTCAGACGGCGTCCCGACCCGGCCTGCGGGATGCTGCGCATGATCGTCGCCCGAGAGTTTCGCGTTTTCATCCACGTTGATCCATCCCGGCGAGATGCAGTTCACGCGCACATCCGGCCCGAGCGTGATCGCCAGCGAATGGGCGAGCGCAACGAGGCCACCCTTGCTGGCCGAGTAGGCGAAAGTATCCGGCTCGGACATATGCGCCCGCGTCGACGCGATCAGCACCATGCTGCCCTTGCCGTGCCGCAAATGCTGATCGCCATACTTCGCGAGAACGAAGGCGGCGGTCAAATTGGTCGCGATAACGGTGTTCCAGTCTTCGAGCGTCGTTTCGGAAAGCGGCTTGCGGTGCATGATGCCCGCGTTCGAGACAATGGCATCGATGCGGCCGAAGGTGCTGGCCGTCTCGTCTATCAGGCGCTTTACGTCGGCTTCTTTCGAAACATCGCAGGCGATGGCGTGGCCTCGTGATTCCGCCGCCGCTTCTTTGGCGCGAGCCGGGTCCACGTCGGCGCACACGCAGGTCCACCCGCGCGCCGCAAGCTCCGCCGCGCATGCCTTGCCGATCCCGTGGCCGGCGCCGGTGATGATCGCAACCTTGGCGTCGTTCGCATTCATGCCAACTTTCCCTTCTGTGCAATCATGTTGTGATCGACCATAACGAAATTCAAACCCTTTACGCCGGAGAGGCTGACGCCATGAGCGAGACCAAGACCGCCCTTCCAAACGAGCTCGACCTTTCCGCCTATTGGATGCCGTTCACGGCGAACCGCCAGTTCAAGGCTCATCCGCGCATTCTGGTTTCCGCCGAGGGGATGCATTACACGAGCGCGGACGGCCGCAAGATCCTCGATGGCGTGGCCGGGCTCTGGTGCGTGAACGCGGGACATGGGCGCAAGGAAATCGCTCAAGCCGTGGAGCGGCAGCTTCAGACCCTGGATTACGCGACCGCGTTCCAGATGGGCCACCCGGGCGCGTTCGAACTGGCGGCGCGACTGGCGCGGATCGCGCCGCAGGGGCTCGACCGGGTGTTTTTCGTAAACTCGGGCTCGGAGGCGGTGGACACGGCGCTGAAAATCGCCCTCGCCTATCATCGAGCTCGCGGCGAAGGCCAGCGCACGCGCTTCATCGGACGCGAGCGCGCCTATCACGGCGCGGGCTTCGGAGGCACGTCGGTCGGCGGCCTCATGAACAACCGCCGCGCCTTCGGGTCCATGTTGCCCGCCGTGGATCACCTGCCGCATACGGTCGACATCGCCCGCAACGGGTTCAGCAAGGGGCTGCCAGAGCACGGCGCGGAGCTTGCCGATCACCTGGATCGATTGATCAGCCTGCATGGCGCAGACACCATCGCCGGCGTTATCGTGGAGCCAATGTCAGGGTCGGCGGGTGTGCTCTTGCCGCCGAAGGGCTATCTCGAGAGGCTCCGCGCGATCTGCGATCGCCAGGGGCTCCTCCTCATTTTCGATGAGGTCATTACTGGCTTCGGCCGTCTCGGAACGCCATTCGCGGCGCAGTTTTTCGGCGTGACGCCGGACATGATGACCGTGGCGAAGGGGCTCACGAACGGCGCCATCCCGATGGGCGCCGTCTTTGCGAAACGCGGCATCCACGACGCGCTCATGGTGGGCCCCGAGCACATCATCGAGCTGTTCCACGGTTACACCTATTCGGGCCATCCGGTGGCGTGCGCCGCCGGGCTCGCGACGCTCGATATCTACCAGAAGGAAGGCCTGTTCGAGCGCGCCGCGGCGCTCGCGCCCGTCTGGGAAGAGGCGGTGCACACAACTACGTGGCAGCCCGCATGTCATAGACATTCGCAATCTCGGGCTCGTCGCGGGCATCGAGATTGAGCCGAGACCGGGCGAACCGGGCAAGCGCGCCTACGATGTGCTGGTGGACTGCTTCGAGAATGGCGTTCTCGTCCGCCAGGCGGGCGACATCATCGCCCTGTCGCCGCCGCTAATCATCGAGGAAGGGCAAATCCATCAAATCGTCGACGGCCTTGCCGCCGCGCTGCGACGCGTGCGCTGATTTGGTGTGCAATGCGGGCGATTTCCTGAGCTAAGCTCCTCCCTCACCCCCGCCCTCTCCCGCGAGGGGAGAGGGAGCAACTCGCCCTTGCACCAGCGTCCTTCTCCCTTGCGGGAGAAGGACAGGATGAGGGGTGTCCTGCCGGAATTTTGCAAAATATGCAGCTGAAAGCCGATAAGCCGGGAGTGAGCGAAGCCGCGCCCCAAAAAGCCCCCGCCCACCGTGACCGGATCGCGCTCGGAATGGCGGCTGCCGTGGCCTCGTTCTTCATGCTGAACACAATGAATGTGTTCGCGAAGCTCCTGAGCCCCGCTCATTCGGTCATCGAGGTTGCTTTCTACCGCAATGCGATCGCGGCGCTTCCGTTTGCGGTCTGGATCTTCCTCCTCGGTCGCCGCCATCTGCTCAAGATCAACAGCCGCCCGCAAGTCATCGTATTGCGCTCGGTGATCGGAACGATCAGCCTTATCGCAACCTTCCGGGCATTCAACTTTCTGCCGATGGCCGACGCGCAAGCTCTGTTCTTCATGTCGTCTCTTTTCCTGCCCGTGATGGGCTGGCTATTCCTGAAGGAGCGCGTTGGGGCACACCGCTGGAGCGCGGTTCTGATCGGCTTCCTTGGGATGCTCGTAATCGTTCGCCCGACAGGCGCTGTGAATATGACCGGCGTAACATTTGCGCTGTCGGCGGCGGTGATGCACGCGTCGCTCGGCACGATACTGCGCGTTCTCGGACGCACCGAGCGCCCAGAGACGATCACCTTCTACTTTCTCGTCATCGGTACAGCGATGACGGGCCTCGCCATGCCGTTCGTCGGAACAATCCCGCAGCTGAACGAGGTCCCTCTCTTCATCGGCGCGGGCATTTCAGGAGCCTTCGCACAAATCTTCCTTTCGGTGGCTTTCAAGTATACGCCGGTCGCGCTTGTCACGATCTTCAATTACACCGGCATCGTCTGGGCTACGGGGTACGGCTGGTTCATCTGGGGCGACTGGCCCGGTCCGCCCGTTTGGATCGGAGCCAGCATTATCGTCGCGTCGAGCCTTTTTATTGTCTGGAGGGAGAGCCGCGTCGCGAAACTCGCAAGACTTACGGATGGCGCTTGACGCGCCCCTCCTGCACCCGCCTGTCCTGGCTTCGCCGACGCTGCTTCGACACAACCTGCCGGCGCCGGCTTTTTCTTATCAGTTCCGAGCCTGACGCGGGTATACTCCTTGCCTTCGCGCAAAGTGTTCGCCACGATGATCAACATCGTCTGGTTCGAAAAGTAGCAAAGTGGACCTTTTTCTGACAGTTCTTAAGGAGCAAGCCAGGGGCCACGATTTATTCGCAGCAAGGGTCACTTACGATGAGTAGAACAGAGTCGATATCAGTAAACTCCCAGAACAGGACTAGATGGGAAGAAACCATCAGCATCTGGCTCGCCGTTATATTCATCGTAGCGAATGTCGCATATTTCCTGCTTATTCCCGCGCTGGGTCTCAAGGGGCAGCCGTCGCAGGGCTGGATGTGGGCGATCGTTCCCGTCATCGACATGCTTTACATCGCAGTCCAGGCCTTTTGCCTGATCCTGTCGGGCGCGCGGAGCAACCAGTTCGGCTTCACCGACATTGCGGTTTCGTGGGCATCGTCTGTCATCATGGGTGTTTTGGCGTGTTGGGCGCTCTTCTCTCCAACCGTGAGCCTGTCGCCATTTCAGACGATGGTTTTGGTCTGCAACCTGGTTGCGGCAGCCGCCGAAAGCGGCCTGACCCAGTTTGGCCGCATGGCATTCTCAAAACGCATCATCGGGTTTGGAGGCTGACGGCTCGCGGGATGTAATGACCGCGAGGACGGCCAGCAAAGCTCCGGCAATGGCGACATGACGATGAAGGCATCGGTTCGGAATCCCGCGACTGAAGGGTGAGCGGCTGAGCCTTCAAATCAGGGCCGTGACCGCTCTACGCCTGACCCTCAATTTTGTAGAAACCAAAATTCGAGCTAGGAATGAAGCGCTCGGGGCATGTTCTCAGCCATTCGTCGCGCGATGCATAGACGCATCCCCGCGTCCTATTTTCGCAGGGATTGCCCAGGTAAAGGTTGCTACCCTCCGGCCTGCTTATCGAAAATTTGACTTAAGAGGTACGCGGTGGCGACGATCAAGTTCTTCAGTGGCGGCAATCTCCCGCTCGAAATGCACAAGGTGCGCATCGTTCAGAAGCTTACCTTGCCGCCCATCGAATATCGGCTCAAGGCGGTGAATGAGGCCGGCAACAACACGTTCCTGCTGCAGAACGCCGACGTGTTCATGGACATGCTGACCGACAGCGGCGTGAACGCCATGAGCGACCAGCAGCTCGCCGCCATGATGGTCTCGGATGACAGCTACGCCGGCAGCGCCACCTATACGCGCCTCGAAGCCAAGCTGCGCGAGCTGTTCGGCATGCATTGGATCCTGCCGGCGCACCAAGGCCGCGCCTGCGAGAACATCCTTGCCCAAACTTTCGTAAAGCCCGGCAAGATTGTCCCGATGAACTATCACTTCACGACCACGAAGGCGCATATCACGCTGAACGGCGGCGTGGTGGAAGAACTCGTCAAGGACGAAGGGCTTGAGGTCACGAGCGACCTTCCCTTCAAGGGCAACATGGACATCGGCAAACTCGAAGCCCTCGCGAAGAAAGAGGGCGCGGACAAGATTGCTTTCGTGCGCGTGGAGTCCGGAACCAACCTCATCGGCGGCCAGCCGGTCTCGCTCGCGAACCTCGCCGAAATCCGGAAAGTTTGCGATAAGTACGGCCTCATCCTCGTGCTCGATGCCAGCCTTCTTGCCGACAACCTCTACTTCAACAAGACCCGCGAAGAGAGCTGCAAGAACCTCAGCATTCGCGAAATCACGCGGCGCACCGCAGACCTTTGCGACATCATCTATTTCTCGGCCCGCAAGCTTGGCTGCGTGCGCGGCGGCGCGATGTGCATGCGGAGCGAAGAGATTTACAGGCGCATGCGCGGGCTCGTGCCGCTGTACGAAGGCTTCCTCACTTATGGCGGCATGTCCGTCCGCGAAATAGAGGCGCTGACCGTCGGCCTCGAAGAGACCATGGACGAGGACATGATCAGCCAGGGCCCGCAATTCATCGCCTACATGATCGATGAATTGGTCAAACGCGGCGTCCCCGTGATCACGCCTGCGGGCGGCCTCGGCTGCCATATCGACGCGAAACGCTTCCTCGATCATGTCCCCCCATCGCAGTACATTGCGGGCGCGCTGGCGTCGGCCATGTACATCGCGGGCGGCGTTCGCGGCATGGAGCGCGGCACGCTTTCCGAGCAGCGCAATCCGGACGGCAGCGAAGTGTTCTCGGCCATGGAGCTGTTGCGTCTGGCGATGCCGCGGCGCGTTTTCACGCTTTCGCAGGTCAACTACGCCATCGACCGCCTCGACTGGCTGTACCAGAACCGCAGGCTGGTCGGAGGTCTTGTCTTTGTCGAGGAGCCGGAAATCCTGCGCTTCTTCTACGGGCTGCTGAAACCCGTGTCCGACTGGCAGGAGAAACTCGTCGCGAAGTTCCGCGCGGACTTCGGCGACAGCCTGTAGGACGAAACATGGGGAGCGGCCGCTCCCCACCCCTCTCGCGCCGCCGGAGAATCTGCGCTGTTCGCTGCGGGGAACTGCCGAAGTAAGAGAGCCTGTTATCTGCGGAAGTGGCCGCCTCCTTCAGATCCACCGCGTGCGAAACCGCCGGCCCGTTGGCCGCCCGCCCCGTAACCGCCGCGCCGGTAGCCGCCGCCACTCGCGGCGCCGCCGGCTGATCCGGAGCCGCCGCTCACGTAGGCGCCACCTGATCCGGAAGAGCCGCCGCCCACATAGACGCCGCCTGATCCGGAAGAGCCGCCGCTAACGTAGGCGCCACCTGACCCGGAAGAGCCACCGCTCACGTAGGCGCCGCCTGACCCGGAAGAGCCGCCGCCCGCGTAGCCGCCAGCTGCCGCTCCACCACGTCCATAAGCGCCGCCACCGGCTGCTCCACCGCGTCCATAGCCGCCGCCAGCTGCTGCTCCGCCACGGCCATACGAGCCGTGAGTTCCTGATCGGTCAGCCCAACGCCCGCCACGCGCAACGAACTGAGGGTGCGAGACGCCGGCATGAGGGTGAAAACCGCCGAATGGTCGGGCTAAGGCGTCATTTGACGCAGCTCCCGCAATGCAGAGCATGGCGCTTGCGGACAGGATGAGCAGGCTTCTTTTGAACATGGTGTACTCCTTACAATTGACATGCGGCTTCACACCCTTCCCTTAAGGGCGGTTTCGTCCGCGCAAGCTGAGCGCCGGCTACTCAAGACTTTGAGCGTGTCAGCACCTCAGTTGCTTGCACCAGTGCCCATGAAACAGGCCTACCTTCCTGCACGATGCTCAGGAGAGGAACCTTGCCATCACAGGTGCCGCCATCATTTAAGTTGCAACGCTTTCGGTTCCATTCAGTACTTCCGACCTTTTTTAGCAACACCTTCGATTTTTTGGCTTTCTTGACAGTGTTCTGGTTGTTGACGTAGCCGGCATTTGTTGCGCGACTTTCGCTGGTATTGCGAGGGTCCGCCTTGAGGAACGCCGCGGCTGCCCTTCCGCGACTGTTTCCTGCTTCTCGGCAAAGTCTGGAAGCTCCTCGCCCTCTATGCCGAGCACCGCCTGGGTTGAGGGGCTTACTGTCGAGTTACTGCGGTTGTGCGCGGAAGTCAGGCCCGAAGTCCGCAACAGATCCAAACCGCTCGCAGGGGCGGACTGTGCGAAGGCATCGTTTCGTTCAAGTCCGAACTCGGCAACGGAACGAAACTCGGCCTTTACTGTTACGGCTGATTATCCGAGTTCGTCATTCCCGCCGGACTGCAATTTCATGCCCCACATTCATAACGACGCCGAAGCCTGCGTGGAAGCGCTGCTGTCGCAGGTTGGGCGCAACGTTGTGCTCGCGATGCCCATCGCCATTGGCAAGCCGAACCATTTCATAAATGCGCTCTACCGGCGCGCCGTTCAGGACAAATCCATATCGCTCAAAATCTTTACGGGCCTGAGCTTCGTAAGGCCCGCGCCCAAAACCGATCTGGAGCGCCGGTTTGCCGGTCCTTTGCTTGAAAGATTGTTTGGCCGTTATCCCTATCTCGATTACGCGGAAGCTCTGAAGCACGGAACTCTGCCGCCCAACGTCGAAGTCCGCGAGTTCTTCATGCAGGCAGGCGCGTTCATGAACTCGCCTTCCGCTCAGCAGGGCTACTCCAGCGTTAACTACACACACCTCCCGAGGCTTGCCCTGGATGCGGGCGTGAATGTCTTCGCGCAGCTGGTGGCGAAACGAGGGGAAGGCAATTCGGCGAGCTACAGCCTGGGTTCGAATACGGACGCCACCTTGGACGTTTTGCCCCTGTTAAAGCAACGCCGCAAGAGTGGGGCGCCCACGGCCTTCGTTGGGCAGGTCAACGCCGCCATGCCTTACATGGTCGGTGATGCACAACTGCCCCCCTCGGAGTTCGATCATATCCTGGAAGGCCCCGCATTCGAGTTTCCGCTGTTCGCCCCGCCAAGAGAGGCCGTTTCTCTTCAGGATCACGCCGCGGCGATCCACACCGCCGCGCTCATCAAGGATGGCGGCACCATCCAGCTTGGCATTGGGGCGTTCACCGATGCGCTGACGCACGCGCTTGTGCTGAGGCAGACCAGGAACGAAAAATTCCGCCAGCTCGCAGAAGCGCTGGGCGTCGGCAGGCTGCATCCGCGCCTGCCCGCCGAAGTAGCGCCGTTCGAGAAAGGCCTGTACGGGGTGACAGAGCTTTTCGTCGAAGGCTATCTCCACCTTCATCGCTGCGGAATTCTCAAGCGACGCGCTTTTGACGACATCGAGACGCAGAGGCGCGCCGATGCCGGTGAGCTTTCGCCCGAGGAATACGAGCGGGGCGCGTTGCTCCATGCGGGCTTCCTGGTCGGCTGCAACCGCTTCTACGAGGCGTTGCGCAACCTCACGGAGGACGAGCGGCGCGCCCTCCGCATGACCCGCATCTCTTTCACCAACCAGCTTTATGGCAATGAGGAGCTTAAGCGGGCCCAGAGGCTTCACGCCCGCTTCATCAACAGCGCCATGATAGCCACGCTGCTTGGCGCAGTAGCCTCGGATCAGCTCGAAGACGGCCGCGTCGTAAGCGGCGTGGGCGGCCAATATAACTTCGTAGCTCAGGCGCTTGAGCTGGAGGATGGCCGGTCCATCCTGCAGCTGCGCGCCTGGCGGATGGAAAAGGGGCGCGCCCAGTCGAACATCCGCTGGAACTACGGCCACACCACCATTCCCCGGCATCTGCGCGACATCGTCGTAACCGAATACGGAGCCGCCGACCTGCGCGCGCTTTCTGACCGGGACACCATTGCTGCGATGCTCAACATCACCGACAGCCGCTTCCAGGAGGAGCTTCTCGCGCAAGCCAAGGCGCCGGGGAAGATCGAGAAGAGTTACGAAATCCCGCCCGCGTTCCGGAACAACAGGCCGGAACGGATCGAGAAAATCCTTGGGCCTGCACGCGCGGATGGCACGCTGCCCGCCTATCCTTTCGGGACGGACCTGACCGCGGAAGAGATTGCGCTTGTTCCCGCAATGAACTTGCTGAAGAACGCGCAGTCTTCGGTCTTCGAGCTTGCGCGGCTCGCGGCCCGTGGCGCACCCTGGTCCTCGCCCTCTGCCGAGGAGCGCCCGCTGCTTCGCCGCCTCAGACTGGAATCTCCGAAATCAGCCAAGGAACGGTTCACGGCGGCCCTGGTTCTCGGTGCACTCCGCTCCACATAAGCAGCGGGAAAATTCAAGGGAGGAAGAGATGCGCCTTGCAAACAAGGTTGCCATCGTAACGGGCGCCGCGTCGGGCTTCGGTGCTGAAATCGCCAGGGTCTTTGCACGGGAGGGCGCGAAAGTCGCCGTGCTCGACATCAATGGCGACGGCGCGGCGACGGTCGCGCGCGAAATCGGCCCGGCTGCAATCGCCGTCACCGCCGATGTCACCAAGCGCGCCGACATTGAAGAGGCGGTGCGCAAGACCTTGGATGCTTTCGGCCGCATCGACATCGTGGTGAACAACGCGGGCTGGAGCCACAAGAACCGGCCCATGCTGGAAGTGAGCGAGGAGGAGTTCGACCGCGTCTACGCCATAAACGTGAAGTCGATCTATCACATGGCGCACGCCGTGGTGCCGGTGCTGGCGAAGCAGGGGGGCGGCGTGATCATCAACATCGGCTCGACGGCGGGCATCCGCCCAAGGCCCGGTTTGACCTGGTACAACGGCTCGAAGGGCGCTGTGAACCTGATGTCGCGCTCCATGGCGGTGGAACTCGCGCCGCAGAAGATCCGCGTGAATTGCGTGGCCCCGGTCATGGGCGCGACAGGGCTTCTTGAGCAATTCATGGGGCTGCCAGACACACCAGAAAACCGCGCCAAGTTCATCGCGTCCGTGCCGCTTGGTCGGCTCTCGGAGCCGCAGGACATTGCAAACGCCTGCCTCTACCTCGCTTCCGACGAAGCCGAGTTCGTGACAGGCGTTGTGCTCGAAGTGGACGGCGGCCGCACGATTTAGGCGTGCGCTTCCGCCGTTGGCTTGACGTTCTGATTCACGCGGAACAGGTTTTGCGGATCGTAGCGCCGCTTCACTTCGGCAAGCCGTTTGTAGTTTTCGCCATAGGCCGAACTCAACCCGTTCCGTCTCATCTTCCGGCATGAAGTTGATATAGGCCGTTCCAGCCGCATAGGGCTTGGCTGCTTCGAAAAGAGCGCGAGCCCATTCGATGCATGATCTGTCCTCTTCGGGGTTGCGCCAGCGTGCGTGTACGTTCATGGCGAAATGCGAACTGCGCTGCGGAAATGCGGTTGCATCGGCGGCAACGCGGCCGGCAACGCCGCCGACGTGGCCAAGGAAGATTTCGCACTCCGGTCCGGGCAGTTTTCGTACCGCCTCCGTTAGAACTTCAATCGCGGGATCGGAAAGCTCCGTAAAGTCATGGCTCTTCCAGTAATTGCGAGCGCCGGGGGCAAGCAGTGGGTCGAATGCCTGCTGCCAGTCAACGAAGGCGTGAGAAGAGACAACATCGACGATGGGTCTTCCAATTGCCCTAAGTCCGGCAGCATCCCTTTGTGCCGTCTCCATATTGCCGGAATGGCACATGGCGAGGATCAGCACCTTCTTGCTATGCCATTCCGCGGGCAGGAATGGCAGAGGCGGGGCTTGCCGCATCACTGCCCAGCAAGTCAGTTCGTCCGGCGCCAATTCGAGGGCTTGACGGTATCCCTTGAGAACGCTCACCGCGTTTTCGAAAGGATGCACGACGAGCCCCGACAGAACCTGAGGCCCGAGCTTGTGAAGCTGGAATTCGAAAGAGGTAACGGCGCCGAAGTTCCCGCCGCCGCCGCGAAGCGCCCAGAACAGGTCTGGATTTTCCGTAGCGCTTGCGTGCTTCAGCTCACCATCGGCTGTCACGATATCGGCCGACAGGAGGTTGTCTATCGTCAGGCCGAACTTCCGCGTAATCCAGCCGAAACCGCCGCCCAGCGTTAAGCCGGCGATACCGGTCGTCGAGTTAATTCCGGTTGGCACGGCCAGACCGTACGCCTGCGTTTCCCTGTCGACGTCGGCAAGCGTTGCTCCCGGCTCGACCCACGCTTTTCGAGCTTCCGGGTCGACTTGTACGGATTTCATCTCCGAAAAATCGATAACAACGCCGCCATCGCACAAGGCGGTTCCGGCGATGTTATGCCCGCCCCCGCGCACTGAAACGAGCAATCCATGATCGCGCGCGAAACGCACCGCGGCAACGGCATCGGCGGCTTCGGCACACCTGACAATGAGACCGGGCTTCCGATCGATCATTCCGTTCCAGATTTTTCGCGCTTGATCGTAATAGTCATCATTTTGATTAACAGTACTTCCACGTAATTGCGCCGCTAGAGCCTTTATGGCTTCCCCATTCACAGTCACTTTTTTGAGTTGCAGAGTAGTGAAGCTCAAGTCGTTCATATCACATATCCTCTAGTCCAAGAATGAACACTCCGCTTCGCCGGTTACATATCGTGCAATATCGTTTCTTGGAAAACAAGCCAGCGTTAAAACCGTAATGACTGCAGGGCAAAGCTGGCCGATGACGTAAAGGAATTCGTGAAGTGAACCTGCCTCTGCCGCGTTCCAGTCATTAGAGCATCGTGCATTTAATCGGACGCGGGCGGCATAGTCCATTTTGTAGCATCCTGCAGATGGCGGCATTCCTTCTTCTGAAAGATCTTCAGCGAAGTCGCCTTGATGCCAGGTTAACGCAGCTTAAGCACCATCAAGCCATTGATAATTATAGGAAAAATGACAGAACAGGACGCCATCGCCGCTGCCTGCGCCGTGCAGTTTCGGCCTTCGCAAGCGTTAATTCGCGATTTCAAAACATATTTAACGGACTTTTGCTCGTCCCAGTAAATGGAAAAATTCCGGCATTAGATTCTATTTAATGGGTCAATTTGTTAACAATAAAAACTATAGCATTTTCAGTGGCTTACGGTAGCCGCCCTTTGTCCTGTCGTAGGCGCGGCATTTCCTCCATTTCGCGGCGAATAAAGAATTTTTTTACCAACACGCGGTGGGAAATAATTCCGGCGCGCTTCTGTTAACCACATAAGTATGAAGGCTCGCCGCAGTGAACGAAATGTTTACAAAACCGCGCGTGGCGAGCGTCGTACACGATGGCGATGGTCGTTGGCGAATTTTCGCTCCACTGTCATGGCCGGGCTTGACCATAGCTTGAAATGCCATGTGTTTTTCTGGATGGCCGCCTCCAAGGGCGGCCATGACGAAGGATGGCGGAAACACACACTTTTTTTGCGATCCCCGCTTCGCTTGGCCGGGATGACGCAGTGCGGAGCGAGCCGCATCCGCTGGCCAGATGAGCGAAGTTTGCTTTAGCTTTACGGCTTGTGAGGTAGCACCGCTAGCCTATGCGCGCCATTGCTCAGTTCCCGGCTAAGAAGCGCGCGATGCCAGCGGACCCGAAGGGAAAACTACATAGACTCAGCATCGTCCGGAGCCAGCGTCGCGCGTGACGCTGAACATCGGGCTCCAAACGTGAAAGCACTTTTAGCAGATAAGGTAAGGCTTGCTAGTAGTTAGTTAGCAAAGCACCCAAATCCGGAATTGGGTGCGCAAATTGAACACCCCATAGAGCCGGGCGCTATGGAGCAGTCTTTTTTGCCATAGCCCGCAGAATGTACTTCTGCACCTTGCCGGTGGAGGTCTTCGGCAGTTCCTCGAAGACGACGTGGCGCGGCACCTTGTAATGGGCCATATGCTGGCGGCAATACGCGATGATTTCTTCCGCGGTCGCCGTCTTGCCCGGCTTCAGCTCGACAAAGGCGCAGGGCGTCTCGCCCCATTTATCGTCGGGCTTCGCGACGACGGAAGCTGCCTGCACGGCCGGGTGCTTGTAAAGCACGTCCTCAACCTCGATGGACGAGATGTTCTCGCCCCCCGAAATGATGATGTCCTTGGAGCGGTCCTTGAGCTGGATGTAGCCGTCCGGATGCATGACGCCGAGGTCCCCGGAATGAAACCAGCCGCCAGCCAGCAACTCCTCGGTGGCCTTCTTGTTCTTGAGGTAGCCCTTCATCACGTTGTTGCCGCGGAACATGACTTCGCCGAGCGTCTCGCCGTCCTGCGGGACCGGCGTCATCGTCGTCGGGTCGATTACATCGAGATCCTCCAGCGACACATAGCGTACGCCTTGCCGCGCCTTTTTCTGCGCCTGCCCCGCGCCATCGAGATCGTTCCACTCCGCTTTCCACTCGTTCACGACGGCGGGTCCATAGGTCTCCGTGAGCCCATAAAGATGGGTGACGTGGAGGCCTGCCGCCCGCATTGCGGCAAGCACAGCTTCAGGAGGCGGGGCCGCCGCTGTCATGAACCGGACCTCTTGCGACAGCTCGCGCTTAACGTCGTCGGGCGCATTGAGGATCGTCGCCATCACGATGGGCGCACCGCATAGATGGCTGATCTTATAATCGGCGAGCGCGTTCCAGATCGCGTCCGGGCGCACGTAGCGCAGGCAGATTTGTGTGCCGGCGACCACCGGCATCGTCCAGCCGAAGCACCAGCCATCGCAGTGGAACATGGGCAGCGTCCACAGATAGTTGGCATGCTTGGCCATGCCTGATGCGATGATATTACCCATGCACACGAGATAGGCGCCGCGGTGGTGATAGACGACGCCTTTCGGGTTGCCGGTCGTCCCGGATGTGTAGTTGAGGGAGATCGCGTCCCACTCATCGTCCGGCATCTTCCATGCGAACTCAGGATCGCCACGCGCGATGAAATCTTCGTACTCTGTTTCCGAGAGCCGCGAGCCCAGGCCGGGAAAGGCCGGGTCCATATAGTCGATGATCGTGGGCCGTACCTTCGCGATTTTCAGCGCCTCGCCGATGATCGTCGAAAACTCGGTGTCCGTGATCAGTACCTTGGTCTCGGCATGGTCGAGCATGAAAGCGATATTCGATGCGTCAAGCCGGGTATTGATCGAATGCAGGACCCCCTGCGTCATCGGCACCCCGAACTTGGCCTCCAGCATCGCGGGCGTGTTGGCGAGCATAACGGAGACGGTGTCGCTTTTGCCGATCCCGAGCTGCGCCAGCGCCGATCCGAGGCGGCGGGAGCGCGCATAGAACTCGGAGTAGGGATAAGTGCGGTCCCCATGCACGATCGCAGGATAATCGGAAACACCCGGGCGGCGCGGGCGAGAAAGCCGAGCGGCGTCAGTTGCTGGAAATTTGCGGGCGTCCTGTCGAGATCTTGAGTGTAGGCGCTTGTCATGACACGCGTCGCTTATTGTTTGAGGTGGCCTGCCGCAAGCTTACAATAAGCTGCGTGCTTCTGCCCAGCCGACGTTTGTCACAGATCAAATGCCGTGCGGAAAAGCCGGTATATGCATGGCGGAATATCTCAAATCGGGAGAATGCAATGGCATCAAAGAGTCCCGCCGGCTACAGCGGTGCGCAAATCCTGCTTCATTGGATTATCGCTGTGTTCGTCCTTTTCCAGCTCTTCTTCAGCGAGGGGATGGAGCACGCTTATAACGCGTGGGTGAAAGGCAAAGAGATAAGCTCCGACAATTTGCTCAGCGCGAACATTCACGCCGTCGTGGGCTTTTCGATCCTTGCCCTTGCAATCCTGCGGGTTATCATTCGAATGGCCCGAGGAGTTCCGGATGCGCCTGCCGGGCAGAGCGGTCCCAAGATGTGGATCGCAGCGGCGACCCAGTTCATTCTCTATGCCATCCTGTTTGTGATGCCGATTACCGGCGCGATGGCCTGGTTTTTGGGTTACGCCTCGATGGCAGAAATCCATGCCTATGCGAAGCCACTGATCATTCTCGCCGTGATCGTTCACTTCGCAGGTGCGTTGATGCAGCATTATGTCGCAAAGACGAACGTGCTCGTGAGGATGATGAAGCCCGAGGCGAAGCGCGTCACCTAACAAGGCGACCGGGATTGTCGAACGGATCGCCACCACTGTCATCCCGGCCAGGCGAAGCGCGAGCCGGGATCACAAAAGTGCAAGCGCTTCAATTTGCTACGATCCCGGATAAGGTTTCGCCTTTCCGGGACTTGATTACCCGGATGTTTCCGCCAGCAGAAGAAGGCATGAAAACATTGGCGAATTTTCGCTCCAACGTCATGGCCGGGCTTGATCGCCATCCAGTCATGACTTGGAATACCTTGTGTTTTTCTGGATGGCCGCCTCCAAGGGCGGCCATGACGACGGAATTGGCAGAAACATCCGGGTAATCAAGTTCCGGGATGGCTAAGCGCGGAGCGAGCGGCGTGCGGGTTGACGATCTATTGGCCAGATTAGCGAAGTTGGTCAGCGCGCCGGGCTCGCAGTTGAAGATGGAACGCCGATCTGCTTCGATAGTCGTTCTACGAGTTTTGGGGTACTGAAAATGGGGCCGCCCCTGAAAGAGATCGTGCTCGTCGGTGCAGGTCATGCCCATGCGCTTGCGCTGCTTTCTTTCGGGAGGAATCCCATTCCCGGCACGCGCCTTACGGTGATCACGCGGCGAGCCTGGACTCCTTATTCCGGCATGCTCCCAGGATTGATCGGAGGCCTTTATGCCTTCGAGGACACGAACATCGATGTGAGGCCACTCTGCAATTTCGCTGGGGCCCGACTTGTCCTGGACGAAGCCGTGGGCGTCGATCTCGGCAAGAAGCGGGTCGTTAGCATGGGCGGCCCTTTCATTCCTTTCGATATGCTGTCCTTCGATATCGGATCTATGCCGAACAGGCGCGGCGTGCCCGCGCTGTCTAACGCTACCTCCGTGAAACCCATGGACGGGTTTCTGGTCCGGTTCGAAACAACGCGGCGGCGCATCCTGTCGAAGGGGGGCAAGGCCAGCATCTGCGTCGTTGGGGCAGGGGCGGCTGGGGTTGAGATGCTGCTGGCCATCGAAGGCCGGTTGAGGAGAGATGCTCAGGGGGCGGGCTATGACGCCAGGGAGCTCCACTTTACCCTGGTATCTGCGGACCCTGACATCTTGATTACCTATCCGCCCCGAATGCGCAGGCGCTTCAATGAGCTTCTTTCCTCTCGCGGGATCACGGTGCTCACCGGCAGGGCGGCGGCCGGAGTCGAAAGCGGCGTTGTTCAATTGGAAGGCGGCGAAATGCTGGCCTTCGACGAAGTCTTCTGGGCGACCGAAGCGTCGCCTGCGCCCTGGCTCGCCGAGACAGGACTGAAGCTCGATGACCATGGCTTCATTGAAGTCGAGGCCACCCTGCAAAGCACGTCGCACCCCTCGGTTTTCGCCGCAGGCGACATAGCCTCGCTCCGGGGATTTTCCTTGCCCAAGGCCGGGGTTTACGCCGTGCGGCAGGGCGCCACTCTGACCGCAAATCTGCGCCACGCCATTAAAGGCGAGCCGCTCAAATCCTATAAACCTCAGGGCCAAATCCTTTCGCTGATCTCGACCGGCGAGCGTTATGCCATCGGTACGCGCAACGGTATGACGTTCGAAGGCCGCTGGGTGTGGCAGTGGAAAGACTGGCTCGACCGGCGCTATATGGCCAAGTTCAAGAATTTGCCAGCTGGCGCTATGGCGCAGTAACGACAGTTTGAGAACGGCTTGGCTGTACCTGTGCACACTGATTGTGCAATGAATACTATAACGATTTGCGCCATCGGAAATCTTCATGCATCTAACACTCGAAGACGGCCGTGAACACCGCCTTCCGAAGCCGTTCGCGGACCTCGCCCGGACGGCCCGCGGGGAAAGGCGCGCGACTGTCCCGCTGAGGCGGCTCGAAACAGTCTGGTTCAACACCGGAACGCTCTGCAACATTGCTTGCGAAAATTGCTACATCGAGAGCTCACCTAAAAACGACCGGCTGGCCTACCTCACGGTGGCCGATGTTGTTCCGTTCCTGGATGAGCTTGCCGGGCTTGCCCAGCCTGTCTCACTGATCGGCTTCACGGGCGGCGAGCCGTTCATGAACCCGAACTTCATCGGCATTCTTGAAGAAACGTTGCGGCGCGGCTTCGAGACGCTGACGCTGACGAATGCGTTGAAGCCGATGGAACACCGGAGAGCCGACATCGCGCGGCTGGCGAAGCGATACGGCCCGCGCATGCGCGTCCGTGTTTCGCTCGATGACTTCCGGTCCGACGTTCACGATGCCGAACGAGGCGAGGGGGCGTTCTCCCATACTGTCGAGGGGCTGACCTGGCTCTGGCGCGCCGGCGTCGAACTCGAAGTTGCCGCTCGCTTCTTGAGCGATGACAGTGAAGATAGGTTGAGGCGAGGCTTTGCGGCGCTTTTCGCGGAGTGCGGAATCGGGATCGACTGCGACGACGACCAGGCGCTGCTTTTTCTCCCCGAGATGAGGCAGGGCGCGACCCCGCCGGAGATCACCGAAGCCTGCTGGGCTATTCTGAAAAGGTCGCCCGACGATGTCATGTGCTCGTGTGCACGCATGGTTGTGAAGAGAAAGGGCGCCAGGTCGCCCTCAGTCGCGGCCTGCACCCTTCTTCCGTACGACTCGCGCTTCGAACTTGGTGCGACGCTGGCGGAAGCCAGCCGGGCCGTGCCGCTGGCTCATCCCTACTGCGCAACGTTCTGCGTTCTGGGAGGCGGTTCGTGCGGATCGGCGCGCCATGCATGATCAAGTATTGGAGGCAGAGCTGACGGTGCCTCGCCTTTTCAAGAACCGGCGGTTCTGGCTGACGATATTTGCCTTGGGCGTCATATTCGCCATTCACGCCTCGGGGCTTCCGGGCTTCCCTGACGCTCGACACCCTGCGAACACACCGGCAAGAGATCGTTACCTTCGTCAGCGAAAATTACACGCTCTCGGCGCTGGCCTATGTTGCCATCTATGTGCTTGTGGTAGCCCTTTCGCTGCCCTCCGCGCTGCTTCTCACCCTTTCAGGGGGCTTTCTGTTCGGCGCCGCAGCCGGAACAGCCTTTACGCTCATTGGCGCAACCGTGGGCGCGACAATTCTTTTCGTGTTCGCGCGCACGTTGATGGGCGACAACGCGATGGAGCACTTTGGAAAGACTGGAGCAAAACTTGCTTGCGCCATCAGGGCGAACGCCTGGTGCTACCTGCTTGTGCTCCGGCTTTTGCCGCTGTTTCCGTTCTTCCTCGTCAACGTCATTCCGGCCTTCGCAGGCGTCAGGCTAAGCACTTTTGTCATCACGACCTTCTTCGGCATAATCCCCGCCACCATCGTTTTCTCTCTCTCCGGGGCAGGGCTGGGAGGGGTGCTGGATCAAGGGAACGCGATAACGATCGATACGATCCTCACGCCCGAAATCATGGCCGCGCTCGTGGGGCTTGCTCTTCTGGCGCTGGCTGCGATCCCGCTGAGGCGCAAGTTCGCAAACGAGGCTCCTGGGACAGCGGCCGAAATCGTAGGCCCTTGCGCAAGTCTTTAGGCGAACGGCATGCGATTTAATCGCATGCCAGAGCATGTTCGCCAGGATCAAAAGTTCCTATTCAGTTACTATTGCAACCTGGGATTTGTAGAGGTTTTAGGCAAAGCATATTATCAAATATTTTATAAAATAATGTGTTCTTATTGTAATGCCCTTCGCTGGCGCGAAAGGGTCTAATAACTTTAGTTTAACGACCTCAAGGGTTTGTTTATGGTTAGAGCCAACCTGGACCTCTCTGATCCAAAACGGCGCCTGGAACTCGCCATAGCGCGGGGCACTTCGCTCAAAAGGGAATTTCACGTTTCTTTGAAGCGCAGAGGCGATCCGGAGCCATGGCAGCACCTTGGAAACGCAATCGGATCTCTTCTAGAGCAAACTCGCAGGGATCCTCACGATTCGGTGTGGTTCACTCAGACCGACATTAGGCTTGCAAAATCAGTCACGGATTGCATCAGACGCAATGCGCCAAACAGCACACGCGGACGATACTATCTGCGCGCTGCGCGCGAAGTGTTTAACGGCGCCGAGTTTGGGGGAATCGGTCTCGACCAACCCTCGATGGCGTATTGGCGCCATGCAGCCCTGATCTGGATAAGCCTGTGGCACATGGCCGATATTACGCAGGTCAGTGCAGAAGACGCAAAAAATTGCCTGGACTTCGCTTTCAAGCCCGAAGCCGATCCCGCCTTCGATCGCCAAAATATCTTATGAGGGAACGGAATCTATTAAGGCCAACGCCCTGAATGGCACCAGGAATTTGAGTAGGACTGAACCAGCGCCTTAAACAGTCTTTGCAGACGCGTAGCGTTACGCCGGTAAAGGCAGAACTTGCCTGAAAAACCGCGATGCCCATTGACGCGGACGCGCCTTTGCCTCACATCTAGCGCAAATTCCCGCATCGCAACACGACACTTAGAAAGGCGCGGCTCGGCATGAACTTGCGCAACATCGCTATTATTGCCCACGTCGATCATGGCAAGACGACGCTCATCGACGTGCTCTTGAAACAATCCGGCTCGTTCCGGGACAACCAACGCGTGGCCGAGCGCGCCATGGATTCGAACGATCTGGAACGCGAGCGCGGCATCACCATCCTTGCGAAGGTTACCTCCATCCACTGGAAGGACGCCCGCATCAACATCGTCGATACGCCCGGACACGCCGATTTCGGCGGCGAGGTGGAGCGCATCCTGAACATGGTGGACGGCGCCATCGTGCTGGTCGACGCCTCCGAGGGGCCGATGCCGCAAACGAAATTCGTCGTGTCGAAGGCGCTAAAAATCGGGCTTCGCCCCATCGTGGCGATCAACAAGATCGACAAGCCGGACGAGCGCCACGTGGAGGTTCTGAACGAAATCTTCGATCTGTTCGCCAATCTCGACGCGACCGAGGAGCAGCTTGATTTTCCGATCCTCTACGGCTCAGCCAAGCAGGGCTGGATGGCCGTCAACCCGAATGGGCCTAAAGAAGACATGGCGCCATTGTTCGATCTCGTGCTAAAGCACGTAGGGCCGCCCCGCGTGGGCGGCGGGCCTTTCCGCATGCTGGCGACAACCATCGAGGCGGACCCGTTCCTGGGCCGCATCCTTACCGGGCGCGTGACGAACGGCGTGGTGAAGCCGAACATGGCCGTGAAGGCAATCTCGCGCGATGGAAAATTGATCGATCATGGCCGCGTGTCGAAGGTGCTCGGTTTCCGGGGCCTTGAGCGCTTGCCCATCGACGAAGGAAAGGCGGGCGACATTATCGCCATTTCCGGGCTAACAAAGGCGACCGTCGCCGACACAATTTGTGATCCGCAAGAGTCCCATGCGCTGCCGGCGCAGCCAATCGATCCGCCGACGCTGACCATGACCTTCCGCATCAACGACGGCCCGTTTGCGGGCCAGGAAGGCGACAAGGTTCAAAGCCGCGTCATCCGCGACCGCCTTCTCCGCGAGGCCGAAGGCAATGTGGCGCTGCGGATCGCCGAAACGAAAGATAGCGACGCTTTAGAGGTATCCGGCCGCGGCGAGTTACAGCTCGGCATCCTGATCGAAACCATGCGCCGGGAAGGCTTCGAGCTGACGGTGTCGCGTCCGCGTGTCGTGTTCGATTTCGACCCGGTAACCGACCAGCGGCTCGAGCCCATCGAGGAAGTCATCATCGACGTGGACGAGGGGCACGCCGGAGCGGTTGTTTCCAAGCTCTCTGAGCGCAGGGGCGATCTCATCGAAATGCGTCCCTCCGGTGGAGGCCGGCAGCGGCTCATTTTCTATGTCCCGACACGCGGGCTCATCGGGTATCAGGGTGAGCTTCTGACCGACACGCGCGGCACCGCGATCATGAACCGCCTCTTCCACGAATACGCGCCGTATAAGGGCGAAATCCAGGGCCGCCGCAACGGCGTCCTGATTTCCAACACCACGGGCGAGGCCGTCGCTTACGCGCTTTGGAACCTGGAGGACCGCGGGCCGATGATGATAGACCCCCAGACGAGGGTCTATCCCGGCATGATCGTTGGCGAGCACACGCGCGACAACGATCTCGAAGTGAATGTGATCAAGGGCAAGCAGCTCACCAACATTCGCACGACGAGCAAAGACGAGGCGGTACGCCTCACCCCGCCCATGAGAATGCCGCTGGAGAAGGCGCTCGCCTATATTCAGGATGATGAGCTGGTCGAGATAACGCCGAAGTCCATCCGCCTGCGCAAGCGCTATCTCGACTCGAATGAGCGTAAGCGCATGGAACGGGCAGCGGCAATGGCAGACTAGAACGCCCGAGTACATTCGGGCGCGGATACTGTACATCAGGGTCAATCCAATTTTCCGGCCTTTAATCGACTCTGATTAATCCTGCATCAGCGTGCGCGGTCAGTCCAACGCGCCCACGCTCAACTTGGCATTCACGGCCCGTGCGGCCATTGCCAGCACCGGCCGTTAACGCTTGTCAGGCTCACCCAAAAACTGCCGACCTGATTGTGAATGCCGACGGTTAGCGGCTGTTTGTCGAGCTCAGGTATCTTCCACGGGAAAAGAGGGGCTTCTCCGCGACGGTATCGGCCGCGCCATGCTCCGGCCCTTCGGGTCCACACGCGATGGCTAATCCCGCGGGGCTTAGAATGCGATAACCCTGCGCCGCAAACCTGTCCTTGAAGAGGAGAAAATGGGCCCTCGCTTTGATGGTGGCCTCATCATCTGTTTTGGCGAATTCCCACGCTAAGGCTTCACCAGCCCCGTCACAAGTGTCGACATATTCTATGATGAAGTACATGGGTACTGTTTCCCTTGCTCGCAGCTAACAATGGCGAAGAGCAAGTTTTGATCCATGCTGCGTCAAACTGAAGCAAAGCTATTTACTTTGTAGCTGCGCATTTTTACAGACCCTTTCCCAGAACGGAAAACAGCAACCGCATGGGTTCAAACGGCGGAACCTCTATCTCCAGCTGTCGGCGATATCTTAGTGAGAGGCGGGGGAGCAAACACCTTTCGATCAAGCCCGCGGGCCGCTGGTTCGAAGGCCGCCAGGTTTCCAGTCACACAATCGAGGTTTGCACTGTCAGCGGCTTTATGCTACTAGCGTCGTCCCTCTTCGCAGGCTGCCTCTTGATCTGATAACCCTCTAATATCAAGTGTAGATTTCGAAGATAAATCCGTCGTGCGGTGCACCTAAAGCGTCAGGCTTTCTGAGAGCGTATCATGCCCGTTGGTGCAAAAATTCTGCTGGTTGAGGATGAATTTCTCATCGCCATGCAGATTGAGACTATCTTAAGGGCAGCGGGGTGGAGGGTCATAGGGTCGGCCGGGACGCTCTCAAGCGCCGTGAGCCTCGCCCGCAAGAGCCCGTGCGACGCTGCCGTGCTCGACGTCAATCTCAGAGGCGAGCGCGTTGATGAGGTGGCGGACATTCTTTGTGAGCGCGGCGTCCCCTTTCTGTTCGTATCGGGTTATGGCCGCGGAAACCTGCCCGCCGCCTTTCGGGATAGCGTCCAGTTCCTCGCTAAGCCTTTCAGCGATCGGACTCTTCTTGCAGCGGTAAGAGATCTTCTCCCAACAACACGAAGCTCCCCAGCCTGAGCAATGCCCCAGGCTTAACCCGTGCAGCCTGTTCGACCGGCGCGAGCGTTGCGACAAGCTGCCACTTCGAACCTCGGAACCACCGGCTTGAACGCGGGTTGTAGCTCGGCAAAGCTTTCGCCTGAAAGGAGGCTTCAAATGCATTGGGGGATGCATGGTACGGTCGAACGGCAAGCCGTCCGCCTGCAAACTATGATGGCACGTCTCAACGTCGACGCGATTGCGCTCATTCGCTTGGAACGCGGCGAAGTTTATGCAAAGGCGCGGTCAAAGTGTCTTTTCTGCCATGAGACCGATGCGTGCCTGCACTGGCTTGACCACGGAGCGAACGGAACTCCAGATTTTTGTCCCGTTCTTGAGATCCTAAACGCCTGCAGAACAATCGGCCCTCGGAGCGCGATGCCGCCTAAGGCGCGCGGTGCACCATAGAGAATTCACCTCACTGTCACTGCAGCACAGTATTTCCACGCAAACTTCATCTGCCAGCATAAGCCCGGGGAGAGATATATGGCTGAAGACCCGTCCGAAATCCCGCAGACCATGGACGAGCTTGCCGAACAAAAGCTGAAGCAAGCACATGCCGCCTATGATCAATTCACCGATCAAATGAACAACGCCATGGAGGCCTGGACGAGCGCGCTGCCTTCAAATCCAATGACGGCTGCCCTCAAGGGCGTTCAGGATCGCGTCATGGAAATCGCGAAGGAAAATGTCGAGGCAACATTCACCTTTGCCGGCAACGTGAGCAAGGCAAAGACAGTCCAAGAGGCGTTGACGCTCCAAACGCGGTTTGCTCAAGACTGGATGCAGGCCTCTGTTAAGGCGACGAAGGGGGGCTCTGGCCGATGAAAGAAGCATCCGAGAACGGCGCAACTGCTAAGGGATTCCTGCTCGCATCGCGGTTCAGCGCCGGGGTGAACGTGGTACTCCGTATGGATTGGCCGGCGCTGGAATGTCCCCATATGGAAGCCTGCCCGTGGGGAAGCGCCCGCGACCCCACGGGCGCAAGTAACAAATTGCTTACTAAGGATCATTTCCAACTCGAGTGGCGTTTGCACCTCGGGCGTCACAACCCTTACGACGGCAGGGAGTTAGAAGTTGGATCGGCTCAAATATTTCTTACAGGGAAAACTGAGCGTGGCGAGGTTAAGGGCCGGCAAATTCCAGATCAAGGAAGGCTCGCCCTTCCCGCGCGGGGCGAGCTGGGACGGCAAGGGCACCAATTTCGCGCTCTTCTCCGACAACGCCACCAAGGTCGAGGTCTGCCTCTTCGACAGCTCCGGCGACAAGGAGATCGCGCGGGTCGAGCTGCCCGAATATACCAACCAGATCTTCCACGGGTACCTGCCCGAGGTGGGGCCTGGCGCCTTGTATGGCTATCGCGTCCACGGGCCGTACGAGCCGAACTTGGGCCACCGCTTCAATCCCAACAAGCTGGTGCTCGACCCCTATGCCCGCGGCCATGCCGGCGAACTCAAGTGGGATCCCGCCGTCTTCGGCTATCAGATGGAGTCGATGGACGACCTCACCTTCGACGAGCGGGATAGCGCGCCCTTCATGGCCAAATGCGTGGTGGTCGATCCCGATTTCGACTGGAAAGGCGAGCCCAACCGCCAGTTTGTGCCCTGGGACCACACCATCCTCTACGAGACCCACGTCAAGGGCTTCACCAAGCGCCATCCGAAGGTGCCGCAGAAGCTGCGGGGCACATACGCCGGCCTCGGCACCAGTGAGGCGATCGAATATGTGAAGTCGCTGGGCGTCACCTCGGTCGAGTTGCTCCCGGTACACACCTTCACCAATGACAGTCATCTCATCGAGAAGGGACTCGCCAATTACTGGGGGTACAATACCATCGGCTTCTTCGCGCCCGACCCGCGCTACGCCGCCGACGCCGCCAACAGTCTGCGCGAGTTCAAGGAGATGGTGGCGCGGTTCCACGATGCCGGGCTCGAGGTTATCCTGGACGTGGTCTACAATCACACGGCGGAGGGCAATGAGCGGGGCCCGACCCTCTCCTTCAAGGGTATCGACAACGCCTCCTACTATCGCCTGCTGCCTGACCAGAAGCGCTACTACATCAACGACACCGGCACCGGGAACACGGTCAATCTGAGCCATCCCCGCGTCATGCAGATGGTAACCGACAGCCTCCGCTACTGGGTGGAGGAGACGCATGTGGACGGGTTCCGCTTCGATCTCGGCACCATTCTCGCCCGCGAGCCGCATGGCTTCGACCAGCAGAGCGGCTTTTTGAATGCGGTGGGCCAGGACCCGCTCCTCAGCACCGTCAAGCTCATCGCCGAGCCCTGGGATTGCGGTCCCGGCGGCTATCAGGTCGGCGGTTTCCCGCCAGGCTGGGCGGAGTGGAACGACAAGTTCCGCGACACGGTGCGCGACTATTGGCGCGGCGAGGCATCGGCTGCGGCGCTCGCGCCGCGTCTTGCCGCGTCCAGCGACGTGTTCAACCACAGCGGCCGGCGCTCCTGGGCCTCGGTAAACTTCGTCACCGCCCATGACGGCTTTACCCTCAATGACCTCGTGACCTACAACGAGAAGCACAACGAGGCGAATGGCGAGGACAGCAAGGACGGCACCTCCGACAATCGCTCCTGGAATTGCGGGCACGAGGGGCCGACCGGCGATCCCGCGATCAACGCGCTGCGCGAGCGGCAAATTCGCAACATGCTGGCCACCCTGCTCCTCTCGCAGGGCACCCCGATGCTCCTGGCCGGCGACGAGTTTGGCCGCACCCAGCGGGGCAACAACAACGCCTATTGCCAGGACAGCGAGATCAGCTGGCTCGACTGGGACATCAAGGTAAAGGGCCAAAGGCTGATCCGCTTCACCAAAAAGCTGACGCAGCTCCGCCATCAATATCAGATGCTCCGGCGCACCCGCTTCCTCACCGGCGAGTACAATGAGGAGCTTGGCGTCAAGGACATGACCTGGATCAACGCCAACGGTTCGGAGATGCAGCCGGGCGACTGGCAGGACGGCAATATGAAATGCTTCGGCATGCTGATGGACGGGCGCGCCCAGCTCACCGGCATCCGCAAGCGCGGCGAGGATGCAACGCTCTTGATGATCCTGAACAGCTTCCACGACGCGGTCAACTTTGCCCTGCCGGAAAACCTGGGCGGCAGCGGCTGGGAGCTGCTGCTCGACACCAATGTGCCCGACTTGGCGAAGCAGCCGTCTTTCAAGTTTGGCGAGCACTACCAGGTTACCGGCCGCTCGCTGCTCCTCTTCCTGATGCGGCCCAAGCGCGGAGCGTCCGGCAGGGCGCGACGGCGATGAGCGGCGGCAATCCGGGCGGGGGCGATGCAAGCCGCGTCTTCCGCCGCCTGCATGGCGCCGAGATCAGACCCGAAGGCGGCGTCCGCTTCCGCCTTTGGGCGCCTGCCGACGCGCGAGTTTCGCTGTCAATCGAGCCGGAGGGCCGCCTCATCCCCATGCGCGGCGTCGACGAGGGCTGGCATGAGCTTACACTCGACGAGGCTGGCGCTGGCATGCTTTATCGCTTCGCGCTGCCGAGCGGGCTAAAGGTCCCCGATCCAGCCTCGCGTTTCCAGCCGCGCGATGTGCATGGGCCGAGCGAGGTGATCGATGCCGCAGCCTATCGCTGGGCGGACCAGGATTGGCGCGGGCGGCCTTGGCGCGAGGCTGTGCTCTATGAGCTGCATATCGGCGCATTCACAGAGGAAGGCACCTTTCGCGCCGCCATCGGACGGCTCGATCATCTGGCGAGGCTCGGCGTGACCGCGCTCCAGATCATGCCGGTCGCCGATTTCCCCGGCCGGTGGAATTGGGGCTATGACGGCGTCCTGCCCTACGCGCCCGATTCCAGCTACGGCCGCCCGGAGGACTTCAAGGCGCTGATCGAGGCCGCCCATCAGCGCGGGCTGATGGTCCTCCTCGACGTGGTCTATAATCACTTTGGTCCCGAGGGAAACTACCTCTCTGCCTACGCCCGGGGTTTCTTCACCAAGCACCATAAGACGCCCTGGGGCGACGCCATCAATTACGACGGCAAGCATAGCAAGCCGGTGCGCGAGTTCATCATAGAGAACGCGCTCTATTGGATCGAGGAGTTCCACCTGGACGGGTTGCGGCTCGACGCCGTGCATGCGATCTGCGACGACAGCCCGAAGCATGTGCTGGATGAGCTGGCCGAACGCGTGCGCGCCGAGGCGGGCGACCGCCATGTGCATCTTGTCCTGGAGAATGAGGAGAACGAGGCCAGAAGGCTCGCCCGTGGCGCCGACGGCAAGCCGCTTCACTATACGGCGCAGTGGAACGACGATGTCCATCATGTGCTTCGCACGGCGGCGACCGGCGAGGACAAGGGGTATTACGGCGAGTATCTCGGCGATACCGAGAAGCTTGGCCGCGCGCTTGCGGAGGGCTTCGCCTTCCAGGGCGAGATGATGGGGTATCGCGGCAAGCCGCGCGGCGAGCCCAGCGCCGGGCTGCCCCCCACCGCCTTCATCGCCTTCATCCAGAACCATGACCAGATCGGCAACCGCGCCTTCGGAGAGCGCATTACCGCCATCGCCAGCCCTGCGGCGGTGCGCGCCATCGCTGCGGTGTACCTGCTCTTGCCGCAGGTGCCGATGCTGTTCATGGGCGAAGAATGGGCCGCCCTGCAGCCCTTCCCATTCTTCTGCAATTTCGGCGGCGATCTCGCCGATGCCGTGCGCAAGGGGCGGCGCAAGGAGTTCGCCAAGTTCCCGGAGTTCAAGGACGCAAAGATCCGGGAGCGCATCCCAGACCCGCAGGCCAAGGCCACCTTCGCTTCCGCAAAGCTGCGCTGGGACGAGACGGCCACGGAGCCCCATGCCGGCTGGCTCGAATGGTATCGCGGCCTGCTCGCAACGCGCCGCGCCGGGATCGTGCCGCTGCTCGCGGATATCGGCGGCAATGCGGCTCGCTTCGAGATCATCGGCGAGGAGGCGGTGCTCGTGCGCTGGCGCCTTGGCGGCGGAGAGGAGCTGGCTCTGGCGGCGAACCTATCGGCAACGCCGCGGGAGGGCTTCCCCGCCGCGTCCGGCCGCGTCCTCTGGCAGGAAGGCGATGTGATCGGCGGCCGCTTCGGTCCCTGGGCGGTGCGCTGGTCGATTGACCAAGCGTAATGGAGGCCGCGGCTAAGCAAACTCCTCCGATCTGGCCAATGGATCGTCATCCCGGCCAAGCGAAGCGCGAGCCGGGATCGTACCAAACTCAGGTGAGTGTTTTTGACGATCCCGTGTCTGCAGCGCATCGCTCCGCGCTGCACTGCGCACGGGATGACGCTGCGGCGCGAGGCAGGGCGCATTCGTAGGGTTAACAACGAGTGGAAATTGGGTTCGTTTTGTAAAATGCGCACATCTAGAAATATAAGTAATTATATTCGTTTCATTGCGGGCAAAGCCCGCCTAACGCCCGACTCCCGAAGGAGAGACAGTGAGATGCCGCCCGTCATTCCCCGCGCCACCTACCGCCTGCAGTTCAACAAGGATTTCGGCTTCGACCGCGCCGCTGAGGTGGCCCCCTACCTTGCGCGGCTCGGCGTCAGCCATCTCTATGCCTCCCCCTATCTCAAGGCTCGGGCGGGCAGCACCCATGGCTACGACATCGTCGATCATGACGCGCTCAACCCCGAGCTGGGGGACGAGGCTTCGTTCGAGCGGATGAATGCGGCGCTCGCCCAAAACGGGCTGAAGCAGGTGCTGGATTTCGTGCCGAACCATATGGGGGTGGGCGGCGCGGACAATCCGCTGTGGCTCGACGTGCTGGAATGGGGACCCGATTCGGCTCATGCTGGGTGGTTCGACATCGACTGGGACCCGGACCGCCGCTACCTCCGCGACAAGCTTCTCGTTCCCTTTCTCGGCGATCAATACGGCGCCGTGCTTGAGGCTGGGCAGCTGGTCCTCAAATTCGACGAGCAGAAAGGCAGCTTCGCGGTCTGGGCCTACGACAGCCACAAGCTGCCGATCTGCCCCCTTCACTACGCTCACATCCTTGGCGACGCGCATCCCGAGCTGGAGCGGCTGGGCGATGCCTTCTCGGCTCTCCCCGAATGGCGGCCGCAGGTCGGAAGGCGCGCCAGCGAGCTCAAGGCAGAGCTCGCCGAGCTCTGCCGCGAACGAGCCGATGTGCGGGACGCGGTGGCGGCGGCAGTCGCACGACTGAATGGCGCCCCCGGCAGTCTCGAAAGCTGGCGCGGCCTCGACGCACTGATTCAGAAGCAATATTGGCGCGCGGCGCACTTCCGCGTTGCCGCCGACGACATCAACTATCGCCGCTTCTTCAACATCAACGACCTCGCGGGCCTCCGGATGGAATTGCCGGAGGTGTTCGACCACGCGCATCGCCTGGTGTTCCGGCTGTTGAAAAACGGCGTCCTCGACGGTCTGCGCATCGACCATATAGACGGGCTGCTCGATCCCAAAGGCTATCTGCAGCGGCTGCGCGAGAAGGCGGGGAACGAATTCTATCTCGTGGTCGAGAAGATCCTCGCATCGCATGAATCGCTGCGCGAGGACTGGCCGGTCCAAGGCACCACCGGCTACGACTTCACGAACCTCGTTCTCGGGCTGCTGGTCGATCCGGACGGCGAGGAAAACTTCAGCCGCATCTACACCAACTTAGCGGGCCACCGCGAGCCGTTCGCGGACACTGTGCGCGACTGCAAACTGCGCATCATGCGGAACGAGATGGCGAGTGAGCTCAACGTGCTCGCTCGCGATGCCGGGCGCGTGGCGCGGGAGAATCCGCGCACCGCCGATTTCACCCGTAACATCCTCCGCCGAGCCATCCGCGAGATCGTCGCCTGCTTCCCGGTCTATCGCACCTATGTAGATGCGGCCGACGCGCCGACCGCGGACGACAGGCGCGATCTCGACTGGGCGATGGCTCGCGCGCGGCGCAACGAGACTGAAATCGACCCGAGCGTCTTCGACTTCCTGGACAAGCTACTCTCCGGCGAACTGGTGGCAAAGCCGCGCAGCGGCTTCAGCCGCCACGCCGTGCTGCGTTCAGCGATGAAGCTGCAGCAATATAGCGGCCCGGTGATGGCGAAGGGGCTCGAGGATACCGCCTTCTACCGCTATAACCGCTTCATCGCGCTCAACGAGGTGGGCGGCAATCCCGACCAGTTCGGCCTGACGGTCGCCGCCTTCCACAAGGCGAACCGCCAGCGTTGTCAGCGCTGGCCGCACGCCATGCTCGGCACCTCGACCCACGACACCAAGCGCGGCGAGGATACGCGAGCGCGCCTCGCGGTGCTGTCCGAGCTGCCGCAGGACTGGGCGAAGCAGGTGGCGGCCTGGAGCCGCATACTGCGTGCCGCGCGCGGAGACGTCGAGGGCACCGCGCCGCCCGACCCCAATGACGAGTACATGCTCTACCAGATGCTCGTCGGCTCCTGGCCGGTCGAGCTGCTCGGCGACTCCCCCGACGCGGAGGGCCTCGCCGCCTATGCCGCGCGCATCAAGGGCGCGCTCACAAAGTCGATGCGCGAGGCCAAGGTGCACTCCACCTGGGCGGCGCCGGACACGGCCTATGAGGAGGCGATGCTCGGCCTAGCCGAACTTGCCCTCGACCCGCGCCGCTCGGCTGCTTTTCTCGACGCCTTCCTGCCCTTCGCCGAGCGTGTGGCCCGGCTCGGCGCTCAGAACAGCCTGGCGCAGACCGTGCTGAAGCTCACTTTGCCCGGCATGCCCGACATCTATCAGGGCACCGAACTTTGGGATCTGAGTTTGGTCGATCCCGACAATCGCCGGCCGGTCGATTATGCGCTGCGCGGGCGGCGGCTGGACGAGATCCTGAAGGCGCGCGCGGAAGACTGGCAGGGCGCCATGACGCGCTATCTGCGATCCTGGCAGGACGCGCGCTTCAAGCTCGCCGCGATGGCGGCCATCCTGGGCTTTCGCCGCGACGCCCCCGTCCTTTTTGCCGAGGGCGATTACGAGGGGCTCTTAGCGGAGGGCGATGGGGCGGACGAGGTCTGTGTTTTCGCGCGCCAGCAGGGGGATGCGGCCATGCTGGTAGCGGTGGCGCGCTTCCCCGCGCGGCGGGACATCCGCGGCACGCCGCCTGACGCGACACTTTCGATGCCCGAGCCGCTGCGCGGCGGCCAGTGGCGCGAGCTCTTGACCGGGCGGGTGGCCGAGTTCGGCGCCGAACTCAACGCTGCGACGCTGTTCCGTGAAGCGCCTGCGGCGGTTTTCGTTCGCACCGAGTGACACCGCCTGCATCCCGCCGCCTCGGTGGGCCTCGCAGACCTTTCGAACGTCGCTTTGCTCAAGCGCTTGCGCAAATGCGGCCCCTGGATGGAACATCTCGTGAGCTTACTGCTCAGCGGCGGCGTGCAGCGTGCAGCGTGCGGCGGGAGGACGGCGTATCCGTCTTGTCGACGGGACGACGGTCCCTAAAGCCGGGAGAGAAGCGAAGAACAACAATGGGATATGGCGCCATCTTCCGGCCGAACGCAGGCCGGGTGGCAGGCCCGCAGCACAAGGTCGACGTTGAAACCGCCCTCAAGGCCATCACCATCAACGCCGCCTACTCGATCCGGCTGGAAAACGAAGTCGGCTCCATCGAGCCCGGCAAGTTTGCTAATTTCACGGTACTCGAACAGAGCCCGTTTGAAGTCGACCCGATAAAGCTTAAGGACATTAAAATCTGGGGTACGGTGCTTGAGGGACGCGTCCAGCCCATCCAGGTTTCGACAGCTGCAAAAGGCGCTCTGGAAAAGAAGGCAAGCCTGGGGGAAACGCCTCCGCCGTTGGCTGCCGAAGCTGAAATGGGGACGCGAGCACGCCGGCCCCTGCCCGCGCTTACATCACCGGATTATCTTCTGGTCGCATCACGCAATGCCAACGATCAGGGGCTCTGCAATGGCCACTGGCTGCTGATGCAGGTTCTGGCGAAAGGGATGAACCTCGGTGTCCACTAAAAACAAGCCGCCAAGGGACTGAGCAGGCAACAGGCCAAAGCTTAATAGGCGTTCTCGGTGAAGACGGGCCGCACATCGCCGCCCCACTCGCCATGATAGCGCTCCAGAAGATCGTCCGCAGCCGAGCGGCCTTTCTCGATGAATTCCATGAGCGGCTTCAAGAATGTGGTCTCGTCGTCGAAGAGGTTCGAGTAGGCACGCGCTTTCAACCCGGCTGCCGCGATATCGACCACGGAGCGGGCAATATCGAGGACGGTGCCATTGCGGAATGGGGTGCTCAGACCGAGCCGTGGGACATCGTTGCGAAGCTGCTCGCGCTCCTCGGCCGTCCAATCCTTGACAAGATCATAGGCGACGTCGAGGCTTGCCTGCTCGTAGAGAAGGCCTGCCCATAGCGCCGGCAGCGCGCAAAGGCTGCTCCAAGGCCCGCTGTCCGCGCCGCGCATTTCCAGATAGCGCTTGAGCCGGACCTCGGGGAAAATCGTCGTAAGATGATCGGCCCAGTCGGCGATGGTCGGCTTCTCGCCCTGCAGCTGCGGAAGCTTGCCTTCCAGGAAGGCCCGGAAGGACTCGCCCGAAGTATCGATGTATTTTTTGTTGCGGCGCACGAAGTACATCGGCACGTCAAGCGCATAGTCCACGTAGCGCTCATAACCCATGCCATCCTCGAAGGCGAAAGGCAGCATCCCGGCGCGCGCATTGTCCGTGTCGAGCCAGATGGCGCTGCGGTAACTGAGAAAGCCGTTGGGCTTGCCCTCGGTGAAGGGCGAATTTGCGAAAAGCGCCGTCGCAATCGGCTGAAGAGCGAGCGACACGCGCAGCTTCTTCACCATGTCCGCCTCGCCGGCGAAGTCCAGGTTCACCTGCACGGTGGCGGTGCGGTACATCATGTCGAGGCCAAGCTTGCCGACCTTCGGCATATAGGCGGTCATGATGTCGTAACGGCTTTTCGGCATGCGCGGCGTCTCGGCCAACGTCCAGAGCGGAGAAAAGCCCAAGGCAAGAAAGGACATGCCGAGCGGGTCGGCGATTTCGCGCACCTGGCGCAGATGGCGGCTTACCTCGTCGCAGGTCTGGAATATCGTCCGCACTGGCGCGCCCGAGAGTTCGAACTGACCGCCCGGCTCCAGTGTAATCGAGCCGCCAAGCTCGCTGGACGGCTCTTCGAGCGCGATCACTTTATCCCGGTCGTAAACGGGCCGCCAGCCGAAGCGCTCCGCCATACCGTGCAGCAACGCCGATATGCCGGCCGGCCCTTCGTAAGGAACGGGGCGAAAGCCATCGCGATAGAAGGGGATTTTCTCGTGCTCGGTGCCGATCCGCCACTCGCCTTTCGGCTTCGCGCCCTGCTCGATATGCGCCACGAGCTCTTCGCGGCTTTGGATGACAGGCGCTTCAGTTTTGTCACCGCTGGCTAGCATCATCATCCCATCTTTGCCGCTTGAGTTAGAGGCGCGCGTCCGCACGCCGTATGTATATCAAGATTGTAAGCTTTTTATAGGCGCCAATCCCCGATAACCGCGTTCAGAAGCGCAAGGACTGCCACGGCCGCCGTATCGGCCCGCATGATTCGAGGTCCAAGTGATATGGGGCAGACAAAACTTTTGGAAAGCAAATCCTCGCGTTCACTTGCCGAAAAGCCGCCCTCCGGACCAATCAGCGCCATGACCTTCCGCCCTTTCAGCTTCTCTAAAGCCTCCAGCGGCGACGAAGTTTCGGCGCGCTCATCGCAAAAGACAATGGTTCGGTCCCTTTCGCAAGTCTTGAGCAGGGTCTCAAGTTTGACCGGAGCCTTCATGTCCGGGAGGGTGAGAACCCCGCACTGCTCGGCCGCCTCGATTGCGTTTGCGCGCATTCGATCGACATTGAGCCTCGGGACCGCCGTGTGAGCCGTGATCACCGGCTGGAGAAGCGATGCGCCCATTTCGACGGCTTTTTGCACCATGTAATCGAGTTCGGCCTTGTTTCAGCGGAGCAAACGCGTAGTGGATATCCTGCGCGGCGGTCTGCTCCCGAACCTTTTCTCTCAAGCGAATGATGCAACCGTTCTTTTTTGCGTGCGTAATTTCCGCGCGCCATTCTCCGTTCCTCCCGTCAAAAACGAGAAGCCGCGCCCCTTCCGAAAGTCGCAACACATGCAAAAGATAGTGAGTTTGCTCATGGCTGAGCGTCATCTCCTGCGCGGCTTCCAGGCCATTTGCGACAAAGAGCCTTTGCTCAGCCATTGCGTGCGACGCCGTTTTGTGGTGATGACATAAGACAGCCCCCAAATTTTAACATAGTATTTGCGTTATTCGCGTGACCCGGGAAATCACGTGTGAACGAGCGATAAATGCCGGCTATTTTGCCCCCAGCAGACAGTAAGACTGGCACTCTGGAAACCACTGCCAGCCCAATCCCCGACGCACCACGCAAGAACTGGGTGGACCGGTACGCACCGCAATGGCTCCGGCCCTGGCTGCGGCTCATGCGGGCGGATCGTCCCATCGGCGTCTGGCTCCTGCTTTGGCCGTGCTGGTGGTCCGTGGCTCTTTCGTCGCGAGCAATCGATCTTTTTCCCCCGCCCGATTTGCTCATTTTGTTCGCGATCGGCGCATTCGCGATGCGCAGTGCCGGATGCATCTACAACGATATCCTTGACCGCGATATCGATGCGAAGGTGGCGCGAACGCAAGCCCGCCCGTTGGCGAGCGGACAAGTCTCGGTGAGGTCCGCGATGGTGCTGATCGTTGCGCTTTGCCTCGTCGGCCTTGCGGTGCTCATACAATTCAACCTGTTCGCGATTTGCCTCGGCTTCGCTTCCGTCGGCATCGTGTTGATATACCCGTTGATGAAGCGTGTAACCTTCTGGCCGCAGGCATTTCTCGGCCTTGCATTCTCGTGGGGCGCGCTCATGGGCTGGGCTGCCATGTGGGGCTCGCTGTCGCTGGCGCCGGTCATTCTGTACGTTGCCGCCGTCGCCTGGACAATCGGATATGACACGATCTACGCCCATCAGGACAAGGAAGACGACGAGGTCATCGGCCTGAAATCCACGGCGCTGAAATTCGGCAAGAATACGCCCCTCTGGCTCAGCCTGTTTTATGGCATCACTTTGGGCGGCGTGACCTTCTCGGGGTGGCTCATCGGGGCCGGCTTGTGGTTTTTCATGGGCATGGTTTTCGCAGCCGCTCATCTCATCTGGCAGATCTCCTCTCTCGATATCGACGACGGCCAGAACTGCCTCGACCGGTTTCGAAGCAACCACGGATTTGGTGCGATCGTGTTTTTTGCAATGGTCCTCGATGTCATCCCCGTTGCGCTCGCTTCGACGGGCTGACATTTAGCGGGGATGATGAACGATTACGCTCAGGACTTCGATCTTATCCGTGACGCCGCTCAAGAGGCGGGGAAGCTCGCTCTGAGCTATTGGGGCCGATCGATCCAAAAGCAGAAGAAGGCCGACGGCTCAGCGGTTACCGAGGCCGATCACGCGGTGGACGCGCTACTTGCGGCTCGGCTGAGAGAGCCTCGTCCCGACTATGGCTGGCTCTCCGAGGAGAGCGCCGAGCATATCGACCGGCTGAAGGCGCGCCGCGTCTGGGTGGTCGATCCCATCGACGGCACCCGGGCCTTCATCCAAGGCCGCGACGACTGGGTGATCGCCATCGCCTTGGTCGAGGACCACGCACCGGTCCTCGCCGCTGTCATCAATCCGCTTCGTGGCGAAGCGTTTGAGGCACGTGCCGGGGCAGGTACATATCTGAATGGTCGCCGAATCCGCGCGAGCGAGCAAAGCATCCTATCAGGCGCGAGGCTCGTCGTTCCCGATTCGGTCTTGAAGCCCAACCGCTGGCGGCGGCCATGGCCGCCCCTAAATCCGGTTTGGGCGAATTCGATCATTTATCGGATGGCCCTCATCGCTTCCGGCAAGGCGGATGCATCCTTCGCTCTGGGCCCAAAATGGGAGTGGGATATCGCCGCCGGCGCGCTTCTCGTCTCGGAAGCCGGGGGGATAATCACAAATCCCTGTGGATTTCCGCTCAAGTTCAACACAAGAGAAGCAAAAGTTCCCGGATTTCTTGCGGCCGCCCCAAAGTTGCATCACATTTTGGCCGAGCGTATGAGTGATGCGTTGGACGGCGCACCCGTTGCGCATGGGCAAAAAACAACAACCTGACGCGATCTCCCATAGGCTCGCGCTGTTTGTGGTGACGTTGGAAAATCCGGCGCTTGATGAACACACCTGCTCCCAAGAAACGCGGTTGGGGCCGCCGCCTGCAGCAATCGGAGTTTTTTCTGGATGCGGTGGGGAAGCTTGGGGCTCGCCACGTGCGTGCGGTGTACTCCACATCCAAGGTCATCCGTGAACCCGCCGACACCGATTCCTACCTCGAAAACCTCAATCCGATGATCGTGGCCATGTGGCACGGGCAATTCCTGCTCCTGCCGCTGATCAAGCCGAAGACCGTGCCGGTGAGCAACATGGTCGCCAAACATGCGGACGGCGAAATCATCGGGCGGACGCTTCTGCATTTCGACATGGGCCTGATCCGGGGCGCGGGCGCGGGCGAGTCGGGCAAGGATCGCGGTGGGGCGGGCGCGCTTCGGGCTGCCTTGAAGGCGCTAAAAGCGAATACCACCGTGGCTTTGACGACCGATATCCCGCCGGGGCCTGCGCGCGTTGCAGGCATGGGCATCGTGACGCTCGCGCGGATGTCCGGGCGACCCATCGTCCCGCTCGCCATGGCGACAGACCGGTTCATCACGCTGCCCACGTGGAGCCGCTTCACTATCAATCTGCCGTTCTCCAACCTTGCGATGGTGGCGGGCAAGCCGATCCATGTGCCGCGCGACGTGGATGAAAGCACTATGGAGGAGTTCCGCCAGCAGGTGGAAGCGGCCATGAACGCTGCAACGGCGCGTGCCTACGAACTTGCGGGGAGCGACTATCGCAAGACCGCGCCGAGAACCGCGAAAGAACATCGATCCGGCTTTCTTCTGTCCGTCTATCGCGGCGCGACCTCATTGGCGCGCCCGGCAGCCATGACCATACTGAGGAAGCGGGCGGCGCGGGGTAAGGAAGTGCCGGAGCGCCTTTCAGAGCGCTTGGGAATCGCGGGCGTGCCCCGTCCGCATGGCCCGCTTTTTTGGTTTCACGCGGCAAGCGTGGGAGAGACGAACTCCATCCTTCCTCTCATGCATGAGTTGAAGGGCCGTCATCCGGCGCTGAACCTTCTGCTCACGACAATCACAACGACGTCCGCCAAGATCGCATCCGTTCGACTTCCGGAAGGCGCGATCCATCAATTTCTTCCCCTCGATAATGCGGGCTTCTGCAGCCGTTTCCTCGATCATTGGCATCCGGACCTCGGGCTTTTTGCAGAATCCGAAATCTGGCCGAACCTCATTGTGGAGGCGAGCAACCGCAAGGTGCCGCTCATACTTGTCAACGCCCGGATGTCGCAGCGCTCGTTCAAGCGATGGTCGCGGCTGTCGAGCCTCAGCAAGCCTGTGTTCTCGCGGTTCGATCTGGTTCTCACGCAAAACTGGCGCTTCGCAAAGCGTCTGACAGAGCTAGGCGTCCGCAAAACCTCCATCACCGGCAACCTGAAATACGATGCGCCTCCGCCGCCGGTGGATGCGCCTGCGATGGTTGAACTTCGGCGCAGACTGGGAGACAGGCCGGTCTTTCTCGCAGCCAGCACACATCCGGGCGAAGACGAGGTGATCGCCGGTGTGCACCGGGCGTTGCAAAGCGCGATACCTTCCCTTTTGACAATTATCGCGCCCAGACATCCGGAACGCGGCGAAGCTATCGCGGGGCTTCTCGGCGAACGGCGGTTGACCGTGGCGCGGCGATCTGCTCACGAGCCTATAGGCGAGAATACCGATGTTTATCTCGCGGACACCATTGGCGAGCTTGGCCTTTTCTATTCGCTCGCCCCGCTTTCGTTCATCGGCGGATCGCTGGTTCATCACGGCGGCCAGAACCCGATCGAGGCGATCAAGCTCGGCTCCGGAATTTTGAGCGGGCCGCACACTTTCAACTTCACCGAAACCTATACGGTTTTACACCGCTACAAAGGACTTCGGCTCGTTGGCGGGGCGGACGAAATGGCGGCTGCGCTCAGGTCGCTCTTTGAAAACCCTGCCGAAGCCGCCGAAATGAAGCGGAAGGCCGCGGCGGCAATAGGCACGCTGGGCGGCGCGCTCGAGAAGACGCTGGATGCGCTGGAACCGTATCTTCCCCCGCGGCTGAAGCCGATGGCCAAACATGCGGCTTGAGCCGCCATCCTGGTGGTACGGGGGGCGCATCCCGCTTGCCGCATGGGCGCTTTGGCCCATTTCTGCGGTCTATGGCAAAATCGTCGAGAGGCGCTTTCGAACGGCGTTGCCCTACCGCAGCAAGCTCCCTGTCATCTGCGTGGGCAATTTCACGATGGGCGGCGCGGGCAAGACGCCGATGGCGTTGAAGCTTGCGTCTATGCTGCGCGAAGCGGGTTTGGAGCCCGGCTTTTTGACCCGTGGTTATGGCGGCAGCGAGCGCGGTCCGCATTTGATCGACAGCGCTGAGGACGGCCCGGACAGGGTTGGCGATGAGCCGCTGCTCCTGGCGCGAACCGCTCGCACGGTGGTGAGCCGGGATCGCTCGGCGGGCGCAAAGCTTCTTGAGACGCTGGATGTGGACGCCATCGTCATGGACGATGGTTTTCAGAACCCCTCGCTCGAAAAGGATTTCAGCCTCATCGTCGTTGATGCAGGCAGCGGCTTTGGGTGCAGGCATGTCTTCCCGCTCGGCCCCCTGCGTGCCTCTCTTGCGTTCCAGCTTAAAAAGGCCGACGCCGTCGTACTCCTCGGCGCGCACGACCGGACTGACGCGGCGCAGTTGCTGGAGCTGAAGAGCCAGAAATACCGCTCCACACCCTTGGTCGTCTTTAACGCGCAGATCGTTCCTCTCGTTACAGAGGAACTCCGCGACCGGCCGCTCCTCGCCTTCTGCGGGATCGGCAGGCCGAGCAAATTCTTCGATACTTTGCGCGAAGCGGGTATTAGTGTCGTGAAAAGCGTCAGATTTTCCGATCACCATCCTTATAGCGAGGCGGATGCCAGTTCACTCCTGGCCGAGGCAAAAGCACTGAGTGCGGGCCTCGTTACGACAGAGAAGGATCACGCCCGGCTCAAAGGCGCCCAAGGCGCTCTCGGCGAGCTTTACCGATCCGCGATGTCGCTGCTAATCGCCGTGAAGCTTTCCCGCGACAGCGAAGCACGGCTAATGAAGTTGATCGCCCTCTCGTCACCCGCCACGGCCTTGCGCCGTATTTGGGATCGCCAGAGCTGGAACACACCTGCTGACGCTACTTGAGGTTCTGCCGCTCCAGATGGCGGCGCAGCGAGATTTGCGCGTTCGCGTAGGGCTCCTGGTGCGGAACGCTCCAGTAACGGAGTTCCTCGATGCGGATTGGTTCGCCCGTGACGGCACAGCGGACGTACGCGCCATTCTTCAGAACCTGGAACTCGCCGTCGAGATAGCGGATCTTGGCCTCTTGCCCAAATGCGAAGGAACGCTCGATTCGATTCATGCTCTGCCTATGCCCTAAAGTAGAGTGCCCTGGCTGCCGTCGTCCTTTTTGACCGTGACCGTCCGGCGCACAGCCTGAGCGGCACTCCTTCGGCGCAAGACAGGCTCGCCCGCCTCGGCTTCCGGCCCAAAATAATGAGCCGAAACGTGACCATCGGCAAATTCAATGTCAAGGGCGGCGGTGGCCTTCAGCGCTGCGGCGCGGCGTATTACCTCGGCGCCCGCTCCCCGGACAAGCGCGAAACCCCTGTCGAGCACGCTCTTGTGGCTCAAGACTCCGCAGAAGCTGCGAGAGCGACGTCAACTCAAATGCCTTGCGCTTGAGTGCGTTCTGCGCTCCTTGCGCAGCCCGCACCGCGAGCAACTCCAGCCGTTCGCGCTGGCGGGTCGCGGGTCCGGCAAGCAGCCGGGGATTGAGCCTTGCGCCGCGGTCGTTCAGGCGCTCCCGCTTCTTGACGACGCTCTCCCGGAAACACTTTTGCGCGGAATCGCCCGCCCGATTGAGGCGCTCCGTCGCGCGCTGCAGAGCCAGCTGGATATGGCGCGGCGTTAACCGCACCGAATGATATTCGAGACGCGCGCGCGAGCGCTCGCTGAAGTGGCGGAGAGACTGGCCAAGGCGAGCGCCCGCCGCATCGAGGCGCTGGCGGGGCACGGCAAGAAGCGCATGAGGGCGCGGCAGACCACGTTCAGCGCTGCGGAATTCCGCGCGAAGCTTCTCAAGATGCCGCCGCACGCATCGCCGGGCGCGGTCGATGCATTCCGACAACCGCAGAACGAGATCCGAATGCTTCGGCACAGCCCATTCGGCTGCTTTCGTCGGCGTCGGCGCGCGGGCATCGGCCACAAGGTCGATCAAGGTCCAGTCGGTTTCATGGCCCACGGCCGAAATCAGCGGGATCGTGCTCTCGGCCGCTGCGCGCACCACGGCCTCCTCGTTGAAGCCCCAGAGATCTTCGAGGCTTCCACCGCCGCGCGCAACGATCAGCAAATCCGGCCTCGGCAGCGCTCCCTGCTCCGAAAATGCGTTAAAGCCGCGAATGGCGGCGGCGACCTCCGCGCCGCAGGTCTCCCCTTGCACGCGCACTGGCCAGAGCAGCACGCGGGTGGGGCAGCGCTCGGTGAAACCATGCAGCATGTCGCGGATCACCGCGCCCGTCGGAGAAGTCACAATGCCGACCACCTGCGGCCAGAACGGTAGCGGCCGCTTCCTCTCCTGGTCGAACAGCCCCTCGGCGGCGAACTTCTTCTTCCGCTCCTCAAGCAGCGCCATGAGCGCGCCGACGCCCGCCGGCTCCAACTGCTCGATAACGATCTGATAGCTCGACTTGCCCGGAAACGTCGTGATGCGGCCGGTGACGATAACCTCAAGCCCTTCCTCGGGCTTGAACTTCAGTTTCGCGAATGCGGTCCGCCAGATCACGGCGTCGATGCGGGCGCTGTCGTCCTTCAGGCAAAGATAGGCGTGGCCCGAACTGTGCGGCCCGCGATAGCCCGAGATTTCGCCCCGCAGCCGCACGAGCCCGAACGCGTCCTCGACCGTCCGCTTGATGGCCGATGACAGCTCCGAGACCGTGAATTCCGCGATGTTCGAAAGGGGCGCCGCTTGCATCGTGGTCAACATGGACCCGTCTCGCTCGCGTGTCCATAGCCGCGAAAGTGTCACCGATAGCGGGCGCAGTCGACGAATTGCGCTGGCGTTCTGGAACCGGCCCCCCCAGGCTGGCTATCTCCGATAGGCTGTTCTGCCGGTCCGATCGGAAGAGCCGTTGCTTCCCGGCTGGGAGTTGCGCTCCTCCTCGCCGATTTCGACACGGTTGCCGCTTTTTTGAGAAAGCACGGTTTGAAATACTTTTAGAGCGGGCATTCGGTTTTTGAGTTTAAGTGATAATTCAAGGTTGCTGTTGATTGTTTTCGTGCCGAGCTCAGAAAGCAGGCCTGCACCGCTAAGATCCAGCTTTTTTGATTGCAGCTGCTTCTCGACTTCATTCTTAATTTTCGAAGCAACCGTTTTCTCTTCACCGAGGATACTCGAAAAAGTATTTAACCATGATTTAAAGTGTAAGTTATTTACATCAACCTTTTCGACCGATAGGTTTCCAGAGCGGTTCACAATGTCGAAGAAGCACGAAAAGGTCATCTGCCCCGATACAGGTATCAGTGTATTCACCACCACATTAGATAAGATATTCAAACAAACTCTTTTGTCACTCACGCCGCAAAGAGATATTTTCGAAATATCACCCTTATAATTCAAGCGATTATCTATTGGACCAGAAAGACTGATTGTAGGGATTTGATTCATGTCCAACGTCAGATTAACTCTTTGTATGTTTTGAGATCTATCAGCCTCAGTCCTCATCTTGAAGGGAATTTTGTAGCCTTCCATCACCGCATACGCGTTGATCTCGGTTGATGAGGATGTTTTGGCCCAAGTATGAGGCGCTCCGATCATGGCGAAGCATAGGATCAGCCAACATTTGGAGCCGACATGCATTGGATAACTCCCGACAATTAATTCTACACAACACGGTAATAATTCCAATGTTCTTATTAAAGGTGAGACCTGCCTCGATATTCAAGAGATTATTAATTTACAAGGAGCAATTTTCCTAAAATCCAAGATAGATTTCAAGCCGGAACGGCTGAGTTTATAACCTGAGGACAAAGGCTTCTCAGGGGGCGAACTTCGAGGTGAATGCCTCAGAACGGGCGCTTCTTCCAGCAAGCACTATTGCCCCCAGCTTAGGCTCCGACCCCGCTGCGAATGCAAATTTCAGATCTGATTGGGTTGCAGCAATCTATTCACTTCAAAACCAAAACCCGTTCCAGTGGTAGCGTGGCTGCCGCGGAAAAGGAGCGAAACCCGCAGCATGCCCCCAAGGGTTCCGGAACAGGAGGGGCGCTGTCTCCGTCTTGCGCAGCGCCATGAGCCGCGCGATGCGCTCCGATGTCTGCGGATGGGTTCGCAAAACCGACGGCACGGGAATGCGCCGCCCCGGCATGAAGATGTCTTCCCAAAGCCTCCCCTGATAGCGTTCGAGCTTGGTGAGCGCCAAGGCTAGCCCTTCGGGATCGCCGGTCAGCTCCGCGCCGCCAAGATCGGCGTCGAATTCACGCGACCGCGACAGAGCGAGCTGCAACAGGCTTGAAAGTGTGGGCGCGAAATACAGGAGCGCGATGGCGAGCCAGGGTATCGGCGCGCCTGTGAAAATCGTTGCGGGCACGCTCAGGAAAAACAGGAACATCGCCAGGAAGGTCATGCTGCGCGTGAAGCGGCTCAGGATGTCGGCGAGGCTCATCACCCAGATGTCGTTGTTGCGAACATGCGTGATCTCATGCGCGAGCACGCCCGCAAGCTCGCGAAAATCGAGGCGCTGCAGAAGGCCGTCGGTGACGCCGAGCGAATAACGGGACGGCGTGCCGACCGCGAACGCATTCATCGTCTGGCTTGGGATCACGTAGAGGCGCGGCGCCGCCTTAAGGCCAGCGCGCTGGGAAAGTGCTTGCACGAGGCGCACGACATCGCTGCCGCCTAGCGGATTAACCGGCCTCGCATTGAACATCCGCATCATGGCATCGGGCGCGACCCTCGGACCGATCAGCGTGAACACGCCAACGAGGATCAGCGCCCAGACGAGGCCGATCAAGCCGAACAGCGCAGAGGCCGAAAGCGCGGTGATGGCTCCGATTCCGCCGACCAGCACAAAAGACTGCGCAACATTCCGGACGCGAGCGCGCCGGCGCTGTTCCTCATCCAGATAAGCCATCCGAACTCCATTCCCGCACATTTCGGAGATATGGATCGGTCGCGCGGCTTCTCAAGCAAGGGGGCCGGTCAACTGACCTTGAGACGCTCAAGGCCGCTGCAATGGCTTTCCCGTCACGTCGTCGGTTGTCCAGCTCTGGCTCTGGAACGCGAAGAAGAAGGCGGTTGCGCCGCCGTTTGGAAAGCGGAGGATGAGGCCGCCATCCTGCCAGATGCCGTCGTCGCGATCATGCGGCGCGGGGCTGCCCTGGTTCATGTGGATGTCGTGAATGCCTCGTCCGGGCAGGAAGCCGAAGTACTTGTCGGGTTTGTCCGGCTCCGGCCCCCAGGGGTTGCCAAACGCAAAAATCTCAGCCCCCTCGGTATTCGTTACACTCATCAAGGCATTGCTGAGCAGCGTGTCGAGCGCATCGGGATCGCCGATGGAGCCCTTGTCCGCACTGCGCATCGCGCTCGCATCAAAGAAATCGCCGCGCACATAATCGAGGCGCAGATGGCGGTCTTCCCGTGAAGGTCTGGTCAGGCCCTGGGGCAGCGGCGGGCAGGTTCTCGAGAATGGCATGTTTGAAGTTCTGCTCTGTGTGGAAGCAAAGGTTCGTCTGATCGTCGGAGCGGACATTGACGGCGAGCCGAAACGGGCCGGCTGGGGTATCGATCAAAACCTCCATATGCGGCGCTGGATCGTCCGGTTTGTGATGAAGGATCTGCGTTGGCTTTCCGCGTAAAATTCCGTAGCGAACTGGCATTGCGCCCCCCTCAGCTTATTGCACCAGATGCAGGCCGTCCGTCCGTGGATGGCCCGTTTTCGAGGCGCGAGCCAGCTATAGTGTAGCTTGTGCCTCGGCTGGCGTCCGGTTGCCTTGATTGACAAGCAGATTCCTGTCGATTTTCCTATGAGCCCTTGAGGCCAAGATTATGGCTTCCGGTCATAATCGCGCAATTGCCGGACAATGGATCGACAACGACGATCTCGTCGTGAATGATGGCATTAGCCGCATTTTTGATCTCCGCTTCGCCGTTCCAACGCGGTCTCCCTTGAAGCGTTCACCTGGACAGCGTCGCCGCTCATGGTCTCATGCGCCTCGGCGGCTTCGTCTCGTCTCGCGGCTGTGGCGGAGGGTCGCCGCGAGTTGTTGGCGAAGCCGGCAATGTCTACCGAATTTAGGCGCGGATAAGCCGGGGCGCGGTCGTCCGCTTGGCCGGGCGGCGCTTGAGAAACTCGGGCACGACCTGCTCGACCTCGTCCACAACGATGTAGCGCGTCTCGATACCGGCCCGGATGAACGACTGCTCGCGCATCCTGTCGAACATCTGAAGCAGCAGATCCCAGTACCCGGCCGTGTTCACGATGAACACCGGCTTGTCGTGATGGCCGAGCTGCGTCCAGGTCAGCTGCTCGACAAGCTCCTCCAGCGTGCCGACGCCGCCCGGTAACGCAACGAACCCGTCGGACAGGTTGAACATAAGCATCTTGCGCTCGTGGAATCCGTTCGTGACAAACCGCTCATTGATGGTTTCCAGGGCGTTTTCGACTTCCAGAAGCGAGGCCGGTATAATCCCCGTGACGTGGCCGCCAAAATCGCGGACGGTCTGGGCGACGGTGCCCATGAGGCCATTGCCGCCGCCGCCATAAACGAGCCCGATCTGGGCCTCCGCCATGGCCCGGCCGAGCGTCGCGGCTGCGGCCTTAAAGCGCGGATCCTTCCCTGAACCGGAGCCGCAATACACACAAAGGCGTTTCATTTTCTTTTGTTTCATAAGGCCGTCATCACATCCAAAATCAGCTTGGTCAAGAGCATAGGCCGTTTCGGCTTGCGTCCCGCTTAAGCAAGTGAACACTCCCTAACGGAGGAAGCCCGCTTATATGGAGAGGGGTGTTTTCACTTGCCATCCACCTCCTGAAGCGCTTTCTGGGTATTGATCGATCAAAGAGGCATTTTTTGCGTCATCGCGCCGTTTCCCATCACGCAGCCGCCCCCGAAGCACCGGGCGAGCAACACGTAGCCATCCTTAAGTATTTGCTTCCCTTTGTTTGGCCGAAAGGGCGGCCGGATCTGAAGGTGCGGCTGGTGCTCGCGGCTGTTGCGCTGATCGCGGCGAAGATCGTCACCATCGCGATGCCGCTGGCGTATAAGTGGGCTGTGGACGCGCTCACGGCGCTTCCCCAATCCGATGCGTCGAGCAAGGCGGCGCAAATCGCGGCTGTCCCCCTCGCGTTGATCGTTGCTTACGGCGTCGCGCGCGTTTCGATGATCGGCTTCGTCCAGCTGCGCGATGTGCTGTTCACGCATATCGGACAACACGCCACCCGCGTACTGGCGACCCAGACTTTCCGTCACGTCCACGATCTCTCGCTGCGCTTTCATCTTGAGCGCAAGACAGGCGGCCTTTCGCGCGTGCTCGATCGCGGCAAGCTTGCAGTCGACCTCATCATCCGCATGGGCGCGTTGAACCTCTTCCCTACAATTCTGGAGGTTTTGTTCGTCTGCCTGCTGTTCGGCTACTACTTCGGCTGGGTGATGGTCGCGATCGTGCTCGTCATGATCGTGATTTACGCCTGGTTCAGTTTCTTCTTCAGCGAGAAGCGCATCAGGATCCGCCGCGAATACATCGAGGCGGACATGGACGCCAGCACGAAGGCAATCGACAGCCTTCTGAACTACGAGACCGTGAAATATTTCGGCAACGAGCGCTGGGAGGCGTCCCGCTTCGATCGTTCGATGGAGCGTTTTGAGAGCGCAAGTATCCGCACTTACAGCTCGCTGGCCATCCTCAACTTCGGCCAAGCCTTCATTTTCACGGCGGGCATGGTGCTCGCCATGCTCCTCGCGGCGCAAGGGATCGCCAAGGGAACCATGACGGTCGGCGATTTCGTGATGGTGAACGCAGTGTTCATCCAGCTCTACCAGCCGCTCAACGTCATGGGCATGATCTATCGCGAGATCAAACAGGCGCTCGTCGATATCGAGGCCATGTTCACCTTGCTTGGCCAGAAGCCCGAGGTGAAGGATATGCCGGGAGCGAAGCCGCTGATCGTGACCAAAGGCGCGATCCGGTTCGAGAACGTGTTATTCTCTTATGACGATGCGCGCCCGATCCTGCGAGGTGTCGATTTCGAGGTACCGCCAGGGCACATGGTTGCGCTGGTCGGGCCATCGGGCGCGGGCAAGTCGACAGTTTCGCGGCTGCTGTATCGCTTCTACGATGTGAAATCGGGCCGCATTCTGATCGACGGGCAGGACATCCGCGACGTCACGCAGGAGTCGCTTCGCGCCGCCATCGGCATCGTCCCGCAGGACACCGTGCTCTTTAACGACACCATCCAATACAACATCCGCTACGGACATGTGACAGCCACCGACGAAGAGGTTCAGGAGGCCGCGCGCATGGCGCAGATCGACGGCTTCATCCGGCAATTGCCACTCGGTTACAAGTCGATGGTTGGCGAGCGCGGGCTCAAACTTTCAGGCGGCGAGAAGCAGCGCGTCGCGATCGCTCGCACAATTCTGAAGGCGCCGCCGATCCTGATGCTCGACGAAGCGACCTCGGCGCTCGACAGCTTCACGGAGAAGGAGATCCAGGCCTCGCTTGATCAGGTCGCGAAGGACCGCACCACGCTCGTGATCGCGCACCGGCTTTCGACCGTGATCCACGCCGACACGATCCTCGTCATGGACAAGGGGAAGATTGTGGAGCGGGGCACCCATGCCGAGCTTCTGGCGCGGGGCGGACTCTATGCCGGGCTCTGGACGCGTCAGCGCGAGGCGGAGGAGGCGCGCCGTAAGCTTGCGGAGATGGTGGTGGAAGGCGCGCTTACGGCGGACGACGCCAAGCTCGATCCGGCACTGGTCCCGAAGCTGGTCCCCGCTCACTCGTGAGGTCTTAATGGCTGGTTAAAATTGGGTTCGTTTTGTAAAAAGACCGCAGATTAATTATCTAACTAATTCTCTCGTGTCCTTGATTTTGCAGAGCCCTTTGATGCTTCATCCCGGGCTTGCAGGACTGCTGCGGCTCGTTCAATAGGAACGCGCACAATAGGCCAAGAGCAGAAGAGGCGGGTCTCGAAAAATGCTCAAGCGGATATGCCTGCTTTCAGATCTCATAGGCGAATCGCGGTAGCACCAGCTTGGGGCAAAGAGGGCCAAGCCCAGAGGTTTCTAAAGACCCGCTCTAGACATACTCGGCCGCGTAGCGCCGCTCGCACTTACGATTTCACCGACCGATCGAAATCTCCCTAAGTCAGATGCAAGTCTTCTTAGCATCAGCATTCATAAAGTTGCGCGGTCGGGGGCGCCTTTCCTTTTATGTCCCTAAAATTATTCGGGGTCATTCATGGTTCCGTTCGGCCCGAAGCTGTAACACCGCGTTAATACCTTTAGGAATGACGAATGAGAACACCGCGCCTTGGGGCGTGGTGTTTTCCGCCCAGATTTTCCCGCCATGAGCCTCGATGATCATCTGGCAGATCGCAAGACCAAGACCAGTGCCTCCGGCGCCCGTCTTGGTCTTGCTGCTTTGAATGAATTTGTCGAACACGGTCTGTAGCTCGTCATCAGGAACGCCTGGCCCCTCGTCGGTAATCCTGCAACCGACCGCTGTCTCCCCGCCGTCCGACCGTTCTTCAAAGAGCGTGATGAAGATTTGCCCACCCGCGCTTGAGAATTTGATCGCGTTCGACAGGAGGTTAACGAGCACTTGGGTCATATGGGGCTTGTCGAAAACGGCCTCCGTCTGCCGGTCGAAGGCCACGGTCATATTGAGGTTCTTAGCTTTGATCAAGGGATCGAGTTCCATTAGCGCGTGCTCGATCACCTCCTTGAGGTCGGCGCGCTCTTTCTTGTACCCCACACGGCCCGCTTCCATTTTGGCCAGGTTCAGGAGATTATTAAGTAGATTTGTTAGCCTTTCGCCAGCACGCCCTATGTTTTCAAGATATTTTCGAACGCTCTGAGTGTCGCCTTCGTCTATAGCCGTGAGGCCAATCTCCGAATATCCCAGGATAGCGTGCATGGGCGTTCTAAGTTCATGCGACATGTTGGACAGAAACTCTGACTTGGCTTTGGATGCCTCTTCGACCCGTTCTTTTTGTTTAATCCTCGTTGTGATGTCTTGGATCAATCCTCCAATCACCTGCTTCCCGGAAACAGATCGGCGCTCCCCACGGGTTTCCAGCCATCGGACGGAGCCATCCGGGAGCGGTCTCCGCCATTCAATCTGAAAAGGATTCCCTGACTGAACAGTGCGCCGCAGAGCTTCATCGACAGCCCCCCGGTCGTCGGGATGGATTCGGGCGCGAACCTCTTCGCAACTCGGTTGAACTCCGGGTGGAAGATCAAGAAGAGACAGGGCCCGGTCAGATGCCGCAACTTCTCCAATTTCGATCGATAGTTCCCAGGTTCCAACTTCACCGGCCTCAAGTGCAAATTTCAGGCGCTCCTGGCTCTGGTGCAGAGCCTCTTCCATAAGCTTCCGATAAGCCTCGTGAACAAGGACATAATTGGCGGTGGCGAGAAGATCGGCCGCCACCTCGAGTTCTTTGGGCTTCCATATTTCCGAATGGTTACGCTTAGCCTCGATCCAGAGGTCGAAAGATCGTCGCGGCAGACTGAAAGTCCCAGTGGGGCCGGCAAGTTTCTCCGGCTTGCCCGCCCACGATACCGACCGGATGGCCTCCGGCCTGAACAGCAACAACACCGGTTGGCGAGCATCCTCAAAGAGGATGGCGAGAACTCCGCTTGCCTTTTCGCGATGAGCGAGAAAGAGAGGAAAGCCGTCCGATATGCAGTCGCAGCAGAACACAGGTTTGGTGGCGTTCGACCGTATCCAAGCGGCCAATGCGAAAATATCGCCCTCAGGCGGCGTCTCACCTAAGGTACGTACTTGGCCGGTGCCGTTATCATTCCAAATAACCGCTGCACCGGCACAATTCGGTAAGAGGTCCAAAATCGAAGGCTCACCTTCGGTCAAGGCGCTCCTGCAATCCTCGGACACGGCGAGCTTTGACAAAATTCCGGAGTTGGATGGCAAGCCAGCTGCGCGCCTAACTTTCGCCTGCCGGTTGAGACGCCCGGCTAGCATCATATTGAAGGCCCGCACGATGGCGGCCGCATGGTTCCGGCTTGTGGCGCTCACCCGGTGGGGTTGCCGATGGTGACCGATGATAAGGCCCCACAATTCCCCATCGCAAAGCACAGACAAAGACATAGCGCCATCAACGCCGATATTTTGCTGATACGCTTGATGTACGGGCGAGATGCTGCGATAGAGGCTGAGGCTGAGATCGAACGGCTCCCCGACCTGGCTCCGGCTGGGTTCGAGAGGGATCGGCTCATAGTCGCGGACCGGGATCCAGCGCTCGTGGGATACACGATAAAGCGCCCGCGCTTGGGGCGGAATATCGCTCGCCGGGAACCGCAATCCCATAAAGGATTGGTCCCAATCCGGGGCCAGGCTTTCGCCGATCACCTCGCCGTCGCCGTCGACCTCGAAGCGCAAGACCATAACCCTTTCGAAGCCCGAAACCGCACGGACCGACTGGGCGGCAGTGGCTGCCAACCCGGTCAGATCTTTCGCCGCTTCCATGTCCTTCATGGCCTGCGCCACGAGCAGCGATCCGCCCGCCGGAGCAAATGGTTCGAGCGGAGCAATGGCTGGAAGCTCGCATTCACAGAACACGACGCCGGAAGCTGCGAAACAATGTGCTTCGCTTTTGCCAATCCCTGGAAACTCTGCACTGAGGGTGCGTTCCCGACCGCCAACGTCCCCAAGCTCGCGGCAGGCTGCTATGACTGTTTGCGGAAGCCAGTTGGGAATTCCGGAGAGAGGCGTATCCCCGAAGATCGCGCCCGTATTGGCACTCCTGGTGACAAGTCCAAAGGCCTTGGCGTCGAGCCCGATGAGAACACCGTGAGGCTGGATAGCGCTCGACAAATGGATTGGCTCTCGCCCGCACTCGTCGGCGCTGCGATTGCACATCTCGGTCAAATCAACGGTGTTCACTTTAAGTGGCCCATTTAATCAATCAGCGGTCTTAGCAGTCAGGATCATTCTGCACACAGCCATGTTCCGACAGCAGGAAGGCCGAATGTGAGGTGGCGAATACCCTGCAGCTTGCACGGAGGAGTTGTCTATGAAAACCTCAAGCCGGGCGATATGCGCCCGGTAACGGTCAAGGGTGGGACTGGTTGGCCTTTTCGGAGAAGACCGCATCAGGATCCCGAAGCAGCCTTGGCGCGCGTGAAATTGCGAGAAAATCGTCACGACCGCTTTCGATCCAAGGCGGAGGTATTGTCAGCTGCGCTGCTCCGTCGCCTTGATGGTGACGGCGACATCGGCTGGTTTCGCGGTGTAGGGCCAGGATGACACGATCAGCCCAGCGCCCGCCCTCACATAATCGCCAGCGTTCGCGGGGGTGACGCCTCCCGCCACCGCCAGCAAGCCCGGCATGCGCCCCCTCTTTCAAGGAAGCCACTTCGGCTGGCGTCATCTTCTCAAGCTGGACGATGTCGAACCCGGCCTCCATCGCATCGCGCGCTTCGGCGGCCGTCGTGACCTCGATGGCGAGCTTTTTCTCCGGCGCTTCCCGGCGCAGCCGCGCTGCCATTTCTTTCAAGCTGACACCGGGCATGAAAACGCGATGCTCGGCGAAGACGAGGATGGTTTCGGAAAGGCCGAGCCTGTGGGGCACCGCGCCGCCCGCACGGATAGCGATGATGGAAAGCTGCCGCGCGCCAGGCACGGTCTTGCGTGTGCAGGCGACTCGCACGTTTGCGTCTACAGCTTCCACGGCATCGACGAGGGCGCGCGTTGCTGTTGCGATACCCGAGAGGATCTCCGTCAGCGTTTGCGCGGCTTTCCAGGACTGGTGCAGCGCGGCGGCAGTGCCCCTGGCGGTCAAAAGCAGCGTCCCCGCCTTCGCTTTCGAACCCGAAGGCATCCGGACTGAGGCGTCAGCGCCAACCCGTGCGATCATATCCGCTGCGATCTCCGTTCCTGCCACGACCATGTCGCCGCGGGCACGGAATTCCATCACGCCGGCAATGGCCCCGATGCCGAGAGCGAGCGTGGTCAGATCGCCATTCGCCACGTCTTCAGCGAGCAGGCGGTCGAGGAAGGAAGGAGGAAGGGAATGCATGATGGAGAGGTGTAGCCTTTAGAAAGCGATGCTCGCAAGCGCCTTGTTGCAGCTTAATAGCGGCGTGCGCAAAATCGGAACCGGTTGCGACCCGGAATGCGCCGCCGCCCGCGCCATGCTTCGCCACCCTGGCCATCGCTGTCTCGGACGGCGCTCGCCGCCTCTAGCATTGCGCCAGATCCACGCGGGCATTGCTGTGCTATTGAGGCAGCATGGAAAAGGCTGATTGCATTGTCATCGGGGCTGGCGTCATCGGGCTTGCCGTGGCCAGGGAACTGGCGCTTTCCGGACGCGAGGTCATCGTTCTTGAGCGCGCAGGCGCGATCGGGACAGAGACTTCATCGCGCAATTCGGAAGTCATCCACGCGGGCCTTTATTATCCGCACGCGTCGCTGAAGGCGCGCTTTTGCGTGGAGGGCAAACAGCGGCTCTACGCCTATTGCGCCGAACGCGGGATTGCGGCTCGCCCGATCGGAAAGCTTCTGGTGGCGGCGAGCGAAGCGCAGGTGCCGAAGCTCACCGCCATCAAGGACAATGCCGAGCGAAACGGCGTGCACGATCTGCGTTGGCTCTCATCGGAGCAGGCACGCGCGCTCGAACCGGAGGTACGGTGCACAGCGGCCGTGTTCTCGCCGAGCACCGGCATTCTGGACACCCACGCTTTCATGCTCGCCCTGCAAGGTGATCTGGAAAGCGCGGGCGGCGTCATCGCCTTCGATAGCGCCGTGACAAGCGGAAGCGTGCAGGAGGGCGGCATCGTTATCCGCATCCGCGAGACAGAGGTGCAGGCGAAGCTCGTCGTCAATGCCTGCGGGCTTTACGCACCGGCTGTGGCCCATTCCATCGAAGGGCTGCCGAACTACCTCATCCCGCGAGCCTACTTCGTCAAAGGCAACTATTTCGCCTTGAAGGGGCGCAGTCCGTTCAAGCATCTCGTTTATCCGATGCCGGAGGCGGCGGGCATCGGCATTCATGCGACGCTCGACCTCGGCGGCGCGGTGCGTTTCGGGCCGGACGTCGAATGGATCGAGAGCGTCAACTATGCCGTCGACGAAAAGCGCGCACCACTGTTCGAGAAGGCGATCAAACAGTATTGGCCAGGGCTGCCGGACAATGCGCTGACGCCTTCTTATTCGGGTATCAGGCCCAAGATTGCAGCGCCAGATCAGCCCACGGCCGATTTCATGATCCAGGGCCCGGACGAGCACGGCGTCGAGGGCCTGTGGAACCTGTTCGGGATCGAATCGCCGGGCCTGACTTCGTCGCTGGCGATGGCGGACTACCTCCAAAAGCGAGCCTTGCGGTGACGGCCTTGCAAATCGGCAGAGATTTTGATCTCAATTTTTAATCAAACTGTGTGTGTCTTCTGAGAGACAGCCTAAGAAAAGAGCAAATTAAACAGCATTATAGCGCTCAAACGCTGGGTAGCGTTAACAGCTCCTGCACGCTCCGCACGCACATATCATAAAATACACGCTTGCGTTGAGTAGGAGGTCGTGTCACCTCTATTCTCGTGTTCCGCGTAAAGCTTAACTGTAATCAACGTAAGCGGGAATGTCATGTTAGTCGCGAAGTTTGTTCGTACCGGCGTCGCTATCCTCGGCGCCCTTCTTATGGCCAGCGCGGCCCAGGCTGCAGACGCCTACTATGGCAACGGCTATGGGGGCGGTGGCGGCTACAAGGATTTGCCGCCTCCAGCGGCAGTCCCAGTTCCTTTCTGGACAGGGTTCTATGCAGGCGCCCACATTGGTGCCGATTGGTCGAGTATCAATGCGGCCGACAACGTCATATTCCTGACCAATACGACCATCCAGTCTAATCAAGCCTTCAGCACCACGGGTTTCTTCGGAGGTGTCCAGCTTGGGTACAACTTCCAGCCCGGCAACTTCCTTTGGGGCATCGAGGCTGACATCGGCGGGATGGATATCGGCGGCTCGAGCACATTTACCTTCGGCAATCCGGCGCACTCCCTGACGGTCTCCAGCACGGGAAGCTGGTACGGCGATATCACCGGCCGCGGCGGCTTCATTTATGGCAATGCGCTGCTTTATGCCAAAGGCGGCTTTGCGTTCTTTACCGGCAAGGTCACTGTGGCCGACCTCGCCGATGGAGTTAACCAGAGCAGTAGCACATTTACCGGCTGGACTATTGGTGGCGGTCTTGAATACATGCTTGACCCGCGTTGGACAGTAAAAGCCGAGTATCTCTATTTCGACCTCGGCAATAATAATTGCTGCTTCAACTCCACCTCCGGACGCTTCGACAACACCCTGACGATGAGCACAGTCAAAGTTGGCTTCAATTTCATGCTACACTCTCAGGTTGCACCGTTGTACTAAGCTAGCGCCCTCCGACTTGTGAGCGATCGCGAAGTTTTGATCGCTGGCTTTGACAAAGCTCGGTTAAGAAGGCGGCCACTTTTCGCAACACTTCGAATCGCGATTGTGCGCCATTGGAGGACTTCATGCTGAACTTGCCGTCGTTGGAGGAGGCGCGGGTTCATGCCAAGCCTTTTCCATTCGTCGTCGTGCCGAACTTTGTGACGGATGAGAGTCTTGAGGAGATCGACAGAGACTATCCGGCGATAACCAAGCCCGGGAGCTTCCCGCTGGAAGCTCTCCGTTCTGGCCCAAGCTTCGCGAAGCTCGTGCATGAACTCCACCAGCCGACTTTCCGCAAAATCGTGGAGCGCAAGCTCGCGATCAATCTCGAAAAGCGCCCTGTGACGATTACGGTGCGGGGGCAAGCCCGGAGGACGGATGGGCGCATTCATCTCGACAGCAGAAGCAAGCTCGTGACGGTTCTCCTCTATATGAACGGAAGATGGGAGGCAGACGGCGGCCGGCTCAGACTGCTGAACTCGCCGGACAACCTCGACGATGTTGTGATGGAGGTGCCCCCAGCACGAGGTACACTCCTTGCGTTTCTCAACGCCCCGAATGCGTGGCATGGTCACAAGCCGTTTCAGGGCGAGCGCCGCGTGGTTCAATTGAACTGGGTGCGCAACCGCTGGGTGGTTTGGCGCGAGAAGACCCGCCACCGCGTTTCGGCATTGGCGAAAAAGCTAAACGGGAGCGGCCAGCAATCCATCTCCTCGGGCCGCTGACCGGAACAAGGACCAAGAAAGATTAATCCTCGTACCGGTTACCTCGCCCCATGTTGCACGAACCGGCTTGGGCCAAGAAGCGAGGCGCGGCCGCCGCCGAGGCTCACATTCCGCTCAGCTTTTCGGGCTGGCGAGGCCTATCCGCTCGACTGAAGCCACGAGATTGTTCTGATCAACGGCGTGACCTCGACGTCGAGTTTCGCAGCTTTGGGGCAGGCTGTGAACGATGACACGCGGGCGTGGCCCTTAGAGCTTATCCGCTTTTGATGGAATCAAAAGCGGGCTCTAAGTTTTTGTTTTGGCGTGCGTCTTATCGGAAAACCGCTTCGCACTTTTCCGGACGCACTCTAGAGGAAAACAGGCCCGCGGGGGCGCATCGCATAGAAAACGCTTGTTATTGATAAATGAATCCCAGGCTAAAAACTGTTTTAGCGGCAATGCTCAAGAAGGTTCAGCGGGGCCGCGCGGGCCCCGATCTGCCTAGTTTATGGACTTGGTCGGCGCTGTCGCCAGCCTTAGAGCAAGCCACTCATAAGCTTGGGCAACATCTTCCAGCGCGTTCTTCAGCCAGATTTCATCCAAGGCCTTCGCCTGCGACCTTGTTTCCTTGGCTCGCCGTATGAGACTATCTGGACGGTAGTTCTTAGAGGCCAACTGATCCTCCTTCGGTGAAGGAGTCATCGTGGCATTTTGTGCAGTGCACAAAGTTGACATATATCAATAAATCTCCGATCCGCAGCTGGAAAATCCGAGGCGTTGCCGCTCAGACACAGTTATAAGACATTGAATTTACGCGTTAAATTTTGTTCCCTGATGCCGTTCGCCGCAGCCCCCGGGAAACTTGCCTGAGTTTCCAATGCGTTGCCTCACCCCTGTACGAATTGGACCGCATCATGTAGTCGATAGGAAAGCAATTGTTGACGAGGGGAAAAATGCGCGCGTTTGCTCTGACCGGCTTTGCAGCCTTGGCGATTTCCTTAATGGCTCCGGCCACGGTTTGGGCTTGGTCCACAGAACAGGCCACATCGAATGGCTCTGGCGCGAAATCTTGCGGAACAAGAGGATCCGCTGAAGGCGCTTCAGGATAAGGTCGACAATAAGGGCGGCTCGAAGCAGAGCGGGTTCTACATTTCATCGGGGCCGACGCAACAGCCATTCGCCTCGTCTGGTTTCCAATCAAACCAAACGGGTACGAATGTGCCTTTTGGTTACTCGCCTATGCCAGGGTTCCGGGGTCAGCCTGAATAGAAGCGCCCGTAGCGGTGTGATGCGGATCGCCATGGCGAGTTATCGCCAGTGTGCAAAGCACTTCGTTGCCGCGGCCACGGTATTCGACTGAGCTGAAAGACATCAACCGCGACGTTGCAATGCCCCGGCCATTCGGATGGGTAGCGCGGTCGGGGCTGATGTCCAGATACGGCCGCCAATCGAAGCCCGCCCCTTGATCCTTGATAAGCACGCGAAGTGCAGTCTCGTCCGCCTCGAAGCTGAGATAGGCCCACTTGTCTCCATTGCATGGCAAAGCGAGCCTCCGGTCGATCTCCTCGTGCAAGCGACCCTCAAGTATGAGTTGCGTTTTCTCGGCGTAGGTGATGCCGAGATTGCCGTGCTCCACCGCATTGATCAGCATCTCGTTCAGCCCATACACGGCAGCTTCCGGCTCCGGAAAGCAATTCGCGACCAGAAATGCGATGTTCCGCGCCTCTTCCAGCGTACGGAAACGAAAGCGCGATTGCTCCATGAGGCCCATCACGCGTCTGTGCTGGCTGACCTCCTTGCGAAGCTTTCTCTTCGTGGCCGCGTCTTTCAGCGCCGCTCCCACAATGGAGAGGAGCATCTGGTCTTCGTAAGGCTTGGTAAGGTAGTAATAGACCCCGGCTTTGATCCCTTCCAGGATCTGGTCCCGCGCGCTCGCCGCGGATTGCATGACAACCGGGATATCCGAGAAGCGCGGGTCTCCTTTGACCGCCTTGAGAACCTCCATGCCGTTGAGGCGCGGCATCATGCGATCGAGGACAATGGCGTCGATACCCTCCACCTCGTTAAGCAGTGTGAGAGCCGTGTCGCCGTCATCCGCTTCGATGACTTCGTATCCGCCTTCGGTCAGATATTCGGTGAGGATATCCCTGTTGAGCGGATCGTCGTCCACAGACAGGATTTTTTTTCGCATTTTCATGGATGGCTCTGTGAGAGGCGCGCGCGAGTTTGGAACAATGTAGTTAGAATAAGGAAAACCTTCGCAACCTTTGGCCGCGCAATTTGCAGAAAAGATGAAGCGGTCGAGCCTCAGCCAGCCGCAACCAAATCGCCATCGGCGTTCTGGCGCGCGGTTTCTCTCGGTATCGGAAATGGATAGCCGCTCCCCCCGAAGGAGACGCCTCCGCCCAGATAGTGCCGCCGTGCAGGTGAATGATCTCCCGGCATATTGCGAGGCCGAGGCCAGAGCCGCCGGCGCCGGTATTGGTCATGCTGCTTTGCGTAAACTTATCGAAGATCGCTTCCCGCTCTGCCTCCGGAATTCCGATGCCATTGTCCGAAACGGTGCAATGCAGCGCCGGACCGCCGCCGCGCATGTCTCTGTCCGCTATTGTCACCTGAATCACGTTCTCTCGCGGGGAGAATTTGATCGCGTTGGAGAAAAGATTGATGAAGACTTGCATCAGTCTCTCTGCGTCAAAGAGGCTGCAAGAATCTCTGCTTTGGCACTCGACGACAAGTTCAAGCTGCTTGGTTTCAAAAAGAGAGCCGAGCTCTGCCTGAGATTGCCGGATAATTTGCACAAGGTCACCGCGCGACGGATGCAATTCGAGCTTTCCCGACTCGAGTTTGGCCAAGTCGAGAAGCGCGTTCAGCAATTCGAGAAGGCGTAGACCCGAGTGCTTAATATTGATGAGGTACTTCTTCAGCTTATCGGGCTCAAACTCAGCTTTTTTAGTCCCATGTTCGTGTAGTTAAGAATGGCATGCATCGGCGTCCTGAACTCGTGACTCATGTTCATGAGCAGCGAGGTTTTCGCCTGGTTCGCCTCATCGGCTTGCTCCTTGGCCGTATTGAGCTCGATATTGACGAGCTGCAACCGTGTCCGCTCGGAGTTCAGTTCCGTGCTTGTGAGCTGAAGTTGCCGGTGGCGGCGCTGCAGATTGTCATTGGCGAGCACAAGTTTGCGGCTCTCGTCGAAGAGCGCCACTTCCCGATGAACCCGGCGCGATATCTCGCGATAGAGAATCAGCGTCGTCGTCAGCGTCAAAGCAACAACGCCGGCGCCGAGCGCGCCAAGCATCGCGGCGCTGCGATTGGTGACGGCGAAGACCTCGGACTCTCCGAAACTGACGGCCACGACGAGGGGATAGTCTTTCACTTTCTGCCAGTGCACGAAAGCGGGCTCGCCGTTGAGAGGATTGTCTCCGCGATAATGCCCCCCGGGCGACGTGCGGGCATCAATGATGGCTTTCATCCCCGGAATCGACTTGCCGATGAACTCAAGGTCAGATTTCTGCCACGCCCCGTAGGAGGCTCGAATCACGCCGTCCTCTCCCATAAGGATCATCGACCCGGTCTTTCCGAGATGCACGACCCGATGCAGCGTAGTCAGGAATTCCGGCGAGAGCGAAAAGACAATAATCCCGGCCAATTTTCCGTCCGCGTTCTCTATTCTCTCGGTGAGCTGAATTGTCGGCTGTCCGGAGACGCGTCCCGTGACGGGCTTGCCGATGAAGAGGCCCTTATGCTCGCCCTTGAGTTGAACGCGAACGTGCTCGCGGTCCGACAGATCGACAGGCTTCGGGGTGCGGGACAGCGATGTGGCTAACAGTTTTCCATCCGGCCCGACGAAGGCAACCTGAACCGTCGAGGTCGCAAATTCGGGAACATGCTCCGTCCAATCGACAAGATTGAAGGTTGATCCTTCGGCGGTGAGCCGAGACTTTAACAGCGCAATCGCGCCGTGCACGCTGTCCACCACGCGCCTAACCTGCTCCTCAAAGGCGCCTGTCAGATTGTCGACGTCGTTCCACGCGCGCTCTTCTGCAGCCTCTCGCTGCTCATTCGCGACCGAAACCAGGAGTAGGATCGTTCCGAGCACGATGGCCGATGCAAAAACGCCAATGGCGTGCTTGAGTTTCCGGCCGGAACGTCGGATGAGGCGCCGGTTGCGAGGTTGAAGAGCGCGCCGGGTCGCCGCATTTTTTTCTGACTTGATCAAGTCTTTGCTCCGGCCCGCGGCGCAAGCGCGACCCTGGTACAGCCCGAGGCAAGTTCGCCCCCAATTGCCGCACGCGCTTTAGCGAACTTGCCTCGGATAAGCTGCACTAGATCAATAAGTTGCTAGTACGTCTTATCCGCGAGAAGTCCTGTCAGCGCCGGCAGCAAATGGGTCAGACTTCCTGCGGGGCGTACTAGCCATATAGGACCAAGTCTGTTTCTTTTTTGCCAACAAAGTGGCACGCATGCGTGCGCTGCCCGGCAAAGGAAGCGGAAGCAGCATATCGGCGCTTAACACATCTTGCGCCTCGCATTTTGTCCGGCTAGGAAGACCTATGCTTTTTCTTCGACTCTTAGGAAAAACGCTGCTTCTCGCAGCTTTCGTGGCCTTGGCCTATGACGGTGCGCGCATCCTGGCTAGCCCCGGAGAGGGGCTGCTCTTCACTTCTCTTTCGACGCACCTGAACCATATCCCGCAGGGCCGGGAGATGATGGAAGGTTTTTTCTTAAATCACGCGCCGCCCTATCTGTGGAACGGCATCGTCGAGCCGATGCTGGTTCTGCCTGTGTCGCTCCTGTTTGGAGCGGCCGGTGCTCTCATTTTCCTGGCGGGATACCGGCGTCCTCCGCCGGATATCGTGGAGGAATAGGCGCGGCTTACGCCTTGTTCCGAGGCTCGAACAGATCGATCTGCTGCGGCTCTTCCTTTGCCGTGGCCGACGCCTTCTTGCCATACAAATTCAGCACCCAGAACTTGCCGACGACGAAGCCAGCAATAACGAAGGCGATACCGGCATAGAGGCCATGCATTCTCGCCTCTGAAGTTTCAATGACCGTACTGTCGCCATGCAGCGCTGCGGCAATTAACGGGATGCCACACAAGATAAAGAGAAGACTGATGAGAGACCGGAGCATAGTGTAGCCCTTTTCATGTAGGTTGGCTGAAGCCGAACCAGTTGCCGGGCATCGTAGTTCTGCAGTGAGCAGGGGTCAAACTACGCTTTCGATCCTGGCTTTGTCTTATCGCCGCAGATCTCGCTTAATCTCCGGCGATTCTGCAATTTGAGGAGGACTAAGAGCGTGCCGCCCCTTCCTTGTCAGCCTTTTCCATCGCCGGTTTGATTTTTTCGGCTATGACTTCGGCGGTCAAGGGCCCCGGATAGCGCAGAACGATGTGTCCGGAACCGTCGATGACAAAGGTTTCAGGAACGCCGTAGACCCCCAGGTCGATCGCTGTCATCCCCGTCTCGTCCGCACCAACGGCAAGAAAGGGATTGCCGTGCTTCGTCAGAAACCGCCTTGCGGCCTCGGCCGAGTTGCCCTTGTAGTTGATGCCATAGAGGGGAACGCCCTCCTTCGCGAGTTCGACGAGCTGCGGGTGCTCAGCCAGGCAAGGGGCGCACCATGAAGCCCAGACGTTGATAAGGGTGGCCTTGCCGCCTTTCAGCGTCGCGGAGGAAAACCCCGGCACCGGCGCGCCCGTCTCACTCTGCAGGCGCGGAATGGCCGCCAGGTTGAACTCGGGGACCGGCTTTCCGATCAGAGCCGAGGGAAGACGCGACGGATCGCCCGATTGGAGCGCGACAAACATCAAGCCCAACAGGCCGACTACTAGAACAAGCGGCAGGATCAGCACAGCCCTCGATCTTCTCTTGGCTGGCGGCGTTTCTTGAGGTGAGGTTGCGTCGCTCATTTCTCGTCCTGCTTCTGCTGAGCCGATCTCCGGCGCATTCCCCGGCGTTCCAGGTCTGCGAGCCGCCGCCGTTGCGTTCGTTCATCGGTCCAGACCCACAGGACCAGCCCCGTTATGCAAAGTGCCGCTGCGAGGTAGGAAAGCCAGATGAATGCGGCGTGAGGTCCGAGATCAAACATGGGACACCGCCTCCCCGGATGCGGGCTCCTGCGCCGCGTCCCCGCGTATATGAACCGCGATGAGGGCATCGCCTCTCCGCCTGAGAACTTCGGCGCGCATCGCCTTCAGATGCAGCACCACGAATAGAACTGTAAAGGCCAATGCCATGATAAGCAGCGGCCAAAGCAGCGATGGCGCGATGGTCGGCCCGTCAGCGCGGATCACACTCGCGGGCTGATGCAACGTGTTCCACCAGTTCACCGAGTATTTGATGATGGGGATGTTGACGGCTCCGATGAGCGCGAGGATTGCGGCGGCACGCCCGGCGCGGCCCGGTTCGTCGATGGCCTGCCGCAGGGCGATCAGGCCGAGGTAAAGGAAGAAGAGGATCAGGACGGATGTCAGCCGCGCGTCCCAAACCCAGTAAGCGCCCCACATGGGCTTGCCCCAAAGCGATCCGGTCACAAGCGCAAGCAGCGTAAAGGTGGCGCCGATCGGGGCCGCGGCTTTTGCTGAGACGTCAGCGAGGGGATGCCGCCAGATGAGGTAACCTGCCGAGGAAAGGGCAATCACTGAGTAGCACGCCATCGACAGCCATGCCGCGGGGACGTGCACATACATGATCTTGACGGTTTCGCCCTGCTGGTAGTCTGGCGGGGCACGAAACGCCATCGTCAGGCCGACGGCGAAAAGGATCAAAGTGATCGCGATAAGCCACGGCAGTAGCTTTCCGCTCAAGCGCATGAAAGCCGTCGGATTGGCGAGTGTACTCACCCGCCAGGATCTCATTGTTTGAGGTTCAGAAAGTTCAGCCATCTGTAAGAATCCAATTCATAGCTTGATATAGGCTCACTCTAGACTCAGCCGAAGTGCGAGAGCAGCGGCAAATGGCATCGCCGCTATTGAAAACAACGAAAGCGCCGAAAGGAACAGGATGCTTTGAACAAAAGCGCCGGGTGCCTCTGCCATTGCGCCCACCCCGAAAATTAAGAAGGGGGCAAAAAGTGGCAAGATAAGGAGAGGAAGAAGCAACGCACCGCGCCGCAGTCCGAGTGTCAGCGCGGCGCCAGCGCCTGCCACAAAGCTGATGCCGATGGTGCCCGCGGCGAGCGAGGCCATCAGCTTGGGGACCGCAGCAAGCTCAATGTTGAGGAGAAGGCCCGCGAGCGGCGTGATGATGATAAGCGGCACGCAGGTCGTGAGCCAATGCGAAACGCTTTTCGACACCGCGATCAACTCAGAGGGCAGAGGGCCGATGACCAGCGCATCGAGCGAGCCATCGTCGCGGTCTTCCTGGAACAGCGCATCAACCGAAAGCACAGCCGATAAGAGGAACGAGATCCAGAGGATGCCGGGCGCGATGCGGGTAAGCAGCGCAAGGTCCGGCCCGAGGCCGAGCGGAATGATCGAGACGGCGATCAGGTAGAAGCCAAGCGCCGTTCCGATGGCTGAGCCTTGGCGCAGAGCAAGACGCAAGTCGCGTTCGATGAGGGCGAGGAAGGCTTTCATTGCAGGACCGGCCCCCGCGACAGTTCCAGGATGGCCACCTCGCCGAGCGACAAATCGAGATGCGTCGAGACGATCGCCAGCCCGCCAGACGAAAGATGCTGCGCGATGGCCGCTTCGAGCCTCTTTGTGGATGCCGCATCAAGCGAGACAGAAGGCTCGTCGAGAAGCCAGATGGGCCGGGGTGCGGCGAGAAGGCGGGCGAGACCCAGCCTCCGCGTCTGCCCCTGGGAAAGATGCGCGGCACGATATTCCGCGAGATCGAGGAGATCGAAAGCGTCAAGCGCGGCCTCCGCTGCTTCCGGATCGCTGCCGCCGCCGTAGTAGTGCTGCCAGAAGCTTACGTTCTCGATGACGGACAGCCGAGGCTTAATCCCGTTCGTGTGGCCTATATAGTGCAGATGGCCTTCCGCGCTCGTATCGCCTTTGGAGCCGCTGACCCGGACCCGGCCCGCCGCGGGCGGCAAAAATCCCGCAATCGTTCGCAGTAGCGTGGTCTTTCCCGAGCCATTCGGGCCGCGAAGGATAAGCGCATTCTCCGAGCGCACTTCGAAGGACAATGGAGCAACAATGATGTGCCCGCCCCGCTGGCAGGCAAGCCCCTCCACCACGATAGCCATACGGCTGTCGCGCGAGAAAAGGATGTGCCGGAGCGGGCCAACGGCTCAAGATTTGCCAAATGAATTTCTCGTGTCAGAGGGCAGGCGCGCCCATCTTTATGTTAGTGTGCGGCCCGCTCACAAGATGCATTTTCGCACGCAGTAAGGGGAATTCGCCGTGACATCCTTAGCTCCGCGCTCGCTCGACAGCTTCCACTCCCGCAAAACGCTAAAGGTCGAAGGCAAGGACTACGAATATTTCTCATTGCCGGACGCCGAGGCGAACGGCCTGCCAGGTATCGCCGCGCTGCCTTACTCGCTGAAGGTGCTTCTTGAAAACCTCCTGCGGTTCGAGGACGGGCGCACCGTCACGGCGGACGATATTCGTGCCATGGCGCAGTGGCTTCTGCAGAAAAGCTCCACGCGCGAAATTGCTTTCCGCCCCGCTCGCGTGCTGATGCAGGACTTCACGGGCGTGCCTGCGGTGGTCGATCTTGCCGCGATGCGCGACGCGATGGCGGCACTTCACGGCGACACCGCCAAGATCAACCCGCTCGTTCCCGTCGATCTCGTCATCGACCATTCCGTGATGGTCGACAGTTTCGGCAGTCCGCGCTCGTTCGAAATCAACGTGGACCTCGAATATCAGCGCAACAAGGAGCGCTACGAGTTCCTGCGCTGGGGGTCGAACGCTTTCGCAAACTTCCGCGTCGTGCCGCCCGGAACCGGCATTTGCCATCAGGTCAACCTGGAATATCTCGCGCAGACGGTCTGGACAAAGGAAGAGGGCGGCGTCACCCAGGCGTTCCCCGATACGCTCGTCGGCACGGACAGCCACACGACCATGGTCAACGCGCTTTCTGTGCTTGGCTGGGGCGTCGGTGGCATCGAAGCCGAGGCGGCGATGCTCGGCCAGCCCATTTCGATGGTGATCCCCGAGGTGGTCGGCTTCCGGTTCACGGGTGCGCTGCGGGAGGGTGTGACCGCGACGGACCTCGTGCTGACCGTTACGCAGATGCTTCGCAAGAAGGGCGTGGTCGGCAAGTTCGTCGAGTATTTCGGCCACGGCCTCAACTCGCTCTCCGTCGAGGACCGCGCCACCATGGCGAACATGGCGCCGGAATACGGTGCGACCTGCGGCTTCTTCCCCGTCGATAAGGACACGATCGCCTATCTCAGGGCTACCGGCCGCGATCCCCATCGCGCGGCGTTGGCTACGGCTTATGCGAGAGCGCAAGGGCTTTGGCGGGACGCGGGTACGCAAGATCCCGTCTTCACAAGCACGCTGGAACTCGACCTTGCAACCGTTGAGCCGAGCCTTGCGGGGCCGCGCCGCCCGCAGGATCGCGTTCCCTTGTCCAGCGCGGCTGAAGGCTTTCTCGACGCCCTGGCGGAGATGCGCAATGTGAAGCCGGGCGGCGAGGCTGCGAAAATGGTCAGCGAAGGCGGCGGCAGCGTCGAGCCTGCTGGAAAGGTCCGGCGCGGTCGAGGGCGAGAACTTCTCGCTTTCGGACGGGCATGTGGTGATCGCCGCCATCACATCCTGCACGAACACTTCGAACCCAAGCGTTCTTATTGCGGCGGGCCTGCTCGCTCGAAAGGCGCGTGAGAAGGGGCTGAAGCCAAAACCCTGGGTCAAGACATCGCTCGCGCCCGGAAGCCAGGTCGTGACCGATTATCTGAAGAAGTCCGGGCTGCAATCAGACCTGGATGCGCTCGGCTTCGAGCTCGTCGGCTATGGCTGCACGACCTGCATCGGCAATTCCGGCCCGCTAGCCGAACCGATTTCGAAGTCGGTCAACGACAACGATCTGGTGGTGGCCGCCGTCCTCTCGGGCAACCGGAATTTCGAAGGCCGCGTCAACCCCGATGTCCGCGCCAACTATCTGGCCTCGCCGCCGCTCGTCGTCGCCTATGCGCTCGCAGGCACGATGAAGCTCAACCTCACAACCGAGGCGATCGGCAAAGGCAAGGACGGCGCGCTCGTGTTCCTCAAGGACATCTGGCCGTCATCGGCGGAAATCGCGGAGTTCATCCGCACCTTCGTCACCCCTGACATGTTCAAGGCGCGATACGCCGACGTTTTCAAGGGTGATGCTCGCTGGCAGGCGGTCGGCGGTTCGAAAACAGGGAAGACCTACGAGTGGGTGGACGGCTCGACCTATGTGCAGAACCCGCCCTATTTCGAGGACCTGACCGGCGATGCGCCCGCGCCGCTCACCGACATCGAGAATGCGCGCGTGCTCGGCCTTTTCCTCAATTCGATCACGACGGACCACATAAGCCCTGCGGGCTCCATCGCAAAATCCGGCCCGGCCGGAAAGTATCTTCTGGCCCACGATGTCACGGTTGCCGATTTCAACTCCTACGGAGCGCGGCGCGGCAATCATGAAATCATGATGCGCGGCACCTTCGCGAACATCCGCATCAAAAACCAGATGGTGCCCGGCGTTGAAGGCGGCGTCACGATTCATCACCCGGATGGCCAGCAGATGCCGATCTACGATGCGGCCATGCGATACAAGGCGGAAGGCGTGCCGCTCGTCATCTTTGCGGGGCGGGAATACGGCACCGGATCGAGCCGCGACTGGGCCGCGAAAGGCACGCGACTGCTCGGCGTGCGGGCCGTGATCGCGCAGAGCTTCGAGCGCATCCACCGCTCCAACCTTGTCGGCATGGGCGTGCTCCCCCTTGTGTTCGAGGAGGGGGTTTCGTGGAAAGACCTCGGGCTCAACGGCAGCGAGACCGTGACCATCCACGGCATAAAAGATCTCAAGCCGCTCAAGAGGCTGATGGCCCGCATCGCCTTCGCTGACGGCGCAATGAAGGAGGTACCGCTCGTCTGCCGGATCGATACGCTCGATGAGCTCAACTACTTCAAGAGCGGCGGCATCCTGCACTACGTGCTGCGGAATCTTGCCGCAGCCTGACCGATTCGAGGATCGGTTTAAGCATCGCCCCGGCATACCGGGGCTTTTTTATGCAATTTAGGCGGAATCGTGCACAATCCGACGTGTACTGCTCGGTGCCGCCCAGGACCGTTGGCAAGAAAACTACTGCTTTCGCAGAGACTTATAGAGACTAACAAGAACGACAAAGAAAACCTTGATTGTTCGAAGCCCTCTTGAGACAATAATTGCATAGCAAAGAAGGCGAAGCTGAGTACAACGCCCGCGGTGCCGGTCGCGTGCAATTGCAAGGCATTTCGGAAGCCTCGGGTCACGTCTAAGAAACTCTATAATTCAAGGGAGCCCTGGCGCATGGCAGACCGAACAGAGCCCGCATTTCAAGAATGGGTTGAGACTGCGAATCACCTTGCCAGACAATCTGCATCGACCGTGGCCTGCCCCTGCTGCGGAAGCACCTCTCTCAGCGTGAGAGACGTTGAATATGGCTTCGGCCATGACAGAGGCGTGCAGCGCTACATCTCATGCGGCTGCTGCGGAGCTTTCACTGGCGTGAATGTCAAATGCGCCGGCGAGACCGAAGGCAACGCTTTCCGCGCCGCCGAGTAAAGCCCGGCTGCCCTAAAGAGAAAAAGCAACCAAGCGATTTGCTTTGGTTACGGCTGGACGGCGGTCAAATTGGCTGGCCCAAGATCGTTGGGCATGTGGTAGATCGCCGTAAGCATGGAGGCGGCCACCGCACAGATCGCTTTCTGCGGGTCGCGCCTTGCCTTGAGGCGATTGAATAGCGCCTTGTAGAAGCTGTCTTTCTTCTTGATGGCGGCCCAGGCGCATTGGACAAGCAGCGTCTGGAGCCAGGGCGCGCCCTTGCGCAGCCGCGACGATTTGCGTTTGCCCGCGCTTTCGTTCTGGCCCGGAGACAGGTCCGCCAGGAAACGAGATGCCCATCGCTCGCAAACCGGCTCATATCGGTTGCGGTCTCGACAAGGATCGAGGTTTCCGCCAAGCTCGCAATACCAGGGATGGCGCTTAAAATTTAATTAATAACGAGCTATCTTCGTGGTAACCATCAAGATAAACCATCGTTGCATCGAATCCCGGGCGCTAAAGCGCGGCACTTTCACTTGTCTTTCCGGCGCGTTATAGTTGAGGTACACACCACAAAGGAGTCGGGAGCTGTGGAGCGTCAGGAGAAGCTAGAGAAGAAACTTGATCGTGAATTTCAGGCGTTGGCCGCGAACTTAGAGAGAAACCGCGATCCCGGCATTATGAAGTTTGTGAAGTCGTCCATCATGACCAGGAGAACCACGATTGAGCGCATCATGTCCGTGAAGTCCGCGCGCTATCACTTCAAGGCGATGATGGAGAACGATCCGGCGCTTCATTTCCGCCGTCTCCTCATCGACGAGGCATTGCGGAACCAACTCAACGACGGCGCGCCCAATATGGCCTTTGAGATTTTTCGCGTCCAATTCAAAGCCGTGAAGCTATGGCAACGCCTCATCGGGGAGGTATGGAAGAAGGCCACGGAACAAGAGAAAAACGCTCTTCGGTTCGCACAAGACCGCTTGTCACCGATGGACGAAACCATGAGCCAGATGATCAAATTCGCCAAAGAGCGACGAGCCGCCGAAAGAGACGCGCTCGGCGGCAGAGGGACCATGGTGCATAGGCGGTTTTTGCAAGAGGGACAACGCCGCGGCTTTCAAGAGCGGATGGACCGCATCAAAGAAGTCTTTGAGTTGATGGCATCGTGGCGGCGCAAGCGTGCGCAACCTGATTGGAGGCAGGCAGAATGAGCTGGGCGTCTTCACTCATGGACATTGAGCCCATTCGACGCCCATCATTTCAGGGAGCGCCAACGCAGGATAATGACCTGACGGGGTCAATCTGCAGTTTATAGCCCACGACGACGCTCCTCGCCATAGAGCGGTGAGTGAGATTTGCTGGTCTGGAGAGGCGAGCAATCAGCTTCCCATAGGCGGCGACAAGCCTGCAGCCGCGTCACTTCGACGTTGCGCCGGCATTCCTGCACAAGGCGGCATCCTTTTCGTCAACCCACTGACGCAATTTCGGCTTCTCGCGCCGCCGTGGTCGCCGGGCGATGGTCGGCACCGATAAAGGTATAGACCATCGGCAAAACAAAAAGGGTGAACAGCGTCCCGATCGTAAGACCGCAAACGATAACGAGGCCAATACTGAACCGGCTCGCGGCCCCGGCCCCCGTCGCAATGACCATAGGGATAAGACCGACCACCATGGCGGCAGTCGTCATCAGGATGGGCCGCAGGCGCACCGATGCCGCCCTGACAATCGCGTCACGGCGGTCGGCGTTGTGGTGCCGTTGTTGTTCTTTGGCGAACTCGACCATCAAGATGCCGTGCTTCGAGATGAGGCCAATGAGCGTGACAAGGCCGACCTGCGAATAAATGTTCACGGTCGCAATCCCAAGAAACAAGGGGATCAGCGCCCCGCAGATCGACATGGGAACGCTGACGAGGATCACGATCGGGTCTCGCAAACTCTCAAACTGGGCTGCGAGCACGAGATAGATCACGATCAACGCGAAGATAAAGGTGTAGACGAGCTGATTGCCTTCCTGAACGTATTGCCGCGAGTCGGAGAGGTAGGAATGGCTGAAATTCTCGGGAAACAGCTCCCGGGCCTGCTGCTCCAGGAAGTCCACGGCTTGCCCAATCGTTGTCGTCGGCGAAGGCACCGCTTGGAAAGTCGCAGAATTAAGCTGGTTATACTGGGTCAGCGCGTTCGGCTCGGTCGCCGTGGAGATAGTGACCACAGTTGAAAGCGGAACGTCGGTCCTGCTTGCAGTCGGCACATAGTAATTGGCGAGGCTTTCCGGCGTCAGCCGATCCGCGCGCGGAACCTGCGGTATGACCTGATAGGAACGTCCCTGCAGGTCGAAGCGATTGACGTAGTTGCCGCCAACCATAAGCGCGAGCGTGGTGCCGATGTCAGCCATCGTGACGCCAAGTTCATTCGCCTTGGACCGGTTAACCTCGACCTTGACGGTGGGTGTATTGAAAGCGAGATCGCTGTCCACGGCGAGGAACAGCCCGCTCTTCCTGGCTGCGTCTTTCAGGCGCTCCATCACGTTGTAGATAATGCTGTATCCGTCGGTCGAATAAACGACCATCTGCACGGGGAGGCCGCCGACTGAACCCGGTAATGGCGGCGGCGAAAACGCAAAAGCTTGCAATCCCGGCACCCGGGAGAGCCGGCCCTGAAGCTCCGGAAGAATTTGCTGGGCTTTTTTGGAGCGTTCATTCCACGGCTTCAAACGGGAGCC
>CAWHIT010000013.1:0-13807 GCA_963829495.1 uncultured Alphaproteobacteria bacterium
GACGCGCAAAAGTCCGTTTAATATCTTTTAACATCGGAATTAACGTTCCGAAGGCCGGAACTGCGCGGCGAGGAGCGGCGATGGCGGCCCGTCCTATCATTTTTACAAGAATATAATGACTTAAGCGCGCTCAAGCCCCGTTAACCTGCCGTCAAGGCGATTTCGCTGAAGATCTTTCAGAAGAAGGAATGCGGACGAAAGCGTCAGTGAGAAGTTGACAAACCGTATGCCGCCATTTGCAGGATGCCATACAAAATGGACCATGCCCCCCGCGTCCGGTTAAACGCACGATGCCCTAGAGCTTCAGATCAGCACACGAACGCCTGTGGGTGTCATTATCTCCGCGCGAAAACGCGTCCGGTTCTCATCGACGAACGCTATTCTCTGATCCTCAAAACTGCTCGAAAGCATCCCCTTAATTCGATTGGCTTGCGGATGCGCGACTTCCAGACGCTCAAGCCGGCAGCCGAGGTCAACTATGCGCTGCCAAGGGTTGCTGTCATTTGGCCATTCGATCAACGCCGGAAACGCGCCGTCAAAGGGCATGGCTCCGCCAGCCGGAACCGAAATCAGCCAAGACAGATCTCCCCGGCTTACGCTGACGATTTCTCCAGCTTCGGGAAAATTCTGCAATGCCACCCCCAGATCCGGGACACGAGCGACCCAGGTAATCAATCGGGGCGATACGTCCAATTGCGCGAGCATTTCGCTTTTATCCAGCCCGAACCAGCGCGGTCGCGGCGGACGAACTTTTGGGTTTGGGGAGATAATCTCAAGATAAATCTCGTCGCCGAGGCGCATCAGATGATTATGCGTTCCCATCAAGGGATGCTCGCCGCCCGGAGGCACAATTACTCCGAGACAACGCTCGACATGGGCAACGCCTTCTTCGAGGGTCAAAGACGCCACTACGATGTGGTCCAATCGTAACATTGCGCGTCCCAATATCCTTCAAAGGTGTGATGGCAGCCAATTGTCGTTAGTAGATCGGCCAAAGTCCCGGCGTCGCAAGTTCGAGGAGATGGCCATCGGGGTCGCGGAAGTAGATGCTTTTGCCCCCGTGCGGCCAATCCATGCAGCCTTCGATTTGAATGCCATGGGCGGACAGACGGTCTTTCCAGCCGGGAAGTTCGTCGGCGCTGACGGCGAAAGCGCAATGCAGGGGGCCGGCGCCGTCGTGACCCGGAATCATGCCGCCGGGCAGCGTCACTGTCTCGATCGATGCACCGCGCTCGAACACGAGAAGAATGCTGCGGCCCCCGACGTCATAGGCCCTCAAGCGGCCGTCCGCGAAAACGGGCTTGAGTTCCAGGATGTCTTCGTAAAAGCGCTGGGCACGTCCGAGGTCGTCGACATAAATCGCGGTCTCGAGGATCCCGTTCAGGCGGGGCATTTTTCGCTCCTGTTGCTGGGCGCTCGCCTCAGGGACAAGGCCGAGGCGGTCACAAACTATCGAACCAGGGCACATCCTGATAAGCTTGTTTCGCATCCCCAAATGACAAGGATATTAATCGATGCTCCGGTGTTTTCCTTTCACTTTGAGAGAGAGCCGGTAAGCTCGTCTAAGCCCTTGCAGTCCGGGACAACTCCATGACCCTTCAACATTCCGCCGCCACCGCTTTTGAACCGGGCGGCGGAGCCATGGTCGATCCATTCGGGCGACACATAACCTATTTGCGCGTCTCGGTCACGGATCGCTGTGATTTGCGCTGCGTCTATTGCATGGCGGAGAACATGACGTTCCTGCCCAGGGCTGAACTTCTCACGCTCGAAGAGATGGATCGCCTCTGCGCGACCTTCATCGCGAAAGGCGTGCGGAAAATCCGGCTTACAGGCGGCGAGCCTCTGGTCAGAAAAAACATCATGTGGCTCGTTTCGGCTTTGTCCCGCCACCTGCAAAGCAGGACGCTGGACGAGCTTACGCTCACCACCAATGGCAGCCAGCTTGAGAAGTTCGCGGCGGGGCTCGCCGATGCAGGCGTGCGGCGCATCAATGTCTCGCTCGATACGCTCGATCCGCAGAAATTCAAGGCCATCACGCGGTGGGGAGATTTCGCGCAAGTCATGCGGGGCATTCGCGCCGCCCAAGCCGCTGGCCTTGAGATCAAGATCAACATGGTCGCGCTCAAGAACGTGAACAGCGACGAAATTGAGCACATGTTAAGATGGTGTCACGGGGAAGGAATGGACCTGACACTGATAGAGACCATGCCGCTCGGAGACATCGAAGGCGACCGCACCGATCAGTATCTGCCACTCTCCGTGGTGCGTGCGCCGGCTCATGGACCGGCTGACGCTGGAAGACATCCCCTATCGCACAGGCGGACCGGCGCGTTATGTCCGGATTCGCGAAACCGGCGGGCGCCTTGGCTTCATCACGCCGCTGACGCATAATTTCTGCGAAAGCTGCAATCGCGTTCGCGTCACCTGTACTGGCACGCTTTACATGTGCCTCGGCCAGGAAGACGCCGCGGATTTGCGGGCGCCGCTCCGGGGCAGCGCGTCAGACGAGCTGCTTTCCGCGGCAATCGACGAAGCCATCGGCCGCAAGCCAAAGGGCCACGATTTCGTCATCGACCGCCGCGCCCAGAAACCCGCTGTGGGCCGTCACATGAGCACGACGGGCGGCTGATGCGCGGCTTGGGGAAGCTCATACTCATCCTTGTTGCTTTCCTTTTCAGTCCCTCAAGCGCGTGCCTCGCCGAAGCGGAGGCGGAAGCGAAGCTGACCCCGACCGAAAGCGAAGTTCTGTTCCTCGACCGGTTGATGCGCGCCGAGTCAGGCGGACGTCGATACGCCAAAAATCCCGCGTCATCGGCGCTTGGCCCCTTTCAGTTCGTCGAGACGACATTCCTGGACCTGGTGCGCCGGAACCTCCCTGCCGTCGCGTCGGGAAAAGCGGACGCAGACATTCTGGCGCTCAGGACAGACCCTCAGATCTCCCGCGACGTGGCCCTCCTCTACACCCGCGAAAACGCAAGCGCGCTGGCAGCGAAAGGCGTTGAGGCAACGGCGGCGAACCTGCGCCTCGCCTTCTTCGCGGGGGCGGCGGGCGCGCTCAAAATTCTCGAAGCGAAGCCCGAAGAGTCTGTCGCGAACCTCCTTAGCGAGGCCGCGATCGCAGCCAACCCGTTCCTGAGAAACATGACCGCGAGCGATCTTCTTGCAAGAGCAAGCCGCGAGGCGGCAGGCGCGGGCGTAGTGGCGACCGGCCGCTTGAAATCTCCCACCGCCCCTGCCGGGATTGCGGTTCGGTGCAATCTGAGCCTGGCAAGCTGCCGGAAATGGCTTGCCCTGGCGGAAAAGCGCCTTGTGTTGAAAGACGCGCGTCTCACCGTATCAACGTCGCGGCGCTAAGCGAACTCCGCTGAACTGACAGGCGGATGGCGACGCCGCTCGCTTCGCGTTTCGTCAAGCGAGGTGCGAGCCGGGATCGTAAAATAAATGTCGCGTTTCAATGTATTACGATCCCGGATGGGGCTTCACCCTTCCGGGGGTGATGACAAACGCGATCCGTTGACGCATCCAATGCGGAGCGGCTTATGCGCGCTTCCGGCGAGGCTTTAGGAAAATGAGTTGTTCGGCGGCCCCGACATCGCCTATTCCTGAGCCATGACGGCTCTTGGCATTCTTCCATCGCAGGCGATCGCGGCGCTGATCGAGAGAGGCGCAATCGCCTCCACCGTTCCGATAGGGGCAGGGCAAATCCAGCCCGCGAGCCTCGATCTTCGGCTTGGAGCGCGGGCGTTCCGGGTACGCGCGAGCTTCATGCCCGGGCCAGCCGCCACGACGAGAGCGCAGATCGATCGGTTCGTGCTTCACACCGTGGATCTCGGCCCCGGTGCGGTTCTGGAAGTCGGCTGCGTGTATGTCGCGGAAATCGAGGAGGCGCTCGCGCTGCCCGCTGACGTGACCGGCGTCGCGAACCCCAAAAGCTCCACCGGCAGGCTCGATGTTTTCACCCGCGTCATCGCCGATCACGCCCCGGGCTTCGACCAGACCGGCCCCGGCTATCGCGGCCACCTCTACCTCGAAATCTGTCCGCAGACCTTTCCAATCCTGGTGCGGTCCGGATCTCGGCTTTCGCAAATGCGCTTTCGCAGTGAAACGGCGGGAGCTGCGGCAACCCCGCACCATCCCCGCGAGGTTCCGCTGTCCGTCGACTTGAGCGGCGGCGGACCCTATCCCCTGATCGGCTACCGCGCCAAGCGGCACACCGGCGTCATCGATGTGGATTGCGCAGGCGCCTACGACATCGACGAGTTCTGGGAGCCGCTGATGGTGACGCCGCAGAAGCTGCTGATCCTCGACCCGGACGAGTTCTATATCCTCGCCTCCAAGGAAGCCGTTCTGGTCCCGGCCACGCACGCCGCCGAGATGGAGCCCTTCAATGCGCTCATGGGCGAGTTCCGCGTCCATTATGCCGGATTTTTCGATCCAGGCTTCGGCATGGCCGCGATGGGCGGCCATGGCAGCCGCGCCGTCCTTGAGGTGCGCAGCCACAAGGTGCCGTTCATTCTGGAGGACGGGCAGATGATCGGGCGGCTCATCTACGAACCCCTCAGTGAGCCGCCCGCTCAACTCTACGGGCGCGAGATCGGCTCGCACTATCAGGCGCAGGCGCTGAAGCTTTCGAAGCACTTCCGCTGAGGCAGGTTCAATAGCGTTCGAACCGTCAAACAGTCATCGTCATCGCGGAAGCCGCTTCCGCTAGCGCAGGGACAAGCCAGAGGCGACATTAAGACTTACCAGAAACTCCGCCGATTGGTGGAGTTTCTGGTAAAGTATCCAAACTTGCTGGATAGCATCAATCTTGCCCTCCAGCGCCACGGCGGGAAACCGATTTCATGACCAGACAACGACAGCGCATCGAAGAATTAGAGCGCGAAAACGAACGGCTCAAAAATGAGCTCCTATCCGCGAATGAGCAGATTGCGCAGCTCAAGATCCTAAATGAGAGCTGTGCCTTGCAAGTCCGCCAGCTTAAGGAACGGAAAAATCTTCCGCGATGTTAGGGACGCTGCAAATTTGCTGAAGGCTGCAGCTATCATCGCATGTTTTGGATAGCGTGCCGGTCGATTGCTCGCCGGGTTTTCCAGGGTCCCGTAGCAGAAGTGACCGTCCCGGCCACGCACGCCGCCGAGATGGAGCCGTTTAATGCGCTCATGGGCGAGTTCCGCGCGCATTTTGCCGGGTTCCTCGATCCAGGCCTCTGCATAGCGGAGGCGGCCATGGCAGCCTTGAGGTGCGCAGCCACAAGGTGCCGGTGATCGGGCGGCTCATCTACGAGCCCCCAAGGAACCGTCCGCCAGTTCTACGGACGCGAGATCGGCTCGCATTATCAGGGGCAGGCGTTGAAGCTTTCGAAGCACTTCCGCTAGCGTCGTCCAGTTCGGCGCTTTCCCCGATTTGGCTAGGCGGCAAGCCGCAGGCAATCGAACACTCTCGCTGCAGGAGCGCGACTTACATAGTGTCTCCTCAGCATAATTCCCATCACGCTACGCTCTGCCCTTCGCGGTCGCTGCCTCAGCGACGGTCGTTGGAGAGGGGTCTGGCTCGTCGTCCTCGTCTTCGCGGGGCTCCTGCTTTCCCTTGCGCGCGCATTCGACGAAAACTCTGAGCGTGCATGAGCGGCATATGTCGTAATCAAGATAGCGGTAGACGGTGCGCAACGCCGTGGTCTTGGAAAAGAACACGTTCTGCCGGCCGACGTCATCCATGTAACCGCCGCGTTCCAACAGTTGCATCACGCTTTCCTTGGGCCGGATCATGTAAAGACGGCCGCCCCTCGCATTGTATCGCCCCACCATTTGCACCAAAGCTTCGGCCCCAGCGACGTCGATGAAGTTCACGCCCTGCATGACAATCAGCAGATGCTTGCTTTGCGGCGCGGTCGCTTCATAATTCAGGAGCGTTTCCTTGAAAGTATTGACGGCACCAAAGAACAAGGATCCGTCGATCCGGATCAGCCGCATCTGCTTGCATTCCGGCAAGTCGGGACGCGTGTCGGTGAATTTTCTGGCGTAGTTCTGAGGATCCGGGACGCGGATGTGGATTTGGGGCTTTGATGTTCGGTAGAGAAATACAATGAGCGACAGGGTAACGCCGGCAAGAATCGCGAATTGAACATGGATGAACAGGGCCGCGAGAAAGGTCGCCGCGAGAATGACCGTTTCCGTGCGGCTTGTCCTGGCGATCTGAGCGATGTTTTGGCGATCAATCAATCCCCAGCCAATCAAGTAAAGCGAGGCGCCCATCGCAGCATATGGCAGGTAAGCGGCCAGCGGCGCCGCGACCGATATGATGCCGATGAGTAGAACGCCTGCAATGATAGCCGAGAGGGGCGTTCGCGCTCCAACGGCGTAATTGAGAGCGCTTCGATTGAAGGAACTCGACACGACATACCCCGAAAAGAAGCTGCCGATCGTATTGGCCAGCCCTTGCCCGATGAACTCCTGGTTCGCATCGACATGCTGGCCGCTTCTGATCGCGATCGACCGCGAAATGGATACCAATTCGTTCAACGCGGAGATGCCTATTGCAAGCGCTGCAGGCAGAAGCAGGATCCAGGTTTTGGGGTCGAAACTCGGCGACGACAGGTGCGGCAGATGCGACGGCAATGCGCCGACAGTCGCGATATGAGCGCCAAGCGCGTTGAGCGCCGTGCCTAGCAGGCTGCCAGCAAGGATTGCCACCACCATGAACGGGATGCGCGGAAAGTAGCGCCTTACTGCAATACCTGTCCCTAGCGTTGCAAGTCCGGTCACGGTGGTGGGGATATTGATGTCTCCCACTCGCGTGAAAATTTCCCAGACCGTTTCATAGATCGGGGCTCCCGGCGGAATGCTGAGCCCGGCGAAGTTCCTGGTTTGGGTGATGATAATGAGAACGCCAACGCCGGCGGTGAACCCCACAATCACGGAATGGGAAATGAAATTGACGATGGCCCCGAGCCTGAATACGCCAAGCGAAAGTTCAAGAAGCCCCACCATGAACGCGAGCGTCAGGGCGAGCTTCACATAATGGTCCGAGCCCGGCTCCGCGAAGGCGCTCAGGGCGGAAAACAACACAAGCGAGGCGGTGGTGCTCGGTCCGGCGACAAGATGCCATGAGGAGCCGAACAAGGCGGCGATGATGGTTGGAACGATCGCCGCGTACAGGCCATATTCCGGCGGCATCCCGGCAATCGTCGCAAAGGCGACGCCTTGAGGCAAGACAACCAGGGCGCCCGTCACCGCCGCCCAGAGATCCGCCTGAACCGTCTCGCGGTTGACAAGCGGCATCCACCCAAGAAAGGGAAAAAGCTGCCTGCGCCAGGCCGCCCAAACCAAGCGTTCTGTCAGCATGGCTCCTCGCGCGCTTCTATGCTCCGCCGACCTCTGTTCGCGCCTTCGCGATCGCGCTTTGGAGAACCTCTTCCCGCATCGCAACCGTGGGCTCGTTGAAAAGCACGTTCTTCAGCCACGCGAAGCCCAGGCGCAAGAGCGCTTCGTCACTGGTCCGGACGGTGTCCACAGCGTCGGCGGGAATGTCGTAGATGTGCAGGAACCGGCTTCCGAAGACGAAGCCACGAAAGCGGTCCACATCCGTGGACACCATGAAAAACATCTGGCGCGTCTGCGGGGACGGCGTCCTGCCCATTGGGCCGCCCATCGAGCGCCATGAGGCAAGCTTCATCAAAATGTCGATCCAGCCGCGGTTGATCTGCTCGTAGGGCTCGAGGCCCTCATCCTTGCAGAAGTCGGTGACCGTCTGGCTTTGCGGTTCGTCGTGGCCGCGGCAGTGCTCCTCACGGACCAGAAAATGGAAATCCTCTTTCTTTTCGCTGTCCTTCAGCTTCACCGAGATCAGCCCGAGCGGGTAATAGCGGCATGCGGAGGGCCGGTCGGCATAGACCGTGCAGCCCTCGTCCGCGAGGAAGGGGCAGGCGCCCGTGCCGTCGTCGCCGCCCATCTGCAGTTTCACGACCGGCATGCTGGCGCCTTCGTGTTCGGCGGGCACGGTATAGCGCTCAAGAAACTCAGCCGGCCTCACCTCGAGGTGGCGGGCGAGGCGGAGAATATCGTAAGGCGGCAGCGTGATGTCGGCGCCATGACAGCAGGTGTTCCAGCAGGACACGCCACAATGGCAGCGGAACTGAAAGGTATCGCTGCCGCAAAGCCTGACGGGCTCGACCGGATTTGCCGACGGCACGCGCACGCTATCGAAGATATTGAGCTGCTGGTCTTTCTCCACGCCGGGCCGGGGCGCGGTGCCGTCGCCGGTGTCTTCGAAGTGTTCGCCCGATGCAGGATCAGCAGTCATAAGCACTCTCTAAAGTCATGAGCCGCGCACCCGGCGCGGCTCTGTTTTTGCAAGCCGGGTAGAACCCGCAAACGGTGGCGTCAATGCTTCTGGCCGCCGTAATGCTTCTCGACCAGATCGACATGCGGACGCTTGATCATCGTCCACTCGCCGCTGGCCGGGTCTACGCGCGAGTTGACGAAGCACTGCCAGTTCTCGCGGTCGAGCTTCGGGAAGTCGCAGCGATAATAAAAGCCCGGATAGCGGGTCTCTTCGCGGAAGAGGATGTGGCGCAGATGAGCCTCGGCGGTGATGATGCGGTGGTAGTTCTCCCAGGCGCGCATCAACTCGTGGAGATCCTTCGCCCGCATCTTCTTCGAGTCTTCCTTCAGCATGTTCAGGAACTTGAGGCCCATGCTCAAAAGCTTGCCGTTCGTCTGGTAGTAAGTCGAGGTGCCTGCCACATACTCGTCCATGGTTTTCTGCAGGCGCATCTGCAGCATTTTGGGCGTGATGTAGCTGGGGTTCACGTCTTCGGCCGTGGTCTCGTCCTTATGCGCGAAATAGGTGCGCACAGGCGCGTAGATCTGCTCGGCGATGGCCTTGATGTCATCCTTGAACACTGGCTGGTAGCTCTTGTGATCGCGCAGCCACCTCACCATGGACTTGCCGGCGATGCGGCCTTCGGTGTGCGAGCCCGACGAGAACTTGTGGCCCGAAGCGCCGACGCCGTCGCCCGCGGTGAACAGACCGTGGACGGTGGTCATGCGGTTGTAGCCCCAGCGCCATTCCGCCGGCGACTTGATGTCTTCCGGTCCGGAAACCCAGATCCCGCAACAGCCGGAATGGCTGCCCAGCAGGTAGGGCTCCGTCGGCATCAGCTCGGAGGGGCTCTCCTCCGGGCGGATGTTCATGCCCGCCCACACGCCCGCCTGGCCGATGCACATGTCGAGGAAGTCTTCCCACGCCTCCGCTTCGAGGTGCTTGAACTCCTTCGGCGTCATGTTCTTGCCGAGCTCTTTCATGGCGGTCGCGGTGTCCATCATGATGGGGCCGCGGCCTTCCTTCATCTCGTGCAGCATGGCGTGATTGCGAAGGCAGGTCGGCACGACAGCCGCCTTGTCGTAGGGCGCAAACTCGGCGAGCATATGCGCATTCTTCTTGACGTAATCCTCGCCGAAGCCGTTCGTGGCCTTCGACTTGAACAGCAGGAACCACGCGCCGACCGGGCCGTATCCGTCCTTGAAGCGGGCCGGGACGAAGCGGTTTTCCATCATGGTCAGCTCGGCGCCTGCCTCTGCGGCCATGGCGTAGGTCGAGCCGGCGTTCCACACCGGATACCAGGTGCGGCCCATGCCTTCGCCCGTCGAGCGCGGCCTAAATACGTTCACGGCGCCGCCCGCGACGAGAAGCACCGCGTTCGCCTTGAAGACGTAGATCTTGTTCTCGCGCACCGAGAAACCCACCGCACCGGCGATGCGGTTCTGCTCGTTCGCGTCGAGCAGCAGCTTCACGATGAAGACGCGCTCATAGATGTTCTCGATCCCGAGCGCCTTCTTGGCGGCTTCGGCTACGATTGTCTTGTAGCTTTCGCCGTTGATCATGATCTGCCACTTGCCGGACCGCACCGGCTTGCCGCCATCCTTCAGGGCGACGCCTTCGGTCTCCTTCTGCTTCCAGATAGGCAGGCCCCATTCCTCGAACAGATGAACGGTGCCGTCGACATGGCGGCCAACGTCGTAAACGAGGTCGTCGCGCGTGAGGCCCATCAGGTCGGCGGAGACCATGCGGCAATAGTCATCGGGCGAGTTCTCGCCCGAGATAGGTGTTGATGGCCGATAGTCCTTGCGCGACGGCGCCGGAACGGTCCATCGCGGCCTTGTCGACGAGGGTGACCTTGACGTCGTCGCCGACCCAGCGTTTGATCTCGTAGGCTGCACCGCAGGCGGCCATCCCGCCGCCAATGATGAGAATGTCCGTTTTGAATTCGACGATTTCGGGATTGCCGAACGTGCCTTCGCCCATGTGTATTTCCTCTGGAATGTCTTTTTGTGTCAGCGCACTGAGCGGTTCTAGATGGTCGGAAGGACTGAGTTCGCTTCGGTGAACAGCAACTGGTCATCGAGATTGCCCGCTGGCGGCTTGCCGGCATACGGGTCGATCGATCCGACGGGCGTCGTGCGGATCGGGAACTTGAAGCGCTTCACCTCGCCGTCGCGGAACTTGATGGTCCACATGATAGTGCTGTCGGTGCGAAGCGGGATGACGGCGCCGCCCATGGGCACCCAGTCCTGGAAGGAACGCACCTCGATGGCTTGCTGCGGGCAGGCCTTCGCGCAGCACTGGCATTCCCAGCACTGCTCCGGCTCCTGATTGTATGCCTTCATCCGCGTGGTATCGAGCTTCATCAGGTCGTTCGGGCAGATATACATGCACACGGTTTGCTGACCGCCCTTGCATCCATCGCATTTCGCTTCATGAACGAATGTTGGCATCTTTGCACTTCCTCCCTTTTTTCAGTTCGAAACTGGACGGCTGGGCTACTGGGTCAGACCGCTGTAGTATTCGTTGAGGACGGTGACCACTTCGCGGCGGCTAAACTCGGCGGGGATCGTTTCCCCGTCGGCGAACATTTTCCGCAGCCGCGTCCCGGAAATTTCAAGCCGGTTTTCTGGTCCGTGCGGGCAAGTGCGGGCCGTCGCCATGCCGCCGCACTGGTAGCAGTAGAATGTGACGTCAATCTTGAGAGGCTGAATGACAAGACTGCCGCGCGGCAACGTGTCGAAGATGTGCTGCGCGTCGAACGGACCATAGTAGCTGCCGACACCGGCGTGATCGCGCCCGATGACAAGATGCGAGCAGCCGAAGTTCTGGCGGAACAGCGCGTGAAGCAGCGCCTCGCGCGGGCCGGCGTAGCGCATTTCTATTGGGTAGCCCGCTTGAATGTAGGTGCCGGGAACGAAGTATGTGTGCGTCAGCGCGTCGATCGCCTTCACGCGGACCTCGGCCGGGATGTCGCCGGGCTTCAGCGCGCCGAGAACCTGGTGGATGAGCACGCCGTCGCAGATCTCGATGGCGATCTTGGCCAGATGCTCGTGGCTGCGATGCATCGGGTTGCGCGTCTGGAATGCGGCCACCCGGCTCCAGCCCTTGTCGGCAAAGATCGCGCGCATCTCCGCGGGCCGGTAGTAAAGACCTTCGTACTGCTTCGGGTAACGGCCTTCGCTGAGAGCGGTGACGCGGCCGCCGAGATTGACCTCGCCCTGCGCCAGGGTTTTGGCGACGCCAGGATGTTTCGGATCGGTCGTGCGAAACACGTGGCGGCATTCGAACTCTTTGTCGATCTCGTATTTATCGGTGACTTCGAGCAATCCCATGATCTCGCCCGAGTCCTGATCGACGAGTGTCACAGTCTCCTCGATGGCGATGCTGTCCGCCAGTTCGCGGGAACAGGAGAGCGTGATCGGGATCGGCCAGAACACGCCATTGGCAAGCTTCATGTCAGCGCAAGCGCCGTGCCAGTCTTCGCGGCCCATGAAACCTTCGAGCGGCGTGTAGGCCCCCATCGCCATCATGATGAAGTCGGAGGTTTCGCGGCTGCTCATCGGCACTTTGCGCAGGCCCTGAGCGCGCTTTTTTTCTTCGGCCTGTTCCGCCTCTGGCGCGAGCAGCGGCATCAATGTGTCGCCACCGTGCGGTGGGACGAGCTTCGACATGCGCTTTTCTCCCATCTCTGCGCCTCTTTTGGGCGCTTGCCTTTTGCCCAAAGGGCGGCTGGTTCAGCGTCTCGACGTCAAAAACGGGCCTGCGCCTTCCTTTCATCCGCGCTCTTTCTTTCGAGCTTCGGAAAGGAGTGCCTTTCAACAGGGCGCGTCGAATAGACATATTAGGATAATACGATATATCGCCGCTAATCTTGATCTTGATCAATTCCTCTTTGTTCAAAAAACAGGACAATTGCAAAAATCAAAATATGACGATTTAAAATGGGCGGAACGAATGGCGCCCGCGCAAATCGAGCCAGCGCGGACCGGTAAGGGAGGGCTGATGGCAGCGCAAGGACAAGAAAGCCAAACAATCCTGGTCGCCGGAGGCGGCGTTGCAGGCATTTCAGCGGCGGTCGAGGCGGCCGAAACAGGTTTCGACGTCATCCTCTTAGAGCAGACGGCAAGCCTCGGCGGGCGCGTGGCCCAGCTCAACCGCTATTTTCCGAAGCTCTGCCATCCGGCCTGCGGCCTGGAGATTAACTATCAGAGATTACGAGGCAATCCGCGCATCCGGGTCATCACCATGGCACGCGTTGCGGAAATCACAGGCGGCCCCGGCGCGTACAAAGTGACGGTGCAGACCTCGCCGCGTTACGTGACCGCGCGCTGTACGGCGTGCGGTGACTGCGCGCAAAGCCGCTCAGACGCGGGTCAAGAATCCTTCAACTATCATCTCGATACGGTCGCGGCGGCGTACCTGCCGCACGCGATGGCTTACCCCATGCGCTACGTCGTCGCGCCGGAGGTGATCGGCACCCCGGAAGCCAGCGTCATCGCGTCCGCCTGCAAATATGGCGCGATCGACCTGAACGACGCGCCGCAAAGCTTCGAGCTGCCGGTCGCGTCCATCATCTGGGCGACAGGCTGGAAGCCTTATGACGCGGCGAAGCTCAAATCCTATGGTTATGGCCGCGTGCCGAACGTCATCACCAACGTGGAAATGGAGCGCCTCGCGGCGGATGGCGGCCCGACGGGCGGCAAAATCCTGCGCCCATCCGACGGCAAGGAGGCAAGGCGTGTTGCGCTGATCCAATGCGCCGGATCGCGCGACCTCAACCATCTGCCCTACTGTTCGCGGATCTGCTGCCTCGCGTCCTTGAAACACGCCGCCTATGTGCGCGCCCAATACGCCGATAGCGAAGTCGATATGTATTACATCGATATCCGCGCCCACGACAAACTGGAGAGCTTCTATCAGAAGGTGAAGGCCGACCCGCAGGTGCGCTTCGTGAAGTCGAAACCGGCGTCGATCATTGAAGGCGAAGGCGGCAACCCAGTCCTGAAGGGCGAGAATACGCTCTCCCGCGAGATCTATGAACGGCCCTACGATCTCGTCGTCCTGGCGGTGGGCATGGAGCCCGCATCCGCGTCGCTGCCCGCTTCGCTGAAAGCCAGGATGGACGGCTATGGCTTCCTGCCGCCGCCCGAGGAGGAGGCGGAATGTTTGCGGCGGGCGTCGCCTCAGGCCCTCTCGACGTGTCCATGTCGGTGCAGTCCGCCACGGCGGCGGCGCTGAAAGCGATCCAGACCGCGCAAGGGGGACAGGCCCGATGAACGCGCAAGAAAAGAAGCTCGGCGTCTATCTGTGCGGCGGCTGCGGGATCGCGGAGGCGGCTCCGCTCGCCGCGCTGAGAAGGTTGCGACCAAAGAGTTAAAAGCTCCGCTGTGCCGCAAGCACGATTATCTGTGCGGCGAAGAAGGCTTGCAGCTGATCCGCGACGATGCGGCTGCGGGCACGGTCAATCAGGCGGTGATCG
>CAWHIT010000014.1:0-155978 GCA_963829495.1 uncultured Alphaproteobacteria bacterium
AGGATGTGCGAAGCGAGTTCGCGAATTCCTGGAAGCAGATTACCACCCCCGGTCAGTACGGCGCCCCCCATCGGAATAGAATATCCAGCACCCTTTAACCGTTCATTAATGGCCTGAAGGAGGGAAGATGCATTCGATCGAATTATATGATTAAGAGAAAAACTTGGATATCGGCTCGTGGGTTTCTCCATTACTTACAGGCAAATCGATATCAGCTTGCAGGCTATCGTACACGCTGCCATAGCGGATTTTGAGGCGTTCCGCTTCGAATTTGCGAAGGTGAACGCGCGCACGATCTCTTCCGAAATTTGTTGGCCGCCCGAGGCGATACAGTCGGCGAAGACAGGAATGCCGCGCGAGAAGAGAACGAAACCCGTGGACTGGGCCCCCATATTGATCACAAGGATGCCCGCCGGGCGCTCCAGCACATCCGTTACCGCGAGCGCGGAGGCGACAGGCCCGGCGATATATCCACGTACGGTGAGCAGGCTCTTGGCGAGGCACCCAGCAATCTCGCGGGCGCCGCGAGCGGCATGGAAATCGCAATCACATCCGTTTCGGCGCTTCGGCCTTTTCGGCGGCTGCCGATTCACTGTCGCCGGACTCGCCCGGGGTCATGAAAAGGTGGAGAAGTTTCCGCTGCTCCCTTGCGCAATGTTCTCCGGCCGCAATAGAAATCGCGTCGATGTCCTCCTTCAAGAGCGAGCCTTGTGGCCGAGCCTCGCAGCGAAGATCTGCGGCCAGCCCATGAAATTGGCCCGTGACCAGCACGTCTTCAACAGTAAGCCCGGCCTCCGCTTCCGCCTGGGCCACCGCTCGCCTTATGCTCGTTTCCGCGGCCGCCAGATTGACGATGCGGCCGCCCGACAAGCCAGACGACCTGACCGCCCCGCTGCCCAAGACACGGACGCTTCTCGCGCCGGCGTCGAAGCCGAAGCGCGGCGAGGACAAGGACACGATCGCGCAAGCGAGCTTTTGCGACCCCATATCGATGATAGTTATGATTTCGTCTCGCGCTCTGAACGGCCAGAGCCGCGACTGACCGCGAGAGGCCTGCCGCCGCTCTTCCGTCATAAGGCCCTGCCCCTCCGCAGCGGCATAGCGGGCTGCGGCGGCCCGGAGGTAATAACAATGGCCCTGTCGCGATTGGCCAGGGTCGGCTCCCGCAGTTGCAAGATCGTCCGGTTCGCGAGACGCAAATCGATGGTGTCCAGCGCCATCTCGGCAATCTTATTACTCGCCAGCAGCGATTTCACCCTCGCCAGAACTAAATTGTTCACCTTGCGCGGGAGTTTCAGGATCAGGCCACTGTCGAGCTTGATCTGCCAAAATCGTTCGGCGACCAGTTCGGTGCGCTCAATATGCTTCGATGAGTCTCATGACCGGAAAGAGTGTCGGAAGCTCCGCGGCCTCCGCCGGGGCGCCTTCGCCGGCGAAGAGAGGTAGAGTTTCGAACCGGCCTTCCGCTGGCCCCAGGATATGCCCTTCGCGATCGATGGCCTGACAACATTCTTTTAATTGGCCCATCGCGCAAAGGGCTCGCGTCGGTCATCACTACTTCCAGCCGCGAAGGCAGGCTGCGGCGAACTTCCGCCGAAGCGATCCAGCCCATCTTCACCAGCCGATCGTGGGCTTCGGCGGCGTCGTAAAAAAGAGAGGAGTTCGCGTAGGGCAGGGCGAGAGCCTTGATCAGCGTTTCTTGCGGCGTGTTCCTGGAGCCGGAAATCGCAATATCTTCAAGACGGAAGCCGGCGTCGTATGCGACACGGTCCGCCGTCGCGGCGATTTCGTCGAAGATCGCCTTCGTGGCGCCCGACAGATGAGTGCGTAGAACGCCGCCGAGGCGAGAAACATCATGCTGACCACGAAGCCAGCCTCGGCCGCGAAGTCCGCGTGCGCCTCGGCGATCGAAAACCAGGAAGGCCGGGATGCCCCTTGCTTGACCGGGTTTGCCCCGCCGACTCCAGGCCCGAACGGACCTTTTCCTGGGTTACCGGCCGCAAGAGGCGTCCTCCACAATCCACCGAACAAGCTCACCGAACGTCAATCCAGCATGGGCGGCGAGTTCCGGAACAAGCGATGTCGCCGTCATGCCTGGCTGAGTATTGACCTCAAGGCAGACCAGCTCGCCTGTTCCCCCCGGCCGATTGTCCAAACGAAAATCGGCGCGGCTTATACCCCGGCAGCCCAATGCATTGTGTGCATCAACTGCCAATTTTTGGATAAACTTGTAAATGTCCGGTGAAATTTGTGCCGGTAGAATGTGGCGTGAGCCTCCTTTTGCGTATTTTGCTTCGTAATCGTAGAAAGTGAGCCCGTCGGCGGGCATAATTTCGATGATATCGAGGGCGCGGTCGCCCATCACGGCGCAGGTGAGTTCCCGGCCGCCGATATATTTCTCGACGAGAACGTCGCCGAACGCCCAGTCAGGCCGGTTCAGCTCCTGCGGCGGATATTCATGATCCTCCCGCACAAGGTAGACGCCGACGCTCGATCCCTCCGTCACGGGCTTGATGACATAGGGGGGCGGCATCAAATGGCCGCGCGCGGCCTCTTCGGGGCTTGCAACAATGCCGTCCGCCACCGGAATGCCGGCCGCCTTGAAGGCGATCTTGGCGCGCGCCTTGTCCATGGCAAGCGCGGATGCCAGCACGCCCGAATGCGTGTAGGGAATTTCGAGCGTCTCAAGCACGCCCTGGATGCAGCCGTCTTCCCCCCACTTGCCGTGAAGGGCGTTGAAACAGGCGTCGGGTTTGGTGGCGGCGAGGCGATCGGCGATATCCCGGTTCACGTCGATCGGCGTCACCCGATAGCCGGCATGCTCCAGCGCGCCTACGCAGGCCGCGCCCGACCTCAGCGAGACATCCCGCTCAGAAGACCAGCCGCCCATCAGGACAGCGATATGATGCAACTTTCCCGTCGTGCTAGACATCGAACGCGCCCTACTTCCTCGCGCCTGAACTTTTAAATGCCTCGTAAGGCGGCGCGCATAACCGCCGACGCTATCAGCACGAAGATTTTGGCGGCTCTGTGCTCAAAACATGCAAACGTGCTTGGGTTTGCCAACAACACCTCTGCGTCTTGCGTCCTGTGGGGTCTCTTGCAGATATTGCGATGCGCCGCCACACTCAGCGCTTCCGCAGCCGTACCCATTTGGGCAGGCCATCCGCGCCGGCAACGAAATCCCGATATTGCTCAGCACCGAGCCCTTGCAACGCCTGGCCACGGGCTACCTGACGCATCACCTCGACCATAGAGAGCCGCGCCTTCCGGTTACGCGCGCCCTTGATCGGCACGAGCCGGGCCACGGGCTGACCGTGACGGGTAAGCACAATCTTGTCGCCAGCCTCGGCGCGGTGCACGAGGTCGGTAAGCTGTGCCTTGGCATCGCTGACTGAAATCTGCATTCCATCCCCCATGGACCAGGCAATGGCCCAAAATTGTTGTGGCTTCAGATCGAAATCGAGTGCGGCTTCAACGAAAACCAACTGTCATTCCTGCTGAGCGGGATCTTAGCGAAAAGCGCTTTCCCAAAAGATTAATTTGCAATAAGCCTTTGAATTGTATGATATAAATTGCAAGGAAGATGACAGCGCCAGAGCGCGCGCCGCGGCTGCGGCAGGCGCGGATAGGGTTAACACCCGCGACGGAAACATATTTAACCGGCTTTAGCGCGTCCCAGTAAAGGAGAAAATTCCGGCATTAAATTCTATTTAAGGGGGCGAAATCAAAGAAAAAGCATTTTATTTTCAGTGTGCTAGATCGTCAGATCGAAGAGGCGCGGCTCCCCATGTTGCGCCGGATAAACCAATTGTTAGGACAGTTGGACCAGGAATCGTTCAGGCGTGCTCTTGTTAACCAGCTTCGGATTAACACACATCGGCGCGGCGACGGGCCGTTTAAGATTGCTCCCTTTTCGATTGGAAGGGGCTTCGCGCCTGAAACGCAGGCAGCGTCTGAGCTCCCTCGCCCCGCAAGACAAAGGCGGGCTTGGCCTGTTGTCAGGCGATATAGCGGGCCAAGCGCAGTTCTCCGCCTTGGGTCGCTTGCGGAAATGGCCCTAGAAATCTCTCTTGCCCGCACTACCCCTGGAACCGGACCCCGTTCACGACGCGGAAATAGGTTCGGGATCGAAATGGCGCTCACACGCCGCGGCTAAGCCCAAGGTTAAGTAGCTGCGTTTAAGGTGTCTTAAGCGATTTGCTCGGGCTGACTTGTCTATGATCCAAGCTGATCGGCCTTTCGCTCGTGGAAGACTTAGTGCTGATCCGGCGCTGCCGAAGGTGCCGCGGGCGTTGTGTAAAGCCGTTGCAGCGGCCCAAGGTCATAGAGCGGGGGATTGTTGGACAAGAACCCGATTTGGAACTTTGGAGGATACTTGGCCAGTTCGAGGAGGTAGGTGCCGAGCGCATTGCCAACAGGCACGGCCATGGGCAAATGGCGAATGCCGACGCTCTCGTCCTCCTGCGGGTTCGTATACAAGTTCACCATCACGCCGCCGCCCGTTTCTGTTGCGATCGGGCCGCTGAAGCCGCCGGTATGGCCGCGCTTGAAAAAGCCATCCTCGATTTCTGCCGTGATGATGTATTTGAACTCGTCGATGCGTACAGCAGTAGCATACTGGTTCATAGTGTAGATGCGCTCACGCCGCGCCGATTGGCCGTTGTCCGCGACAAGGAACGAGGCCTGGTCAACGCCATCGACATAGCGATCCTTCGGCAAGTACTCCGCGACTTTCGCCCCGGGCGCACCCGCGAGCGAAATGAAAGTGTTGAAGATATCGGCCTGATCGAAAAGTCCTTCTGACTTCCTCGGCTTGATCATGCCTTTCCAGTAAGCGAACGCCGGCACGCGCACGCCGCCTTCCCAGCTCGACCCCTTGCAGCCGCGGAACGGGGTGCGCCCATGGGGCGGGATTTCGCATTCCGGACCGTTGTCCGAGGAGAGAATGATAACAGTGTTTTCAAGCTCGCCGGTCTCAGCAAGCTTTGCGACGAGCCGGTTCAGCACGTGATCCATCTCGACCATGCAATCGCCGTACACGGTCCGCGCGCGAGAGCGGCCTGCCCACCGGTCAGCGGGGTAATTGTCGAAGTGGCATCCGCGCGTCGCGTGATAGAGGAAGAAAGGCTCCCGCCGGCCCTTCATCGTCTCGATGAAATTGAGGCTGGTTTTGATCCACTCCTCGTCGAGCGTCTTGACCGAATTGAGATCGATAAGCCGGAGATCCTGACATTTTTCCGTATCGGCCGCCGAACAGTGAACGTCATAATGACTGAAGTGATCTTGCTCCAGCATTTTGAACCGCTCGGGGCTTAGAGCGACTTCAGGGTTGAAGTAGACGTCGCGCCATTCTGTATACATGTCCGAGACGCCGAGAAAGCCATGGTAATCATCATACCCGGCATTTTGAGGCAAAGATCCCTTGTTCTCGCCCATATGCCATTTGCCAACGCCCTGGGTGACGTACCCGAGCTTCTTCAGGATCGCCGGCAGCGTCACCGCACCTGAGAGCCCTCCCGGCTCGCCGTACATCGGCGGCCGCAAAACGCCGTGATGGAGCGGGTTTTGGCCGGTGTGGATAGTCGCGCGCGAGGGTGAGCAGGATGGCGTCGAATAGGCGGAGGTCAGGATGAGGCCCTCGGCGGCCAAGCGGTCCATGGTTGGCGTGTCATTGCCAACGGCGATGCCGCCTCCATTAAAGCCAGGGTCCGACCAGCCCACGTCGTCCATCAAGAAGAAAACGAAGTTCGGCCGCTTTCCCATGCGCTGAGCGAGAGCGGCGAGCTTGGCGGCAGCTTCCTTATCCTGCTCTGGGTGCGGGACAACCGGAAACATGTTGTCTGCCGGCTTGACGGTCTGCACAGTAACGTATTGATCTGGATGGCTGAAACCCGGTGCGTCCGTTGGGCCGGTGCTGGCGCCGCGGATGTTGCTTTCAGCCTGTGCGAGGTTACCGAAAGCAAAAGCCGCGAGCCCCGCGCCCGCGATGAGCGCGCAAATACTACTTCCTCGCTTTTCCGGCAGCCCAGACCGGCGCATTGTTTCCTTGCGGTCGTTCGATTTGCGGGCAGACAATGCTTTCATGGGTTACTCGCTTGCCGAATGCTCGTTTTGCCAAAGAGCCAAAGCGGCCGCGACTGATCCGCCGCAGCTAAAGGTAGTGGTACACCAAGAGGCTATTAAAAATTGTAACGGCAAAGATTTGAAATAGACACTTTTTGACCGGGCTTTATTAGCGTTCACGCCTGGGATAACGGCGCGCCCTGACTGATACGATGCATCTCGTCGCGATCGACGTTCGTGGTGGTGTGTTCGAAGATTGTAGTCACTACATCCCCAAGGAGGCGCCTTGAGCTGTGGCCGAGCAGGTCATCAGGTTCATTGGGTGAATGAGGGACGCCTCGCCTCAGACATTGTCGAAGTGCGGTTATCCGTTCGCGGCCGGAGCAGAATGGGCCAAAAGTCGGGGTCCGCTGTGCCCGCCATTGCGTCCTATGGTTCAGCGACGTCGAGCATCCGCTTTCGGCCTACACCGGCCGGAAACGAGACGGGTCGCCCTCATTTCGAAATGGAGCAGTGCTCACCCGGAGCGGCGACTTCCTCCTGCGCGCCGGTAACGCCGATGCGCTTGATTTCCCATTCCAGCATGATTCCGCTGTGCGCGAAAACCCGCTCGCGCACAAGCTCACCCAGCCGCTCGACATCGGCGGCGGTGGCGCCTTGATCGTTGATGAGAAAGTTGCAGTGCATCTCGGACATATGAGCGCCGCCCACACGAAGACCACGGCAGCCAGCCGCGTCTATGAGCTTCCAGGCGCTGTGGCCTGGGGGATTTTTGAAGGTCGAACCCCCTGTCCGGCTTTTTATGGGCTGATGCGTTTCGCGATACTCGGCAACGCCTTTCATGTCGCGTTCGATTTCGGCAGGCTCGCCCTCGCGGCCTTCGAAAATCGCGTGGGTGAAAATGTAATCGGCCGGAATGCCGCAATGGCGGTAGGTGAATCCCATCCCGGCGTTATCGAAGACGTGGACCTTGCCGCTCCGGTCGACCGCGCGCGCTTCAACCAAAACGGTCTTCGTTTCGCCGCCGTGAGCGCCTGCGTTCATGCGCAGGGCACCGCCGACGGTGCCGGGTATGCCGCGATAGAAGGCGAGACCTGCGATACCTGCGGAAGCCGCGACCTGAGCGAGCCTGACATCGGGCACCGCTGCGCCCGCGCGAATCCGGGTCGCGCTGATCGGCACGGCCTCATTGAAGCCGCGCGCGAGTCGAATCACAACGCCAGGAACGCCGCCGTCGCGCACAAGCAAATTTGAGCCGACGCCGATAACGATCACCGGAATATCGAGCGGGCACCGCGAAAGGAAATAGGCGAGATCGTCCTCGTCGGCGGGCGTAAAGAGAACCTGCGCCGGCCCGCCGACACGCAGCCACGTCAAATCGCTGAGCGAGACATTTGGCAGGAGCCTGCCCCGAAGGTCAGGCGCGCTCGCCAAAAGGCTTGGAGCGAGGTCCGGAAACATCAATCATTCCGCCGCCGCGCCGGCAAACGCTGAATGAAGGCTGAGACGGCCCGGAAGCGCGCGCGTCCATTCGCTGATGGTGCCTGCGCCGAGCCCGATGACAAGATCTCCAGGCCGGGCAAGAGTCGCCACCGTGCGCGTCAGCGTATCCTCGCCGTCGATGGGATAGACGCGCGCGTGCCCGGTGTGCCGGATGCCCTCGACAAGCTTGTCGCGATCGAAACCGTTCGGCGCTTCGCCAGCGGCATAGACGGGCGCGATGAGCACCGTGTCGGCCTCGTTGAAACACTCGCAGAACTGATCGAACAGCGATGCCAGCCTCGAAAAGCGGTGGGGCTGCATCACGGCTATGACTTGGCCCTTCGAAGCGCCGCGCGCGGCGCTCAGCACGGCCGCTATCTCGGTGGGGTGGTGGGCATAGTCGTCGTAAATGGCGACGCCGTTCCATTCGCCGGTGGAGGTGAACCTGCGGTCGACGCCCTCGAAGGTCGAGAGCGCTTCAAAAATCTGATCGGGCGAAAGGCCGACATGCTGGCCCACCGCAATCGCAGCGGCCGCATTCAGCGCGTTGTGCGCTCCCGGGACCGGGAGCTTGAACTTGTTTCTGCGGACCGGCGGATTGCCAGCGCCTGCGGCAAGGATCGCGTCGAAGGTCACCGATCCGCCATTCGTAGCCACTTGGTCGATCCGTGACTGTGCATCAAGCGCGCGCCCAAAGGCTGCAATCGGCGGGAGTTCTCCTTCCGCATCGAGGCGGTTGAGGAGGCTGCGCACGACGGGGTGGTCAACGCCCGGCACGGCAAGGCCGCTTTTCGGGATCTGGCGGAAGAAGGTCACAAACGCTTCGTGAAGGGCGGCCTCCGTCCCGTAATAGTCGAGATGCTCCGGGTCGATGTTCGTCACGACGCCGATCTCGGTCGGCAGCCGGATGAAGGTGCCATCCGACTCATCCGCCTCGACGACCATCCATTGGCTCGCTCCGATCCTGGTATTCGAGCCCCAGGCGCCAACAACGCCGCCGACAAGCACGGTTGGATCGAGACCGGCCTCAGTCATCATCCAGCCGATCATGGCCGTGGTCGTGGTCTTCCCGTGGGAACCGGTGACCGAGATTGTCCGATAGCCCTTCATCAGCGCGGCCAGCGTATCCGCACGGCTGAATACCGGCAGACCTTTCTCGCGCGCAGCCATCAGCTCCGGATTCGTATCCTTGACCGCCGTCGAAATAACCACCGTGGCCGCGCCATCGAGATTTTCAGCGCACTGGCCTACACAAACCTTGATGCCTTTGCTTGAGAGGCGGCGAAGATTGGCTCCGTCTTTCTGGTCGCTGCCTTGCACGGCAATGCCACGCGCAGCCATGATTTCGGCGATCGCACTCATGCCGATCCCGCCGATACCGATAATATGCACGCGACCGCCAGAAAGCGGATCTTTCATTGCCGTGTCCTCTCTTCTCCATCTGCCGGCCTTCAGCAAGACAGATGGTCCCATGATAGAAGCAGATTCTTAAGCAGTTACTGCCGCGCCCACGGTCGAACCTTGCTTTTCAGCTAACTCTTCAAGGAGATTCGCAAGATTTTCAACAGCTCTGTAATTTGCAAGCGAATGTGCATTGGATGCGGCCTTCACGAGGGCCGCGGGATCTTCGAAGAGACGGCGCACCGCTCCTGCAAGCCCCTCCGCTGTCAGCGAGCCTTGCGGATAACAGTAGCCAGCGCCCGCGCTTTCCATCCGGGTTGCGTTTTCCAGCTGGTCGTTATCCTTGGCGTGCGGAAGCGGAACGAGTATGGCGGGCCGTCCGAGCGCGCAGAGTTCCGCGACGGTTGTGGCGCCGCTTCGCGCAACGATCAAGTGCGAGTTCGACATCCTGTAAGGAAGGTCCTCAAAAAATGTGGCAAGTTCGGCAGCCACGCCGGAGGCCTCATAGGTGTCGAAGACCCGGTCGATATCTTCGGCGCGGCACTGCTGCATGACGAAGAGCCGGTCCTTGATCTGCTGAGGCATCAACTGCAGCGCCTGGGGCACCATTTCCGAGAAATAGCGGGCGCCCTGGCTGCCGCCAAAGACAAGCAGATTGAGCTGGGCCTGGCTCGCAGGCGGGCGATAGGGAATGCTCTGCAGCTCGAGAACCGCCTTGCGAAGAGGCGATCCCGTAACCCTGGCCTTGAGCAGAAGCTTGCCTTCAAGATACTTTGTGTTCTCAAACGAACAGGCGATGGCCTTCACCATCGGCGCCAAAAAGCGGTTGGCTTGGCCCATCACGGAGTTTTGCTCATGGATCGCCGACGGAATACCCCGCCCCATCGCAGCAAGGACCGGCGCCAGCGTCGGATAGCCGCCGAAGCCTATGATGGCTTTGGGCTGGACCTCCCCCAAAATCCGGTAGGAGGCCTGGAAGCCGTTCCCGAGAAGCCCAAGCGTTTTTGTCGCCTCGATCGGGGAACGTCCCTGGAATGTTGCGGCCGCCACCTTGTAGATCTTCCGTGCGGGAAAATCGCCGCCGAACGCGTGGCCGCGCGTATCGGTGATGAGATCAACCTCGTAGCCGCGCCGGACCAACTCCTCGCAAAGCGCCTGGGCGGGAAAAAGATGACCACCGGTTCCACCTGCGGTCAACATGAGCGAACCGCGGCTCATGGCAGGTCTCCCTGCCGGATGTCATTGCCAATTCCCCAAGGCCGGGAAGGCCTGGGAGGCGCACTTGTACACAGACCGCTTCGTCAGCGCGACAATCATGCCAAGCGTGATCGCGGTCGCAAGCAGTGAGGATCGGCCGTACGACACAAAGGGGAGCGTGACGCCCTTTGCGGGAAGAAGATTCAAATTCACTGCCATGTTGATTAAGGCCTGTAATCCGAAAATCATGACGAGTCCTGCAGCCGCGAGACGGACGAAAGGCTCCTGCTCGCGAAATGCGCCTCTTAATGCTCTCCAGACAATCAAGGCATAAATCAGAATTAAGAAAAGGCAAGCTGCAATGCCCATCTCTTCGGCCACCGCCGCGAACACAAAATCGTTGTGAGCGTCCGGGCAGGCGCGTCTTCGTGAAGCCTTCGCCCAGACCATGCCCAAACCAGCCGGCATCACGAAAAGCGTCCGACCGCCACGGAGGTCTGCAACGACTCGGCCGTCCCTCCGGTGAAACGATTAATTCGGCTCATGAAATGCGGCATGGTGAAATAGGCCGCTGCGAGGCCCGCCAGGGACACGGCCAGGAATAAGGGCGCAATGCGAAGCGAATAGCCGGACAGGAAGAACAGTCCGCACCAGACGCTGGCCACAATAATCGTCTGTCCCATGTCGGGTTGCAGAACGAGAAGCGCAACAAAAAGAAGGAGCATCAGCAACGCCAGCTCAAGCGCAGGCATGTCCTGCCTCCTGTCGCTTTCCGAAAAAAGCCACGCGGACAGGACAACAAAGCCCGGCTTGACGAATTCGGATGGTTGCAGGAACACGCCTCCGACAATCAGCCAGCGCGCCGCGCCGTTGCGCTCGATGCCCTGCAGAAGCGTGGCGGCCATGAGGAAGATGCCTGCGCCGAAAAGAAAGAGGGCAAGGCGCTTGATCTGCATGGGGTTGAGCAAGGAGATGCCGAAGACGATAAGCAGCGCGACGATCACGCCGAGCGCATGACGCTTCACGAAATAGAAGGGCTCAAGCTTGAGATGCAGAGCTGTTTGGGGGCTTGCCGCTGCGGAAGCCGCTAGACCGGCAACGGCGAGCACGAGGATCAGTGCGAGCAGGGTGCGGTCGACTGTGAGCCACCAATCGGTAACGACGGCCCGCTCCGCCCGCGAAAAGTTCATGCGGCGCGGTCCTTGACGGGTGCGCCAGCCAGGGCCTCAACGAGCGAGCGGAAAGCATCGCCGCGAACTTCGAAGTTCGGGAATTGGTCGAAGGACGCGCACGCCGGTGAAAGGAGCACTACCGCTTCGGCGCCTGTCGCGGAAAGCGCATCGGCCGAGGCCTCCGCCACCGCCCGCTCCAGCGTCTTCGAAATTGTGGAGGGAAGCTTTCCGCCGAGCGTCTTTGAAAACGCCTCTGCCGCCTCCCCGATCAGGTAAGCCTTTTTGATGCGTGGGAGATAAGACACGAGGCTTTCGATGCCGCCCGCCTTCGGCTTGCCGCCCGCGATCCAATAGATATTCGAAAAACTCGAAAGCGCCCGCTCGGCCGCGTCGGCGTTGGTGGCTTTCGAATCGTTCACGAAGAGGACATGCCCGATGCGCCTGATTTCCTCCATTCTATGCGCCAGGCCGGGGAATGTCCGAAGCGCTTGCGCAAGCTTATCCCAAGGCAGCCCGAGACTGCGAGCGGCAGCCAGCGCCGCGCTCGCATTCTGGGCGTTATGCGCGCCTCTGAGCGAGCCAATGCCGGCGAGTTGAGTGCGGTTCGTGACAGCGCCATCCGCGATTTCGAACAACTCGGAGCCTTGCGCATAAATGCCGTTGCGAACCGTATGATGCGCCGAAATCCGGACGGTTTTCGCGCCGCGTTCGATCGCCCTCGTCGCGATGGCGTCGCAAAATCCGTCGTCCGCGCCGATCACCGCCGTTCCAGCTTGCGCAAATATCTTCTCTTTTACCGCGGCATAGTTCTCAAGCGAGCCGTGGCGATCCAAATGATCGGGCGTAACATTCAGCAGGATCGCCTACGTCGGGATCGAGGCTCGGCGTCAGGTCGATCTGATAGCTCGACAATTCCAACACATAATGCCGCCCGTCCTTGAAGGGCGGGAGGTCGAGAACGGCGGTACCGATATTGCCGCCGCGAACCGCATCGAGGCCCGCTGCTTCAAGCAAATGGTGTGTCAGCGCGGTCGTGGTGGATTTTCCGTTCGTGCCCGTGATGGCGATGACGGGCGAAGCCGTCCCAGCCCGCCGGCGCTCGCGCATGAAGATTTCGGTATCCCCGATGACCTCGACGGCATTCGCCTGGGCAAGCTTGACGGTCCAGTGCGGCTCCGGATGCGTGAGCGGCACACCGGGGGCGAGGACAAGCACGTCAATTGCGCCCCAATCGGCGATAGCGAGATCGGCCAGGGGCAACCCGGCAGCCTTTGCCGCATCACGTCCCTTCTCGCCGTCGTCCCAGGCTAAAACCGAAGCGCCGCCCGCGAGCAGGGAGCGGCCCGTCGCCAGCCCCGACATTCCCATTCCGAAAACGGCAATGGTCTTGCCCGCGAAGGAGTGCGCTTCGATCATGTTACCTCAGCTTCAGCGTGGTCAAACCGACAAGGGCAAGAATCACGGCTATGATCCAGAAACGCACGACAACGGTTGGCTCGGCCCAGCCCTTCTGCTCGAAATGGTGATGCAAGGGCGCCATTCGGAAGACGCGTTTGCCTGTCAGCTTGAAAGAAAGTACCTGGACAATCACCGAAACGGTTTCAAGCACGAACAAGCCCCCGACGATGGCGAGAACGATCTCATGCTTGACGGCGACGGCGATGGAGCCGAGCGCGCCTCCTAGCGCCAGCGAACCGGTATCCCCCATGAAGATCATGGCGGGCGGCGCATTGAACCATAAGAATCCGAGCCCCGCGCCGAGAAGCGCACCGCAGACCACCGCTAGTTCGCCCGCCCCCGGCACAAAGTGAATTTGCAGGTAATCGGCGAAAATCTTGTTTCCGACGAGATAGGCGATGACACCGAAGGCTGAAGCCGCAATCATCACCGGCACAATGGCGAGCCCGTCGAGGCCGTCCGTGAGGTTCACCGCATTACCGGCGCCCACGATCACAAAAATCCCGAGGCAGACGAACAGCACCGGTCCGAGCTGGATAACAAAGTCTTTGAAAAAGGGCACGGTCAACGTCGTCGCGAACGGCCTCGATCCCGCGGCGGCGACCATGGCGTAGGTGGCAAGGCCAGCGACGAGAAGTTCGAGAAAAAGCCGGAACCGGCCGGAAAAACCCGATGCGGTGCGCTTGGTCACCTTCAGATAATCGTCGTAGAAGCCGATGAGGCCGAAGGAAAGCGTGACAGCCAGGACGATCCAGACATAGGGGCTGAAGGGATTGGCCCAAAGCACCGTCGCCACGCACAGCCCCAGCAGGATCATCAGGCCGCCCATCGTCGGCGTGCCCTTCTTTGTGAGGAGGTGCGTTTTCGGCCCGTCCTCGCGGATCGGTTGGCCCTTGCCTTGCCGCATGCGGAGCGAGTCGATCAGCCAGGGGCCGAGCACGAACACGACAAGCATCGCCGTCACGACCGCCCCGCCCGTCCGAAACGTGATGTACCGGAACAGGTTGAAGATTTGCAATTCTTTGCTCAGTTCGCCGAGTAGATAAAGCATGCAATGGTCCAGGTTTAAGCCGCGCCGCGGCCGTTATGTGTCCGCCAAATTTGAGAAGTGTAGGCGCAGCGCCTCCGCTAGATGACCCATCCGGCTTCCGAGAGATCCCTTGATCATGACCGCGTCGCCGCCTTGCACCCGATCCAGCAAAACAGCGCGCAAATCCTCTGATTTTTGCGCCCAGCCGCCCCGCTTGTGCTGAGGCAGCCCTTCGTAAAGACGGGCCATCAATGGTCCGGCGCAGAAAACGAGATCGATGTCGTTCGAGTCAACCGCGCTTGCGAGTTCGGCATGAAATTGTGGTCCATCGTGGCCGAGTTCCAACATGTCCCCCAGAACGGCGACGCGACGGGCAAACTTAGTTCGCGACGTCGTGCCGAGGACCTCCAGCGCCGCGCGCATAGAGGCCGGATTGGCGTTGTAGGATTCGTCGATGGTAAGAACCGGCCCCTCCGACGTATCGAAGGCGGAACTGCGCCCCCGGCCTTCCGGCACTTCGAACCGGGCGAGGCATTCGGCTGCGGTCTCAACGCGCGCGCCCGCGAGTTTTGCCGCCGCAAGCGCTGCGATGGCGTTTGAAGCAAGATGGCGGCCGCGAGCGCGGATCAGGAACGTCAGGCGGGTGCCAAGTATATCGGCGGTGACCACCGAGCCTTCCTCGACTGCCTCGTAGCCCAGGAGCCGCGCATCGGCGTCCGGCTTTTCTCCGAAAGTCACGACGCGCGCATCTTTCGCGCGAGCGTGCGCCGCAAGCCTCGCAAAGTGTTCATTGTCAGCGGGAAGGATAGCAATCCCTCCTTGCGCGAAACCCTCGAAGATTTCGGCTTTTGCGTCCGCGATCTCAGCCACCGATTTGAAGAACTCGATATGAACCGGAGCCACCCAGGTGACGATTGCGATATTCGGGCGGACGAGGTGCGTCAGCGGCGTGATCTCGCCCGCGTGGTTCATGCCGATTTCGAAGACGCCGAAGGCCGCATCTCGCGGCATTCGTGCGATCGAAAGAGGGACGCCCCAGAGGTTGTTATAGGATTTCTCCGAGGCATGAGTGAGCCCCGACGCGGAAAGCATCGTGCGCAGCATCTCTTTTGTGCCGGTCTTGCCGACGCTTCCGGTCACGGCGATGATGCTTGCCTTCGACCTTTTTCGTGATTGCCGCGCCAGAGCGTTCAGCGCTTCCAGCGTGTCGGGCACGTAGAAAAGCGGCGCGGATGAGGATGCCGGCTCAAAACCCTGTTCCACGACAACGGCGGCAGCACCCTTGTCGAAGGCGGCAGCGACGAACCGGTGCCCATCCATCCGCTCGCCCTTGATCGCGAAAAAGAGATCGCCGTGTTTCAAAGTCCGGCTATCGATGGAAACACCGTTCACCGGAACGCCCGTTGACCCTGGCGGGGTAGTTTCAAGCGCCGCCGAGATTTCCAGGGCTGTCCAAAGCGGTTCAGCCATGGCTCGTCCCCCGCACCGCCGCAAGCGCTGAGGCAACAGCGTCATGATCGGAGTAAGGAATGACGGTCTTGCCCACAATCTGACCGGTTTCGTGGCCCTTGCCCGCCACAAGCAGAACATCGCCCCTCTTGAGGTTGCCAGTCGCGATCGCGATGGCATCCGCGCGGCCTGCGATCTCGATAGCGCCCGTCGCCGCAGCCATGATTGCGCGGCGGATCTCCGCAGGCTCCTCGCTGCGCGGGTTGTCATCGGTGACATAAACGTCGTCGGCGTGAGCAACCGCTGCGCGCCCCATCTCCGGGCGCTTTCCTTTGTCCCGGTCGCCGCCGCAGCCAAAAACGACGTGCAAGCGCCTACTGACGTAAGGCCGCAAGGCTTGCAGCGCTTTGACGAGCGCGTCCGGTGTGTGAGCGTAGTCAACGAAAACCGGCGCGCCGAGTGCGGTTTCGCCGATATATTCGAGGCGGCCCTTCGCACCCCGTATTCCCGCCAAGGAGGAGAATACGGCATCCGGTGAAGCGCCAAGACCGAGAGCCAGCCCCGCCGAGACGAGCGCGTTCGAGACCTGGAAGGCCCCCGCGAGAGGCAGCTCGACGCAGAAGTCCCGGCCCTCGAAAGTGACGCAGAGGCGCTGCTTGAAGCCCTCTCGCGCTATGGCGTTGAGGACAATCGCCTGACCGCTCTGTCCGATGGTCAAGACATTGAGCTTGCGGTTTTGCGCCGCTTGGATGACCTGGTCCGCGCCAGGGCTGTCGGCGTCGATCACAGCAGGCGCGCCTGGTGGCAGCAACTCCCGAAAGAGGCGAAGCTTCGCCTGGAAGTAATCCTCGAAGGTGGGATGATAATCGAGGTGATCGCGCGTGATATTCGTGAAAGCGCCAGCCGAGAAACGAACCCCGTCCAGCCTGTGCTGGTCGAGGCCATGGCTCGATGCCTCAAGCGCCAGGTGTGTCACGCCTTCCACCGCGAGCGCCGCAAGGTGCTTGTGAAGCGTAACCGGATCGGGTGTCGTGTGCGCGAGCACCTTTTCCCCTTTTCCTGTCACGATGCCGACCGTGCCGAGGCTCGCAGCTTCGAAGCCGATTGCGGCCCAGATCTGGCGCAGGAAAGCTGCGACCGAAGTCTTGCCGTTCGTGCCGGTGACGGCTGCAACCGTATCGGGCTGAGCGCCGTAGAAGCGAGCGGCAAGGTAAGCGAGAGCCTGCCTCGGTTCGGCGGCGTGCAAGACAGGGATCCCGAACGAGTCCGCCTTTGCGGTATCTCCAGCTAGAACTCCAGCCGCCCCACGCGCAATTGCTTCCCCGGCGAAAGCCATGCCATCCGCTCTCGTTCCCGAAAGCGCCACGAAAAGCATGCCGGGAGCAACGAGGCGGCTATCGGCCGTAAGGCCAGTAATATTCGTATCCAGGCGAGTACTGGTACTGACCGTAAGCGGAATATCCTTGATTAAATCCGCTAATCTCATAGGGGTTCCGTCTGAAGAAGCGCTGACGCTCTCTGGGAGCCGCCTGTTCATAGGAGGTTGCAGCGTGTTCGTCAAACCGGGGTGTGGGCAAGATGTCGAGCATCGGTGCAATCCGCTTGATGATCGCACCTGCCGTCGGAGCCGCATTTTGCGAGGCTTCGTTGATTTTGCCCGGCTCCTCGGGCTTTGGCTCGTCGAGCGTCACCATGACGATGTATTTGGGGTCATCGATCGGGAACGCCGCCACAAAGCTGTTCATCACGTCATGCGTGTAACGGCCCTCTTTCACTTTGAGGGCCGTCCCCGTCTTGCCGCCGACGTCGATACCTGGCACCGCCGCGCGCCGCCCCGTGCCCCGCATGACAACGAGACGCATCAGCTCTCGCATCGTCGCACTGGTTTGAGGGTGCATCACTCGCTGGCCTTTATCGTCCGTCCCTTTTTCGGAAAGCAGAAAAGTCGGCTTGATCCGCTCGCCGCCATTGACGAGAGAGGCCATCGCGCTCGCGAAAAGAAGCGGGGGAACGGCGATGCCGTGGCCATAAGCGATAGTGATCGAGTTGGTGGGCCGCCATACCTTCGGAAACACCGGAACCGGTGAAGTTCCGGCCTCGGTTTCAATTTTTTCGAACAACCCCAGCGAGCTGAGGAAAGCCTGCTGGCGGCTCGTGCCGGCTGCCATCGCGATACGCGCCGCGCCCGTGTTCGAGGAATGGATGAAAATGTCCTCCACGCTCATGAGCTGCCGGGTGGCGTGGGCATCGCGAAGCAGAAAATTGCCGACGTTCAGCGGGCTTGCATCGAACAGCTCGTAGCGGGTCGCTACTCCCTGATCGAGCGCCATCGCGATGGTGAGCGACTTGAAGACGGAACCAAGCTCATAAACGTCGGTCACGACACGGTTTTGCCGGTTCTGCTCCGCAGCCTGCTCGCGGCGGTTCGGGTCGAAATCCGGCAATGAGGCGGAGGCCAGAACCTCCCCGTTTCTCACGTCGAGGACAAGCCCGAGAGCGGCCTTTGCACGGTACAGCTCCATTGCATGCGAAAGCTCGTCCGTCAGGACATGCTGCACGCTGAGGTCGAGCGCGAGCTTGACGATAGGCCTGTCCATGAGCGACGTCGGCGCGACCTGCGAGCCGAGCTTCTGGTCGATGTACCATTCGACGCCGCTGCGCCCTTCATTATCGACATTGGTGATCCCGAGAATGTGCGCGGCCTCGTTCCCGGCCGGGTAGACCCTTTGGTTGGTGGGAAGCAACGTCAGCGCGGGAATGCCGAGCGCATGCACCGCCTCAGCCTGTTTCGGGGTCAGCCCCCGCTTGACCCATTCGAAGCGGCTCGTCTTGTCGCGGAACTTCTTTGCGAGCACAGCCTGATTGAGGTCTGGAAAAAGGGCTACGATTTTTTCGGCGGCCTCATCCGCGTTCGCAATCTGCTTCGGATTTGCGGAAAGCCAGTAGACGCGGATGTCTGTGGCAAGCAGCCTGCCGTGACGGTCGACAATGTCGGGGCGATTTTTGGCGAGAACGGTTGGCGCGGTCGCCACCGCGAGGACGGGGAGATCGCCTGTGGACGCTCCGTAATGGATGATCCGGCCCGAAACGATTGTAAAGGCGCAGACGAAAAAAAGCGCCAGCAGCGCCTGGGCACGCCGGGCATTCTTCTTCGCGCGTTCGGCTGCGTTCGAGCCGCCAAGCCGGTGGCAAAGGGTTGCCAGCGTTACCATGGCCTTCTAGCGCATCCCGGCGATGGCAGCCTGTGCAGATGCCTTTTCGATCAAGGCCGCGATGCCGTCTTTCCGAGCCGTAGGCGCGCCTGAATTCTGGGCCGTGGCGCTTGAACCGGACACGACCGCGTTCCAGGGCACGAGCTGTGCGGATGTGATCGGCTCCAGTTTCAAGGTCTTGCGCGCTATATCCTCGATCCGCTCCGGTCTCGACAGGTAACTGACCTCGGCGCGCATCAGCGCGACAAAATCGCTTTCGTCCTGAAGCTGGTTTACCAGCTCGCGCGCTTCGACTTCGAGCCCGCGCGTTTTGAGCTTGAGAGTGTAAGTATAGGCGAACAGACCCACGAAACAGCCGAAGGCCAGGAGGCAAAGTGTACGCATAACGGGATTTCCCATGCGGAAGCGTCGGGAGGGATTAGGGCATGGGTGACGTAAATTTTCGGTGTGGTTGTTGCGGGAAATGCAAGTTTTTTTGCTTCTTGCCTCACCGCGATGTCGGCAACCGGCTTGCTGCGTTCAGGGCGCGCGCTCGATGCGCCGGACGGCCCTGGCCCAACCTTGCTCTTCGATTTTCTCAGTTTATTCGGGCATCACGCCACGTTCGAAGCTTGAACGCGGCTGCCAACGCCGAGATCGAACAGCTTCTGTGCTAGGATCACCGCAGTCGGGGCGTTCACCGCAGCCGCATCCGCGCCAACGCGCTTTGCAAGCTCTGGGTTCTTGTTGAATAGGGGGCCGCCAACCATCACGCCGATGGACCTATTGCAGGACTGCTCGCGGATGGTCTTTATCATGCCGGCAAGAGCATCGAGCCGGGACTCGCAGCTCAACGTTATTCCCGCGACGGCGAACCATTCGCTGCGGACAGCGGCTACGACCGACTCGGGCGTCAAGCCCGCCTCCGAGCGCACATGCCAGCCAGCCGCGCGCATGAATTTCTCGACCATCGCAAGACCGAAGCGGTGCTGCTCGCCCGCCGTCGTCGCGGTGATCACCCGGCGCATGTCACCAGAGGTGGTCACGTTGTGAGTGTCATTGAACACGGACAGCAATTTCTGAAGGCGCGCCACCCCGAGCGTTACGTCCAGGAAATCGCAATGATCGTCGTCCCACATCTTGCCGAGATGTCGCGCTGCGGGCTCCAGGAGTTCGACGAACAACTTATCCAGCGGCAAGCCATGCTTCTTCATGCACAAAATGTAGCTGGTCGCCGCCTGCACATCCGGGCCAAGAACAATGCTGGCCAGTTCCTCGATCTCATGCTGCGACGGCGGATGCGGTTCACTTTCGCCGGGCGACAGAACCTCTTGATGAATAAGCATAAGCCGCGGAATGATTTCCTGCGCGATGATAGCCGCCAGCCGTCGTTGGCGGTCAGCAGCATCGGGAATTGCAGGCCTTTCCGGAGAGAACGGGGTCTTCACAAACGGCCCGGAAGCGGCGAATGATGAAGAAACGGCTGCCTGCTCCACATTCCTCATCAACCTACTCCCTCCCCCAACGCCTGCCATAACTTAGATATCCAAATCACAATTTAGTGATTATACGACAGTTTAACGGCACTTCGAGGAAGAAACGCCATTTGCGACATTAAGTCTATCCGCGATTACTAAGGAATTGCAAGCGTTTCTTTATCGCGCATGGAACTTTCGTCTACCTTCGGTGTTATACCGTAGCCTGCTACAAGTTGCCATATATGTTGTGGAATAATGTGACGCATCAGGCGTGGCCGTTGAGCTCGCAGATGCAGGACTGATTCGACGGCTTTCATCTCAACGCGGGCGCGGGCGAACTCAAGACCCCGCGGTCCAATCTTCGGCATGAGCCAGCCTGCGAGCGGCCGCACCCAGTTCGGCATGGCGCGCACAGGTAGTCCACCCGCTGCAAGTTCGGTATTTTTCAGGAAACCCTTCACGGGCCCGGCGCGCTTTCCGGCGCTGCCAGGCTCACTAAGCTGAACCTCGTCTCCGAGCAGTTGCAGAAGTTCCTCGCCGCGTGCATTCCGGACGAGGAGCCATTGCTCGCCCTGGCCAGCCATGTAACCCACTGTAATGTCCGCCAGCGAATTGGTGTAATCAACGCAAGTGCGGCACGTGAGCGGAAAAAAGTCTCCCGGCAACTTGGAAATCGGCAGCATGAGGAACGGGATTTCTTTCACCCTGCCGTCGCTGAAGCGCAGCTCGACATGATAATCCGAGCGGAATTCGAGATAGGTGATGGTCTCCGGCTTGTCGGACAAAAGCGCCAGGAACTGGTGAAAGTTCTCGGTCGTAGTGTTGTCGGAACACGGCGTACCGATCACATAAAGCCGCTCCAGGCCAAGCTCCTGCTCCAGCGACCTCAGCGCATACACCTGACAGGGAATGCCGATGATTGCGAGTTGCTTGTAACCCTTCTTGCGGGCGGGCTCCAGCAGTGCCAGGAGCGGCGCATAACCCATCCGCATCCCGCGAGCCTGCGCCATGCCTTCCGGCTTCGTGATGATCACCGGCATCGGCCGCCATTTGTCTTTCGGGTCCGGCGCCATGGTCAGCACGGCATCCACCGCGCCGGTTTCCAAAAGCCGCTCGCCGATCCGTGTCGTGATGCCGGTCCACTGCGCGCCTTCGCGGGGCTCGCGCATCGCCGCGCGCATCATCCTCCGGAACGGGCCGAAGAAGAGCTCATCGGTCTTGTGCGGGTCCCGCGCCCGGCCATGTACACGCGCTTCCATCTGCGGATAGTTCGGCTTGATGAACTGGCAGGCGCGCCCACAGCGCTTATGATCCGCCGTTCTCGATATGCCGCAATCGGTGCAGAGGTCTCGCGGCACTGCAGGCGCAAACGCAGGCGCCCACACAGCCGGCGCTTCGGTTTCTTCCACGATCACGATGGCGAAAACCTTCAGCTTTGGAATGGTTTGGAGGAGCCAACCATAGCTCGGCTTTCCACTAAAGTCGAGCGGAGATTGCGCCGCAGGGTTTACGGCCATACGTATCTTTCCAGGTAGAAGGAAGGTGTCTCTCCTGCTGAGGCCGTGCATGGTGACGGAGGCGACTGCGGTCAGGCGGCTTCAGCAGACAACGGGGAAGTCGATTTCTTTATTTCGCGGGCGGGTGCGGATAAGGATTTCGTTGCGGTGATAGGCCGCATTCTGGAAGGCGCGTGCTATCGTGTCATCCTCCAGAACCAGGCAAACTCCGATCATCTGGCCAACGGCTGCGGCTTGCTCCGCACTTCGTCATTCGCGAGGCAAGGAAGCGCGAGCCGGGATCGTAAAAAGACAGGCGATTTAATTTGTTAAGATCCCAGATAAGGCTTCGCCGTTCCGGGATGTCGGCGGCGATCCAGTGGCGCGTCAGCCAAACGCTCCTTTCATGGAATGCTTGCACCCCGTGCTCGAAAGCGGCGCGCGTCACCGCGCCTCCGTCGCCAGCATATTCACGGCGCTCGCATACCGCAAACTCGCTGGCTTCAGGACATCGGACAATCTTCCGAAGGCCATCAGGGTTTATGCGGCGCCCCGCATCGGAAACGGCATCACATTCTCGCCCGCCTTGCGCGGCTGAGGCGTAAGCGCATTTGGGACGACGCGGGCCTTCGGCAAAATCACTGAAGCTTCCGTGCCTATCCCAAGTTTGCTGCGCAATTCGAACCTGCCTCCATGCAATTCTGCAAGCCCGGTCACGATCGGAAGGCCGAGGCCGGTTCCGCCGCAATCGCGCATTTTGAGCGCGAGCGAACCTTGCCCGAAGGCGCTCAATGACCCGGGGAATTTCGTCTTCGGGAATGCCGGGGCCGTTGTCGCGAACGCTTAAGAACGCTTCGCCGCCGGGAAGGAGGCCGGTCCGAACCGCGACCATGCCGCTTTCCGGCGTGAACTTTATCGCATTCGATATCAGGTTCAGGCAAATCTGCCGAAGCGCGCGCTCGTCCGCGAACACGCAAGGCATATCCGGTTTGAAATCAGTTATGATGCGCAACTTCTTCGTCTGTGCGTCGAGCCGCAGAAACTTGATTCTCTCCTGCGCAATTTCACTGAAATCCAGCACCTTTTCGGAAAGCTCGTAGCGTCCAGCCTCGATGCGGGAGAGATCGAGAATTTCGTTGATCAGCTTCAGGAGATGGTTTCCGGACTCGTGAATATCGTTGGCGTAGGACTTGTAAATTTCATTGTCGATGGGGCCAAGAACCTCGTCCTTGATCATCTCGGAGAAGCCCATGATGGCATTCAGCGGGGTGCGCAGCTCGTGGCTCATATTGGCGAGGAACTTCGATTTCGCCACATTGGCTGACTTCCGCCTTCACCCGGGCCTCGTCGGCAGCCGTTTTCTCCGTTTCCAGCTCCTCGATGAGGCGGTCCTTCTCCGCGCGATAGTCCAGCATGGTGAGAGCAGTGCGCTGCAAGCTCTTGACCAGAAAGATGAAGTAGTAGTGGATGCCGACGGCGACGACAGCCAGTATCCAGTAGAAGGCATCTCCCGTCATGAGGAAACGCAGCGCGAGCGCAGCGGTCACCGGCACCGTACCCGCATAAAGGATCGGCATGACGGAAGCAGCGAACAGCATCCGGATCGCGGTCACAACCGTCAGGGCGGCGAACAGAAAGAAGTACGCGGCCTCGTTGTTATGATGGAATGCGGTGAAGGCAAGGCCGCCCAGCAAACGCCATAAAGAAACTCTGCGGCGGCAAGATTTCGCTGCCATTGGCAAAGATCGACCGTTTCGCGCGGCTGCTTCCGAAACAGGCGGCAGAGCGCAAGCAGGATGCCTTCCGAAATGAAGATGGTTGCAAGCCAGAGCAAAAGCTGACGTGGATTCCCCCAGTTCAGCATCGTGACGGCAACCACGATAGCGAGGATGGGCACGGTCAGCGCCGCCACCCTCTCATTACGAACGAACATCAGGAGAAGTTCGTAAGCGAAATCCCGGCTGACCCCGGTCGCGGCTTCAGGTGCGCGCGTGGCGGCGGTCGCCTGCCTTTTGCTGCCTTGCAGCGCGAACGCGCGCCAGTTTACAGAGCCAGCAATACTCATCTACCCGAGATCCACTTCTGGAGGGAAGGTAACGCGCTTCTGCCCTCAAACGCGTGCGTATTAATATGATTACCCAAAAGTGCTAATTTACGGTTGATGGGGCGTTGACGATCTTAAATGGCATTTTGTTCCATGTCTTAGGCGTAGAATTTGGCACGTATGGTTAATGATGAAAATCCTGGACGAAAAGCGGTCGCCGAATCCTCGCCGCGTGCGCATCTTCCTGGCCGAAAAGGGAATCCATGTTCCGTTCGAGCAGATCGATATCATGAACAGAGCGCACAAGTCGGCGGACTTCACCGCGCTCAATCCCATTCAGCGCGTGCCGGTGTTAATTCTGAACGATGGAACCGCATTTCAGAGAGCATGGCGATCTGCCGCTATTTCGAAGCCGTTCAGCCAGACCCTCCCTTGTTCGGCGGGACGCCCATCGAGATCGCCTCAATAGAAATGTGGAACAGGCGCGCCGAACTCAACTTCTTCCTTCCCGTTACTCATTACTTCCGGCATACACACCCTGCCATGGCTCACCTCGAAGTGTCTCAAATACCGGCCTGGGCCGAGGTCAACAAGCCTCGGGTGGCGGAAACCATCCGAATTTTCAACGAGAAGCTCAGCACGAGCGCCTTTCTTGCAGGGGAGTGATTTCTCCGTCGCCGATATTACCGCCATGATTGCAACCGATTTTATGAAGCCTGCCCATCTCGCCATCCCTGACGGCGTATCGCACTTCAAACGGTGGTATGCGCAGGTTTCTTCCCGCCAATCTCACAAAGCTTGAGGCTCCATGCTCCTGACGATCATCGGATGCAGCGACGCATTTGGCTCCGGGGGGCGCTTTCACAGCTGCTACCTTCTCGATACGCCGCAAGGCCGTCTCATGCTCGACTGCGGAGCGAATGCTCCGCTGGCTCTGAAGCGAGCGGGCATTCAGCTCGACTCCATCGACGCGATTGCAATAAGTCATTGCCATGGCGATCATTTTGGCGGCGTGCCTTTCCTGTTTCTTGAGAAAATGTTCGTTGAGCGTGGCTCAAAGCCAGTGGAAATTCTCGGGCCTTCCGGCATTGCGCGGCGCACGACCGAGCTGTGGGAAGCGCTCTATCCAACCCTTCCAAGCCTTCCCCGGGATTTCGAAATCCAGTATCGCGAATTGGAACCCGGCCGGGTGATCACATGGCGGGGCGTCCAAATATCAGCCCACGAAGTCGTTCACTACTCGGGCTCGCCTTCGCTTGCCTTGAGTTTCAGCGATGGCGCAAAGCGCTTTGCGTTCTCGGGCGACAGCGCGTGGTGCGAAGGCGTGGTCGAGGCCGGGCGTGGCGCCGACCTTTTCCTTGTCGAATGCACGACCTTCAGCACGAAAAGCGAATTCACCTCGACTATCTAACGCTTGCCGAAAAGTTCGAGAGCATCGGCGCGAAGCGCTATCTGCTCACCCACATGAGCGAGAAATGCTGGATGCCGCGGAAAGATCGACGCCAACCGCTGCATCCTGGCCGAAGACGGTCTCTCCGTCGCCATCTGACCGCCTGAAAGGGAAATTTATTCTATACTTCCGCCTTAAATGGCGGTAACGTGGGCTTAGTTGGCGCATACGGCGCGCAGTTACGCAAAGAATTTTCTGGACACTCCGATGCTCGACACGATGGACATCAAGATACTGACGATCCTCCAGGAGGACAGCACCCTTCCTGTCGCGGAAATCGGGAAGAAGGTCGGCCTGTCGACGACGCCCTGCTGGCGACGCATCCAGAAGCTTGAGCAGGATGGCGTGATACAGCGGCGCGTTGCGCTCCTCGACCCGAAAAGCGTTAGCGCAGGCGTGACCGTGTTCGTGGCCATTACAACAAATCAGCACAATGCCGCATGGCTCGAGCGCTTCAATGGGGTGGTCGCGAGCTTTCCAGAAATCGTCGAGGCTTACCGCATGAGCGGCCAGGTCGATTATCTCCTGCGCGTCGCGGTTCCCGACATTTCAAGCTACGACCGGTTTTACAAGTCGTTCATCTCGCAGATCGATCTTACCGATGTGAGTTCGAGCTTCGCAATGGAGCAAATCAAGTTCACCACCGCGCTGCCGCTATCCTTCGCGGCCCAGGCGGCCGCCAAGCGCCCGCAGCAGGTGGCTTGACGGCGCGCCAAAAATCAGCGTTCCTCAACGCATCATGACCTATCAAAGTACCCACTCTGCGCGCGGCCGGAATGGCGCAACGCGCGGCGCATAACCGTCAAGATCGGCTCTGCCCTGTTGACCGACCGCACAACAGGCACGCTCAAGCAATCCTGGCTGGAAGCCATCGGCGACGATGTGGCCGCCCTGAAGGCCGAGGGGCGCGACGTGATCCTCGTTTCTTCCGGCGCAATCGCGCTCGGGAGGCGTGCGCTCGGCCTCAATCCAGGCCCCCTCCGGCTCGAGGAAGCACAAGCAGCGGCATCGGTGGGCCAGATTAACCTTGCGCATGCTTACCAGACTGTTTTCCGCGAGCGCGGGCTTACGACGGCGCAAATTCTCGTCACTCTTGGCGATACCGAGGAACGGCGGCGCTATCTCAACGCGCGCAACACGATCGAGACGCTTCTGAAGCTCGGCGCGATCCCTGTCGTGAATGAGAATGATACGGTCGCAACCTCGGAAATCCGTTACGGCGACAACGACAGGCTCGCCGCGCGCGTCGCCAGCATGATAACCGCCGATTGCCTCGTCCTTCTATCCGACATCGACGGACTCTACACGGCGCCCCCCTCGCAGGACCCCGCGGCCAAGCGGCTCGATGTGATAACGGCAATCACGCCCGAGATCGAGGCGATGGCGGGCGAGGCAGCCACGGAGCTGTCTCGTGGCGGTATGGTGACGAAACTGAAAGCCGCCAAGATTGCCGTAGCCGCGGGCACGCATATGGTCATAGCCTCCGGCAAGGACCTGCATCCCTTGCGCGGGCTTGGCGCAGGCGCGCCCTGCACTTGGTTTCTCGCGGCCGCCAATCCGGTCGCCGCGCGCAAGCGCTGGATCGCCGGTACGCTGGAGCCGAGGGGCGTGGTCGTGATCGACGATGGCGCGCGCGCTGCGCTCCATGCCGGGCGAAGCCTGCTTCCGGCTGGCGTGAAAAGCGTCAGCGGCCAGTTCGAGCGCGGCGAAGCCGTCATCATCCGCGATGAATCGGGCCGCGAAATCGGGCGCGGGCTCATCGCCTACACGGCGGAGGAAGCGGCGTTGATCGCGGGCCGCAATTCCATGGAAATTGCTGCCACGCTTGGCTATGCTGGCCGCACCGCTCTTATTCATCGCGACGACATGGCACTTCATCGCGACCTTGTTTAACAGCTTATCTGACTGGCTTATCTCATGACCGCAACCATAGCCGATACCACACCCGATCTGCGGCTTTTGAAAACGGACCTGCTCGAAATCGGGCGGGCGGCCAAGGCTGCATCAAGGACGCTTGCGCTCGCGCCAACGGAGCAGAAAAACAAGGCACTGCAGGCGGCGGCGACGAGCCTTCGGGCACATATCGCGGAGATCCTGAACAAAAATGCCGCCGACCGCAAAGCCGCGCGCGATGCAGGCAGGCCGGACTCGTTCATCGACCGCCTCACGCTGACCGAGGCGCGCGTCGAAGCGATGGCGCGCGGCCTGGACGAGATCGCCGCCCTTCCCGACCCTGTCGGCGAGGTCATCGCGGCCTGGGAGAGGCCGAACGGCCTTATGATCTTTCGCGTTCGCGTGCCCTTGGGCGTCATCGGCATCATCTATGAAAGCCGCCCCAACGTCACGGCCGACACGGGCGGGCTCTGCCTCAAATCCGGAAATGCCGTGATCCTGCGCGGCGGCTCGGAATGCTTCGAAAGCAATCGCGCCATTCATGCCTGCCTCGTCAGGGGGTTGAAAGCTGCCGGACTTCCTGAGACGGCGATCCAACTCATCCCGACGACGGATCGCGACGCGGTGGGGCATCTCCTCGAGGGCCTTGGCGGCGCTATCGACGTGATCGTTCCGCGCGGTGGCAGGAGCCTCGTCGAGCGCGTGCAGAAGGAGGCGCGCGTGCCTGTGTTCGCCCACCTCGAAGGCATCTGCCATGTCTATGTGGACAAGGCGGCGGACCTTGAGAAAGCGCGCGCAATTGTGCTCAACGCCAAGCTCCGGCGCACCGGGATTTGTGGCGCGGCCGAAACGCTTCTCGTGGACGAAGCCAGTGCGCACCGCCTGTTGCAACCGCTTGTCACCGCTCTTCTCGATGCCGGCTGCGAGGTTCGCGGCGACACCGCCACGCAAGCCGCCGATGTGCGCGTCAAACCTGCCACGGAAGCCGATTGGGGAACCGAATATCTCGACGCCATCATCTCGGCGAAGGTCGTGCCGGGCGTGGACGGAGCCATCGATCACATCGCAAAATACGGGTCTCAGCATACGGACTCCATCGTCACCGAGGACGCCGCCACGGCTGAGATTTTCTTGCGCGAGGTGGACAGCGCCATCGTGCTGCACAACGCCTCCACGCAGTTCGCCGATGGCGGCGAGTTCGGCATGGGCGCGGAGATCGGCATTGCCACGGGGCGGTTTCACGCGCGCGGGCCGGTTGGCGTCGAGCAGCTCACGACCTTCAAATACATCGTGCGCGGCGATGGGCAGACGCGGCCCGTCATGACGCTGCCCGGCTGGCTTTGGGACTCGGATTTGCGGCCTCCCCCGGCGGCGGACGGGATGCGGATCGGGCTTCTCGGGGGCTCGTTCAATCCCCCGCATCGCGCTCACCGGCTTATAAGCGAAACCGCGCTGAAGCGGCTGAACCTCTCGCAGGTATGGTGGATCGTAACGCCCGGCAACCCGCTGAAGGACCATCGGGACCTCGCGCCGCTAGCCGAGCGGATTCGCCTGTCGAGGGGCGTTGCACAGCACCCCCGCATCAAGGTCACGGCATTCGAGGCAGCGCTTGGCACCGCTTACACGGCGCAGACGCTCGCCTGGCTTTGCCAGCGTTTGCCGCGCGTGCGTTTCGTCTGGCTCATGGGGGCGGACAACCTCGCAACCTTTCACCGCTGGAGTGACTGGCGCTCGATTTTTCGGCTTATGCCGATAGCCGTGGAAGACAGGCCTGGATGGCGGTATCGGGCGCTCGGGTCCCCTGCGGCAGCTCAATTTGCCCGCTTCCGCATTCCCGAAATCGAGGCTTCCGCGCTTCCGGACCTCGCGCCGCCGGCATGGTGCTATTTGTCGGGGCCGCTGTCGAAGCTCTCTTCGACCGCTCTTCGCGCTGCGCATGCGCGGACGAGGCCGTAACATCAACACGCGACGATGCTAGGAGACGAGGGTTCGGAGCCACGGCTAAGGCGGGGTCAAAAGACTGGCTTTGCAGGGACTCCTGATCGGGGCAGCCTGAAGTTCCTTAATTTTCACCCGATATCGAAGGATGCAAAATGTCACTATTTTCATGGTGGCAGGGATCAGAGTTTCCGCGCTTCATCGGCGATCTTTTGCTGGATTCCATCAAGTATTTGAGGCCCGGTGTTCCTATCCCGGCGCCAGGTTCATCTGACCCGCTCGCCGATGCCAGCCGTCTCGACCTCGATTCCCTGGAGCGGTTCAGCCTGGCTTTCACCCTGTCGGAAGCGCTTCAGTTTCCGCGAATTGAGCGCCCGGAACAGCTGCAAAATATGAAGCTGACGGAATGGGTCGATGAAGCCCGGCGGTGCCTGTCGACAACGAGCGGCGCCATCGGCTTTCGCACATCGGGCAGCACCAGCAGGCCGAAGTTCATCGTTCATGAAATCGATGAGCTGGCGCAGGAAATTGACAGCCTTGCTTCAATTCTTCCGGACCGGATGCGGATTCTGTCGGCTGTTCCTGCTCACCACATCTACGGCTTTTTGTTCACTGTTCTGTTGCCACCGCATTTGCATGCCGAAGTTATCGATGTACGCGCCCATTCACCGCGAAGCGTGCGTGCGATCGCAAAACCGGGCGATCTTCTCGTGGCTTTTCCAAGTTATTGGCAATCGCAGACCGACGGCGCGTGGCCGGAGGACATCACAGTTGTTTCGTCAGGGGCGCCGCTTCCGAAAGAACTCGCCAATTCCATCATTGCCAGCGGACTTAACCGGCTTGTCGAGATTTACGGCTCGACAGAGACCGGCGGAATCGGTTGGCGCGAGAGCGCGACGGCCCCATTCCGGCTTCTCCCCCACCTCATGCGTGAGGATGAGACGAGCGTGCGCAAATCTATCAACGGCGTCGTGCGCCTCTACACGCTACCCGATCGTGTAACCTGGCACGGTCCCGATCTCCTCATCCCGATATCACGCGACGACGGTGCTGTGCAGGTTGGCGCGATAAACGTTTATCCGGAGTCCGTCCGTGCCGTTCTGCTTACTCACCCGGGCGTCGCTGATGCGGAGGTTCGCTTGATGAACCCTCATGAAGGCGAGCGAATCAAGGCCTTCATCGTCGCAAAAGATCCGGCGATCCCAAGCGCCGAGTTGCGTCGCGACCTCGAGGAATGGGTCAATGAACGCCTGCAGCCCCTGGAGCGCCCTCGCGCCTACACTTTCGGAACTGCTGTGCCGGTCAATGCCATGGGAAAGAAAATTGACTGGCAAATCAAGTAAACTGCTCGTCCGGGAAAGGGCAGGAAAAATCTCAGCGGGAACTGTTGGCGTTGCACACCCTTCTTCTGAATGATCTGAACGATCCTCAGGAGAGAGCGAGCCGTGACCGTTTTGAAGCTTGCAATGATCGCCGCACTAACGGCTCTGTTATGCGCCTGCGAAAGTGAAAGCAAACTGCCAGTGGCCGCGGGAGAAGGCCACAATCCGGAACTTCCCGCGCCAAGGGAAAGCCTGATCCCAACGGTGAATATCGCGGTCGCCAAGGGCTGGCCGGACGGCGGAAAGCCCAAGCCTGCGTCCGGGTTGAGGGTTGAGGCGCTGGCGGACAAGCTCGATCATCCGCGCTGGCTTTACGTGCTGCCGAATGGCGATGTCCTTGTCGCGGAAACGAACGGGCCGAAGCGTCCGCAAGACTCGGCCGGCCTCAGCGGCTGGATTCACGAAAAGGTCATGAGTTGGGCCGGCGCCGTTACGAAGAGCGCGGACCGCATCACGCTCTTGCGTGGGCTCGACGGGAATGGCAAAGCGCGAGAGCGAGAAGTCTTTCTGGAAGGGTTGCATTCCCCCTTTGGCATGGCGCTTGTGGGCAACACGCTTTACGTCGCCAACAGTAATGCCGTGATGAAATTCCCCTATAGGGAAGGGCAAACCAAGATCACCGAGCCTGGCGTCAAGTTGACGGATCTGCCCGGAGGACCGATCAACCATCATTGGACAAAGAACATTGTCGCCAGCTCCGATGGCACGAAGCTCTATGCCAGCATCGGCTCCAACAGCAACGTTGGCGAAAATGGCATCGACGCTGAAAAGGAGCGCGCGGCCATCTGGGAGATCGACATCGCGTCGGGCAATCACCGCGTCTATGCCTCGGGCCTGCGCAATCCGGTCGGGATGGCGATTGAGCCCAGCACAGGAGCGCTGTGGGCGGCGGTCAACGAGCGCGACGAACTCGGAAACGATCTTGTGCCGGACTATATGACCGCTGTGCAGGAGGGCGGCTTTTACGGCTGGCCTTACAGCTATTATGGCAATCACATCGACGATCGCGTGAAGCCCCAGCGCCCCGATCTCGTGGCCAAGGCCATCGTTCCCGACTACGCGCTCGGCAATCATACGGCCTCGCTTGGCCTCACCTTCGCCAAGGGAACGAGCCTTCCCGCTCCATTCACGGACGGCGCGTTTGTCGGCCAGCACGGCTCGTGGAACCGCAAGCCAAAAAGCGGCTATAAGGTCGTGTTCGTGCCTTTCCATAATGGCAAACCTGCGGGCAAGCCGATCGATGTCCTCGCCGGTTTCTTAAGCGCGGATGACGAAGCGCTTGGGCGCCCCGTGGGCGTCGCCATCGATAAGGGCGGCGCGTTGCTCGTCGCCGATGACGTCGGCAACACGGTGTGGCGCGTGACTGCCAAAGATACGGCACGCACGGCCAAAGCAAAATAAGCTAGGGCATCGGACGCGAGCCTATGGTCCATTTTATGTGCATCCTGCAAATGGCGGCATCTAACGCTTTCGTCCGCGTTCCTTCTTCTGAAAGATCTTCAGCGAAATCGCCTTGATGACAGGTTAACGCAGCTTAAGCCCTTGATAAAGCTGATAAAAATGACAGCGCGGGACGTCATCGCCGCTGCCTGCGCCGCGCAGTTTGGGCCTTCGCAAGCGTTAATTTGCAATCCTGCAACATATTTAACGGACTTTTGCTCGTCCCAGTAAATGGAAAAATTCCCGCATTAGATTCTATTTAATGGGTAATTTGTTAACAATAAAAAACATAGTATTTTCAATGTCTTATAGTAACCTCCCTTTGTTCGATCGTAGGCGCGGCATTCCTCCGTTTCGCGGCGCATAAAGAACTTTTTTACCAACACCACGGTAGGAAGTAATTCCGGCGCTCTTCTGTTAACCCACAAAGTATTAAGCTTCGGCGCGGTGAACGAAATGTTCATAAAAACGGGCGTGGCGAGCGTCGTCCACGATGGCGATGGGCGCTGGCGAAGCTTCCTAGCGCATCCCGCTTCGCAGGCGTCGCCATGATCGCCACCCGAAAAGCAGCCCCAGCCGTTGAGAAAAAATTGCGTCGCAACCGGTTCCGATTTTGCGCACGCTGCGCTAAGCAGGCATTCGCGGCTTGACCAACGAATAGACGGTGAGATTAAGCCGCTTCATTTTCTGCCGGAGTAGGCCGGAAGCGGCTGTAAGCAGGAAAAGCCCGACGGTCTCTTGCCAGGGAGTAAGCGGGCGTGGCACCACCACCTACCGCTAGCCCGCCAGGCTTCCCTAAACAACTCTATTGCATCAGAGCATGCGTTTGGTGCGACTTATTTAGTAGGCCGTGGCGTACTAAGAACTCCTCAAAAGCTGGAAATAATATCTCAGAGCCTTCCTCAGTAAGGTGACTATCATCGCGATAAAGAAGACGGCCACCCCTACGGGGATTGCAGAACTCCCTATCGCTGCCGCACAAAATTGGAAATGGGTCAAAGACAAAAAAGTCAGCCCTGTTACTCTGCAGAGCCACTAGATATTCCAGCAAGTCAGTCCGCCGTGCTTCCTGCTCACTTCGCGGTTCTACAAAGCCTTCATGACATCTTCTATCTAACGCCCAAGCCGGTCTGAACCACTGAATGCTGCAAAGACTGCCTGACCCAATTGCATAATATTTTGGCGCACCAGCAAAATATACGACCCTCAAGCCATGATGCGACGTTCGCTGTAAAAGCATCTCTAAGCTCGCAGCAAAAGACTTAAGAGTGCCGTCAATACGTCTTGGAGAGTAGTTGTTACGAATAACAAGAATGGTATTCTCTTTATTCGTAACCATCTCGATCAGCTTGTCTAGATAAGAGCATTCTTCGGGCTCACTGGGCAGCTTCGGCGTTCGACAACCTGGTTGGAAGACATTCACAACATCTGCAGCCTGTTCTTTATAAAATCGTTCTGATAATGGAAATAGATCCATTGAATGACTATCTCCAACAAATACCAGTTGATCTGAGGAGCCAACGGAACCTGTGCAGGCAGAGATGTTTCGAGCTTTCATGTTAACAGCCCGACTTGCGAAACACCGATCAATTAACCTATGACTATGCTTTCCCTCGTAGCCAGGAACGGGTGAGTGCTGTTCCATATCGGCAGTATACATACCAGAGAATTTCGGGATCTCATATTTTTGGCTTAACATAACTATGGCGGCTGCCGCACTTGAAACCGCTAGGCCGACGCCGATACTAATCCCACGGCTGAACCATCGTGAGTGTCGGGCCGGACGTTCTATCGCATGATAGGAGATTGCTGCGAGAGCTAATATCAGTCCAATTTGAAAAGGCACCGACCACAAGTGGATACCGATTGTCCAGCGGCTTAAGCAAATTCGCTCCAGTGCCAGAGGTACAGGGAATAGGATATCAATCCAACATACACGACGTACTTGTTATTTAAAATTTTGTATGCAACCGAGTTGGAATGCAGGGATGCAATTAAAGCCGCAGACGTAAATACAATAGCTATGGTGGACAGTATGGGCAAATCTCTGTGGAATGAAGAGTTCCAAAATCAAGACGCCAAATAGCAAGGTAGGGGCAATCGTTGAACTTCGCCCGAGTCTAGTAATTCCAGGGGATGAAGCAAGGATACATCCCAGACTTAGTTCCCAGAAGCGAAGTGGCATCAAAAAGTAAGAGGCGGGTTGATTAAAACTGTGAATGGTGGCATAGGCGATCAATGACGCCACAGTGAGAGCACCGAGCGCAATGCTCAGAATCGACACCGAAATATTTTTTTCGCAAAACGAGAAGCTTGCCAATACATAAATATTGGAAAAACTAAGTAAAATTGCTCCTCCACACCTAGAGACCATGTATGACTAAACGTATTTAAAAGAGCATTAGGTCCAAAATAGTCCGTAGCTTGGTAAAAGAGAAAGATGTTAGAAACCAAAAAGAGAGACAACACCAGTGATAATGGAGGCTTGGGGATTAGGGTCAAACAGCCTTATTAATAGAGCTGTTAAAGCAACCATAACGACTAGAGCAGGGAGAAGCCTTTTTACGCGCCTTGAATAAAATTCCAGTAAGACTCACCAATCCCAAGATTAATCCTGCCCAAAAGGGAAGATGTTATTACGTAACCAGATATTACGAAAAATACATCAACACCCAAATATCCACACTGGGAAGTATTTGATGATTAAAGTGATTAACGATTACAGCTATTACAGCAAGTGCTCTTAAGCCATCAATTTCAGGTCGATAGGAGTTGGCTTGGGTAGATGGTGGCGTCGACCAGGACGACAGTGTAATCGTTGTTGGTATTCGCATTTATCTTCCAAAGGCAGAACAAATTAAGCTGGGCAATAGGCACCTTAACGCCATTCCAATGTTGCCGAATGACATTTGGCGTTGCTAACATCGCTCACCGGTTCCAACAATACCTTCCCACTTTTTCTTGGTCTTCGGAATCGTGCCTATCAACCGAAATATGCGAGGTGATAGCCTTTCTATGGCGATTGAGCGCGTGCGACTGCTTCGAGGCGCAAAAACGCCAGCTCGCGAACATCTGGGCACTGGGGATGGGTTAACCTCGAAAGGTAGCAGTGAAGGCATCGCTGCAATCGCCGCTTCGAACTGCGGCAAGACCGGGATATCGATTTCGGCCCGTCCTTCCTCTCATCCAGACGTCGCACGACGCTCGAAAGGATCAGAGTAGTGTTCCGAACTCGCACACGCCTCGCCAGTCTCCGCCGGATAGGGAGCGACTCCGGCTGGACCGCAGTCGGTCTGAGGGAGAAAGCTGCCATTGGTTCAATGTGCTCGAACATCAGCTATCGACCCACTACAGAATTACGTGCAAGCGTTGGCGAAGCTATGCACGTTTTCTTAGCAGATACGAGCGCGCGCCTTGCTTCGGTCAGAGATCGTACGCGGCCGCCGTCCAAGGAACGTGAGCGCGCAAAGAGATGGCTTCTGGGGAAAAGTCCCAAGCGAGCGATGACGATGCCGCAGCCTGGGCGCTCATTGAGCCCATGGCTGCGACTTCACGCCCAGGGAATTCAACGAAGCCCGAGGCTCACAAGGCGTTCGGCATCACGCCGCTGTAACGCGGCTTGACGCTCCATTCGGGCCACGGTTCGACGGGAACTTTCTACGCCTTCTGCTCCGCGCCGCATTCGCGCCGGCAGGGGCTTGGCGCGGCGCTTCTTTGCTCCCGGCAGCTGGCCTCGAACTCCGCCTCGGCCTGACCGTAGCTTTGACCGGCTCGGGATGGACGAACTCATAGGTGTCCGCTCCGGGTTCGTTTGACTGCGTGAGAGCGCGTCCGATTAACCGCTCAATGCTGCGCAGGCTGGTTCGTTCGCTCGCGTCACAGAAGGAAATGGCCACGCCATCGCTCCCGGCGCGCGCCGTCCGGCCGATCCGGTGAACATAATCCTCCGGAACGTTCGGCAGTTCGTAATTGATGACGTGGCTGATGTCATCCACGTCTATGCCGCGCGCCAGGATATCGGTCGCGACGAGGACGCGCGCTCTTCCGTTGCGCAGATTTTCAAGCGCCTTCTGCCGTGCCGCCTGGCTCTTGTTGCCGTGAATGGACTCCGCAGGAATACCGTCGCGCAGAAGGCGCTCGGCGACGCGATTTGCTGACCGTTTGGTCCTGGTAAACACGAGGACGCGGTCGAACTCCGGCTGATCCAGCAGTCCAGCGAGCATCGCGGGCTTCTTTGCCGAAGCGACGTGGTGAACGCGCTGGTCAATGCGCTCCACGGCGATCGACTTCGACGGGATGGTGACGCGCACCGGATCGTGGAGGATTTCGCCCGCGAGCGTGGCGATCTCCTTGGGCATCGTGGCCGAGAACATCACCGATTGCCTGGCCCGTGGCAGCGCCTTCATAAGCTTTCGCACATCGCGGATGAAACCCATATCGAGCATCCGGTCCGCTTCGTCGATGACGAAGAAGCTTGTCTGAGAGAGGTCGACGCAGCCCTGAGACAGGAGGTCCAAGAGGCGGCCTGGGGTTGCAACAAGAATGTCTACGCCCCTGGAGATGGCCCTGACCTGCTGGCCAGCCGAGACGCCGCCCATAACGACGGCGCTCGTCACCTTGAGCTGCCGGCCGTATGTCTTGATGCTCTCCGCAATCTGGACGCCCAATTCGCGAGTGGGAACAAGGATAAGCGCCTGCGCTGTACGCGGCTTGAGTGGCTGACGCCGCTCTGACAGGAGTTGGAGGAGGGGCAAAGCGAAGGCAGCCGTTTTACCGGTGCCCGTTTGGGCGAGGCCGAGCAGGTCGCGGCCTTGCAGGAGATGCGGAATAGCCTTTTCCTGGATTGGTGTAGGCTTTTCGTAGTTCTCAGCCGTAAGGGCGTGCAACAACGGTTTGATAAGCCCGAGAGCTTCGAAAGTCTCAGAGGTCACGAGATTGTCCTTAAAGCCGCATGTGCAACCCAAAGGGCGCACCTAGTACGGCGTAGGGCCAGATCCACGCGCAGCTGGACGGCCGGATTATTGAAATGATGCGGCAGGAAAGGCCATAGAAAATCTATGCAGCAAACTGCACGGCCGCGAATACCGTTGCAAGCTGGCACGTATGCAGACCATTGTCAAATTTTTGCTTTTCCGGCTGCCCGCTGGACCTTCCGTCACCTGTTATAAGGCGAGGGAGGCATCTGAAAAACCACTCAGCCGCCGCCCGGGCGCGGTTGATACCGCTCCGGCGGTTCAGGTGAACATCGGCGGAATACCGGGCAACCAAGCGTCCGGAACCCAACGAAATCGGCAAACTAAAATCGGTGGGCTCCTACGCGATTTCAGCACCCTTCAGACTGTGCCAGCGCCAGCCGCCAAGTCTCAATCGCGTCATAGTCGGGCTTCACGAACATGGCTAATGGGTTTGCAAATCCGCTCCAGGCTTCGGTCAACGATGGTGAGACCGAGGTGACAATCGGCTTATCGGCTGCGATTGCTGCGTGGAATGCACCGACAAGACCGCTGCCTAAAGCCTCCATCTTCCCGAATTTGCTGATGATCACGAAATCACACCCCTGTTCGATCGCGGTTTCGACGGAAAGACACGCAGCCGCAAGGCTTGCGAGGTCGAGTGAGCACGATGTCGAACCGGAGCCCAGATCTTGTTTGAGCGGAAAGCACGCGCCGGATTTCAGGTCGCGCAGCAGCGCAGTTTCCCGTGCGTTTTCCGGCTCCTTTGCCAACTCTTCCACGACCCCCGCCACGATTAGGCCGCGGGCGCGCCAGGATTTGGCAAGGTGTGAGAGAAGGGGCTGGATCAGGCTGCTGTTTTCTCCTTGTACGGCGACAATGCGCGGCACAAAGTGAACCAGGTTTTGAAGCGTTACAGCAGGCCGCAACTCATCAGCCTCAATAGTTCTGCTTGGCTGGGATCACGCCGCGAACGCCGCCTCGCGGGTTCGCAACATCCCCGGTGTAGCGCGGAATGAGATGCAAATGCACGTGGAATACCGTCTGCCCGGCAGCTACGCCCACATTCACGCCCAGGTTGAAGCCATCGGGTCGCCGGTCCTGGATCAATAGCGCGCGCGCTTCATCGGCAAGCGCCATGAGATCGGTTCGCTCCTTGGCGCTGGTCTCGAACCAATCGGCGACATGACGCCGGGGGATCAACAGCATATGCCCCGGCGTTACCGGAGATCGATCAAAAAGAGCAAAGGCAAGTCGATTCTGAAGCGCCACCATCTCTGGCTGACAAAAAGGGCAATCCTGTTTTGCGCTCATGACATTCTCCGGCCTCGTAAACTTAGACGCTTGCAAAGAGCATAGACATGCCTGATCACACATCAGGAGTAAGAGAAAAAACACTGCGGGATAACGCGGATGAACGAATTCGGGCGCTGCCCATCATCGCTAGCGTGAATGGCGACAGAACCCGCGAGTGCAGATGTCCTTGTCATCGGAGGCGGCTTGGCGGCTCTTTGCGCGGCGATTTCCGCGCGCCAGGCCGGCGTTTCAGTGCTGATGGCGGAGGCAGCGCCGTGGGAGCTTCGCGGCGGCAACACTCGGCATTCGCGCAATTTGCGCATTATGCATGCGGAGCCCTCGGCGGAGATTCCGGGCGCATACAGCGAGGCCGAGTTCATGGACGATCTCGCCAAGGCGTCCGGCGGAGCCTGCGATGTAACGCTTGCCAACCTGCTGGTTTGCAATTCCGCAAGCTTGCCGTCTTGGCTTGCGGCCCATGGCGTTGTTTTCCAAACAGAGCATATTCCGTTTTCCCGAAAGACGGCATTTTTTCTGGGCGGAGGCAAGGCGGCGCTTAACGCTCTTTATGCTTCAGCCGAGCGGGCGGGCGTGCGCATTATCTATGGCCAGCCAGTCGAAGCCGTGCAGTGGAAAGATGGTGCAGCTGGCCCCTTTCGAGCGCGCTCCATCATCGCCTGTTGCGGCGGAGAGCAGGCAAATACCGCATCCAAGGGATACATCAACCGGGGGACGCCCTTCGCTAAAGGCGAGGTTCTGCGTTCGCTGCTCGCACAGGGAATCGCGGCCGTTGGAAGCCCGGAGGCGGGACATCTGGTGGCCGTGGACGCGCGCTTTTCCGGCCCGGACGGCGGCATTGTCACGCGCGTCGACGGCATGGAGCACGGGATGGCGGTTGACCTTGCCGGACGGCGATTTCAAGATGAAACCGCCATCAAGGGACCGACGCGCTACGCAGCGTGGGGCCGGCTCATAGCGGGACTTCCGGAGCGCCGGGCGGCGCTAATCCTCGATGCAGCTGGTTTCCGCAAAATCCCTGCTTTTGCGCTTCCTCCGTTGCAGGCTCGCTCTCTCCCGGAATTGGCTTCCCAGTTGCGCTACAATCCTGAAGCTCTGAGGCGATCGGCGATGGAATCCGGCCGGGTTGCCGAGCCGCCGTTTTTCGCGTTCCCGATGCGTCCGGGGATCGCCTTCACATGCCTCGGCGTCAAAGTCGATGAGAAGACGCGGGTGGTCCGTGAGGACGGCGCTTCTTGCGCTGGCCTATTCGCCGCGGGCATGATCATGGCGCCCAACGTCCTGGGCACGGGTTATCTCGCAGGCGTCGGCATGACCATCGGAGCGGTGTTCGGCCGTATCGCGGGAGAGGAGGCCGCCCGGCATGTCCTTGGCTGAAGCGCGGCGGATCATGGCCATCTGCACAGTCTGCAACTATTGCAACGGCTTCTGCGACATGTTCCGTGCCGCGGAACACCGGCGCGACTTCAGCGATGGCGATCTCGTGTATCTGGCGCATCTCTGCCACAACTGCGGCAACTGCTTGCCGGCCTGCCAATATGCGCCGCCGCATGCGTTTGCGGTCAACGTCCCGCAGACGCTGGCGGAAGTGCGCAAGCGATCGTGGCAAGACCGGCCGTGGCTGGCGGCGGCTTGCGCTCTGCTAGCGCCGGCTCTTGCTCTGTGCCTGATCCCTTGGGAGGTTCTGTTTGCGCGGCATGCAGGCCCAGGCGCCTTCTACGCCGTGCTGCCTTGGCGGGCGCTCGTCGCGGCGGCGGCTCTGCCGTTGGCGTTTTCGCTGGCGGTTTCGACGTTCAGCACCTTCCGTTTCTGGCGCGAGAGCGGCGGAGGCTCACCGTGGAGAGCGCTGCCGGCGGCGCTCGGCAATGCGCTGACTTTGCGCAATCTTCGAGGGGGAGGCATAGCTTGCGAACAGGGGGCGGCGCGGCGTCTTTGCCACTCCGTTCTTCTCATCGGCTTCGCGTTGTGTTTCGCCGCGACCGTGGTGGCTACCTATTATCATCATGTCCTGGGCTGGCTGGCGCCTTATCCCCTGACCAGCCTGCCCGTGCTGCTTGGAACGATAGGCGGGATCGGCATGATAGCAGGCTCCGCCGGGCTGGCGTGGATCAAAGCGACCGCAGATCCCGCGTTGGACGCGAAGCCGAAGGCATATTCATTCCTGGGTTTGCTGTTTGCCGTGGCGTTTACCGGGCTTGCGCTGCTCCTTCTGCGGGATACCGCGGCTATGGGTATGCTTCTGGCGGCGCATCTTGGCTGCGTCGTCGGGCTCTTCGCGACGCTTGCTTACGGCAAATTCGCCCACGCGCCATTTCGCATGGCGGCGCTTTTGCGAGCCGCGATGGAAAGCCCGCAGAACCCGAGTTTGCGGTGATCCCAGCGTCGAGGGTCAGGGCATAAGCCTCGCGCGAACTCTAAAGGTAATAGCCCGCTGTAATATCGATCGCTTCACCCGTGATACCATCCGCTTCGGCGGAGGCGAGGAAGGCCACGAGAGACGCCACTTCAGATTCGGTGACCATGCGCTTCATGCAGGATTTGGCGACGTACTCTCTCTCGACATCTTTTATTGAGGTGTTGAACTGGCGCGCTCTTGCCGCGATGACTGCGTCGATACGCTCTCCCTTGACAGGTCCGGGGCACACAGCGTTGACCTGTATGTTATACGGCCCGCACTCTTCAGCCAGAGTTTTTGTAAATCCAATCAAGCCCCATTTTGAGGCTGCGTAAGGGCTCCTCATGGCATAGGCAAGCTTTCCCGCGATCGAAGCCATGTTGATGATCTTGCCGGAGCGGCGCTCCATCATATGCGGGAGAACAGCTTTCGCGCAGACGAACGCCCCGGTGAGATTGACGCGCAGAACATCTTCCCAATCGCCCAGCTCAACCTCAGCGACTGGACGCGTCGGTCCGGCGACGGCGGCATTGTTCACCAGCACGTCGATCCGTTTGAGATGGGCGACCGCGTCCTGACACAGCGAGGCGATTTGGCCGGGGTTTGTAACATCAGCTTCCCGGCAAATATGCTGCTGATGGGCTTTGTTTTCGGGCTCTCCCAGGCTGGCGGAGATCAACCTGGCTGTTTCATCCAGCGCGCCGGCATTCTTGTCGGTCAACACCACCGTTGCGCCACGGCTGACAAGCTCCAGGGCGACCTTCCGGCCGATGCCGCGACCGGCGCCTGTGATCATGGCGACTTTTCCGTCCATTGGACCGTCCATCACGGCTGCCCTTGAGTTTTCAATGTGGCAAGCGTCATAGCTGCCAGCCCGCTTCCGCGCGGGTTCACCCGTGGGAACCTGCCAGACACCAATGGGCACGAGGATTTTACTAACAATCATCAAAACACCTGCACTAGGATATTATAAGAATAAATTATCTTGATAATCAACCGCGAGCTATGCTGTGAACAACTCACATCCCGACAACGCCGCGGCTGAGCCGCCCTTCAATCCATTGTCGCCGGATTTCATCCGCGACCCCTACCCAACCTACCATCGCCTGCGCCGCGACGATCCAATGCACCGGTCGCCGCTTGGCTTCACCATGGCGACCCGCCATGCCGATATCGCGTTCATCCTGCGGGATGCGCGTTTCGGAAAGGACGTTGCGGGCAGGATCAGGCGAACCTCGGGCGAAACGGCGCTCGAAGAGCCTGTCTATCAGTCCATGCTCCGCTGGATGGTCAGTCAAAATCCGCCCGATCACACGCGCCTGCGGGGTCTAGTCGTCAAAGCCTTCAGCACCCGCGCAGTGGAGGATATGCGCCCGCGCATCCAGGAGATTGTGGATCGGGAGATCGACCGTATCGAGCCCCAAGGCCGCATGGACGTGATTGCCGATTTCGCCTTCCGTCTTCCGGTCACAGTGATCAGCGAAATGCTGGGCATTCCAAAAGAAGATCAGGGGAAGGTCTTCAAGGCAGGAGGCCCAGGCGCCCGGCTTCTCGATCCTGTCCCCCTGTCGCGCGCCGAACTCGATGCCGCCAATGCTGGGCACCTGGCTGCGGCCGAATACTTCCACGCCCTCTTCGAACTCCGGCGGCGAAAACCGGCAGACGATCTGATGACGCTGCTTGTGCAGGCGGAAGAAGACGGCAGCAAACTGTCCAACGAGGAATTGACCGCCAACATCATCCTTTTATATGTCGCCGGCCATGTCACCACGACCCATTTGATCGGAAATGCGCTTCTGGTGCTTCATCGCAATCCCAGCCAACTCGAGCTCTTGAAACACAATCCTTGGTCTGAGACAGCGATCGATGAGCTTTTACGGTTCGAGTCTCCGGTGCAGGTCGCGAACCGGACGGCGCTTGAAGACGTGGACGTCGGCGGCAAAGACATCAAGAAAGGCGAGACAATCTTCTGCCTGCTTGGCGCGGCCAACCGCGACCCGGCCGTTTACGCCGATCCGGACCGGCTCGATCTCACCCGCGAGGGCGTCCGCCCGCTGTCATTCGGCGGCGGCATCCATTATTGCCTTGGCGCTCAGCTTGCCCGCATCGAAGCGGAAATCGCCCTTGCCACGCTTCTGCGCCGTCTTCCAGACCTGACGCTCGATCATCCGGACGCACCGGATTGGCGCCCAACATTCGTTTTGCGCGGCCTCAGCACCCTGCCTGCGAGCTGGTAGTTGGCGAAGGCGCTCCGGCATCCCGGCTCGAACTGAATGAAAAACCAGCTAATTCACATCATGCTGAAGGCTTTCCTCACGACCAGCGGACTGATTGCCAGTTCTTGGACGCTTTCCTGGTACTTGTATCGCCTGCACGGCATCCGCCTCATCGGGCCGCCAACCGCGGAAATCTGGTATTTCGCCTATGGGGCCAATATGCATGACACTGCTTTTCGCGAGATGCGCCGCATGAATCCCCTCGAGTGGCGCCCGGGCCGGATCCGCGGATACCGGCTGCGCTTCAACCTGACGGCGCCTGGGGGCAAGGCGGCCTATGCCAATGTGTGCGCCGATCCGGGTGCGGAGGTCTGGGGCGTTCTTTACAGGATCACCCGCCGCGACCTCGTTCGTCTGGAGGCCACCGAAGGCGTTCCGTGGGGAGGATATCGGTCGCATTGGCTCGATGCCGAGGACATAACCGGCGCGGTGATTCAGGCCACGACTCTCATGGCCCGCGGCCATGATGACGACCGCACCCCCTCGCTTCGATATGCTACGCTGTTGCGGGAAGGCGCACGCGCGCATGGCTTGCCCGCGCATTACATCCAGTTCCTGGAACAGGTGGAGCACGGGCAGTGAGCTTCGGTCTGCATGAGCCAGTTCTTGCGACGAAGCAATGTCTGCACTCGGAGGTATGCCGTGCCATCTCCGGACTAAAGCAGAGTTTGCCTGACGCGCCACCGGATCGCCGCCGCCGTCATCCCGGAAAGGCGACGCCTTATCCGGGATCGTAACAAATTGAAACGCCTGCCTTTTTGAGATCCCGGCTTCGCTTGGCCGGGACGACGAATTGCGGAGCCAGCCGCGTCCGTTGGCCGATGAGCGAGGCGAGCGGTCTAACTAACTCTCGCAATCGATGGCGTGGAAGAATGTCCCCGTTACGGAGCCTCGGCGAGAGCCTTTCTCCGGCGATCGGCGCCCCGGCGGCGTCCACAAGATCGAGCAGCGGATCGTCATTGACCGCAAGCACGGACGCATAGTGGAATTCGTGTCCGAAAATGCGGCTCTGGTTTCGACCGATTGCGCAATCGGCGAAAAGGCGGCCCTGGCGATATCCGAGATGCAGCTTGCGCTTGGCGAAACTCGTTTCGAGCCCGAGGAGGCCCGCCATCTCGTGGCGCACCCCGTCGGCGTCCTCAAGCCCCGCGCCAAGCGTCATATAGCCTCCGCATTCGCCATGGATCGCGGCGCCGCGCGCGGCGGCCTCCTTCAGGCCCTCGCGAAAGCGCTCGCATGCCGAAAGCGCGCCCGCATGAAGCTCGGGATAGCCGCCGGGCAGCCAGACCGCATCTGCTGCCGCATCCGGCGGCTCGCCCGGCCAAGGGCGAAAAGGGCCGGATTTCTGCGCCCGCCTCACGCCACCCCTGCAGGACATGCGGATATGTAAAGGAGAACGCCTGGTCCTTGGCCAGTGCGATCCGCTGACCGGGCGGCGGAATGGGCGGCTTTCGCGCTGACGTCACGGAAGTGTCGCTCAATGCGGCGGGTCTTGCGCATGACACGAGCGCATCCAATGACACATTCGCCGTCATGACCTCGCTGAGCGCATCGAGGTAGGTCTCGATTCCGGCAAGTTCGCTGGCCTGAACGAGTCCCAGATGCCGGTCGGGAAGGACGAGGTTCCCGCGCCTTGACACCGCGCCAAGGACGGGCAGCCCGATGCGCTCGATAGCCGGCCTGATGAGATCCGCGTGGCCAGGACCTGCAACCCGATTAAGGATGACGCCCGCAAGCCGGATGTCTTCGCGGTAGGCCCGGCAGCCCAAAGCAATGGCCGCCGCTGTCTCCGCCTGCGCGGACACATCCAGCACCAAAATAACGGGCCAGCCCGTCAGCGCAGCGAGATCGGCGGTCGAGCCCTTGCCGCAGCGGCCCGGCCCGCGCGCACCGTCGAAAAGCCCCATGACGCCTTCGGCGATGCAGATGTCGGCATCAATCGCAGCCTTGCCGATAAGGTCCGCGATGAGTTCGCGCCGCATGCTCCAGGTGTCGAGATTGAAGCTCGGCCGTGCTGTGGCCGCCATGTGGAAGGCGGGATCGATGTAATCAGGGCCGCATTTGAAAGGCTGCACCGTCAGGCCGCGACGCTTCAGCGCCCTCATGAGGCCCAGCGCCAGCGTGGTCTTCCCAGCCCCCGATCGAGGCGCAGCAATAATGACGCCAGCCGCCGTCATCGATCCGCCGCCCGGATTTCTCGAAAAGACTGGCGTGTCTTGGCAAAAATGGTCATCTCAAAAATCTTGCGCGGGGCGTTATCCCGGAAGGGCGCAAGCCCTATGCGGGATCGTAAAATATCAAAAGCCCGCGCCTTTTGCGATCCCGGCTCGCGCTTCACTTGGCCGGGATGACGGCGGCGGCGATTGGAGGAGCGATGAGCAGCGGCGAGACCATGATCCGGGAACGAACAAAGCCCGCCGTTGCGGCGAGGCTGGACGACCGGGGCTTGTGCCGCCGCCGCTGTGCGCGCCGCCTGCGAGGCGCTCATCACTGGCGAATGCCCCGCAATAGCGGAGATCGAGCTTCCAAGCGGCGGAAGGCCGTCCTTCGCCGTGGCGATCTGCGAAACCGATGGAGCGAGCGCCACAGCTGGCATCGTCAAGGACGCAGGCGACGATCCGGATGTCACGCACGGCGTCCTTGTCAAAGCGACCGTCCGCCGTGGCGCCCTGGCTCGGGGATCGTTTTCCGCGCCGGCGAGGGGGTCGGCATGGTGACCAAGCCGGGCCTCGCCGTTCCGCCGGGCGAGCCCGCCATCAATCCGGTGCCCCGCCGGATGATCGCGCTTGCCGTCCGCGAGGCCGCCGAACGCTTTGGCGCGAAGCTGGACGACGTCCTCGTCGAAATCTCCATCCCCGGCGGCGAAGCGCTGGCTCAGAAGACGCTCAATCCGCGTCTCGGCATCGTCGGCGGCCTTTCGATCCTCGGAACGACCGGCATTGTCGTTCCATTCTCTTGCGCCGCCTGGATTCACTCCATCCATCGCGGGATCGACGTCGCCCGCGCCACCGGACTTGAGCACATCGCCGGCTCTACGGGCACACATCCGAGGGCGCCGTTCAAGCGCCTTCATGGCTTGCCCGACGCAGCCCTGATCGAAATGGGCGATTTCGTCGGCGGCATGCTGAAATATCTGAAGCAGCATCCCGTCCCGCGCGTCACGATTGCAGGCGGATTCGCCAAGATGACAAAGCTCGGGCAGGGATTGCTCGACCTCCACTCCAAGCGCGGGCGCGTCGATAATGAGTGGCTTGCGGGGCTGCTTCTGAGAGCGGGCGGATCGGCTGAGCTTTGCGCTGAGGCCCGCGAGGCGAACACCGCCCAGCACGTTCTGGAACTCGCAAGGCAAGCCGATGCGCAATTGGCGGCGCGGCTGGGGGAACTCATCGCCGAGGCGGCCTGGGCCGTTGCCGCGCGCGTGCTCGAAGGGTCCGGGATTGCGCTCGATGTCGTCGTGTTCGACCGCGCGCGGCGCATCTGGTCGGCAAGACGGAAGCGAAACCCACTCATTCCGGCCTGCCCCGGTAGCGGCGCTGATAGGACGCGTCGTACAAAGCGCTTTCGCGAAAATCCTCCGCGCCAAGCGCCTGGCCCACGAGAATGAGCGCCGTGCGCTCGATTGGCGCCCGCCGCCGCGACCTTCTCCACAAGCTGGCCGAGGGGCGCGCGCACGATTTTCTCCTCGGGCCAACTCGCCCGGTAAACGACGGCGGCCGGGCAATCCGCGCCATAGAAGGGCAGAAGCTCGGCGACCGATTTTTCCAGGACGTGGATCGAAAGGTGGATCGCGAGCGTAGCTCCGGTCGCCGCGAAGGCTGCAAGCGTTTCAGTGGGCGGCATCGCGGAGGCGCGGCCCGGCGTGCGCGTCAGCACGACCGATTGGGCAACTTCAGGCAGCGTCAACTCCCGGCCAAGCGCCGCCGCAGCCGCAGCAAAGGCCGGTACGCCCGGCGTCACCGTATAGGGAATGCCCAACCCATCAAGGCGGCGGGTCTGCTCCCCAAGCGCGCTCCAGACGGACAAGTCTCCCGAATGCAATCGCGCCACGTCCAGTTCAGCTTTGGTGGCGGCGATATATTCGGCGACGATTTCGTCGAGAGCCATGGGCGCGGTGTCGACGACGCGAGCGCCGGCGGGACAATACTCCAGCAGCGCCTTCGGGACGAGAGACCCGGCATAGAGGCAAACTCGGCAGCGCGCGATCAAATCGCGCCCCCGAACCGTAATAAGGTCCGGAGCGCCAGGACCTGCGCCGATGAAGTGCACGGTCATTCATCTTCTCCGATGGCGATGGCGCAAGACGCCTCTTTGTTGGAAACGCGCGCGGCGAGCAGGCGGGCGTTGCGCCCTGCTGCGGCGAGCGCGGCTGTCTCCGCTATCGATGGCACCCCTTTGAGATCGAGCACAAGCTGCGAGCGGGTCAAGGCTCCTGGCGCGACGCGAACCAGGTCTTGCTCCGTGAGCCCGATCAACGGCAGGGAGAGACGAGCCGCCGCTTCGCGCAAACCCGGCTCATCGCACTTGCCGGCCGCGGTGGCGAGCGCACGGAGCTTCGAACGCTCCAATCCGCACTCGGAAAGAGCGGCCTCGATGCTTTGCTCTATGGCGGCGGCGGCAGCGCCGCGGCGGCATCCTATCCCAGCAACGATCATCGCTTTACCGCCCGCCACTGCGTGACCGGCATGGCGGCACGCCAGCCATGAAAGCCACCGATTTTCCCGGCCTTGCTGATCTCGATGCGAACAAGTTCCCCGCCATGCCGGTCAAATGCGTGCTTCAGCCGCGTCTCGCTTTCGAGAGTGACAGCGTTGGCGACAATCCGCCCTCCCGGTCTTAGCGCCGTCCATGCAGCCTCGAAAACGCCTTCGTCGGTGAAGCCGCCTCCGATGAATACGGCGTCGGGAGGCGCGAACCCCGCCAGCACTTGCGGTGCATGTCCGATAATCACCTGCATGTCTGGCGCTCCAAGCGCGAGTGCATTGCGCATGGCGCGCGCCGCCCGATCCTCCCGCTCCTCGACGCCAATGGCTCTGAGCGACGGATGGCAGAGCAGCCATTCGATGGCAACGGAGCCAGCGCCAAGGCCTATGTCCCAAAGCAGCTCGCCTTGCCGAGGTGCGAGCGCCGCCAGCGTGACAGCCCGAACTTCGCGTTTGGTCAACTGGCCGTCGCTTTCGAAAAGACTCATCGGGAAGTCCAGGCGACAGGCCGATGACTCTGCTTTGCGGACGGCGGCGACTTCTATGGCGATGACGTTCAGCGCGCTGATGCCTGCAAGATCAAATCCGTTGGCGCGTTGATGGGTCACTCGCTCTTTCGGTCCGCCCAGCTCTTCGAGCACGGCAAGCGAGGAACCGCCAAAGCCCCGCTCGCTCAGAAGCTTAGCGGCCTTGGCGGGTGTCGATCCATCCCAGGACAGGGCGAGGATGCGAGCGCCCGGCTGAAGATAGCGGGTGAGGCCCTCAATTGACGCGTCCATGAAGCGAAATCGTCGCTGCGTCCTGCAGCGGCCAGCCTAACCGGTTCGCGGCAAGACTGAAAGACGAAGGTTGCGGTATGGAGATCAGCTCGTCCGCGGACACAAGCGCCGCGATTTGCTTGCCGACACCAAAGTTGAACGGGTCGCCGCTTGCAAGCACTGCTACGGCGCGTCCGCGTCGGGCTAGTATCGCCGGGAAAGCATCGTGCATCGGGGTCGGCCATGGAAGCCGCTCGCCCTTTATAAGCCGCGCCGCAAGTTCGAGGTGCCGCGCGCCGCCAACCACCAGCTCCGCGGAAGAAACGAGACTCTTCGCGAGCGGCGACAGTCCCTCTGCGCCATCCTGGCCGATGCCGACAATGGACAGCCAACGGCTGCTCGTGTTTTCTGTGCTGACTTCCATGCTGGGACCTGACCATGCGAATTCTTATTCTAGGCGGAACGTCGGAGGCTTCAGCGCTGGCGAAACTCATCACTGGCGACAAGCGCTTTCAGCCAACTCTGTCTTTTGCGGGGCGGACCGCTTCCCCGGCCACGCCGCCGATCCCCTACCGCATCGGCGGTTTCGGAGGCTGGGAAGGGCTCGCCGCCTGGATCAAAGCTGAAGGCGTCAGCGCCCTGGTGGACGCCACGCATCCCTTCGCCGCGCGCATCTCCGCCAACGCCGTGAGAGCGGCTGACGCGACGGGCGTTGCATTCGCCAGTTTGATCCGGCCAGCCTGGACACCGCAAGACGGGGACCAATGGATCGAGGTGCCAAGCCCAGAGGCCGCCGCCGCTGCGCTTGGCGTTTCTCCGCGAACCGTCTTCCTGACGACGGGGCGGCTTGAGCTTCCGGCCTTTGCCGCTGCCCCTCAACATAGCTATATCGCGCGCGTGATCGACCACCCTGGAGACGTCGCGCTGCCGCCGCGGATCGACTTCATCTATGATCGCGGCCCGTTCGACACAGCCGCCGAGGCGCGGCTTTTGAGAGAGCGACATGCGGAGATTGTCGTTTCGAAAAATTCGGGTGGCGCCGCGATCTACGGAAAAATCGAGGCAGCACGCTTGCTGCGACTGCCGGTGGTCATGATCGAGCGCCCGGATAAACCCGCGCTTCACCCCGTCAACAGCGCAACCGAGGCGCTGCGCTGGCTCGAATTGCAGCACGCTCAAGCTAAAGAGGCGTCGTAACCCCTCACCCCAACCCTCTCCCTCTGGGAGAGGGAATCGGCGTTGCAGCGTCTGCGCGCCGGACTCCCTCTCCCAGAGGGAGAGGGTTGGGGTGAGGGGTTACGACCGCTGGGAATCTGCGTCACAACTCCTCCGAGCGCGGCGTGTAAACCCAGGGCAAGCGGTTCCCCCGGCTTACAAGCCTCGTGCTGTTTGCGCCGATAATGATCAGCGTGCGCATGTCGGCGGCGCGGGCATTTGCTTCCGCGAGCGTGGTTATCGTCACTTTGGCCTCGGCCGTTCCCGCCGCGCGGACAAGCAGCGTCACGGTCTCGCCGCCCTTCAAGCTTCGTAGCAGATCGAAAGCGCGGTCGAGTTGATGAGGCCGAGCCTTCGAAGCCGCGTTGTAAAGGGCGATGACGAAATCCGCCTCGGCGGCCGCCTTGAGACGCCGCTCGATGGTCGCCCAGGATTTCAGGTTGTCGGAGAGCGAGATCGCGCAGAAATCGCCGCCAAGCGGCGCGCCCACGCTGGCGGCGGCTGCGAGCATGGCGGTCACACCCGGTTCGACGCGGATATCGAGATCGCGCCAGGCGGGCTCGCCCTTCTCAACGGCTTCGAAAACCGCAGCCGCCATGGCGAAAACGCCGGGATCGCCGCCCGAAACCACCGCAACGCGCCGCCCGCTCTGAGCGAGCGCCAGCGCAAGACGCGCGCGATCCAGCTCCACGCGGTTATCGGACGAGTGAACGGTTTGATCGGTGCGGATCTCGGGGATGCGGTCGAGATAGGGGCCATAGCCGACAAGGTCGGTGGCCTCGGCGAGCGCGCGGGCGGCGGCGGGCGTAATAAGATCGGGCGCGCCGGGCCCAAGCCCGACAATGATCAGCGCGCCGGTCACAATCGCCTCCCACGCCCGGGGATCAGGATCATCGAGAAGTAAGGAGCAGTTCCATCGGCGACCTCGGCGAGCGACGTTATGCGCTCGCCCGGCATCGTGCCGCGCTCGACATAGATCGCCCTGTCGATCAGGTTTGCAGCAGAAATGGCCCGGCGCACCTTCGCCAGATTTCGCCCGACTTTCATGATGACAGCGGCGTCGGTTTCTTGCAGGCGGCGGGTCAGAGCGGCTTCGTCGAGCGTTCCGGGCAGCACGGTCAGAACATCGTCGCCCCAGGTCAAGGGAGCGGCCGCCCGGCTCGAGCATCCCGAAAATCCGGTCACTCCAGGCACGACCTCCACAGGGAACTCCTCGGCGAGGCGGCGCCAGAGATGCATGAACGAACCATAGAAGAACGGATCGCCTTCGGCGAGCAGCCCGACCGACTGACCAGCTCTGAGCCGCTCGGCGAGCGAAGCCGCCGCCTCGGCATAGAAGCTGCGGATTTGGCTTGCATATCCCGGATCTGAGACGGGAAGCTCCGTCGTCACGGGGTAGAAAAGCGGCAACTCGTTGCGGCCCGGCGCGATCAGCGGGGCGGCGACCTTCCGGGCGGTGCTCTCGTTCCCGGCCTTGGCGAAATAGGAAAGCGTGTCGACCGTGCGGATAAGTCCGGCGGCTCGGAGCGTCATCAGGCGAGCATCGCCGGGGCCGACGCCAATGCCGTAAAGCGTTCCCGGCTCGGCTGAGCCCATGATGGCCTCGAGCGCACTCATTCGGCTTCGCTCGCAAGCGCGTTGATCGCGGCGACCGCCATGGCGCTTCCGCCCTTGCGTCCTCGCACGATCAGATAGGGGATGCGCCCGTCCGCGGCCAGCGCCGCCTTGGACTCCGCCGCGCCGACAAATCCAACGGGGGTTCCTATCACGGCGGCCGGGGCCGGCGCTCCCTCGTCCAGCATTTCGAGCAATCGGAACAGCGACGTCGGCGCGTTGCCGATGGCGACCACCGAGCCGCCAAGATGCGGCTCCCACAGCGCCATCGCGGCGGCTGACCGGGTGTTTCCCAGTTTGCGGGCGAGATCCGGCGTGGACGGATCGTCGAGAGTGCAGATGACTGGATTCTTGGCCGGAAGGCGGCTTCTCGTGATCCCCTGCGCGACCATCTTGGCGTCGCACAGGATCGGGGCGCCACGAAGAAGCGCGCCCCGCGCTCTTTCTGCAAACGCGGCGGACATCTCGATGTCGTCCGCAATCTCCACCATGCCGCAGGCGTGGATGATGCGAACGGCGACCTTTTCCTCAAGGCCCTTGAAACGCGCGAGGTTTGCCTCGGCTCGGATGATCGAGAAGGATCGGCGGTAAATCTCGGCGCCGTCGCGAACATAGTCCAGTGGTTCAGACATGAAACATAGGCTCTCTTGATATGTTGGCTGCGCGGGGTGCATAGCGGGCAAGTTCTTCGCAGACTGCGTTGCGGCGCGGCGTCCAAAGTCCGCGGTTCAGCGCGTCGAGCAGACGGGCCGCCATCGCCTCCGTGGCCGCCGGATTGGCCTCGCGAAGCGCGCCCGCGAAGGCTTCGTCGCCGAACAGCGCGTCGTGGGTTGCTTCGAAAAGATGGCCGGGGGCGGCGTCGGTCGCGGCCCCGAAAGCATAAAGAGCATCGACGGCCTGGGCCATTTCCGCCACGCCGCTGTGACCGTGCTCCAGCATTCCCTTGAGCCAGCGCGGGTTGGTGAGCCGCCCGCGCACAATCCGCGCGATTTCCTCCTGGAAGGAGCGCGCAACGGGAGCCTCGGGCTTGCTCGTGTCGAGATGGTAGAGGGCGGGCGACGCGCCCAGCGCTTCCGCGGCTGCAGCAAAGCCGCCCGCATAGTCGGCGACGCCATCGCCATCGAGAACGTCGCGCTCGCGGTCGTCCTGGACATGCACCAGAGCGTCGGCTTCGGCGACGCGCGCTTTGAACTGAGGCTTCGCCGGAACGCCGTCGCCTCCGCCATCATAGGCATGAGAGGAAGCGGCGAGATAAGCGCCGCCGATGTCTTCGCGCGTGGTCCAGTCCTGGTCGAGCGCTTGCGCTGCAGCTCCTGCGCCGTAAACGCCGGGCGCGCCGCCGAAAATGCGCTCCAGGCTCTCCCCGCGACGCCTTGCTTCCGCAAGCGGGTTCCATTCCGCCTCTTCGTCGAGTGCGCTCACGAGGCGCACAGCTGAAGCGAAAAGCAGCATCTGGCTCTCGAAAATATCCCGGAAAAGCCCGGAAACCCTGAGCGTGACGTCGATCCTCGGCCGGTCGAGCTTGGCGAGCGGAATGACCTCGACGCCTGTGACGCGGTTTGCCGCGATGTCCCAGACCGGGCGCGCGCCGAGATAGGCAAGCCCTTGCGCGAGATCGTCTCCGCCTGTTCGAAGCGTCGCGGACGCCCAAAGATCGAGAAGCACCGACTTCGGATAATCCCCGCGATCCTGGAGGTGACGCCGGATTACCTCGCCGGCCGCCCGCGCGCCTATCAGGGCGGCCGTGCGCGTCGGAATCGCGCGCGGGTCCATTGTGGTGAGATTCCTGCCCGTGGGGAGCACATCCAGCCGCCCGCGCGTCGGCGCGCCAGAAGCGCCCGGGCCAATCCGGCGTCCATCGAGCGCGGCCAGGAGGCCTTCGCGCTCCAATGCGCCGCATTGGGACAGAAGCGCTTCAAGCGGCTTCGCCTGGTCCGGCTTGAGCCCGGCGGATTGCGAAATTGCCGCCGTCAGCGCCGCGCGGCTTTCGACATCCGGCGCTCGCCCAAAAACGTGAAGCTTGTCGCGGATGGCGAGTTCCTTGATGTCGCAAAGCTGCGCGTCCAGCTTTGCGAGGGCGGCGCGCGGCGCGTCATCCGGGCTTACGCCGCAATCCTTCGCGAGCCCCGAGCGCCAGGCCCGGTCGAGCACCTCTTCTTCGAGCAATTTCGCGCGGCGCTTGTCGTCGACCCCATCGGCCTCGGCATATTCCTCCAGCAGCCCTTCGAGCTCAGCCATGCCGCCATGAAGTCCGGCTTTGGTGAGGGGCGGCGTCAGATGTCCGATTGTGACCGCGCTGAGCCGCCGCTTGGCTTGCACGGCTTCGCCTGGATTATTGACGATGAAGGGATAAATGACCGGGATCGGGCCGAGTACCGCCTCGGGGAAGCAGGCTGGCGAGAGCGCGAGCGCCTTTCCGGGCAGCCATTCGAGCGTGCCATGCGTGCCGAGGTGGATCATGGCGTCGATGCACTCGCGCTCCCTGAGCCAGGCGTATAGCGCGACGTAGCTGTGCCGCGGCGGGCAGGTCACGTCATGGTAGCCTTGCTTGCGGTCCACCGAAGCGCCACGGTCGGGCTGGAAAAGTACGCTGATGTGCCCGGCTCTCATGCAAGGGAAACGGAAGCGCCCATCCAGAAAGCGGGGATCGCTTTCCGGGCCGCCCCAGGTTTCAGCCAGCGTCTTTTGCAGGGCGTCTGGCAGGCTTTCGAGAAAATCGCGGTAATCGCCGAGGGAAACTTCGATGAAGTCGCGGCCGCCAGACAAGTCTGCCGCAAGAGTGGGCGGGGTCGCGCTTTCAGGACCCGCATCGTAGCCCTCATCGCGAAGCAGGCTCAGGATTTCGCGGACGCTCTCGAAGGAATCCAGTCCGACGGCGTAACCGCTTCGACCGCCGCGCGCGGGGTAATCGGAAAGCACAATCGCTATTTTTCGCTCGCCGCGCTGCTTGCGGGAAAGGCGCGCCCACGCCGTGGCAAGCTTCGCCACATAGGCGACGCGGTCGGCGGCAGGCTCGTGCCGCGTTTCCGCATGTTCGAACAGAGGATCGGAGACAGCATCTGCCTTGAACGAGATCGCGCGCGTGAAGATGCGCCCTTCCACTTCCGGCAGGACGACGTTCATCGCGAGGTCGGAAGGGCCGAGCCCACGCGCCGAGGCCTCCCACGCCTCGTATCGCGCGCCCGCAAGCGCCACCTGCAAGACGGGAACGTCGGCGGCGTCAAGCACCGAGGTGCCGTCCTCGCGAAGCGCCGAAAAGGCCGTGGCGTTTACGATGATTGCAGGGCTTGCGCGCCGCGATCAGCCGTTCAACGATTGGCGCGGCTTTCAGGGTCTTTGAGGCTTGTGACAGCGACGCCGAAAGGCGCTAATCCCTCGGCTGCAAGCGCGCTCATCAGCGCTTTCAGAGGTTTATCGTCCGCTGCGATGACGGCTGCCCGATAGCCGACGACAAGAGCGTGGGGGCGATCGGGGGTCTCTGCGATGAGGTCTTCGATCGGGGCGATCGCGCCGGACGCCGTCAACCCTATCGCCGAAGGAATATGCGCCGGAGGCTTAAGGTCGAGCTTCGCGCCGAGGAGATTGGCGGCAAGCCGGAGCGCCTGGCTCAGATTTTCGGGGCCGCCCTCGCGAAAATACCGGTCGAAAAGAGAAAGCGCCGGAGCAGGGACGGTCGAAATTTCCTGAAGCCGCAGGTCCGGGCGGTCGTCTCCCGGCAGCGCAACAAGCAGGATCCCCTTACTCCGCGCAATATTCGTCAGCCGTTCAAAGCCGTAGCGCCAATAATCGAGCCCGCCGAGGCAGCGCACGATGACGACGCGCGCAGCCGAAGCGACGTTGGCGTAGAGATCCACGGACATAGGATGGCGAAGCTTCTTGAGGCTCGCCAGCCTGAGACTCGGAAGCCTCTCGGCACTCACCCTCCACGCCGCGGCAAGCGCGGACAAATCGCTGTCGCTGAACGAAAGCGCCATGATATCGGCCGGTGTTTGGCCGAGATCGATGGCGGCATCCGTCTCATCGAGCGATGTGGAGGGGATGGCGAGCAGATGCATGTGCCGCTAACCCCCCGTCGTCATCCCGGAAAGGCGGAGCCTTATCCGGGATCGTAACAGATTGAAGCGCCGGTCTCTTTGCGATCCCGGCTCGCGTTTCGCTTGGCCGGGATGACAGTCCGCTGAAAATGGCGGCATGTGCTTAGCCTCCGATCGCGCGGCGGATGGCTTCGGCGTCGAGACCCTGCTCGCCGATCACGACCAGGCGGCCCGCCCGCCGCTCGCCCGGCCTCCAAGGCCGGTCGAATTGATGCTGGATGCGCTGGCCGACGCCCTGAACGACAAGACGCATGGGCTTGCCCTTCACCTCAGCGAAGCCTTTGACCCGCAAAATGTCATGAGCAGCCGTGGCTCGCGCCACTTTCTCCAGGAGTTCCTCGGGCGAACTAAGCTGCGGCACATCGATGACGAAGCTTTCAAAGTCGTCGTGGTCGTGCGGAACATCGGCGTCGTGATGCGATGGACGCTGCGCGATGTCAGTTTCAGCGGCGGCGCCGAGGCCGAGCAGAATGGCCGGGTCGAGGTGGCCGTTTGCAGCCTCGACGACTTTGACGGCGCGCGGCGTAGTCGCTCTGATCTCTTCGCTCACACGGGCGCGCTCGTCCCTCGTCATGAGGTCGGTCTTGTTGAGCACGATCAGATCGGCGCAGAGAAGCTGATCTTCGTAAACCTCCTCAAGCGGGTTGTCGTGATCGAGCGAACTGTCCTCGGCGCGCTGCCGCGCAAGCGCTTCCGGATCGGTTACGAAGCGTCCGGCGGCGACGGCGGGGCCATCGATGACCGCGATCACGCCGTCAACCGTCACGCGGGAGGCGATGGCGGGCCAGTTGAAAGCCTGCAGGAGCGGCTTCGGCAGGGCAAGCCCCGACGTTTCGATCAGAATATGCTCCGGCGGAGAGGCATGTGTCAGAAGAGCGGTAAGCGCTGGCACGAAGTCATCGGCGACGGTGCAGCACAGGCAGCCATTGGCGAGTTCGACGATGCGGTCTTCCGGGCAGGTTTCGATGCCGCATCCCTTCAAGATCTCTCCGTCGATGCCAACGTCGCCGAACTCGTTGACGATGACAGCAAGCCTCCTGTCGGCGCGCTCGATCACATGGCGAACAAGAGTGGTTTTGCCCGCTCCCAGAAAACCGGTGACGATCGTGCATGGCGTCTTGAGAAGGCTCATTCGGCATTCCTTGTCAGTCGATAAGTTTCAGGCGGAACGCGGGCAATAACCCCCTTCCGGAAGGAAAGCGGGCGCTCCTTCCAGGGGATGATGCCATCCCCTGAGGCCGCGAACTTCTGTGCGGCGATGGAAATCTCTGCGGCGTGAGCCTCGGCATCGATATCGCCGATGACGTAGGTCCATTTGGTTTCGCCCGCCAAGGCTATCGTGCAGGGCCGTTTGCAGACTGCGAGACACTCGACGGGACGCACGTCAATTTCGTCCGCGCCCGCAGCCCGCAAATGTGCCGCTATAGCGTCAGCCAAAGCCGCGCCGGGCTTGTCGAACGCATTGTCGTCGCCCTCGATCGGAACCCGGCATGAGACACAGACGAATATGGTGGTACGCGGGCTGCTCATGAGCCTAGGCACCCGCTGCCGCAGAGAATGCAATTGAACATGGCGGCGATCTAGCTGCGAACTGAGCAGATATTGTCGGATTCGCGAACGCCTCGCTGCGGCGTCATCCCGTGCGCGGCGCAGCGCGGAGCGGTGTGCTGCAGACACGGGATCGCAAAACACTCTGACCTGAGTTTGGAACGATCCCGGCTCGCGCTTCGCTTGGCCGGGATGAGGATCCATTGGCCCGACGCGTGTTCCATGGCGTGCGGTACCGGAGCTGCTGTCGACGCGCCCATTCCTGAGCTTGTTTTTGCGATGGAAGATGCGACGGAGAGCGCGTTCATATCGAGGTCCCGGCCGCCCCGCCGGCGGCGATTCGAGTTAAGATGAAACGGCAGGTCTCCTGGCTCGCGGTTCCTCGCCCCAACCTGCCTTCCCAGCTTTCGGCCAGTGGCGTATTCGGTTGGCGCTCTCCGCCTACAGTTGCGGGGGCAGCTCCGGCTTCGGGCGCAAACCCTACCGGATTCCCTGATTATGCGCCTTTCGGCGCGCCGTTAGCGCTTGAGTTAGCCATCGGACCGCCGATCTGTCAAATTTAATCAAGCGCAAAGACAACAGGCCTTGACGGTTGCCGATCAAAAAAAGAGCGTGCAGCCGCAACGGAGAACAGGACAGCGATGAAAGACGCCAGCGAAGACGGCGCACGCCACAAAGCGAAGATGGAAAAGCGCAAGGCGGCCCAGGACGCCGAGGTTGCGGAAAAGACTGTCGAGAAAGGGCTGCTGATCGTTCACACAGGCAAGGGGAAGGGGAAATCGACGGCGGCTTTTGGGCTTCTCCTGCGCGCGCTGGGACGCGGATTTCGCGTCGGCGTCGTCCAATTCGGCAAAGGCGCCTGGGACACGGGCGAGCGCGAAGCCGTCAAGGCTTTTGGCGACCGGGTTGTCTGGCATGCGCTCGGCGAGGGGTTTACCTGGGAGACGCAAGACCGGGCGCGTGACGTCGCCGCGGCTGAGCGCGCCTGGTCGAAGGCCGTCGAGTTGATGGACGACGGCACGATCCAACTTCTGATCCTCGACGAACTGAATATCTCGTTGCGCTACGATCATCTCGATCTCGGCGCGGTGCTGGAAAAGCTTCGGTCGCGGCGGCCGAATCTTCACGTCGTCGTCACGGGGCGCAATGCGAAACCGGAATTGCTGGATGCTGCCGATCTGGTGACGGAGATGACGCCCGTAAAACATCACTTCGCGGCCGGGGTAAAAGCCCAACCCGGCATCGAGTTCTAAGCCCATGCGCGCCATCATGCTTGCCGGGACCGGCTCCGATGTGGGCAAGTCCGTCATTGTCGCCGGCCTCGCCCGCGCTTTTCATCGCCGTGGCCTCAAGGTCCGCCCTTTCAAGCCGCAGAATATGTCGAACAACGCGGCCGTCACCGCAGATGGCGGTGAGATAGGGCGCGCGCAGGCGCTGCAGGCGCGAGCCGCCGGGATCGCTGCCAGCGTTCACATGAACCCGGTGCTCTTGAAGCCGCAAAGTGAGATCGGGTCGCAGATCGTGGTGCAAGGCCGTGTGATCGGCAGCGCAAAGGCCAGCGAATATCAGACCCTGAAGCCAAAACTCCTGGGGGCTGTGCTCGATAGCTTCCAGCGGTTGTGCAGCGAAGCGGATCTTGTGCTCATCGAAGGCGCGGGCTCCGTGGCGGAAGTCAACTTGCGGCGAAACGACATCGCCAATTTCGGATTTGCGCGAGCCGCTGGCGTTCCCGTTGTTCTCATCGGCGATATCGACCGGGGCGGCGTCATCGCCAGCCTTGCCGGAACAAAACTGGTGACCGATCCGAAGGATAGCGCCCTGGTGAAGGGGTTCATCGTCAACAAGTTTCGCGGCGATCCCAGTCTTTTTGCTGAAGGCATGGAGAAGATCGCGAGCCTGACCGGATGGCGTTCATTGGGGCTTGTCCCTTATTTTGCCGATGCGAGGCGGCTGCCAGCCGAAGACGCGTTGGCGTTGACAGGACGCAAGGAAGCGCGACGCCAGGGCAAGCCCCTGATCATCGTCCTCACCTATCCTCACATTTCGAACTTCGACGACCTCGATCCGCTCAGGCTGGAGCCGGAGGTCGATCTCGCCTTCATAAAGCCCGGGGAGCCTCTCCCCGGCGAGACGCAACTGGCGATCTTGCCGGGTTCAAAGGCCACGATTGCCGACCTTGAGGCTCTTCGCGCGACGGGCTGGGATATCGACCTCAAAGCGCATCTGCGCCGTGGCGGCCGCATTCTCGGCCTGTGCGGCGGCTACCAGATGCTCGGGCGGCGCATCGCCGACCCCAATGGAACCGAAGGAGAGCCGCGCGCGGTGGACGGGCTCGGATTTCTCGATTGCGAAACGGTTCTCGATGGGGACAAGACTCTTCAAGAGGTGAGCGGACATTGTGCGGAGCGCGGCGCTCCCTTCCGGGGGTATGAGATGCATATCGGCCGCACGACCGGGCCGGACCTCACAAGGCCTTTGCTGCGTTTCGAGGATGGTCAGGAGGATGGGGCGGCGAGCGCGGATGGGCGCGTTATGGGCTGCTATGTCCACGGTCTTTTCGACGATGATGGCCAGCGCGCAAGTTGGCTTGAGCGGTTAAACGCAATGCCCTCGGGGCTTCAGTATGAGGCTGCCGTGGACGAAACGCTCGATCTCCTTGCGGCGCATCTCGAACGGCACATCGACTGCGACGCGTTGCTCGATTTGGCCGAGGAGCCGGTCATAAAAGCCATAGCGTGACGCCTGCGATCGCGGCGACGGTTGCGGCTTGGATGACGCAAGCCGCGCGATAAATCCTGAGCGCAGCCCGGATATCGCAAGACGCAAGGTCCGGGCGGCCCTGTCCCATCCAGTGATCTTCGACCATGGCGCCGGAATAGATGCGAGGTCCGCCAAGCCTCAACCCCAGCGCGCCGGCCATCGCCGCTTCGGGCCATCCGGCATTCGGCGAGCGATGGCGTCGCGCATCCCGCAGCACCGCTTCTATCGCCGCCCGCGCGGAGGCTTTCGGGGTGACGAAGGCTGCGAGGACGATCCAGAGAGCGGCGAGCCGCGAACCGGGGATATTTGCAAGGTCGTCGATCCGCGCGGCGGCCCAGCCGAAGGCCAGATACCGGTCCGACTTGTGTCCGATCATGCTGTCGGCTGTGTTGATGGCTTTATAAAGCGCGGCTCCGGGAAGACCGGCAATGACGAGCCAAAACAGGGGAGCAACCACGCCGTCGGAGAAATTCTCAGCCAGACTCTCGACGGCGGCTCGGCTCACGCCCGCTTCATCCAGCGTGTTTTTGTCGCGGCCGACGATAAGGGAAACAGCGTCCCGCCCCGCGGACAGCCCCTTGTTTTCCAAGCCGTCCACGACGGCGCGAACGTGCTCCGCGAGGCTTCGTTGAGCGATGAGTGTGCTCGCAAATAGAGCAACGATGAGCAAGCCGGTGATGCCGGGAAGAGCGCCGCTGAAAAAAACGACCGCTCCGCTTGCGGCGAAGGTGGCGGCGAGCGTGAGAAGGAGAGCTGCGATTCCGTTCGTCCGGCGCTCGGCGAACGTCAAATCGCTCCTGTTCCAGCGGCGTTCGCACCATGCTAGAAGCCACCCGATCCACGTCACCGGATGCCCAATGATGCTGAACAGCTTTTGCGGATAGCCGGCGGCAGCCTCTATCAAGAGCGCTGTGAGAGCAAGCGTGGCGAACATAATCTCTAGCAGAATGGGGATTTTAACCAGCGATGACTGAAGACGAGGCGCTTGTCGCTCATGGCGGCGCATTAGACGAGGCTCGCCTCCGCCATCCTTTTGCGCCTGAACCCTGGATCGATCTGTCGACCGGCGTCAACCCAATTCCCTACCCCGTGCCGCCGATTTCACCGGAATCATGGGCGCGTTTGCCTTTCGTGCGCGAGGAGTGGGAGCTGAGGCAGGCGGCCGCGCTGCGCTACGGCGCCGCCGATCCGGAAAGCGTTGCCGCTGCGCCCGGAACCCAGGCGCTCATCCAAATCCTTCCTCGCCTCATTTCACGAACGGAGGTGGCGGTCGTCAGTCCGACTTATGCGGAGCACGGCATCGCCTGGAAACGCGAAGGTCATGCCGTTCGCGACGTGAAAACTCTCTCGGAGGCTTCCCGCGCCAACGCGGTCGTTGTGGTGAATCCCAACAACCCGACGGGCAGGGTCTTTTCCGTCGAGGAGCTTGTCCGGACCGCGCGCGACCTTGAGCGCCGTCGAGGCTTGCTGGTCGTCGACGAGGCATTCATGGATGTGATCGAGCCATCCCAAAGCGTTATCCCGCGCTTGCCCCCGGCCACCGTCGTCTTGCGCTCTTTCGGAAAGATGTACGGTTTGGCGGGCGTCCGGCTCGGCTTCGCCGTGGCCGAGAGAACGACCGCGAAGCGTCTGCGGGATTTGCTGGGTCCATGGGCTGTCTCCGGGCCTGCCGCCGCCATCGGCCGGACGGCGCTGGCCGACGACGCGTGGCTTGCAAAGGCGCGGCGACGGCTCGCTTGCGACGCGGGGCGGCTCGATGAGATCCTGGCGAGAGCAGGAAGTCAGCCGTTAGGAGGAACGCCTCTTTTTCGTCTCGCCGCGCACCAATCAGCAGAATCGCTCGCCGGGAAACTGGGAGATCACGGAATTCTCGTGCGGCGGTTTGCGTTTGAGCTGAGCTGGCTGCGTTTCGGCATGCCGGGTTGCGATGACGCCTGGCGGCGGCTCGAACGGGCCGTTTGCGGCTGAACCACCATGCGTCGAGACCTCGGCGGCGCTCTCGCTGGCGGCCTTGCCGGTTACCCAGCTATCTCGTCCGCCCTCAATTCGGAATCCGGCTACAGGCCAACTGGCTTTTTGTTTGATCGTTGCGAAAGGCGGCATCTCGTCTTGGGCCATTAGACCAGCTTGCGTTTGCGTTTGGCTGCCTGAACCCGGATCTTAGGAGAAAGCGCCTTGCCGAGAGGTTAATGGCTATAAGCCATTGATATTGCTATATAAAATGTCAGACACTGCCGCCGCACGGCACTGACGAAGCCCACGAATATAGTTAATGCTCGCCGCCCGAAACATATTTAACGGACTTTTGCGCGCCCACTTTCGTCCAAAAATACATTTCCTTAACGTGTCGATTTTTGGAATAAAGATAAGCGTTTTCAGTGGGATAGGCTGCCTGTTCGCCCGACCGGACGCGGCCGCTCTGATGTTTTGGACCTTTGGGGAGCGCAAATTCAGGCCGGAAATAAATGCCATTAACCATCGCGGGTTAACGCTTAAGCGGCTTACCGCAATGGCGCGCCGGGCTATTGCAAGGCGCCATAGGCTTACAAGGCGGACATAGCGGCGCAATCAAGTCCCGGTCTGCTTTCGCCTTCGAAAATGGGCGCCGGCTTGACCAAAGCCGTTTGTTTCTTGACACGTCTACTCTTACCAACGATCATCAAAAACATTGTCGTGAGCTGCGGAAGACGGTTCAAAGCCGGCACGGTCGCGCCACTGTGATCGCTCAGTTCCTGTTACTGGGCGAGAGTCAGACCCCTCTTACGACGAGCAATTTCCTGTTGGACGCGAAATCTAAGGAGTTTTTCGCCATGACCGCTACCACTCTTCCGGTCCTCCATCCTGTTGCGATTCCTGTCCGCGAGATTTTGCCCTGGGCGATCTTTGCCGGTCTGCTGCTCATGCTTGGCATTTATTTTGTTGGCGTCGAGGAAGGCGCTACGGCCGTGTTCAATGGCACGTATGTGCATGATTTTGTGCACGATGCACGTCATCTCCTCGGCTTCCCTTGCCATTGAGGCACTGAGAGCTTTTCGTCCTGAAAATTCACTGGCATGAGCGTCAGGGCCTAAGACAGGTCGTGACGTTTGTCCATGGACAGGAAAAGGTGATGGCTGGAAAATTGCTGGTGCGCGGAATGCTGGCTGGCATTGTGGCCGCCCTGCTTTCTTTCGGTTTCCTCAAAGTCGCCGGAGAGCCCTCTGTCGAGCGAGCCATCGCATTCGAAACCGCGATGGTGGAAGCCAAGGCCAAAGCAACGGCGGACGAAGCAACAGCCAAAGGTTTGCCCGCGCCCGCCGAACAGCCAGAACCCGAACTCGTCAGCCGTCCCGTCCAGGCCGGAATCGGCCTCCTGACCGGCGTCGTCGTCTTCGGCACAGCTCTCGGCGGCCTTTTCGCGATGGCCTTTGCCCTGGCCTATCGCCGTATGGGCGATTTCTCCCCGCGCACGACTGCCGCGCTGCTTGCGCTGTCAGGTTTCGTCTGCGTTTATCTCGTGCCCATTCTCAAATATCCGGCAAATCCGCCTGCAGTGGGTCTGCCGGACACGATCGGCATGCGTACGAGCCTGTATTTCTCGATGCTCCTGATCTCGCTGGGGGCTATGGTCGCGGCGGGCTTGCTGCGCACCCTCCTCAACAAGCGGTTTGGCGACTGGAACGCAGCGCTCATCGCCGCCGGGGCTTATAGTGTTGTCATGGTTGGCGTTGCGCTGGCTCTTCCCGACGTCAATGAAGTGCCCGAAGGTTTCCCTGCGGCCCTGTTGTGGGACTTCCGCATCGCGTCGCTCGGCGCACAGGCGATCATGTGGGCGACACTCGGTCTGGTTTTCGGCGTCTTCGCCGAGCGGGTGGTCGGCGAAAGCAGGCCTGCCTATCGTCAAGCGCTCGCTTGAAAGAGGAGACAAAGATCGGGGCTCCGTAGCATGACTATGCGCCTTCATCTGTTGTGCGTCGCCTCGACTCCGTCGATCCGTTCGGCATCCTTTCCATCGAATGATCCGCTTGATGCACAAGGGCGCAGCGCGCTCGAAGCCTTCGCCCGCACCCTGCCAGCGTTCGACAAAACCTGGATCAGCCCGGACCTTAGCGCGGTGCAAACGGCCGAAATCCTTGGCCTTCACTCGGAAGCAGACCCGATGCTGCGCGATTGCGATTTTGGCCGCTGGGCGGGACGATCGCTTGCGGATGTGCAGACTGGGGAGCCCGATGCCCTCGCGATGTGGCTGGGAGACCCCACAGCCGCACCGCACGGCGGCAAATCTTTTGCCGATGTGGTCAATCGCGTCCAAGCCTGGATGGATGGCCTGCTCTTAGCATCCGGCTCCGCACTCGCTATAACTCATCCAACAATCATTCGCGCAGCCATCGTCAGCGCTCTTGGCGCAGGTCCGCACGCATCGCGCCACATCGACATTGCGCCCTTGTCCCGCGCCAAACTTTCAAGCGATGGCAGGCGCTGGACTTTATCCGCGCTCATCCCTCGCAAGGAGGCGCGATGACAAGGTGCGCATTCCTGATACGGTTATGGGTCTTTGCTGGCGTTGTAGCCCTCGCGGCGGTTACTCCGGCGACGGCGCATCATAGGGGCGTGCCGCATGACGGACCGGCTGTTGGTGTCGCCATCCCCGCGATCACTCATGGTGAAATGCTCATCCTTGCGAAATATCGCACGGCAATTCTCGATCTGGCCGCGCGGCAACCTGTAACCGACCCTACCTTGCGCCGCCTGACCGGCTTCATCAGTTTGCAGTATTTTGCCTGCTTCCGCGGTCTTGTTCCTGGGAGCCTGTCGGATGAATTAAGCCCTTTCAACGAATGCTCCCATGCCTATCTGGCCGGGACGCGCGCCTTGCTCGCTCATATGGTGGCAATGCCGGGCGACCAATCTGCGGCCAAGGCGCTGCAGGAGCGCATTGCCGCCGAACTCGCCAGCGACCCGGCTTTCGGAGCCTTCTGCTCGAACAGCCAGCAGGTTTTCGATAGCGCCACCATTGTCCCGCCAGAGTGGACGATGATACCCGCGCATCCGCCTACGGTTTTGACATTCGCCGCTTTCATGCTTCTCATCGGCGCCGGAGCCGGAGCCGTTTTCTATCGCTCGCGGCGTTTCAAAGGCTGATTTCGGTTCCAGATCTTTGGCGCGTTAAAGCCACGTGCTGACTCGGATTCATCATCGCCACGAGCACATTCGCTCTTATCGTGCAGTTGGAGCACAGTTCATATCGCTGGCGAATGTCAGTTGACTACGCGCGGCAGACCGCCAGTTTTGAAACCCGCGCCTAAGCATAGCTTGACAGGGCGCGCCGTCACACGCAATTTGGGATCACCCAGTATCCCGGAACACGGTGCAATTCCGTGGCGGTCCCGCCGCTGTAATCGGGGACGCCGGATGCAAGGCGAAAGCCAGTCACTGATGGAGACCACTCCATCGGGAAGACGCAATCCGGCGGACGATCCGAGAGCCAGAAGACCTGCTGGGCAGGATTCACGAGGGGCGAAACCCGATGGAAAAGGGTTTCGGCTTAGGCGTGCGCCTTTCCGAAAGTCCCTCACGCGCATCGGAGAATGAGCCGTGAAGCAAGCCACTGACCACAAGCCTATCGAAAAGCAGGCCCCGCGCCAGCCGGACGTGATCGCCATCCGCAAGACTTGCGATGCTGCGGGGACGGGTCTCTCGCACTACGTCCTCATGGATAAGCAGGCCAAGCGCTAGCGTATGACGGTACATCCGCTTTTGGAGGGAGACCCCGCAAGGGGCTCCTTCCCGCTGTTGCAGCCCTTCGATATCGATCATCCAACCTATGTCGCTGTGATCGAGCCGGATACGGCCTTCTGGGGATTGACCCGCAAGGATAAACTGGTCGAGACGCTCGCCGGAGGCGCCCTGCTCGACGCTTGGCGCGAGAAGGGGGAGACCTTCGCTCGCGAGATGGACCTGCTGCGCTTTCATCTCAAGCCGTCGGCGGTCTATTTCAACCCGACGGAACGCTGCAACCTCAACTGCTCCTATTGCTATATTCCCGAGGAGATGCGCCGCCGCGGCGAGCAGATGGACAAGGCCACCACGCTCGATGCGCTGGATCGTCTGCACAGCTATTTTCGCGGCCACATGCCGCCCGAGCGGCTGCCGCAGATCATCTTCCACGGGGCGGAGCCATTGCTTGCCCGTGAGGCGATCTTTGCCGCTATCGAGGAATTCGGCGACCGCTTCCGCTTCGGTGTGCAGACGAACGCGACCCTTCTCGATCACGAGGCTGTCTCGTTCCTGACGTCGCGAGGGATTGGCATCGGCCTGTCCCTCGATGGGCCGTTTGCCGAGGTGGCCGATCGCACGCGCAAGCGCTGGAGCGGCAATGGGGTCTTCAAACAGGTCGTTCGCGCTATCGAGATGCTGGACGGCTATTCGGGCTACAACGTCATCTGCACGATGACGAAAGAGAACCTGCCGTATCTGACTGAGATGGTGGAGTTCCTGCATGCGCACCGCGTTCCCGCGTGCATGCTCAACGTCACGCGCTGCACCTTGCCTGGGGCTCGCACCGTGCGGGGTGAGGACGACGCTGTTTCGAAGGCCTATCTCGCCGCTTTGGAGCGGACCCACGAACTCTATCGCGAGACCGGGCGCAAGCTCGTGGTCGCCAATTTCGCCAACATCCTGATCGCCATTCTTGCGCCCACGGCGCGGCGGCTCATGTGCGACATCTCCCCCTGCGGCGGCGGACGAAGTTTTTTCGCGCTGGCCCCGAATGGGGATCTCTTCCCTTGCAGCGAATTTATTGGTCTCCCAGCCTTCAACGGAGGGAATCTGTTTCGTCAGCCAGTGGAGGAAATTCTGGACAGCCCGCCGTTTCGCCTGGTTACCGGCCGCAAGGTCGAAGACGTGGCGGGCTGCGACACTTGCCTCATTCGCCATTTCTGCGGCTCGCCTTGCCCCGCGGAAGCCCATGAAATGAATGGCGGCATGGAAGAGAAAGGCGCGTTCTGCCACTTCTATGAGGAGCAGGTCCGGTATGCCCTGAGGCTGATCGCCGACGGGCGCCACGAGGATTTTCTCTGGGAAGGCTGGGACGACGGCACCGAGGTGAGTTGCGCCATCGGCGCGGCTTGATGAAAAAGGCTCAAGAAGCCTATGTGGAGTGGCAGCGCGCTTAAAAACGCTCGCCACTCAACACTGGCGGCCGAAGGCCACCGCAAAGGCGAGTGGCCCACTCGACGCCGGAGAGGCCATATTTTCTAAGCGCCGCGGGCGCCTCCTCATGATCGTCGCCCCGGAATGCGCCTCGGCGCATATCCGGGGCCGTTACAAATCGAAGCGCCTTTTGCGATCCCGGATACGACGCCGGCGTCGTTCCGGGATGACAAGCTCTCCGGTGTGCGTCGGAACCGATCCCGATTTTACGCAGTCCGCTTTAATCCTCGCTGTGTTAGTATCGGTATTCGAAGCTCTGCGTTTTCAGCACGTGCGGGCTTTTCTTCAAAATCTTCCGCGCCGCGCTTTCCGCTTGAAGTGGGCCTGAAAATTCCTGCCCCTCCAAACTATTGAAAAAATGCAAAGCGGACAAAAACCGGTAGTTGAGCTCATTTCTGTGCTTCCTCACAAGAATACCTACAGCGTTTCCCTGCAGTTCGATGACATAAGCATCGGACATAAGCTTACCCTCGCCAATGATTGGGTTGTGAACGGTCGTCGATCTTCTTCGGATGCTCGATCCTAATCGCGGCAGCAGCACCGCGCGGCCATCGCACAAATGGGGCCGCAAAAGAGTTTGGTTTCGAGATGCTGCTGTTTCATTCCAACCTCCAAATCATCACAGGCTTAAGATGACAGGAAGCATCAACTTTCGAAAGCGGATTTATTGGAGGAAGGCCGAAGCGAAACGCAGATTTTCCGAAAACCGACAAGAAGAATTTGATCAAGACTTGGAAGCCAGACGATAGAAGAATGCAACGTCGTTTTTTGCTTTAAAAAAGCGAAATCATTTCTAATAAGCGCCTTCTATAGGATAATAGGAGAATATTTTACCAATGGCAGCTGCGTCGCTCCGGCTATCAAGCCGCCTTTTTGGGACAGTTCGGAAATTTTCCGGCAACGGGAAGCATTGCCATGAGCAAGCCGTCGCTCAGGCGGCTTCTTTCACACCGGGCCGAGCGGCGCGCATATCCGCAAGCGTCCGGCTATCGAGCACACTCGATAACGCGTTCCGGGCGTCGATCATGAGACGGCGTACCGCGCAAACCTCTTCGTCACAGTCGTCGCAAGGCCGGTAGGCGCTTGAGCTGGCGCACAGGAAGGGTGCGATCGGACCGTCGATGGCACGGATGATCTGTCCGGCGCGGATTTCGCTTGCAGGCTTCGCCAGCGCATAACCGCCCGCCTTGCCCTTCTTCGAATAGACGAGGCCTGCTCGACGGAGATCGGCAAAAATTTGGTCCAGGAACTTTTTCGGAATTTGATTGGCCTCGGCGATGTGCGCGACTTGCGCAATTTCGTCCTCTCGAAGCCCGGCGAGATGCACCATGGCCTTTAGGCCGTATTTGCCTTTATTCGTCAGCATTCAGCCCCAATATAGCCCGACGTCAGCGCCCAAGGGTAATTTCTTCCCGTAACCCCATCATAGAAAGAAATTTGTGTTTGACCACAATAATCTACAAAGCGAATGGAACTGATTAGCTATGGGCGATCCTCGCGCGTCCCAAGGCTGCGGCTTAATCGCGGAGCGTGGGCGCGGCAAAAAAAAAAGCCGTTCAAATGATGAACGGCCTCAAGTCTAGGGAGGAAACGCCCAAGGAGGGCTACAGCAGCGTCAGACGCATGCTGCAATGCACCATTTATATAGTGCAATGCAGCGAACAGCAATACTTCTTTCGGAGGGGTACTGGGGCGGCTTTCATGGGGGTATTCCATCCCCTTGAATTCTCGAAGAAATCCGCAGGACCGGACCGGATTTTACAGCGGTGGTTCTATTCCGCCTTCCTTCCGGCACGCGACGCTCGCCTCCTCCAAATCCAATTCCCGTTCCATTCGGCGGCGGAGACTCATCGGTGATTCGGCCTTCCTGCAGGAGGCCGAAAATGTACTTCCTCTCGGCATCGATCAGCTCGGAGCGAAGGTCAGGACCAAGGGCGGCCCATTCCGTCCCGTCGTGCATGCCTGATGAATTGTGCAAGCGGCTCACGCGATATTCGTGGCGCGTGCGGAGCGAGGAGAGAACGCCCTCCGGGATGTCCTTCACGCTTGCAAGCTGATCAAGGCGCACTTTGGCGACCTTGAGTGCATCTTTTCGCGCTCTGTGCTCAGCCTCTCTCTCCTCCTGGCGCTCGACGATGCTATCGCAATTGAGCCTGAGCAGCTGAACGAGCCCCGGCAGAAGCAGGCCCTGCCCGATAAGCGTAACGACGATGGTCCCGAACGTTATGAAGAGAATGAAGTCCCGGTGCGGGAAGGGAGCGCCGCTCGCAGTTAAGAAGGGGAGCCCGAGCGCCGCTGCCAGTGAGACGACGCCTCTGACGCCGACAAAGGCCAGGATAAATGCCCACTGCCAGGGTGGCGAGGGGTCTCGCCGGGCAAGCGACGGGCTGAGCCAACGCGGCACGTACACCGCCGGGAATACCCAAACGAAGCGCGCAATAATGGCAACGCCTACGATCAAAAGGATGCCGAAGGCGAGATCCTGCGGGGAGAACTCGTTCATGCGGTCGATCAGCGTCCGGGCCTGGAGACCCATGACCAGAAATATCAGCCCTTCCAGGTAATAGACCACGAGATCCCAGAAAAAAATTCCCTGGAGGCGCGTCGCCGCCGGGATCAAGAGGGGTCCGTTCCAGCTCACATAGAGGCCGGCAGCGACCGTCGCGAGAACACCCGATCCTCCCAAATGGGCAGGGATCCAGTAGGCGATATAGGGCGTCATCAGGGACAAGGTGATTTCAACCCGAGGATCGCGAGCCCATCGGCGGAGCCGGAGACTAAGCCAGCCAATTCCAATACCGTAGGCGATCTCCCCGATGATGATGAGCGCGAACGTGCCTGTGGCTTCGGCAAAGGAAAAGAGGCCCGTGCTGACGGCTGCGACGGCGAAGCGATAGAGGATCAGGGCCGTGGCATCATTTGCAAGACCTTCCCCTTCGAGGACGACAATAAGGCGCCTCGGAAGGCCGAGGCGGCGCGCGATTGCGAGCGGTGCGACCACATCGGGCGGCGCTACGATAGCACCCAGCACGAACGCCGCAGCTATTGGCAGGCCCAAAAGCCAATGGGCGGCCGCGGCGACGGCGCATGCGGTGAAGAGGACGCACCCAATCGCAAAAAGCGCGATGGGCCTCAGATTGAATCGGAATTCGCGCCAGCTCATTTGCACGCCAGCTGAATAAATCAATGGCGGCAAGACCCCCAACAGGACCAAGTCCGGCGCGAGTTCCAATCGCGGCAACCCGGGGATCAGCGCAAGTCCAACGCCAGCGACAACGAGAAGGATCGATGGGGCGGTATCGAGCCTCCGTGCGGCGATTGCCACCGCAACGAGAACGATGAAGAGTAGCAATGCCATGTGAAGTGTCGGAGCCATCGTGATCACTCTTGGGAAGAGAAAGGGTCCAGTCTCGACTTGAGAACAGCCGAGCAGACGAAGTGATCATTTGGGATGAGATCTCAACCCGCAGCACTCAGGAGGCCGATCGAGAGCCTCGCGGCGACCCTGGCTCAATGGGTCCATTGCCAAGCAGGCATGAGCGCCCGGACACGCCAAGCCGTGAGGTGGCTCAGAGCTTTAAAAGCACCCGAGCGCATTAAGGATGTGCCGATCGCGGATCGTTCCGCAATTTCGGCGCGAAACGCAAGCCCAACGGCAAAGCCATCCAGCTTCCCCAAAGGACCCAGCGCGCGCTCAGGTTACGGTCGACAGCGGGTGATACGCGGAAACGAAAATCGTGGCGGCTCACGCCGTCACGATCTTAGTATTTCGGAGTGCTGCAACTGCGACGCTAAGCAGCAAACTTCGCTCATCTGGCCAACGGAGCGGCTCGCTCCGCACTTCGTAAGGCTTCGCCTTTCCGGGATGACGGCGGCGGCGATCCGGTGGCGCGTCCGCCGAACTCTTATGAGATTAGTACCTCATCTGCCGAAAAGAGCGCTGATGGGGTCATTGTAGGAGACTGAGGCGCCGGTGGCCGCCACAGCCGGGCGAGTCGCGTAATAACCCGGCGCATAATATCGCCGGTAACCAGCCGCTCCATAGTACTCTGGCGCTGCAACTGGGCGGGTTTGATAATAGCCCGGTGCGTTATAGCTATAACTGGCTGTTCCCTCGTACACAGGACGGCGGTAATAGCGACGGCCATTATAATATGTGCGGTATCCTGTGGGGGCTCCATAATACTGGGAACCTGCTACCGAACGGTTTGGGTAATAGTAGCCCTGTGCATAATAGCGAGAGCTGTTATCTGTCGGTGCGTAATAGCTCTGCTCATAGACAGGACGATAACGCGCCGCTGCGTAGTACCCGCGGGCCGCAACAGGAGCGGGCGCGTAATATCGATGTGCATAATAGCGAGGGCGGTGGCGGACTGCGCCATAGTACCCGCGCCGCACAGGGCCAGTGTGCGTGACGACGCCGTGGCTCCCGTAGACGTTGCCATGCTGCACTGTAGCGGTGTGCCCGACAACACCGTGGCTTCCATAGACGTTGCCCTGCGCAGTGGTACGGCGTCCCGAATAATTCGCTGGAACAACCTCATCCTGCGCGGCTGGCGTTTCAGCCGGACTGTTTGACGTTTCGACCGGACCTGCAACCGCGATCTGCTGAAAACCAAGGAGCAGCGACGCTCCTAATGCCAAGCCAAGAACTTTTGCGATACTCATGTGTACCTCCCCGCGAAAAACGCATCACCTCTCACTTTGCCGAAACTTTCCGATTCGGAAAGGCGGAAGAGCATGATCTCTACAACAAGCTCACTGCTTGTGAATTACTCTTGCTCCGATTGCTTAATTTGCTAGCAGAGAGGAAAGCGCGCCACACTGAGGTATAGCGCGCTCAAAAAAGCCCCGCGGTGAGGGCGATCCGGTACGGCGGGTCGCTGTAAGAGCCTCAGCGTCTCAACGTCAGGGAAGCCGATCCGCCTCCGCTCATGATCGATACCGTCTGAGTGTTCCCATGAACGGTGACATGGATGCTGCCGCTCGTATTGTACTGGGAATTGAAGAAGGTCCCCGCGTAGCTGTTCTCCCCCGTTTTGCGAAGACGCGCATATTGGGACAAGCTCCCCGACGGGGTCGCACATGTTGCGCTAAGCGAGACGGTGGATGAGCCTCCCGAATAGTTCGCCTGGCACCGCGCCCTTTCACGCGTCCCCGAGACGTATGCCACAACACCACCGCCATGCCATGTGCCGGCCAGCGCGCTGGGCTCGCTTTTCGCTTGAGGTATCGCCGACAAGCTGACGATGGGGAGTATGGCCGCGAGCGCCCAATACTTTACACTTTTCCGAAGCGTTGCATTGCAGATGATCACAGAATCTCTCCTCCAATATGATTTTGTCCGGTACCCGAAGCATGGCGCGAAAGCGCCTCACCACTACTGCCGCGGAACAGCGTTAGAACTATTCGCAACCGGGAAGCAACCGGAAGCTCCTGTCCGTTGCAGTTATTCAGAAAAAAGGAAAGAAGAGCATGCCGGGCAAGCGAAGAATGTCCGGCGGCCCTGCCACGAATGGCCCCGAGGCGCGGCGGTGATGGGCTCTGGCCCGCACTCTATGCGGTGGACGTTCAGCTTCTTTCGAGGGCGTCTCTACGCTTTTGGTTGTCTCTTGAGACGGTGACGATTGTGGCGGCAGGTACGAGCGTTCGTTGTCCTGCGGAGCGGCTTCTGTGGCGCTTGTGATCATGAAAGCGAGGACAGCGGCAAGAAGAGCGCGTTTTTTCGCCTGACGCATGCTTTAGCCTCAAACGGTTCTTCTGCAGTGTGATGCCAAAAAAGGCGTCTGCAGCGATGCGGAGATCTCCGCAAAGTAATGCGCAATAGCGTCTTTTTCTTGATCCGGAAGGCCCTGATCAGGCGAGCGGGCACAAAAAGTTACGGCTGGCCGTAGCCAGCCGCGAAGCTCGGATTTTGAAATCGGGCGGGAGCGACCTCCCGCACCGAAGCGCATCATTTGTATTTATAGCCAACGTCGAAAGGAAGGTTTGCGTATTGCTTTTTGAACGAGGCTGAATTCGAGCTTAAGGGATGGATTACCAGCGCGGGCCGCCCCAGCCACCCCAGCCGCCGCCGCCCCAACCGCCGCCACCCCAGCCCCAAGCCGGACGGGCAGGCCACCAACGGACGCCGCAACCGTAGCCGTAATAACCGCAAGGACGGTAGCATGGACGGTAGTAGCCGCAGCCACCACCCCAACCGCCGCCGCCCCAGCCGGCACCACCCCAGCCACCGCCGCCCCAACCGCCGCCGCAGCCGCCGCCCCAGCAAACTTTTTCTACCGCACCACTTGTTGCGACAGCCTGCTCGGTCTGCACAGAAGCCGGCGACAAAGGAGCCGCTTGCGCAACGCCTACCATCGCTCCAATTGCGATGAACGCAGCAACTATGTATTTCATCATTTCTGGACCTTCTGCTTCACGTCCTTTCCTCGGCAATTTACCAGCATAGCTAAAATCGCCTTCGGACGCGATAGAAATGAGCAGCTCTAGGTGAATTTTTTGCTTATGCACCAGCCACTTGCAGCGATTACAGGTAGAGCGGAAAAGAAATTACAACTAATGATTTTAAAATTTTAACCTTTGTTTACTTTAAGGACACATGTTGCTTAAAGGCGCCGCGCTTTATTTGCAACAGAGTGGTGCTCATCCAGCTTAACCTTCGCCCCGGCTGGCCATCACAGTTAGGCGGCGAGGGTTTCTTTACCATCCTGCTCCACGCCTTGCAGAAGCTTTGTGCGCTCTCGCGCGTGTTGTGCTCTACACCGTCCCCGGCCAACTCGTTATGAAATCAGCCGGATCGAGCGGCATCGGAGGTTTTGGCGTTGCCTTGGGCGTACCAATATAAATGAGACCGACGATCGCCTCCGAAGCCGTGAGGCCGAGCGCCTCCTTAACGCCCGCATCATAGGCAGGAGCGCCTGTCTTCCACATCGCCCCGAAGCCAAGCGCGTGGCTTGCAAGAATGATGTTTTGCGCAGCTGCGCCCGCCGACAGGATTTGCTCGACGGCAGGGATTTTCGAAGGTTCCACGATCCGCGCAACCACCACAAGGAGCAACGGCCCGCGCAGAGGCTTTTGACGCTCGCGCTCCAAAACCTCGGGCGTTGCCTTGGAATCGCGATGCTGGAGGGCGGAAGCAAAAATGTCGCCGAGGCGGCGACGACCTTCCCCGCGTATGGAAATAAAGCGCCAGGGATGCAGCCTGCCATGGTCCGGCGCCCGCAGGCCAGCAGCCACAATCTTACGCAGGGTTTCTTCATTGGGGGCGGGGTCGGCAATCTCGATTGGACTGACCCTCGTTACAAGCGCTTCGTAGGCATCCATTGCATTCCCTCCATCGGTGAGGCTGGGATTCGTAGCACGGACGCCTCCGCGCAAAAAAGCAAAACTAGCCCGGACGACGCGGCAATTCGATTTCGCCTTCGACGATGTGGTTCAGATTGGTGCCCTCGGCCGTCACGACTGCACGAACCTTAAGCTTCCCCGAAGTGATATGGTTCTCGTGCACAATACGTTCTATCTCCTGCTGTGAGGTGACACCCACCTTCTTCAGGAATTTCCGCATCGACATGTTGAATTCATCATCTTCTTCCATAAAAGCCTCCCGAGATCTCATCGGAAGATGGGCGCCTCGAATCTCGTAATCAACAACAGGTTCGGTCGTACGGCCTGTATGTTTTGCAATAACCAGCGTGATATCATCCTCCGCCTTGACGGTCGGATCCGAAAAAAGCTGGCTCACGACACTCTGGCAAAGCTGGTAAGCATCTTTGCCTTCCTCCGCTTTATTCAGAAAGTCTCTCAACCGCTCTGTGGTTAACACGCTTCTGGGAGGTCTGGGCGTTTCGGTCAGTCCATCCGTATAGAGTACAAGCTCCCCGCCCTCAAGGAAGGGGGCCGTAGCGTTTGCATAGGCTGCGTCGCCAAGGATACCGAGTGGCAGGCTCGATTGGGAGATGACCTCGAATGGATGCTGGGGCGAGGCGCGATAGAGCTGCGGCGGTGCGCCTGCTGACGCGAATTCTATAGTCTCCCTTTTGAAGTCGATCATTGCGCAGAACATGGTTGCGAACTGCCCGACGGGAAGCACCTCGTGAAGTCTCTGGTTCAGTTTTTGTAGTAAACAGTGAGGCTTTCCGGTCCGCTGCCACATCATATGCACGAAAGAATGGAAACGAGCCGCATTGAGAGCCGCCGCAACTCCATGACCTGTGAAATCGGCGATATACATCATGACACGCTGAGGGCCAGTCACCTCAATGCCCCAGATGTCCCCGCCAATTCCGTCACGCGGATTGTAGTAGCTTGACACGTCGATGGGGCAGTGAGCTTGTATTTGCGCTAAATGCGCAGCACTGGGAAGCATATCGTTCTGAAGCAGAATCGCGCCTGCAAGCTGTTCGTCCAACTCCAGGCTCATACGATGACTAATGAGGATTGAAACGACAATTTGGCTCAGACTGAGGAGAATTTCTATGTCGTTGTTAGTGAAGCTGCGCGGCTTTCTGTCGACCGCACATAAGGCGCCGATCCGAAGGCCCGGTGACGTCTCAAGCGGGATCCCCAGATAGGATTTGACCCCCGGGCTATCTGTAACGAGTGGATTTAGAGAAAAGCGTGGATCGTCGTCGGCATTTTCGACGAGGAAGGGCTTCGAGGTCATAATCGTGTGGGCACAGAAGGCGAGTTCTCTCGCTGTCCTATCGACATCCAGCCCAACTTGACCCGCATAAACTTGTTCCGTTTCAGCAACAAGCGAAACTTGCGCGATTGGCATTCCGAGCAACTTCGCAGCAATTGCACACAGTTCACTGAGGGCAACGCTAACTCTCCACTCGTTAAATCGCAGTTTTTCGAGTTCCTTGATGCGTTCGTTTTCATTTAATGGAATGGGAAAGCCTGTCATGCGTGCTGTCCACTTCGGTCAATGCCAAACACCAGGCATCGATTGGCCTGCGTTCCCGGATCCGTGCCTGATGCAATATGCTATTTTCCTATTTGAGCTTTCCTACAAAGTTAGCGGCAATTTGAAGATCGTCGCCGGCGCTGACTGGAAGACTGAACCGGCATCTGGCCTCCCCTAATTCACCGATCTCAGCTTCTGACGTCTCATCCGTCACGCATGAAAAACTCAGCTGAGGATCCGCATAGAAAGCCTTCACACACGCGCTGGCGAAGCGCCTCCGCTTCTCGCCGCAAAAGTTGAACTAAATGCCTTTGCAACCAAGGCTCCATTAGCGCGTCTTCTTGGCATATTGAAACAAATCCTTAGTTTTGAGAATGTACTTCTCAAGATGTTCAGCTTTTACAGTCGGCGCTTGGTAAAAGATGAATAGAAGGTTAACCGTATCCAAAAGTGGGGCGATTAATGAATGCGATTATTTGGTGGTTAGAGTCGCCCTGGCAGCTAAGGGCACTCGTGTTTATACTTTCGTTCTTCGCCTGTTTCGTTGCTCCGTGGCTTCATAGCCAGAGCTTGCTGACGAGCAGAATCGCGGCCAGGAAGTCTCTCGAAGAAACAATCGAAGCGGTCCCTGCTCAAAAGGTCGAAAGCCTGCTCGATCAGGCCGGGACCACGACGAAGGCTCCGGCTTTAGAGGAGCAGGTTCAGGAGAAGGCCCCGAATTCCAGCAGTGCCGGCTCCGGTGGAGGCGACGAAGGCGCCTGTTCAGGAGCAGCAAACTGCTACCCCGCCGAAAGCCGAAGTCCAGGCAGTTCCGGCTCCGGCTGGGTCGGAGGTGGCGGCAGCGCCGGTCCCGGCACAGGCAAAAGCGCCAGTTCAAGCGACGCCGATCCCGGAAGAGAGAAAGACGCCGATTGAGCCGGAACAGGCCCCTCTTCAGGCGGCTCCGGCCGAGGCGGAACCGGTCATTGTATCTCCAGTTGAGCTGGTGGCTCCGGCCAAGCAAGAGCAGGCTGAAGTTCAGACACCAGCCGCTCCGGTAAAACCCGCGCCGCAACAGCTTGCTGGCGGCTTCAACATTCTCAAAGTAAGTACGAACGTCATTCCTGTTCCCGGAGGCGATCCCGTCGAGGAGCAAGAGTTTGGCGTCTCCACGGAAAAAGGTGGATCGGCAGAGGTTGAGGTTCACGTTCTTTCAATCAAGGCAGGCAAAGGCCCGCGCCAGTCAGACCGCGTTGTTGACCAGTCAAACAGTGAAACCGATTTATCGGCTGCCCTGGACAGCGATGCCCTTGCCAAGGCAGTTGCTCTTTACGACACCGTCGTCTGCGTTGGACTCGGCTCACGAAGCAAACCGCTTTCAACGAAGGAGATCAAACGCCTTGTTGATAGCAGAGCCGTTAAGCTCTGCGGGATTATTGCTCGAAAGCCATATGTTTCGAATAATGCGAAGCTTTACGGCTTGCCGCTTGGTCAGCAGCTGGATTCATCGCGCCTTGAGAAAGATGGCGCCGAGAGATCGCTGATCCTAATCGGAATAAAAAACGCGAAAGGCGATCTAGCCGACACAGCCGTGCAGAAGAAGATGATTTCGGAACTCGTCCGTGGAGGCAAAATCTCAGATTTCCCGCTCGGCAATTTCTCTGAAGTCTCCTCGGGGAAAGAGCTTCGCTACATCGAGGTAAAGGGCGAAAATCTGCCTCACAAGAATAAGCCTGTTAAGTCGTCAATCATCAAGCCTGGTTACGGGGCCCACCAAGATGCGCGAGTGGGATTTAATCGCGTCCAGTCTCCATTGCCGGTGGTTCGCCACAAGCGTTGCCGCGCCAGCGCAGCGTCACGAGCGTTTCCATTGGCAAGGAGGAAAGTCTTAAGGGCCTCCCACGCACGAGCCGAGACTTCGCAAATGACGACGCCACGGGGATGCGGCATTTTCGACTTCCCATTTTAGCCAGATCGACGCCTGCCCCTAGTGCATGAACCACGGGGCACCTGCGATGGCGGGATGATAGACCGTCATTTATTCCGCGGGCAAAGCTTGTTGGCCGACGACGGTTGAGAGAAAGGTGGCGTGTTGGCAGCGGCGTCCTGGGGTGCCAAAGCGTTGATGCGAGCTATTTTGTGAGCCCACCAACAGGCGACGGCCCTCCATATTCCAACGCAGTAGAGGCGAAGTCGACTTTACCGGATTGCCGTTCGATCCGACATGCGCCGAGGCCGACGATCAGGAAGTCGACCACCGCCGCCGCGCTTGGCCACCTCTTAAGGTGACCTGTCTCGGAGCGGCCTGCTGTTTTGTTTTTAAACTTCAGGCTATTCTGCGGGCCGGGCCTCGGTCTGCGGTATCACGTCTTGCTCGACAGGGATCGCGCCTTCCTTCCGAAGAAGCGGGTACATGGCGATCAGCGTCGCAAAAAGCAACACGAGTTCGATCGAGTAAACGGTGATGTATCCGGTCGCAGCACCGAGTGAACTGTGCTCCCAAACCGCTGAGACGACGTCCCGAATGATTCCGCCGAGCGCAATTGAAAGGCCCGCGGCCGTGGCCTGCACAGCACCCCAGGCGCCGAGCGCCAATCCTGCCTGATTTTTCGGCGCGAGGTTCATTGTGGCCGTCAATGTACCGTGTCCAAAAAGACCCGCTCCAAAACCGATAAGCGACGTTCCGACGACAAAAAGTACCGTTGAACTGAACGGCGCCGCGAGAATGACGCATATGAACGCCGGGATGCCGACAAGCGCTCCGTAAAGAGCCATTTTGAATGGATCGAAGCCGCGGCTTAGAATGCGGGAGGCAAGCGCGAAGCCGAAAAGACCGCCGATTGCTAAAGTGGCCGTCAATCTCGTTGTCTGGCTAACGCTCAAGTGCAGAATCTGGCCGCCATACGGTTCGAGAAGCACATCTTCCATGCTGAACGCCATGGTCCCGAGACCAACCGAAACCAAGCGGCGAATTGCCATGCCGCCCTGCGTGTAGGCTGCCCATGACTCTTTGAACAGCGGCCGCGGCTTCGTTTCTTCCGCCAACTCCTCCGGCGTCAGGAGCCGCTTAGGCTTGCGCACCTCCTGTTTCCACAAAGCGATCGAATTCAGGATGAGAGTCGCGACGGCAGAACCCTGGATCACTCCGATCAACTGTCCTGGGGGGAGGCGCTCCCATGTTGGATGTAAGAGCAGAAAGCCGAACAAGAGCGCGCTGACAATCATGCCCAAAAGCAGCATGACATACATCAAGCCCACGACCTTGGGCTGCGATTCTTTCGGGGCCAGGTCCGTGGCTAGTGCAAGGCCTACCGTTTGCACTGTATGCAAGCCAGCGCCGACAAGAAGAAAGGAAAAACCAGCTGCAATCTGGCCGATCCACGCAGGGATATGATCCGATTCACCCTGCCCGGCGAGGACGAGCACAGCAAATGGCATAATAGCCAGACCGCCGAACTGAACAAGCGAACCCTGCCAGATAAAGGGAACGCGCTTCCACCCGAGCACCGATTTGTGCGTGTCGGAACGGAAGCCAATCACGGCTCGGAAGGGCGCAAAGAAAAGCGGTAGCGAAACCATGATCGCGACGATGGAGGCGGGAACCCCGTATTCGACGATCATCACTCGGTTGAGGGTGCCGATAAGCAGCACCAATGCCATTCCAACCGAAACCTGGAAGAGTGACAGACGGAGCAGCCGCGACAGAGGCAATTCCGGAGTCGCCGCGTCTGCAAAGGGAAGAAAACGCGCACCTTGGCGGAACCAGTAATCCGTTACCCGGTGGCCAAAACTAGACATAGATCGAGCAACTCCTGCAGAAGAGGCCCCGGAGGCCTGATAAAACTTCGCCGATTAGTGACCGGAAGCTTAGCTTTCGTGCCCCTTAAAGCAAAACAAGCGCTGCCAGACAAACTGCCTTAGCACCGCTTTGTTATCCGTATCAAGTCGTAAAATACAGAGCCCCATCACATCGATCAGTATACTCTGCCCACGACCGCCCCTTAAGGGCTGTTCTTTATTAGTCTGAACCAACGCTATTCTCTACACGATGGCCTGCGCGACAGGGGCAGCTCCAGCCTCCGCGCAGGCTCAAACTTCCACCAAATGACAGCATGCTTTCTCAGTTTTAGCTGCCAGAGAATGCGTCACACCGTCTTACGCGGTATTGGCGGAAGTATCGCTGTTCCTATAACTCGCACGAAATGCGGCCAGGACCCATGGTCCAGGCCGTCTGACGAGCTATCGAGACAAAGCTAGGCGCTTTTCACCATGCTTACGATCTCAGCGGACTTCTTGCCGCCTTCCCAGTACTTGCCGAACCAAGTCGTGTGACCGATCAGAGCAGCATGAACGAGGATCGCGATCAGCGTGACGGTGCCAAGGAACAGGGGAAGACCGACTTTGGGAGGAACGACCAACCAAATGCCAGCTTGACCATCAACATCAGCCATGTTCAATTCTCCTAGTTAGAGTGTCGGATTTTTAGTGCAGCCAAGGGGAATAAACGTAAGCAAGGACGTGAGCCACGACAGCAACTGCGCCGAAAACGCGGGTGCCGTTGATCACATGACCGTGCAACTCCTCAGCTTCCGCCAAGGTCAAGCCCGTCGGATAGACCTTATTTGGATCAGCCATAATTGTACCTCCTTAAAGGACCTGCTAGGTTTTTCGTGCTGAACCCGCACGTAGGTCGCTCATACAGCTGCTAGTTCGAGCGGAAGTTTTCTTAGTCGCAGCTTGAGTGTAAGCATATGCTGACATTTGCATGCGTCAACTCCATTTGACACACCTTCGCATTTTGGGTCAATATGACGCAAGGTTGGATCGGGCCGAAAAGTGCCAGTTTCAATCCTGGATGGTAACAATAGTTCAGCGCGCTACCGTTTCGCCCGGTTTTGTAGGTATCCGGAGCCGAAAAGGCGCGATGGATGGCTGCGTCCTGCAAGCCATGCCGTGTGGATTTTGTGGAAAGTTCGATATAATCGATGGGCGTCAGCGCTTAACTGGGCAGCTAGCAGTGCTCACAATAACGCGCTCGCCATAAGTGCGGCGGACGAAAAGTCCGACGGTCAGCGTCATGCGCAAAGCAGAGTTTGAATTCAGGGACCAGTAATCAATCTCCCTTTCGAAGAGAGAAAATCACTGCGAAATTTCAAGATTTCGCGGGGGTCTAAGCAATAGCAGGCGAAAGCCACTCCAAAAATTTAATTGCCTGCGAGCAGAGTGAGAGTACTTCTGCGCGCAGGCTATCTACCTGTGTGATAAGTGTCCTAGAGGCCTTTATGCCCAAGCACGACGTAGACACGGCGCGCTTTCGGAAGGGCTTTAGGTCCAAGGTTTGCTACCGTCATGCGGTAGCAAGCGCTTTAGCGAACAGCCGGAGCCGCGGGAGCAGGAACGCTCGAAGCAACCTTAGCGCCGCCTTCCCAATACTTCGGGAACCACTTGGTGTGGCCAACGAGAGCTGCATGCACGAGGATCGCGATCAGCGTGACCGTGCCAAGGAAGAGAGGAAGACCAACGCTCGGCGGGACAACAAGCCACAAGCCGTGTTCGCCATCAGAATATTCAGCCATTTTCAGTGCTCCGAAAGGTAATTAGTGCAGCCACGGGGTGAGGGCATAAGCGAGGAAATGCGCGAACACAGCAGCTGCGCCGAAAACGCGGGTGCCGTTGATCACATGCGAATGCAGTTCCTCGGCTTCCGCCAGCGTCAAGCCCGTCGGATAGACCTTATTTGGATCAGCCATAGTTATTAACTCCTTCAAGAGTCCGGTAATTGCTTCACGTCTAGGGCCGACGATGCGCGGCTCTATAGCTCGACCATATTCGTACCGACGAATGTGTCAATGCAAATTGACAAGACAAATCCGATTTGTGTCAATCTGCCACAACAAAAATAGGGGGCAATCCACTGCAACTGTTAACAAAATTTGAAACCGGAGCATGCGAAATAATGCAGTCTTCTCGCAGAGGTGGCATATCCCAGCTTACGCTTGGCTGTGCGTAAATGCTCCACACTCCAATAGCTATCGCTGTTATTGTGAGCTGCAGTTGTCTATGCGGTGCGGTGTGACACCCAGGAAACAATCGCGAGGGTCACCTGCTGAAAGGCGCTATTCAGAGCCTGAATGCCGGCTCCGGCATCCCCGCTTGCCGCCGGAACGCACGCGTGGAAGCGCTTGGTTGTGACAACGGCATTGTTCTTCTCGTCCACGAGCTTAACGTAGACGTCTATGACAGCCTCAGGGCCGCCAGCGGCAGCCTCCACCTGAAAATCACGAAATCTCGATGGCGAGCGACAGGTCGCCAGAGACGCGATCCTGGTTCGTCAGGATCGCACGAAACGCTCCCGAGTTTGCGAGAGCCTCCACAAGCCTTGCCTGGAACAGGCGTGGCAAGCGATCTCCCCAGGCCGCGCCGGAGAAATAAGCCACGCGCCCGTTCGCACTTTTTACAAGAATTTCCTCGGTGTCGATGGTCTTGACGGCGACCGGCGGGTAGATGGTAAGCTGCACCGCACCGCCACTGCGAACCTTTTCAACAGGCGGTGCCTGCAAATCGAATGTAGCGGGAGGGGAGCCTCCGGCGAATGCGCAGCCGCCAAGCATGATCGCGGCCGCAACGGCTGCTATCTCGCTCTTAAGTTGCATATAATTACCTCAGATAGGCCCACCCGGATACGCCTACCAAACAAATTCCAGCTCGACAAATGTTAAGGCCAATTCTTTTTCGCGCTAGTATTTTGGGGTTTGTTGTCCACCGAGCAAAAATCCAGCCGGATTGCGTTCAACCTTCTGGACGACGCGATCGAGGCTATCCGCTAAGCGCCTGCTGTCTTTCATGAAATTTTCAAACTCGCGAAGAGAGCGCTCCATCTGCTGCGTAAGCTCGCCGGACTTGTCACCCAGAGATTTGTCCAACTTCTCGGAAAGCTGGCGAAAAGAAGTCGCCGCTTGTTGCACCTGCGACACAACGGAATCGGGGTGATCTGACGCGGCCCCTGCGAGGCGATCGACTGCCGCATCCACCTTTTGCGAGATCTCGTTCAAGCGAGCGGACACCCCGCGCACATTCTGCAGGATACTCGCCACATCGTCTTTTCGTTCCGCCATCATGGTCGTGAACGACTCAATGTTTGTGATCGTGTGACGAATGGAGTCTTCATTATTTGCAATGAGATTGTTCAAGCGGACAGCCAATGCATTTGCCTGACTGGCCGCGTCGGACATGCCGGCCATGAGCGATCCCGATGCACCTGGATCGGCGTAGATCACGGGGTATTTTTCTTCCTGCCTGGCCTGAAGCATGGCGGCATCCGGTGTGCCCGGCGTGATTTCCATGGCGGTTGAACCTGCGAGGCCTTGCTGGGAAATGCGCGCGTGCGAATTTGTTCTTACCGGAGTGTCATCCCGGATTGTGATGAGTATGCGGACCTTTCGCGTGTCCTCAGGTACGAGTTCGATGGAGCGCACCGCGCCAAAGCGAATGCCATTGAAGAGCACCGGCGAGGACACGGTGAGCCCTTGCACGGAGCCGTCGAAGATCGCGTAAAGGTTCTTTCCCGAGGGTCCCGAGGCGTCGTTTCTGATCCAATAAATGAAGCCCAGGATCGATCCTAGCAATCCCAGGACGAAGACCCCGATTATGAAATAATTCGCTCGTGTTTCCATACTTATGAAGCTCTCGCAATAAGCCGGCCGCGCTCTCCGCAGAAATATTCCGCGACCCAGGGGTGGCCGGGGTCCCGCACAAGATCCATGGGCTGACCCAGGCGAACCACATGTTTATCGGCAAGCACCGCCACCCGGTCGCACACGGCGAAGATGCTGTCGAGGTCATGGGTGATCATGTAGACGGTGAGGCCGAGCGTTTGCTGAAGGTTGCGGATGAGGCGATCGAAAGCGGCCGCGGCGATCGGGTCCAGCCCCGACGTCGGTTCGTCCAGAAAGAGGATGCCGGGATCGAGCGCGAGCGCACGTGCAAGTCCGGCGCGTTTGCGCATTCCGCCGGAAAGCTCCGACGGGGCTTTATAGACTGCGCTCGCGGGCAGGCCGACCATGGCGATCTTCAACAGCGCGAGTTCATCCATGACCTTCTGCGGCAGGTCGAGGTGCTCGCGCATGGGTACTTGCACATTTTGCAGGACGTTCAGGGACGAAAACAGCGCACCATCCTGGAAAAGCACGCCCCATTGCCTTTCGATGGCAACGCGCTCCCGGCTCGACAGAGTTTTGAAGTTCTTACCAAAAACCTCGACTGTTCCCGCCTCGAAGGGCAATAAGCCGAGGATCGAGCGCAAAAGCACCGATTTCCCGGTGCCGGATCCGCCGGCGATCCCCAGGATTTCGCCAGACATGACATCAAGGTCGAGGTTCTCGAAGATGATCTGCTGCCCGAAGCGCTTCGTCAGGCCGCGCACGCGGATAGCGTAATCCCGGCTTCCAACGGACGGGGGCGGCGGTGCCGAAGTAGAGGGCGGCAGGCGCATTGCTACAACCCGCTCGCCGACAGAAAAATCGCAAAGACCGCATCCAGCACCAGCACAAGGAAAATGGCTTTGACCACGGCCGTGGTGACTTGCGTTCCCAGCGATTTGGCGCTGCCCTGAACGCTCATGCCTTCGAGGCAGCCGACAAGGCCGATCACCAGCGCGGCAAAGGGAGCCTTGATGAGCCCGGCGTAGAGATGCTTGAGCTTTATCGCGGTGTTGAGCCTTTGGAGATAGATCGGCAGGTCGAGCGAAAGATAAAGTTTCGCCATCAAAGCCCCACCCGCGAGGCACATCATGTCGGCAACGAAGACCAGAAGCGGCAAAGCCACGATGAGCGCCAGAATGCGGGGAACGACCAGCGTCTCCATCGGGTCGATCCCAAGCGTGCGCATTGCGTCGATCTCTTCGCGCATTTTCATGGTGCCGATCTGGGCAGTGAACGCGGAAGCAGAACGCCCGGCCACGATCACGGCGGCGAGAATGATGCCCACCTCGCGAAGTGACAGAATGCCGAGCATATCAATCGACATATTTTCTGCCCCGAAGCCGCTGAGCTGATAGGCGCCTTGCTGAAGGACCACGCCGCCGATCAGGAAGCAGACGAGCGAGATGATTGGCACGGCGGTAAGGCCGGTCTGCTGGATTTGATAGATGAACGAGGTTCCGCGAAATCGGGCGGGCCGCACGATGACCCTGGCCAACGCGGCGGCCGTTTCGCCGAGGAACGTGGTGAGCCGGAATGCGTCGCGGCCGATCGCCGTCGCGGCCGTCGCGACCCATCCGGCTATTTCCGCAAGAAGCTTTGGGCGCGGCGGAGCTTCCGCGATGGCCGAGGCCGCCCGCGCCACCTCGTCGAGCAGGATCCGGTGCTCACGGCGCTCGTTGACGTATTCGGTTGCCTTGCCGTCGATACTGTTGCGCAGATTGACGAGAGCAAGCGCGCCCGCCGTGTCGAGCCTTTGAAGCTGGCTTAAGTCGATTTCTACAGGATGGCCTTTTGATTTGACCTCGCCGAGTTCATCGAGACAGCTCCGTATTTCGCCCAGAACTGCGAGCGTCCAATCCCCCGAAACAACGACACGCACAATGCCGGCTTCCAATGCGGCCCGGCAGGCGGGGTAATGGACCTTGTCCAGAGTTGTGGTGGCGTGGTTCAGCATTAAGAGTGTGTCAAAGACCTTAACTTCGGTGTGGCCCTCTATCGCGGCATAGCCTTTACGATGCAAAAGAGGCTCGCCTGCCTCCTGCCATGCAACAATGACCGTATCGGGGCGCTCCCGAACGGCTCAGAGCAAGTGTTTGGAAAGGATTACCCGCTAATCTTTACTGAGATAACTTTTGGTAGACCGGCGGCGGTTATGACGACCTTTTCAACGGCACCCTTGTCCGAAACTGACTATTGCGCTCTTGAGGATGCCCTTCTTTCCACGGAAAAAGGTAGGCGATTCCTGCGTACGTATGTCGATCGACACCGCGGACTGGAAACCTTGCGTCTGCTGCGGTCCATCTCCCGGATGCATCGCGCCGCGCTTGGCGTACCTGGGGTCAACGCGGAAGTTTGCCGCGACCTGACGGGGGTGCTGAAGATTGTTTCCAAGCGGCGTGAGCAGGGCTCGGAATGCCCCGACGCCGTGAGCAGGTCTCAGTGTCTCGTGGCAGGTCTTGAGGAGATCGAGGCCTGTGTCATCACCTTGATCGAGTTGATCGAAGAAAAAATGGTCGGTCAGGTGCAGGATGACGCGCCGGTTGGCCAGCCACCCGAAGTATCTGGCGGCGGCTATTCTCCCGAACGCACCGCGAAACTTTTCGGAGAACTTTCCTCCTACTTTTCGGCGGAGCCCCGCTAATTTATTGGCCGCCGAGAGCTTACGAGGCTTCTGCCCCTCCCCGCGCCTTTCTCTAACGCATCGTGCGTTTAACCGGACGCGGGCGGCATAGTCCATTTTGTAGCATCCTGCAATGGCGGCATCTCTTCTTCTGACAGATCTTCAGCGAAATCGCCTTGATGCTAGGTTAACGCAGCTTAGGCGAGCTCAAGCCATTGATATTTATGGAAAAAGTGACAGAACGGGACGCCATCGCCCCTGCCTGCGCCGTGCAGTTCCGGCCTTCCCAAGCGTTAATTTGCGATCCTGAAACATATTTAACGGACTTTTGCGCGTCCCAGTAAATGGAAAAATTCCGGCATTAGAATTCTATTTAATGGGTAACTTGTTAACAATAAAAACTGTAGCATTTTCAGTGGCTTATGGTATCCGCCCTTTGTCCGATCGTAGGCGCGGCATTCCTCCGTTTCGCGGCGCATAAAGAAGTCATTTACCAACACACGGTGGGAAGTAATTCCGGCGCGCTTCTGTTAACCACATAAGTATGAAGGCTCGCCGCTGTGAACGAAATGTTTATGAAAACCCGCGTGGGGAGCGTCGTCCACGATGGCGATGGCCGGTTTGCTGAAGGCTTCCTGACGCATCCCGCCTCGCGGGCGTCGCCATGATCGCCGCCCGAAATGCACCGCGGCACCGTCATTGCCGTTAAGAGAAATTGCGTCGCAACCGGTTCCGATTTTGCGCACGCTGCGCTAAGCAAAGTGCGCCGGACGTGCCAACGGATTGCTGCCGCCGTCTTCCCGGAAAGGCAAAGCCTTATCCGGGATCGTAACAAATTGAAACGCCTGTCTTTTTGCGATCCCGGCTCGCGCTTCGCTTGGCCGGGATGACGTAGTGCGGAGCGAGCCGCATCCGTTGGCCAGATCAGCGGAGTTTGCTTAGTTCGACACCGGCCTTGCGGTCGACCCACTGGGAATGAAACAGGTTGCGGACATTTATATCCACACCCTAAGATAGCGAGTTTGCACTTTTGCGCTGGCTTCCATGTTGCCGGATTGTGCCTAATTGCTTAGGATCGGCCGAAGCGAACAGCCAATGCAAGACGAGGGCGAGGCGGCAGCACAGGAAAGGCAGGGCGGGCCTTGTCGTCTGCCTCCTCTTTCCAGATTTAAGTATGAAAACCCGAAAATTCTGACGAGCGCTACTCGATCAGCCGATTGCGTCGACATTTCATCGAGAGGAACCGAGAGATGAAAGCAGGCTCAAGCCCAAGCGAAGGGGGACTGTCCCCCGATCTCCTCCGCAAGATGGACGCCTGGTGGCGCGCGGCGAATTACCTGTCCGTGGGGCAAATCTACCTCCTGGGCAATCCGCTCCTCAAACAACCCTTGAAGAAAGAGGACATCAAACCGCGATTGCTCGGCCACTGGGGCACAACGCCCGGCTTGAACTTCATCTATGTCCACTTGAATCGCGTCATCAAGGAGCGCGATCTGGACATGATGTATGTCATCGGCCCGGGTCATGGCGGCCCCGGCATCGTGGCCAATTGCTATCTGGAAGGCACATACAGCGAGGTTTACCCGAGCATCTCGCAGGACACGGACGGGATGGCGAAGCTGTTCAAGCAGTTCTCATTCCCCGGCGGCATCCCGAGCCACGTCGCGCCGGAAACGCCCGGCTCGATCCACGAAGGCGGCGAACTCGGCTACGCGCTCAGTCACGCCTTCGGCGCGGCCTTCGATAATCCCGACCTCATCGTCGCCACGGTTGTCGGCGACGGCGAAGCGGAAACCGGCCCGCTGGCGACGAGCTGGCACTCCAACAAGTTCCTGAACCCCGCCACCGATGGGGCGGTGCTGCCGATCCTGCATCTCAACGGCTACAAGATCGCCAATCCGACGGTGCTCGCGCGCATCAGCCACGAGGAGTTGGATCAGCTATTCCGAGGCTACGGCTACATCCCAATCTTCGTCGAAGGCAATGATCCGGCGAAGATGCATCAGTTGATGGCGGCTGCGCTCGATCAGGCCATCGGCGAAATCCAACGCATCCAAGCCGAGGCTCGAACAAACGGTGTTTCCGAGCGTCCGCGCTGGCCGATGATCGTCCTGCGTTCGCCCAAGGGCTGGACCGGCCCCAAGGAAGTTGATGGAAAGCGCGCTGAGGATTACTGGCGATCGCATCAGGTTCCGATGAGCGAGGTGCGCGACAACCCCGAGCATATCAAGATCCTTGAGCAATGGATGAAGAGCTATCGGCCGGAGGAGCTCTTCGACGAGAGCGGCCGCTTCAAACCCGAACTGGAAGAGATCGCGCCAGCAGGCACACGGCGCATGAGCGCCAACCCGCACGCTAATGGCGGCTTGCTCCTTCGCGACCTCATCTTGCCCGACTTCCGCAAATACGGCGTCGAGATCGACAAACCGGGCGGTAAGGATGCCGAGGCCACGCGCGAGATGGGCAAGTTCCTGCGCGATGTGATGAAGCTCAACCTATCGAGCAAGAACTTCCGTCTCTTTAGCCCAGACGAGAACAATTCGAACCGCTGGCAGGACGTTCTCGATGTGACCAACCGCGCCTGGATGGCGGAGAGGTTCCCCTATGACGATCATCTCGCGCCGGATGGCCGCGTGATGGAGATGCTGAGCGAACACCAGTGCGAGGGTTGGTTAGAGGGCTATTTGCTCACCGGCCGCCACGGATTCTTTTCCTGCTATGAGGCCTTCATCCACATCGTCGACTCGATGTTAAATCAGCACGCCAAGTGGCTGAAGGTCTGCAATCACATCCCCTGGCGGCGGCCCATCGCTTCGCTGAACTACTTGCTCAGCTCGCATGTCTGGCGGCAGGACCACAACGGTTTCTCGCACCAGGACCCAGGCTTCATCGACCACGTCGTCAACAAGAAGGCCGAAGTTGTCCGCGTGTATCTGCCTCCGGACGCCAATTGCCTGCTCTCCGTCACAGATCACTGCCTGCGCAGCCGCAATTACGTCAATCTCGTCATCGCCGGAAAGCAGCCGGCGCCCGTTTGGCTGACCATGGACGAAGCCATCAAGCACTGCACGGCCGGGATCGGCATCTGGGAATGGGCCAGCAACGACCGGGACAGCGAACCCGACGTGGTGATGGCCTGCTGCGGTGATGTGCCGACGCTCGAGACTCTCGCCGCGGTCGACCTCATCCGAACCTACCTGCCGGAGCTGAAGGTGCGCGTGATCAATGTCGTGGACCTGATGAAGCTGCAGCCTCCAAGCGAGCACAAGCACGGCCTCAACGATCTCGACTTCGACACGCTTTTTACGAAGGACAAGCCTATCGTCTTTGCCTTCCACGGCTATCCGTGGCTGATCCATCGTCTCACCTATCGACGCACAAACCACAAGAACCTGCATGTGCGCGGCTATAAGGAGGAAGGCACCACTACGACGCCGTTCGACATGGTGGTGCTGAACGAGATGGATCAATTCCACCTCGTGGGCGACGTCATCGATCGCCTTCCGCAGCTTGGGTCGCGTGCCGCTTACGCCAAGCAGCGAATCCGCGATGCGCTGATTGAGCACCGCCAATACATCAACGAGCGCGGCGAGGATCACCCCTTCGTCCTGAACTGGAGATGGGGCGAGGAAGGATCCGCGCAAACAAGACGCAGCTCGACGTCAGCCGATAATGTCTGAGCAAGCACCGTCGCCCTGAAGGCGACGGGCGCGTTCGCCAACTGTGGCGTCGGCAGCCGAACTTTCGGTCGCCGTCGTAGCAGCCATTTATCTGAAAAGATCAGGATGCGGGCTTGTATTTCACAGAGCAGCCGTATGGGCGAGTCACTGCATTTTCGATGGGCGCCCCGGCCGCGAGATTGTCGAGCGCCGCTCGCACATAGTTTGTGGCTGTCTGGATATCGGCGACCTCGGTCGTGGCCTTGTCGTCAATGCCGCCCATGTAGACCAATGTGCCTTCACCGTTCACAATGAACATGTGCGGAGTTGTTCGCGCATCGTAGAGGTGGCCGAGCTTACCTTCCGGGTCGAGGATAATCGCGGCGGGAGAGGCGCCGCGCGTTGCGGTCAGCTTGTTCGCTTCTTCGCCCGTGACATAACCCTGCGCGCCCGGCGCTGAAGAAATGATCGTCAACCAGACAATGCCCTTTGCCGCCGCCTCTTTTTGCAAGGTCTGCATGTTGTTCGACGTGTAATGCTTTTTCACGTAGGGGCAGCCATCGTTCGTCCATTCCAGAACAACGGTTTTCCCGCGAAAATCACTCGACTTGATGGACTTTCCGTTCGAATCCATGGCCGAGAATTCGGGGGCGGGTTTGCCAACTTCGGGGGCGGCACAAGCGGCGGCTGTCATGAGAAATCCTGCTATCACTGCTGCTGCTGACTTCAACAAGAACTCAAGCTCCTTTGCTTGGTGAGGGGCTCGCGATGACGGGCCTCGCCTTGATTTCATCGATGACGAGCCCAGACGTCAAAATCTGCGGGAGAATACGCGGTTCTTCTCCGCGTCCAGGATAGAAGAGATAAAGTGGCACACCAGCGCGGCCAAACCGCGTGAGCAGATCACTTATTTCAGGATTGGCCCGCGTCCAATCGCCCTTGAGATACGTAATGTCGCCAGAGCGGAACGCTTGCATCACGGCGCTTGTCTTCAGCGCCACGCGCTCGTTGACCTTGCATGTGATGCACCAAGCCGCCGTCAGATTGACGAACACAGGCCGCCCTTCTGCCCTAAGCTCGTCGAGCCTCGCTTTTGTGAAGGGCTCCTCCGCAAGAGCCGAGCTTTCCATCCCCGTGGCTGCGTTGACGGTCGCGGCGATCTCAGCCATTGGAAGCGTCACGGCGAGCGTCGCCACCGCAAGCGCCGGAGCAATCAATTTGACAGCAAAAGAAGAAAAAGCGGTCTTGTGCGCGAGCCAAGCCGCAAACCCCATCCCTACAACAGCCAGGGCGGCAGCCATCACGCCATCGCTTCCAGCCTGGATGCTGAGGACCCACACCAGCCAGGCGGCAGTCGCGTAAAGCGGGAAGGCGAGCACCTGCTTCAACGTCACCATCCAGACGCCCGGCTTCGGCAGGATGTGCTGCAAGGCCGGGCTGATGCTCAAAAGGACGACTGGTGCCGCGAAACCGAGGCCGAGGCCGAGCATTATAGCCGTGAGAATGTAGGGCGGTTGAGTCATGGCGTAGCCGATGGCCGCGCCCATGAACGGAGCGGTGCAGGGGGTCGCGGCAATTGCGGCAAGCATTCCCGTAAAGAAGTAGCCCGCGTTACCGGGCCTGCGCGAGAGGCTGTCGCCAATCGACATCATCCCCGCGCCAAATGAAACGACGCCTGACAGGCTGAGCCCCATCACGAAAAACAGGATTGCAAGCCCCAGAACGAATGCGGGCGACTGGAACTGGAAGCCCCAGCCCAAAGCCGTCGAGCTCTCGCGGAAGGCGATAATAAATGTGGCAATCGCCCCGAAGCTTGCGAGCACGCCGCCGAGGTAAGCAATGCCCTGCTGCCAATGGCCGTGCTCCGCTTTCTTTGCAAAGGCGAGCGCCTTCAGCGCGAGAACCGGAAACACGCACGGCATCAGGTTGAGAATAGCGCCGCCGAGAAAAGCGAAAAGCACCGCGAGCCCCACACCCGAAACGCCTCCCGCCGCTGCCGCTGGCCCAACGGCGGAGCTTCCGACGCCGGGTTCGCCAGCAGGATCAAACAGGCTGCCAGCGGCGGCCGAGTCCTTACCCCGGGAAGCCGAAACCGTGTAGCCGGTCCGCTTGCCTCCTTTCGTCAGAACGAGCAGGCCTTCCAGTTTTTCAGGCGTCTCTTTCGTGTCGCCCTGTTTCAAGTCGAGCGTGAGCTGACCGCCCGAAATTTTCATCGGTTGCGGGGTGGGGTTGGAAACCGTACCCCATGTCAGAGGAAAGAAGCGCGCATCTTTCACGCCCTGGAGAATCTTCTCATCCGTTGAGACCGTCAGCCGCAGCGACCCCTTGGCACGGTTCACCGAATAAGAAGCGGTGCCGGGCAAAGGAACTGGCAAGGCGGAGCGCACTTTCCCAATCTCTCCCGCAAAAGCGGAGGGAGAAGCGGTGCCCGCGCTCGCCACCGGAAGCGTAAGCTGAACATGCGTCTCTTCGGGGATGCAGATCTCCCTGCAAACGAGGTAAGAGACTTTCGCGCCAAGGGTTACGCTGTCGCCGTCAATCTTCTCCGGGACCTGAATCTCGGTCAGGAGCACGACCTCATCATCATATCCATACTCGGCGAGCGGCCCGACGGGGATGACATGGGGGAGCGGCCACTGGATCGCTCCGGCGGAGAAACCGGCAGGCAAATTCCACTCGATTGAAGTCGGTTCGCCCGAATCGCCGGGATTGATCCAATAGGTATGCCACCCCGAGTCGATTCGTTCCCGAACCGCGACCGTAAGCGTTTTGCCGGGCTCGACGGCGGACTTCTCCGCTAGCAGGTCAACCTCGACGTGACGACGCGGCCCTGGCTCAGCCATCGCATTTCCCCACCCCATGGCGGCCAGAAATACCGCCAATACAGATGCAAGCTGCCAATGTCCCATTCGAACCTGCTCTCCCAGTGCCGTTACGTTCGCAGAAATAGGCTTTACCAACATCGAAGATCAAGGGGGCAAAAATCGTGCAGCCGGTGCCGAAGGGCCTCAAAAACCGCAAGAGTTTCAGGGTATCCCGTTCTTCTAACACGCGCATTTTTAAACTCGCGGCACCGCGGCGCGCGGCGTTTTTTGCAAATGCGAAGAGCGCCTCAAAACCGCCCAAAAGAACTCCAAACGCTCACGCATAACCGGGGCAAGATAAATTTTGTATCCAGACTTGGGCCGGCCTTGTGCTTACGCCAGCTGGAGACATTTTGCCTTATGCGATGGCGGTGCAACGGCACAATTAATTTCGGGAGTGGGGGATGGACCGTCGCACATGGCTGAAGCTTGCCGCATCGACAGCCGCTTTGGCGGCTTTCCCGATGCGTGTTGCCGCGCAAACCAACCTCTCTGAGGCAAGCACTGATGCCCAGCCCTTTTCGGAGGAGCTGCTGGACTCCTTTGCGCGGAAACGCGCCGACGAGCCTTTCAAAGGGGCGGAAAAGCGCGTTGACGAGGTGCTGGCGGGGATCACCTACGAGCAATACAGCCGAGCCATCACCTACAGGGAAGACCAGGCCATATGGCGAAAGGACAATGGGCCGTTCTGGCTGGAGCCCTATCATACGGCGGGAGCGCTGTTCGCTTATCCCGTTGAGCTTTTTACCGTCGAGGCAGGCCGAGCAAGCAAGATTCCGTATTCCGCGTCGGCATTCGAATTCAACCCGCCCGCCAAGCAGCCCGCCACGCCCGCCCAGTCCGATTTTGCCGGTTTCCGTGGCCTGGGCCAGATCGATAAGCCCGGCGTTTTCAGGGACTTCCTGAGTTTCCTCGGAGCCTCGAATTTCCGCGCGATCGCTACGGGACAGATTTTCGGCGTCAGCGCCCGAGCGCTCGCCATCAACACGGGCCAGACCGGTGGCGAGGATTTCCCGCTCTTCAGGAGCTTCTGGATCGAGAGGCCGAAGCCAATCGACCAGTCTCTGGTCATCCATGCGCTTCTCGATAGCCAGAGCGCGGTCGGCCGTTACAAATTCACGGTGACGCCCGGCTTCGACACCGTCATTGAGACCGAGGCTGTCATCTATCCCCGCCGCCGCATCCCTTATGCCGGGATTGCTCCGATCGCGAGCCGCTTCTTCTTTGGGCCGGGCGTGCCGCCCAAGCGCAAGGATTACAGGCCTCGCGTTCACAATTCCGAAGCGCTTTGCATCGTCAACGGCGCCGGCGAACAGATTTGGCGGCCGCTCATCAACCCCGAACGGCTGCAATTCTCCGTCTTCGTGGACAAAGGGCCGAAGGGATTCGGCCTGGTCCAGAAAGACCGGGCATTTGCCAGCTATCAGGATACCGACCAGCAATTCGAAAAGCGCCCGTCCCTCTGGATCGAGCCGCTCGGAGATTGGGGGGAAGGGTCCATTGATTTGATCGAATTGCCCGCACCCGAAGAAATCAATGAGAACATCGTCTGCTTCTGGCGCCCCAAAGATGGGCTTGGCCCGGGCATAGGCCACCGTTACCGCTATCGCATGCATTGGTGCTGGAACCCGCCGATCGAGAGCAGGAAGGCGACTGTGCAACAAACTCGCGTCGGCGAAACAAAAAACGGAGAGATCGCTTTTGTGGTCGATTTCGCAAACACCGAGCTTTGCGAGGGCTGCAACGGCGCCACTTTGATGCCGAATGTGACGCCTTCGACAGGCGAGGTTCGCAATCCGAGGCTAGCCGCCGGGCCGGCCGCGGGCACTCAGCGGCTTCGCTTTGAATATGCGCCGTCTGGCAGCGATCCGGCCGACTTGCGCGCTCAACTTGCGGTCGACGGAAAGCCGGTTTCGGAGACATGGATCTTCCGGTGGGCGCGTTAATACGTCGCAGTTAGTTGATCGGGCCTCCTCCGGCCTTTCTCTGGCCCCAGGCTCAAGCTCATCCATATCTCGTCATTCTGCGAAACACTCTAGGGGCTCTCTACTCAACATGGACCGGCGGGACGTCCTCAAACTCAGCGCGGGCTTCGCCGCGGCTCTGTTTTTGGCGCGGGAAGCCGTGTCCAGCAGTGCCGCCGAAACTCTGACGGGCCTGCCTATGGGCGAAAATGTCCCGTTCTCCGAGACCCTTGTTACCGAGCGGGCGCGCCAGCTTTCGCAAGCCCCGTATGCTCCGCCGCAGGACGCAATCCCAGCCTCATACAAAAACCTGAACTATGACCAATATCGCGCAATCCGTTTCAAGAAGGATTTGGCGCTCTGGAATCGATGAAAACCTAAGCTTCACCGCTGAGTTCTTCAGCGCGGGTTACATCTTTCAAGCCCCGGTCCAGATTTTTGTCGTAGACGGCAATCAGGCTGCGGAACTGAAATACCGGGCTGATCTGTTCACATACGGTCCCGAAGTGAGCAGGCCGCCTGAGAACACAAGTCCTGGCTTTTCGGGTTTTCGATTGCACACGCTCATCGACAGACCGGACATCATGGACGAGTTTGCTGTTTTTCAGGGAGCGAGCTACTTCCGCGCGAAGGCGCCCGGCCAGGATTACGGCATGTCCGCGCGGGGGCTCGCGATCAACACCGCGCGACCGCCAGCGGACGAGTTTCCAATCTTTCGGGCTTTTTGGCTCGTGAAACCTGCGCCCGGCGCGGCCACTGTCACGGTTTTTGCATTGCTCGACAGTGTAAGCGTCTCAGGCGCCTATAAGTTTGTCATCTCGGCAGGGCAAAATACCGTTATGGATGTGGATTGCACGCTTTTTCCGCGGATGACGATGAATTATGCAGGCATCGCGCCTCTGACGAGCATGTTTTACTTCGCTCCAAGCGACGATTACCGCGCCGACGATGCGCGGCAGCGCGTGCACGACTCCGATGGCCTTTCAATCTGGAATGGCAGAGGCGAGCATATCTGGCGGCCGCTTATAAATCCGAGCAAAAATCAGTTTTCTGCTTTTGCAGATAATGGCCTCAAAGGCTTTGGCCTTCTCCAACGGGAACGCAGGGCCGATCGCTACCAGGAGTTCGACGCCAAGTATGACCTCCGCCCAAGCGTCTGGGTGGAACCGGGAGATGCCTGGGGCGAAGGGTCCGTGGACCTCATTGAGCTTCCGACGAACACGGAATATTTCGACAACATCGTTGCCTACTGGCATCCGCGGGAACCGCTTCAAGGCGGCGGAACCTACCCCTATCGCTACCGCCTGACATGGTGCGCCGAGCCACCGGTGCGCCAGAATTTTGCACGCGTTACGCAGACCCTCGTCGGCGCTTCACCCCAACACAAAGGCATGCGCCAATTCTTCGTCGATTTTGCCGGCACCGAGGGATTTAAACTTTGCGATGACGTTGACGATTTTTGCGGCACGACGAATGGAAATGTGGAACTAACGGCGAGTGCAGGGGCTATCGTGAACGTGGCCATCCGCCGGAACCGGATTTCCGGCGGGCATCGTGTTAGTTTTGAATATCAGCCTGCAGCTGGCGCTGCCGAAGCGGACTTGCGCTGTTGTCTTGTCGCGGAAGGCAAGCCAGTTTCTGAAATTTGGGTTTATCGTTGGACGGCTTGAGGTCAAGGATGCACGACACATATCCGCTTTCCGAGCCCCCTCCGATCCCCGCCTCCAGGGTCCAATCGACTTTTGCGCCGCAGAGCCTCGACCGCTTCGACCGTTCTACCCGCCGCCAGGCCAAACCGGACCACGAAGCCTTTTGGCGCCGGGCGCTCATTTTCGGCGGCGCTTTCGGTATAACAGCATACCTAATTCGCGAACTTTATCTCGTTCTGAGCGTCGGAAGTTTTGCCGCGCTCGAAATCGCTCTGATGGTGCTTTTCGCCATTAACATTTTCTGGCTCTCGCTTTCCTTCATGACGGCGCTCGCCGGATTTGGGGTCATCGCTTTCGGGATGCGAAGATCGCTCGTCGATCCGAAGGACTACGATTCTAAAGCTGCTCTTACGGGCAAAACGGCGATCATTGTCTGCACTTATAATGAGGACCCCGCCCGTATCTTCGGCATGGCTGTCGCAACCATGAGGTCGATTGCGAAGCTCGGCCAGCAGGGAAGCTTCGACCTGTTTGTCCTAAGCGATACGACAGACCCCGACATCTGGGTTCAGGAAGAGGCCGCCTTCCAAGCTCTCCGGGAACGCGAACCCGCAGGCTCGCGCATTTTCTACCGGCGCCGATCGGCCAACACGGGCAAAAAGGCGGGAAATGTCGCGGATTGGTGCCGAAGATGGGGCGCCAATTACGAGTATATGCTCGTGCTGGATGCGGACAGTCTCATGACTGGAGAGGCCGTTACCAAGCTCGCGGCCATCATTGAGAAGAACCCGGATTTCGGCCTTGTCCAGACGGTGCCGCTTTCGATCGGGCGGAACACACTCTTCGCCCGGCTCCAACAATTCGCCGGCCGGCTCTATGGGCCGATGCTGGCCACGGGCCTCGCCTTCTGGCACCGGGGCGTCAGCAATTTCTGGGGCCACAACGCAATCATCCGCACCCGCGCCTTTATCGAAAGCGCGGGCCTTCCGATGCTGTCAGGCAAGCCGCCTTTTGGCGGACAGATCCTCAGCCACGACTTCGTGGAAGCGGCGCTTCTGAACCGCGCGGGCTGGCGCGTCGTGATGATTCCGGATTTGCCGGGCTCCTACGAGGAAATCCCGCCAAGCTTGATCGACTTTGCAATACGGGACCGCCGGTGGGCGCAAGGCAATCTGCAACACTCGCGCGTGCTGTTTGCGCACGGCCTCCATTGGTGCAGCAGGGTTCACATGGCCATGGGCATCATGGCCTACGTCTCCGCGCTCGTGTGGTTTCTCTTCCTGGTCATTGCCCTATCGCTGACGCTCCAGTCGATCTACGTGCTGCCCCAGTATTTCCCGGACGGGTTCTCGCTCTTCCCCAAGTGGCCGGTTCAAGACGCCGCACGTTCTTTGGAGCTGTTGATCCTCACGCTTAGCGTTTTGCTCCTTCCCAAGCTTTTCGCATACGTGCTGGCGATCATGGACGGTAGGACGCGGCGCGGTTTCGGCGGCGCTCTTACGCTTTTCGGGGGCGTGCTTGTGGAGGTCGTACTCTCCTCCCTGTTCGCTCACATCATGATGCTGTTGCAGTGTTCGGCGGTGATCGACGTGTTTCGCGGGCGCGATAGCGGGTGGAAGCCGCAACGGCGAGGTGATGGGTCTCTGCCAATTCGCGACATCATGCGGTTTCACGCGGTGCACATGACGCTGGGAATTGGTCTTGCCGCGCTGACCATCTATTCGTCGACCATTCTCTTCCTTTGGATGCTTCCGGCGTCTCTCGGCCTCGTGCTGTCAGGGCCGCTTTCGGCGTGGTCGGCACAGAGGTCGGCGGGCGAAACATTTCGCCGTCTCGGCCTCCTTCAAATCGAGGAGGAGAAAGCGCCGCCCCCGATCGCGGGAGAGGCTGCCGAAGCTCAAAGCCAGCTGGAAAAGGCTGCACACGATCAGGAAGCGATTACACAGCTTGTGCAGAGCCCGAAGCTTCGGCGGCTCCATCGCGAGCTGATTCAGATGCAACCCATTACGCTTAAATCGCGGATCTCGCCAAATCTCGCCATTGGACGGGCGAAATTGGACGTGTCCGCAAATTTGACCGAATTGCTGAATCTATTGAAGCCTGGTGAAAAGGCCGCACTTCTTTCCGACCCGGAAAGCCTTGCGCGCCTGGAAGCTTTTATCCCTGCCGAAATTCCGCCCGAAAAGGCGCACCAATCATCGGCTCAGGCTTTGGAGCAGGCTTCCTAGCTCCAGTATTAAGGGAAACGACATGTCACCCATGAAGGTCATGCCGCTTCTTCTGACAGGTATAACTCCCTTCGTTATGGTGTCAGGGACAGCGCGCGCTGCGGAACCGCAGATCATCCTCGCCCAGGCGCAAACGCCGCAGCAACAGGAAGAAGAACGCAAAAAGAGGCTGCAGCAACAGCAACAACAGCACGGACAGGGCCAGCAGCAGCAACAGCCGCACGGTCAGCAACTACAACAACCTCAGAACGCCCAGGGCGCGCAGCCTCTGCAGCAGCACAACGCGCAGGAGCAGCAGCAACATCTCCAGCAGCAGAAACAGGCCCAGGAGCAACAACAAAAGGCTTTAGAGCAACAGCGTCTTCAGCAGCAAAAGGCGCTTGAACAGCAGCACCTCCAGCCGCAGAAGCAAGCCCAGGAGCCACAGCAAAAGGCCCTTGATCAGCAACAGCATCTCCAGCAACAGAAGGCGCTTGAGCAACAACACCTTCAGCAGCAAAAGCAAGCTCAGGAGCCACAGCAAAAGGCTTTAGAGCAGCAACAGCATCTGCAGCAACAAAAGGGGCTTGAGCAACAGCACCTCGGGCAGCAGGCCCAGGAAAAGGCGCTTGAGCAACAAAAGGCGGCTCAGCACCAGCAGGAGCTCCTGAAACAGCAGGAAGCTCAGCGCAAGGCGCTGGAAGACGCCCGCCTGCGGAACGATCAGGCGCGGATTCACCAACTCCAAGAGCAGCAGCGCCACACGGAGCAGCAGGCTCACCAGCAGCAAACGGTCCTGCGCCAGGAGCTCTCAGCCGAGGAGCAAAAATCGAGGACGGAGCGTGACGCTCACCGGCTCGACCGCGAAAAACTCATTGAGCAACAAAGGCGCACGGCAGAAGCCGAGCATAGCCAGGCAGCAGTCAACGAGCGCCTGAGGCTTCAAAACGAGCACTTTCAGGCGATCACCTCTCAGCGCCGCGAGATCGTTGACGCTGGCGGCCATAAGTACATCCAGGAGCCCGGCAACCGGACCATCTTCCAGGTGAACAATCAGGCGTTCATTCGCCACGACGAGTCCGTGAACTTCCGCTTTTACGGCGGAAACGCGCAGACGCAGCGCGGGCCTAACGGCAACATGGTCTCGAACATCTACCGCCCGGACGGCGGCCGAATCGAGGTCGAGGTTGACATGTACGGCCGGCCAATGCGCCGCGTTCGTTACCTGCCAGATGGCCGTCGCTTTGTCCTCTTCGAAAACAGGGCCATCGCGGCCGGAATAGGACTTGCCGCTCTGGGCGCTTTCGTCGTTGCCCTGCCGCCCGCTCATGTGGAAATCCCGCGCGGCGAGTACATCGTCGACGCGAGCGCCGCTTCCGAGGATGCCATGTATGGCGCGCTCCAGGCGCCCCCGGTTGAGCCGCTCGACCGCATTTACTCGCTTGATGAAGTCCTCGCGAGCGTGAGCCTTCGTGAGCGCATGCGGAGCATCAGCATCGACACCATCAGCTTCGAATTCGGATCTGCCGAAGTCGGCCCGGAGCAGGCCGTGATGCTTAAGTCCGTCGCGGCTGTCATGCGCAACATGGCGAACGGGAATCCCGGCGAGGTCTTCCTCATCGAAGGCCACACCGACGCCGTCGGCTCGGATATGGATAATCTGAGCCTGTCGGATCGACGGGCACAAGGTGTTGCGGATGTGTTGTCGCAGCAGTTCGGCGTGCCGCGTGAAAACCTTGTAACGCAAGGCTACGGCAAACAGTTTCTGCTTATACCGACTGACGGCCCGGAACGCCGGAACCGGCGTGTGGTTGTCAGACGCATCACGCCGCTCATCCAAGGGGAGCAAAGCCGCTACAGCAGCAGCGGATATGGCGCCCCTGAGGGAGAGGACCGGCAGTAACACGCTAAATAAAAAGAAGCGGGCTGAACGTCCGCTTCTTTGCCGGGGGGGCCATGGATATCCTGAATGTGCTTTGGACCGCGTTCGGTTTCGTCCTGAGCGTTCTTTGGTCGCTTGCCTGGTTCGTGCTGCGCGACCTGATTTCCACCCTTCTGTGGATACTCATCGTCGCGTGGCTGCTTCTGAGCGTGCGCTACCGCAGCTTCATGGGAGGCACGGTGGCCCTCCTGCGCTATGGCCGCTACAGCCTGAACATCTTCTGGCGCTGGCTGCGGGGAGCCCCAACGTCCGCCTTGTCTCTCCCCGCCCCGAAGGTGATCACCAAAGAGGTGGTCAAATACGTCCCTTCCAAGAAGCGCCGCCAAAAGTTCGGCACGATGTCGATCTCCGAGCAGCTGAACATGCTTCTGGTTGGCGCTCTTTACCTTCTCTTCTTCAATTGAGTTCCCCGCGGCTTTGATCGCGCAACTCCACCTTGAAAACATATAAACATATCTTTATAAGGCATCCATGATGAAGGCGATCATGGACAGTTTCGACGATGCCGTTGGGCGCTTGCGGGCCGCAGGAGAGCCGACTCGTCTTCGCCTGCTTTGGCTCCTTCAGCATGGCGAGTTCAACGTCAAAGACCTCACCCAGCTTCTCAGTCAAAGCCAACCCCGTGTCAGCCGCCACATCAAACTCCTGGCGGAAGCGGGATTGATCGAGCGCTATCAGGAAGGAAGCTGGGTTTTCGTCCGCGCATCCTCCGACCCAGAAGTTCGTAGCTTCATAGCGGCGGCTCTTTCGATGATCGCGCCGGACGATCCCCAAATCTTGCGCGACGCCGAGCGGGCAGACCAAATCCGGGCGGCCCGCTCCCTTCTCGCTCAGACCTATTTCGATGAAAACGCCGCAGAATGGGACAGCATCCGATCCTTGCATGTTCCCGAGCGCGATGTGGAGGCCGCGATTTTGGAAGCTCTCGGCCCCGGCCCCTACGAGCTTCTTTTGGACCTTGGCACCGGAACCGGACGCATTCTCGAACTCGCAGCGGGCCGCGCACACCGCCTGACCGGCATCAATTCAAATCGCGAGATGCTGAAATGCGCTCGTGTCCGCTTGGACGATGCGGAACTCGTCAATTGCAGCGTGCGGCTCGCCGACATCTACAATCTTCCCTTTCCGGAAGGAAGCGCAGGAGCCGTGGTTATTCATCAGGTGCTGCACTTCCTGGATAAGCCGAAGGCTGCTTTAATGGAGGCAATTCGCGTGTTGCAGCCGGGCGGCCGCCTCGTCCTGGTCGACTTTGCGCCTCACAGCCTCGAATTCCTGCGGCAGGAGCATGCGCATGTCCGCCTGGGTTTCGCGGCGGGCGAAATGGCAGCGTGGCTTGAGGAAGGTGGGCTGGGCTCCAGCACCTACAGGGAATTGCAAGCCGATCATATCAACAACAACGCGCTCACAGTCGCCGTCTGGGCGGGCGAGAAAGCCAGCGCAAAAACGCAAAGATGGAGGGCCGCTTCGTGACGGAGGCAAGCACGCACTACCACGCGATACATCCACAGATCGCGGTAAGCTTCGAATTCTTTCCGCCCAAAACAGCCGCCATGGAGGCGTCGCTGTGGACCGCGATCAGCAAGCTTGAGCCGCTTGCCCCAGATTTCGTCTCGGTGACGTACGGGGCAGGCGGATCGACGCGCGAGCGGACACATGCGACGATATCGCGCCTCCTGAAGGAAACCTCGCTGAAACCCGCTGCACACTTGACCTGCGTCGCGGCGACGAAGGAGGAGATCGACAGTATCATTCGCGGTTATTGGGAGGACGGCGTTCGCCATATCGTCGCCCTGCGCGGCGATCCGCCCGAAGGCGTGGGCGCAGCCTACGTCCCGCATCCCGGCGGCTACTGCAACGGCGCCGATCTGACCGCAGGTATCAAGCGGATCGCGGATTTCGAGGTTTCCGTCTCGGCCTATCCCGAGAAGCATCCCGAGTCGCCCACGATCGACACCGACCTCGACATGCTGCAGGCGAAAGTCGATGCCGGAGCCACGCGCGCCATGACACAATTCTTTTTCGACAATGACTGCTACTGGCGCTATCTCGAACGCGTCCGCGCTCGGGGCATCAACATTCCCGTCGTGCCGGGGCTGATTCCCATCCACAATTTCAAGCAGGTGTCGAGCTTCGCCTCGCGCTGCGGAGCCTCGATTCCAGTCGACGTAGCCGAACGTTTCGACGGCCTGGCCGATGACCCGGAAACGACTCAGCTTGTTGCAGCGACAGTGGCCGCCGAGCAGGTCATGGACCTTGTCGCGGGCGGCGTCACCGAATTTCATTTTTACACTTTGAACCGCGCCAATCTCGTTTATGCAATTTGCCATCTGCTGGGGATCAGGGCGCACGAACCGTGCTGCGCGCCCCAGCGCGCAACGGCTTAAGGATCACTCCGCATGAACCGCACCGAACGCATCGCCGCCCTTCACGCCGCCGCGAAACAGCGCATCCTCATTCTCGACGGCGCGATGGGCACCATGATCCAGCGCCACAAGCTCAAAGAGGACGACTATCGCGGCAAGCGGTTCAAGGATTGGCCGTGCGATCTGAAGGGCAACAATGACCTTCTGGTGCTGACCCAGCCGGACATCATTCGCGGCATTCACGAAGCCTATCTCGAAGCCGGGTCCGATATCATCGAAACGAACACCTTCAATGCGCAAACCGTCTCGATGGCGGATTATGGCATGGAGGCGCTTGCTTTCGAGATCAACGTCGCTGCGGCGAAACTCGCCCGCGAGGCGGCGGACAAATATTCAGCGCTGACGCCGGAAAAGCCGCGCTTCGTCGCGGGTGCGATCGGCCCGACCAACCGCACAGCGTCTCTCTCGCCGGATGTGAACAACCCCGGCTTTCGCAACATCACTTTCGATGAGCTGGTCGCTGCCTATAGCGAGCAGACGCGCGGCCTGATCGAAGGGGGCGTGGATACGATCATCATCGAGACGGTGTTCGACACCTTGAATGCGAAAGCGGCAGGGTTCGCGGTCAAGGAAACCTTCGATGCGATGGGAGTCGAGCTGCCGATCATGATTTCCGGCACCGTCACGGACCTTTCGGGGCGAAACCTCTCAGGCCAGACGCCCGAAGCCTTCTGGTACTCCCTGCGGCATTTTAAGCCTTTCTCGATCGGCATGAATTGTGCTTTTGGCGCCGAGCAATTGCGCCCGCCAATCGCGCAGATTTCCAAAGTGGCCGACACCTATGTCAGCGTCTACGCCAATGCCGGACTCCCGAACGAAATGGGCGAGTATGACGAGACCCCGGAGTCGATGGCTGGCGCGATGCTTACCTGGGCTGCCGATGGTCTATTAAATATTGTCGGCGGCTGTTGCGGAACCACACCGGATCATATTAAAGCCATCGCGGAAGCAGTTGCGCCGTTCCCTCCGCGAGAGATTCCCACGATCGAGCCGCGCTTGCGGCTTTCGGGGCTCGAACCTTTCGTCCAGGGGCCTTGAGCTTTCAGCGGCAAGTTCATTCGTCTGCTGTGCTGAAAAAATAGGCAAAACCGGAGGCATTCTGCTGAATATTTCAGCGGAAAATTGTGTTCCGGCGCAGTATGTTGCTGTGTTAGTCTTTTCTTTGTATTGACTTCTAAATCTCCACATCTGGTCCGGGCCGATGAAGGGCTGATGCACTGCAGGGGGCTGCATGGCGACGATCACAGCTTTAAAAAATCCGTCTACGGTCGCTCCGCTCGACAATTACAGCCCAGGGCCACAGGTACTGTGAGCTGATAGGTTCGTCCGAGAACCGGAATCACCATCTGACCGCTCTTTGGCATCGCCTTCAGCAGCTCGAGCTGCAACTGCTCCGCGAGCGCGCCGCGGATGCCGAGCGCGAGCTTTTCACCCTCGGTATCACTTTCACGGTCTACAGCGACAGAACCGCAATCGACCGCATCTTGCCCTTCGACGTGATCCCGCGCGTGATTACAGCCCCCGATTGGCGCATCATCGATCGCGGGGTCAAGCAGCGCATGAAAGCGCTGAACCTCTTTCTCTGGGACGTCTATCACGACCGCAAAGCCTTGAAGGATGGAATCGTGCCGTCCGACCTCGTGCTGGGGAATTCGAACTACCAGCCGGTAATGGTCGGATACGACCCGCCTTGCGGCACTTACATCCACATCGGCGGGACGGACATCATCCGCGATCCCAAAGGCGATTTCTATGTGCTGGAAGACAACGGCCGAACACCTTCCGGCGTGTCTTACGTAGTGGAGAACCGGCATCTGATGCAGCGGGCTTTCCCCGATCTCATGCACGGCTTCGCAATCGAAAGTGTTTCCGAATACGGCACGCAGCTCTGCAACAAGCTAATCGAGGTCGCGCCTCACGGGCATCGTGGATCCTCAGATCGTGCTGCTGTCGCCCGGGGTGTTCAACTCGGCCTATTTCGAACACGTCTTCCTCGCCCGTGAAATGGGCGTTCCTCTCGTAGAAGGCCGCGACCTTTTTGTGGAAGACGACAAGGTCTTCATGAAAACCGTGTCGGGCCCGAAACCCGTCCACGTCATCTACCGCCGCGTCAACGACGATTTCCTCGATCCGGAAGCCTTCAAGCCCGAGAGCGTGCTCGGGGTCAAAGGTCTGATGCGCGCTGCGCGCAAGGGAAATCTTACGCTCGCCAACGCCGTCGGAACCGGCGTCGCCGACGACAAGGCGGTTTACGCTTACGTTCCGCGCCTCATCAAATACTACCTGGACGAAGAGCCGATCCTGCCCAATGTCGAAACCCACATCTGCCGCGAGCCGGATGCTCTGGCCTACACGCTCAGCCATCTCGATGAGCTTGTGGTAAAGCCCGTCGGCGAGTTCGGGCGGATACGGAATCTGCATCGGGCCAAAGGCGACGAAGGCGGAGCTCGACATCTGCCGGGATCAGCTGAAGGCAGATCCATCCAACTACATAAGCCAGCCCATGATCGAGCTTTCGGTTTGTCCGACGCTTTGCGCCGAGGGCGTCGAGGCGCGGCACGTCGACTTGCGGCCCTTCGCGGTGACAGGCGAGGAGACATGGCTTCTGCCGGGGGGCCTCACCCGCGTCGCGCTTCGCAGAGGCTCCATCGTCGTGAATTCCAGCCAGGGCGGCGGAACGAAGGATACCTGGGTTCTGAAGGAGAACGGAGCGTGAGCAGCCTCCTCTCACGATACGCGGAAAGCGTCTTCTGGATGGCGCGCTATTTCGAGCGGGCCGAAAGCCTCGCCCGTGTCATGGAAACGCAAACGTCTTTCCAGCGCGGCCGGGACGACAATTCCTGGGCGTGGATCGTCGCTCTTTATTCCGATCAGAAGGCTTTCGCTAAAGCCTTTCCGGAGCCGAGCGCGGAGAACGTCATCCGCTACTACATGGCTTACGTCGACAACCCGGGTTCGATCCAATCTTCGATCCGATCCGCTCGGGAGAATGCGCGGGCGCTGCGGCCGATGCTGTCGACCGAAATGTGGTATCAGCTGAACGACTTCTATAACCGGCTGTTCGCGTTCGGCCCTAACGACTTCTCCGAGGTGCGCCTGTCGCGCACCTGCGACGCGATCAAGCGCGGGTGCTATGCGCAGATGGGCGTTTCGGAGAGCACGCTGTATCACGACGAAACTTGGCCGTTTTTCAAGCTTGGGCTTTATCTCGAACGCGCCGACCAGACGAGCCGGCTTCTCGATGTGCGCTTTGTCCGGCAAGCGACGGGCATGGCGCGCGATGAAGGGCGATACGACTTCACCTTCTGGACGATCCTTCTGCGCGCGGCCTCGGCGTATCACGCCTACCGGCGCGTTTTCCCGCATCACATCGACCCGAGCGAGGTTGCCCGTTTTCTGATTTTCGATCCGCGCCTGCCGCGCTCCATCGCGTTCTGCCTCGGCGAAATCCAGGCGATGATCGAGTTCCTGCGACGCAACTGCGGGCTAAAGAACGCCTCCCGCGCCGCCGAGCTGGCGGAGCAAATGATCGCCGGCCTGGAAGGCGCCAGCAAGGACGAGCGTCTGCTTGAAAACCTTCATGATTTCAATGATTGGGTGCAGCTGAGCCTCATCGGCCTGGCAAACGAGTTGGGACAGGCTTTCTTCGGGGCGCAGCCAGAAGCGCCTCGCGCGAGCCAAACGCAATCGCAGACTGTGGCGGCGCGTTAGCTAAATTGCTGTCTGATCCCCAACGCTGCCGAATGGCGCACCTGCAGCGCTTCAGGTTCGGAGAGCGGCGCTCGCGGCCGCATCCCCAAAAAGATTGATCCGTAACGTCATCGTGTCGATGAATTCGTGGATTAGGTGGTCAACTTTGCCGCGAAGCAGATACAGTTCGCGGGGGATAAGAGCTTTTGAGCAATAACATTTACAGCCTTCGCACACCGATTTCCGAAGCCGGCTATAGCGGCGCCAGGTTTTTCCCGGCAGGCGCGCGGGCCGATTTTGCCTTGGTTGCCGATCGCTCCGTCCCCAGGAAAGCTCCTCCGCCCAGCTTCGCCCTTTTCGCAAATACGGCTGTCCCTGCGGGAGCCGCGCCGCCGCAGTTCGCTCTCGTTGCGGACAAAAGGCCGATCACGGCCAACCCCTGGTCCAAGCGCGCGCTCTACATCGCCCTCGCCGCTGCATTTCTCCTCCACCTTGCAGTCCTCGCGCCGTTCATGATCCGGCCCGCGCCGAGCGCCCCCGATGTCCACCAGCTGGGCATGGAGGAGGGCACGCCCGAGCATTTGAACGTCTCGGTTATCAGCGAGGCCGACCTCAAGCGGCTCAGCTCGGACCCCTTCCACCAGGAATCGCCCCCCTCGCCAACCCCGGCCGAGACGCCCGGTCCTCCTCCGGAACCGCAAGCTGCTCCCCAGCCGAAGGAGACCCCGGCGAAAGAAGCGAGCGCCGCTGAATCCCCCACGCGGGCGAAGACGGATGATAAGAAAAACTTCGATCCGTCGAGCTACATCGCCATGGCATCGGAGCAGTTCGGTTTCCAGCTCAAGCAGGCTGTAAATAGGGCCGAGGCTCGGCAGGAGCAGGCCCAGCACACGCCCCGGCAGGGCGGCAACGTCAAATCCTTCCGGCCGGGCGCGACGCACCAGGGCAAATCCGATGAGTGGGAGCGCAAGGTCATCTGGGCGCTGGCCGGCACCAAGCCGATGGGGAACGGCAAGTGGGGCACCGTTCTCGTGACATTCGTCGTCACCGACAGCGGGCAGGTTGAGGGCTTGCGGCTTCTAAAGAGCAGCGGCGACAACTGGCTGGACCAGGGGGCGCTTCTGGCCGTGAAGCAGGCGCGGATGCCGCCTCCACCCCCCGGCCTGCCGACCGGGGACCGGGCGTTCAATATCGAGTATATTTCGCTGCCGGATCATTAGTTCGCCCCGAAGGAAGCGACGCCATGCCCGCCACGCCAGAGTCCTCACTTGCAATCGAGAGCGAACGTGACCGTCGGCTTTCCGTCCTGCGGATTGTCGAAATGCGTGATTTCAAGAGAGCAATGATCCTTGCCGCCAAGGGTGCTCTCGGCCTCACCGGAGCTTCTCCATAAAAAGCGGCTCTTCAGATCGATGCGGGCGCCGACGCCAACGGTATAGGATTTTCCGCTCACCGTTATGTTGATTGCCCTGTTCCCAAAAGGATGCGGCCAAACCTGGACAAACTCCAACGGGATATGGTCCCCGGTCAAATCGGCCGTCTCGCCGACGTTCAGCGTGAAAATGTCAGATTCGAAATGACGTTGATCCTGAGCCTGCGCTTCAGGAAGATGGCCGCCCGCCAACGCGATTGCGAACGCCGAAACTGCCAAGGCCTTCATGTTTTAGCTCCTTCGTCAGAGCGGAAGACATCTGTCGGTGGCGAACGAATATTTGGCCCTTCCCGAGAATGCGCGAGCCGGACCGGTAACTGGGTAGATTATCATCCTCCCGTTTAGGTTGAGTTGAAAGACTTCGACCAATTTTTGCTGTTATCCGTCAGAGGGTTGAGTGCGCTTCTCTTGAATCGCGATTTTAGGAAAAAGCGCCTTTCCGAGAGGTTAATCGGCGCAACGTGTTGATATAAAAAGGAAATTTATGGAGCGCGCTTACCCCGACAAGACGATAAAGGCTGCTACCACGGTTAATATGCGCGGCCGGATTATATTTAACGGACTTTATCGCGTCCCATTCCCGCCGAAAATACATTCGATTAACTGCACAGAAAGTTGTGCATTTGCAAAGACTTACTCGTAAACTGACAGACGCGGGGGGCTCCCGTTTTACGGCTGATTAACGAACTTTGCGCAATTTTGGTCCGGAAATAAATCCCTCCGCGCCGCCGTTAACCATCATTCCGTTAACGCCCAAGTCCTCGCCGTGTGGCGTCTTCTGCCTTACTCGTGGCGTAAGGCCCCGCATCTCCTGCGCCGTAAGCACAAGGGGGGCGTTGGTTCAACCAGCAATGCAATCTCATGAAATGAGGCCGCGATGGCGTGAAATCGCATGCTCCATGGCCGGCGTCAGCGGCGCAGGCGCGATGAGCGCTTCGGCAAATCGCTGCTGATCCTCGGCCGAAAGCTTGAGGACCCCGCTTTCCTCGATGGTCATAAGGCGCTTCACTCCTCAGTTTCGGACGCGGTCGCGCCAATAATGGAGACGCCGCTTGAAATGAGCAACCGCGAGGACAACGATAGCGCCATCGTCCACGAAATAGACAAGCCTGAAAGGGAAGCGCCTGACCCGGCAAGCTCGATCCGTGTCAGAGATCAAAGGCGATGCTTCCGGAAATTCTTCAATCAGCGAGACCGCATGCGCCACTTCCCTTAAGAAAGGGCGGCTGAGACCGGGGCAGCGCTTTTCGTAAAATACAATCGCTTCGTCGAGTTCAAGTTCGGCGGCAAGCGTAAACCGCGCCTTCACTTGCCCAGACGCTCGCGCAGAATGTCTTCAAATGGCCGCGCGGACATCTCGCCAGACCGGAAAGCTTCGCGCCGGGAGCGGATCTCCTCACGAAAATCGGCTTCGTCCCGTTCGCTCCTCTCCTGCAAGCTGAGCAGCAGAGTCTCGTAGAGTTGCTCCCGCTCGTCGGCGGACAGCGCCAGCGCTTGTTCTGTGATGAGTTTCGAGCGTTCGTTCATGGTTCCAATTTGCTCTGTTAGAAGAGGGAACGCAAGTCTAGCTCCAAAAGTCACAGGCCTTTCAGTCGCGAGCGCCAATAATCAGGCCGCCGCCGGTGATGCATGACCGCGATGACGACAATCTCCTCGGCATCGGCTCGATAAAGCAGCGAATAAGGAAACCGCTTAAGACGGCATCGCCGGATGTTTTGGCGCACCTTCGGCCAAAGTTCGGGAAAATCGCAGAGCCGCTGAGAAGCAGATACGACTTCATCAAACAGAGCGTCGCCCAGGCGGGGCGCTTTCGCGTTGTAAAGTTCGACCGCCTTGTCGAGTTCTTGTTGAGCGGGCGCGATAAACCGCGCTTTCACCGCTTCTTCCGCGCTGCGATCATCTCTTCGAGTGTGACGGAGGGAATTTCCCCGCGGTCGTAAGCGGCGAGCCGGTCTTCAGCCTCGTCGTACCATGCATCGTCGACAAACTCATCGGACTTGCCAAGGTGTTCTGCAAGGGCGCGATAAATCGCTTCCTGCTCTTCGCGCGGCAGCGCCAAGGCTTGCTCGGTGATGTTCTTCGCGCGTTCGTTCATGACTTAAATTTGCATGACCCTATCGATGAAAGCAAGGCCGGCTTTAATAGGCTTGGGAGAGGCGAGCGCATTCGCATCATTTCGGCGCGGCTCGCGGAGCCGCAGGAAAAACGGCGCTATCATGAAGAAAACAGTCAAAACTGAAGCGGTCATCGATTGGAGCGTTGCGGACGCCATGACGGACGAAGAGCGGCGCGCCGCCGCGATGGCCGATCCCGATGCGGTCCCGATGACCGATGAGGAGTGGGCCGAAGCGCCCCGCGTCGCGCAAGTGAAAACGATCCGGCGTGCGCTCAAGCTTTCGCAAGAGGAATTCGCGGCTTCGTTCCATATTCCAATCGGGACGCTTCGGGATTGGGAGCAAGGGCGCAAAGAGCCGGACGCGGCCGCGCGCGCCTATCTGCGAGTGATTGCCCGCGAGCCGGACGTGGTGCGCAATGGCGCTCGACCGGCAAACGTGAACCGCGCCTTCACTTGTCCAGCCGCTTGCGCAGAATGTACTCAAACGGCCGAGCGGGCGAAAAGACACTATCTGCCGAGATCATTGGGTTCGATCGCGGTATTTGACGAAGGGGCGGCTAACCGCCCCTTGCGTGTTGTCTAGACAGACGGAAAGTCTTCGGGAAGTTCTTTTGCTGGCGGAATGTTGGGGAATAGCCTCCCCTTCATGACGTCAGCGATACGGCCCTGATTGATGACGTAATACGACGCGATCCGTGCGTAATTGACCTTCATCTGTCGGGCCAATTTGATAACCGGAACCATGTCCGGCGTAACCTTACGATCCTGCATATCTTCCTTTCTAATGCAGGGACCGCTCAGGGGTTGACGTACGAATCGAATCATATTCAAGAGCTTCAACTGGACCGCTGAGCGGCTTCGGTTTGGCCTGAGACCATCTGAGGCCACGGGATGGAACCGAGACCTAAGTTTCGGGCCCTGCCGCCCTAGTGGCGACTGCTCACCTAACCGGGTGGTCTAGACCTGGTTAGATCAGGGCGGTCGTCATATGGGTTCCTTTACCTGTCTCTTTCCACGTTTTGAGATTTCGCTGGTTCCGTAGCGTCCTTGGTTTTCAAGAACGTAATAACTTCGATGATGGCCCCCATCACATTAGGCTTGCCTGCCGCTTCAGACATCAGATCAACGAGACGGTACTCTAGGGCCTTCTCGGAGATTTCCGTTTGCTTCGTCGGTGGCGGCGGTGGTGGGGCGGTTCAGCATCCTTTCGAGCGTCAGAACTGTTATTGACGGAACTTTGAGATGGGCCGTTCGATGCTCGGGGAGTTTGAGTTGGTAGCGTGATGCTCGCCGGGATTGACCGCCACGCTTTTCCGAGACAAGCACCTGCGAGTAGCCCAAGAAAAGGGTTATCATTCTAGACTGCTGAGCCACCGGTCGGTAGCTTCGAACACCTCTGACCTTGGTTCATCGTCAACTGCTGGGTCTACAAACTTCAGTACATCAGCATATGCACTTTGTAACCACTGCGACAGGCCGTTTGATTCGGTTTCGGGAGCGGTTCCAGGTCTTGGTTTGCGCGCGTGTCATGAGGTCAGAACTTGAAGGGCATATAAGGCCAAAACAAGACCGGAAACCCCGCCTTCAGGATCGGTGGTGGCGAGCAACCCGGCAGGATGCATGGGATAACCGTTTTTATTGGATTATGGTCGGCGTCATGGGCAAGAAGAACTCGATGAGGCGGTAAACCGCCAATGGGATTCCCTTAGGATGGGGATTGTCTCCATCTTATAAGAACTGGGGATCGTCACGGAGAAGAACTCGTGGAGCAAAATAGGAATATAACGGGCATCGGCGTAAAACGTTGCGTTATAAATATCTAACTGAGAACAGCATCGCTGGCGATAACTTACCAAGTTAACTTAAAGTGCCTCAATAAATGCGATTACGTACTTCTGCCCCGCCTTCTCGAACTCCACAGTCAACTTATTCAGAACAATCTCGCTAGATGTCTAGCCATAGCCGAATTTTTATTTTACATCTACGGCCCGGAAATCAGCAAGGTTAGGCGATCGGCATTCGAATCGACTGTCGTTGAATGGGAAGTAATCTAAAGTCGGAAACATCGAGGGATCAATCGAGAGCATCATCAGTAAGTCAAACAGCCTCAACAAAGCTCGCGACCACCTTCTTCTGCCCGGCCTTCTCGAACTCCACCGTCAACTTATTCCCATCAATCTCGCTGATGGTGCCGTAGCCGAACTTCTGGTGAAACACGCGCTGGCCCAGCGCAAAAGCCGCGTTCGGCATGGCCGTGCTCGCCGCCACAAGCTCGCCCTCGATCTCCGACGGGATGGGCCGCTGCCGGTTCCGCACCGCGCCCTCCGAGCGCCAGTTCGTCTGCGCGCGCTTCCAGCCGGGCGTCTCGCGCTGCTCGTAATCGAAGGGCGAGGCGGCCTCGTCGAAGCGGCTCGCGCCATAGCCGCCATTCGCCATGCCGTAGCGGCCATAACCATAGCCGCCGCTCTCCATCACGACCTCGGCGTGCTCCTCCGAAAGCTCATCGAGGAAGCGCGAGGGGCTGGCCGATTGCCACGAGCCGTGCATGCGCCGGTTCTGCGCGAAGCTGATGGTGAGCCGCCGCTTGGCGCGCGTGATGCCCACATAGGCGAGGCGGCGCTCCTCCTCCAGGCCCTCCTGGCCGTTCTCGTCGAGCGCGCGCTGATGCGGGAACAGCCCCTCCTCCCAGCCGGGCAGGAACACGACATCGAACTCCAGCCCCTTCGCGCCGTGCAGCGTCATGAGGCTGACGCGGTCGCCTTCGGCGGCCTGATCCGCGTCCATGACCAGCGAGACATGCTCCAGGAAAGCGCCGAGGCTGTCGAACTGCTCCATGAAGCGGATCAGCTCTTTCAGGTTTTCGAGGCGCGATTGCGCTTGCGGCGACTTATCCTTCTGCCACATCTCGGTGTAGCCGGATTCGTCGAGGATCAGCTCGGCAAGCTCGGTGTGCGGCATCGCGCCCAAGAGCGAATGCCAGCGCTGCGAAATTGTCCGCCAGCGCGCGAAGTGATTTGCGCGGCGCGGGCTTCAGTTCCTCGGTCTCGGTGATCTGGCGTGCGGCGCGGAACAGGCTGATCCCCTCGGCGCGCGCGTGCTGGAAGATGGTTTGCAGCGTCTGGTCGCCCAGGCCGCGCTTCGGCACATTGATGATGCGCTCGAATTTGAGGTCGGCGGCGGGGTTCTGCATCACCTCCAGATAGGCGATGGCGTCCTTGATCTCTTGCCGCTCGTAGAAGCGCGGGCCGCCGATGACGCGATAGGGCATGCCCATGGTCACGAAGCGGTCTTCGAAGCTGCGCATTTGGAAGGAGGCGCGCACGAGAATCGCCATGTTGTTCAGTGGGACGCCCTCGCGGCGAAGCCGGTCGATGTCCTCGGCGGTGAGGCGCGCTTCCTCGTCGTCGTCCCAGATGCCGCGCACGGTGAGCTTGCCGCCGTCGCCCGCGTTGGTATGCAAGGTTTTGCCGAGGCGGCCGAGGTTGTTCGCGATCAGCTTCGAGGCCGCGCCGAGAATGTGGCCTGTGGAGCGGTAGTTCTGCTCCAGCCGGATCACATGCGCACCGGGGAAATCCTTCTCGAAGCGCAGGATGTTGTCCACTTCCGCGCCGCGCCAGCCATAGATGGATTGGTCGTCGTCGCCGACGCAGCAGACGTTGTGGTTCGCCTGTGCGAGCAGTCGCAGCCAGAGATATTGCGCGACGTTCGTGTCCTGGTACTCGTCCACGAGGATGTAAGTGAACCAGCGGTGATACTGCTTGAGAACGTCCGGATTCTCCATGAACAGCCGGATATTTTCGAGCAGCAGATCGCCGAAATCGGCCGCGTTCAGCTCCTTCAGCCGCTTCTGATACGCCGCGTATAGCTCGATGCCGCGCCCATTCGCGAAACTGAAGGCGGCGCTCGCGGGCACCTTCTCCGGGATGAGGCCCTTGTTTTTCCAGCCGTCGATAAGCCCGGCAAGTTGCCGCGCGGGCCAGCGCTTTTCGTCGAGCCGCTCCGCCTGGATGAGCTGCTTGATGAGCCGGATCTGGTCGTCCGTGTCGATGATCGTGAAATTCGACGAGAGGCCGACAAGCTCGGCATGGCGGCGCAAAATACGCATGCCGATGGAGTGGAACGTGCCGAGCCAGGGCATGCCCTCGACCGCGCCGCCCACGAGCTGGCCCACGCGCTCTTTCATTTCGCGCGCGGCCTTGTTGGTGAAGGTCACGGCGAGAATTTCGTTCGGGCGCGCGCGGTGCGTCCAGAGGATGTGCGCGATGCGCGTGGTCAGCACCCGCGTTTTGCCGGTGCCCGCGCCCGCCAGGACGAGCACCGGGCCGTCCAGGCGCTCGATCGCCTCGCGCTGCTCGGCGTTCAGACCTTTGAGGTAAGGGGCTTCCGGCGCAAGGGCCTGCGAAGCGGCGACATGCGCTGCGATATTAAAACTCGTTGCCATGGAACAGATATAGCACGGGATCAGCGGCGGCAAAGAAAGCGGGGCGCCCTTTTCACAGCCAAAATCTGTGACACCCCGGCCACAAATGGACGTCTCCTTCAATAATTAAGATCGCAATCTGGGGGTTTGTTTAATCTTTTTGCAGCCATGTAAAATGGGTCACGGTATTCGTAGCGTTGTATCACGTGCCTGGGACTTTTTTCAGGAAAGCGGGAGATAGAAGATGAAGTTGAAGTCTTTCACGATAGCCCTGGCTGCTGGCGCTCTCGTCGCCGTGCTGGGCTTACCCGATATCGCGGATGCACACGGTGGCGGGGGCGGAGGCGGACATGGTGGCGGCGGCGGCCATGGCGGATATGGCGGCGGGCACATGGGCATGGGGTCCATGGGAATGCGTGGCATGGGTCCCTCGGGAATGCACGGCATGGGCTCCATGGGGATGCACGGCATGAGCTACGGCCATCACGGTTCTATGAGCTACCATTCAGGCAGCGCATTCCGAAGCTACAGCGGTCCTCACAGTTCCGCGTTTCACAGCCAAAGGTTCCAGAGCTTCAATGGGCACCCTGGAAATATGGGGTTCAACAAAGGGTATTCCGCTGGCCACCTGACGGGGGCCATGGGCGCAGCGCACGGCTTTACGGGGAATGGAAAGCCCTTCCAGGGAGATCATTCCCGGCAGTTCGCGTCCAACCCGTCGCTACGGCAGGCGGCTTTCACGAAGCAGAATGGCTTTTTCAATAACAAGTTCGGATATAACGGCTTCAATCACAACCATTGGAATAACTGGTCTGGGCATTGGTACGGCTATCGCTGGGCGGGCGCCGTGTTCTGGCCTTACTGGTACGGCGACTACTTCTCCTACGCCTTCTGGCCCTCCGACTACTACGATACATACTGGGGTTATGGTCCCGACGCGATCATGTGGGGCGCATTCTGGCCCTATGGCGAATTCGCATACGATAACGAGGCCGACAACAGCCCCAATACCGGCGAGATTTATCGTGGGTATCGGCGGCCGGTTGGTTCCGTCGCCCCCGCCGCGGCCGCTGGCGTAGAGACTTGCGCAGGCTTCGCGCCGGGCGTGAGCGATCTTCCAGTCGACCAGCTAGGCAGGATCATCGATGCGACTGAGGAACAGCGCACGGCCTTCAACGAACTCAAAGTCGCTACAGGCAAGGCTTCGGACATCCTGAAAGCGTCATGCTCCGCCGAAACGCCGCTCACGCCGGTGTCACGGCTTGACGCCATGCAACGCCGCCTGCAGGCGATGGCGGAAGCCAACGATGCGATCAAAGCGCCGCTCGTGCATCTCTACAGCCTCTTCACCGATGCACAGAAAGAGCGCCTTGCAACGATGGCGCAGCCCAACGTGAAGCACGCCCAGACTGCCCGCGCGAAGGACATGAACGTCACCGAACTGTGCAGCAGCCAGGCCAGTTTCACGAATGTCCCGGCAGATCAGATCACCAGTTCGATCCAGCTGACTGATGCGCAGAAGCAGGAGCTCGATAGACTGAAGGAGGCTTCAGCGAAAGCCTCGGAAAACCTCAAGGCCGGATGCCCTGCCTCCATTCCGGGCGATATCGAGGGGCGGCTCGACGCGGCGCAGCAGCGGGTGACGGCTCTGATCACGGCGATCGATACAGTTAAGCCCGCCGTGCACGATTTCTACGCATCGCTGACGGATGAGCAGAAGGCCGCGCTGAGCATCCAGCCGGGCGAGAAGCAGACCGCTAACCGCGGATGAGGTCAAACGCTGGCGGCGGCATTTCCCGCCGCCAACCGCGCCCCGCTCGAGCTGTCCGAAAGCCTCCCGCGTTAGCGAGTAAAGAATGAGTTTTCGACCGCTATTACCGAGGCTGTGCAAAGCGCATCACGGAAAAATCCCATCTCTCCGGCCACGGTTTGCGCCTGCATGACCCGCAGTTGATGCAGGCTTCCATCGTCCAGCCTCGGCACAATTTCGACGCTGCCTTTGGCGACAAGGCCGATGGTTTCGGCGCGATCGCTTCGATCGTGCAAAACCTCACAGCATCACGCCGTTTTGACCGAAGCCACAAGCATTGGCCCGACAATTCCAGGTCTTTGCCTCAAGAGTTGACGCATAATCGCGAACGAAGGCGCATCCGCCGCGCCGAAGGGCGGCAAACGGTATATGGGGGGTATTATGAAGATTAACGTTGTCGAATTGGAGGGTGGGATAACCAAGCTCGTGCTTTCCGGACGGATGGATATCCAGGGAGCAACGGCAGCGGACATGACATTCAGCGTGCACGCCGGGACCAAGAAAAAAGTGATCGTCGACCTTTCGGGGGTTACCTTTATGGCCTCCCTGGGCCTGCGCACCTTGATTGTGAGCGCAAAATCGATGGCAAACAAAGGGGGGAAAATGGTCCTCCTCAACCCACAGCCAAACGTGGGGAAGGTTCTGGAAACCTCCGGCGTGTCGACGGTGATTCCCATCGTGCCGGACATACAGTCCGCGTCCGCGCTCTTGGCCGCCTAAGGCTCTCAAAAGGCAGATGGTTGCGCGGACCTTTTCGCCCAAAAGCTTTCAAAGGGAGCTTGCTGCGCTACCCGAAGCTGCCGCATGGCTGGACGCCGTAGTCGAAAAGGCTGGCGTGAACGAGAAGGTTGTCTTTGACATGCAGGTTTGCCTTGAGGAGCTTTTCTCAAATATCGTTCGCCACGGGAAGCCTGCGAACACTGCTCGATCGGAGATAACGATAGAAATTGAGACCAACGGCCGCGATATTCGTATGACTTTCGAGGATGAAGGCACGGCATTCGACGTCACTCAGGCGCCCGTTCCTCCCCCAGCCCAATCGCTTGAAAAGGCCGGCGGTTTTGGCATCGGTCTCATTAGAAACTTTTCGAGACATTTGGCCTACGAGCGCACCGGCGACTGCAACCGCGTTACGATAGATTTCTCGGAATGAGGGTCTCAGTGCATCTCTCATGAATTCCGCAAATCGAGAGGATCGAACCGCAGCCGTGGATGGCGCTTTTCGCGCGTTGAGGGACTACATCGGTCAGCAGCCGCCCCTCAGATGCGAGACCGGCGACATCCTGATGCGGCAGGGTGACGTGAGCGACAAAGCCTTCTTGCTGGAAGCGGGAAGCGCGCTCGTCTATGCCGAGACCTGTTACGGAACCGTGCCTTTGGCTACCCTTTATGCTCCGCGACTTATCGGAGAAATCGGCGTTCTGGCAAATATTCCGCGCACCGCAAGCGTCCGCGCTGATGAGCCAGCGTTGGTGCACCCGGTCAGCAAGACGGTGCTTATTGAGTTTGCGGAAAAGACGCCAGCATTTTTACTCGCGGTCATCGAGCAACTGGGCCGCCAATTGGACGGAGTCAACAAGGCCATCAGCCTCTATGCAAACGCATTGAATGCTCTTGAGAGGCGAGAATTTGACTCTCGGATCCTTGATGATTTGCAGAATCCGACACCGCAACTCCGGGAATTCGAGGCCGCATTCCGGCGGTTCGCAACTCAAATTCTCGATAAACGGCGCGTCCATGATGAAATGGCAAGTGCAGCGCTCATCCAGCAGGCCATGTTGCCGAACTCCTCAGCCGTCGAAGCCGTTCGTGGATCGCTGGATCTTTACGCGGAAATGCGCCCTGCCCTGCAAGTTGGCGGAGATCTCTATGATTTCTTCATGCTGGACCAGCACCGGCTTGCTTTCACCATCGGTGATGTGTGCGGCAAAGGAATCCCTGCAAGCCTTTTCATGGCTATGGTGGTGACGGTGTTACGTATCGCCGCCAAGCAGGAGCAGGATGTGGCGTCAACCGTGAGACGTGCGAACGCCATTATTTGCTCCGAGAATGCTTCCTCGATGTTCGCTACGCTGTTCTTCGGGATCCTCGATCTTCGAACGGGCTTTCTCGAATACTGCAACTGCGGCCACCTTCCGCCGCAGATCCTCTCGCGGCGGAACGAACCCCGTTCCCTCCCAGGCGCATGCCTGCCAATCGGCCTTTTTCCTGATCAGACACCTCAAGCACGAACAGTTTCTCTCAATACAGGAGATAAACTTTTCCTATTTACGGACGGCATCACCGAGGCGATGAATGTATCTGGCGTCGAGTTCGGAGAAGAGCGGCTGGAGGCATCAATCAAAGCATTCCGCGACTTGCCCGCCTTGGAACTGGTCCTTGGCGTTATTTCCGCCGTTGAGGAGTTCACCCGCGGGGCGGAACAGTCCGACGACATCACCTGCCTTACGATGCGTTGGGACGCTCCTCAAAATCTCATTGATCGCCAGGCAAACTTCGCTGATCTGGCCAACGGATGCGGCTCGCTCCCCACTTCGTCATCCCGGCCAAGCGAAGCGCGAGCCGGGATCGAAAAAAGGTAGACGTTTCAGATTTGCGATCCCGGATAAGGCTTTGCCTTTCCGGGAAGACAGCGGCAGCATTCATTGGCACGTCCGGCGAACTCTGCTTAGCTTTAGATCCGGAACCAATTAAAAGAGCACCCTGAAGTCTATTGTATCTTCATCCTCGGCAAATTCGACATGCTCTCCGAGGCCGCGAATCAGCGCAACGTCGGCGTCGTTTCCGGTGCGGCACAGGACAATCCGCTCGAAAGGCTGCCTCTCGAACAGACCGCGCTCGCCATGGTCTTCAAGCTGGTGGAGGACGCTCAGAAAAGCTGGCGCAGGCTCGATCATCCCACCTAAAATGCGTGAAATCCCAAGACCGCGCGCCCCGTTTTCTGTAATCTAACGTAAAAGCTAAACATTTGGGGAGTTGAAATGCGAATTGCACTGCTGGCGGACATGCACGCGAACCGGCAAGCGTTCAGCGCGTGTCTTCGGCATGCCGAGGAGAACGGCGCGGAGCGCTATGTGCTCCTGGGCGATTTTGTTGGATACGGCGCCGATCCGGTCTACGCGGTCGACACCGCCATGGAGCTTGTCTCGCGCGGCGCCATCGCCGTCCTCGGCAACCACGACTGCGCGGTGAACGATCCCACCATCCGCATCAATCCGGAGGCGCAGGCGGCTATCGATTGGACGCGCGGCATGCTCGGCGTCGAGGAGCGCCGGTTTCTGGCGGAGCTGCCGCTCACCCTCACCGAGCAGGATCGCCTCTACGTCCACGCGGACGCCAGCGCGCCCGCGAAGTGGATTTACGTGCTCACGGTCGAGGAAGCCTCGCGAAGCCTGTATGCGACGAAGGCGCAGATCACCTTTTGCGGCCATACGCACAAGCCGGGCATCTTCAGCGTCACGGCGGCGGCGAAAATGACGGCGTTCAGCCCCGTCACGGATGTGGCCGTGCCGCTGCATGGCCTGCGCCGCTGGCTCGTTGTGCTGGGTTCGGTGGGCCAGCCGCGCGACGGCATCCCTGCGGCGTCATACTCCATGTTCGACACCATCAAAAAAGAGATCGCCTTCTATCGCGTGCCTTATGATATCGAAGGAGCCGCCGACGCGATCAGGAAGGCACGGCTGCCGCTGTTCTTTGCGCAAAGGCTGTACATGGGAAGGTGAGGGGTCATGGCGAAGCCCATAATCGAGCCTGGCGACGTTCTCGACGGTTTCGTTATGGAAGGGCTGATCCACCGGGGCGGCATGGCGCGGCTTTGGAGCGTGAAGAAGCCCGGCATCGATATGCCTCTGCTCATGAAAGTGCCGGTGCTCAGCGAAGGGCAGGACCCGGCGGCGATCGTCAGCTTCGAGATGGAGCAGATGATCATGCCGAGGATCAGCGGGCCTCACGTCCCGCAATTCATCGCGGCGGGAGATTTCTCGGTCCACCCCTATATCGTCATGGAACGCATCCCGGGAAGATCGCTCTTGCAGCGCCTTCCCGACCTGCCCCTGCCTTACAAAGAAGTTGTGGCGCTCGGCTGGAAAATCGCAACCTCGCTCGCCGATATTCACCGCCAGCACGTGATCCACCTCGATTTGAAACCGAGCAACGTCCTGTTCCGGCCCTCGGGCGAGGCCGTGCTCATAGACTTCGGCCTTTCGCATCACCTGCAGCTGCCAGACCTAATGCAGGAGGAGTTCCGCCTGCCCTATGGCACCGCGCCCTACATGGCGCCCGAGCAGCTGTTGGGCGCGCGGCACGACCCGCGCACCGACCAATTCGCGCTTGGCGTCCTCCTCTATTTCTTCTCCACCGGCATCCGGCCCTTCGGAGAAAGCGAACGCCTGGGCGTAATGAAAAGACGGCTTTGGGAAGATCCGAAACCCCCGCGCCGCCTTCGAGAGGATTACCCGCTCTGGCTCCAGGAAATTGTCCTGCGCTGCCTGGAAGTGGAGCCAGCCTGGCGCTACCCAACCATGGCGCAGCTTGCCTTCGAGCTGAGCCACCACGATCAGATCAAGCTGACGGCCCGCTCGGAGCGGCTCAAGGTCAACTCCTTCTGGGCGCGCATGAAGCGGCGCTTCGATCCGGACATCAAGGAAAGCTACACGCCGCGCACGGTCGCGCTGCCTCTGCCGTCCGCACCGATCATCGCCGTCGCCATCGACACGAGCGAAGGCTCGAAAGAAACCAGCGACGCGCTTCGCAAATTTGCCGCCCGCGCGCTCACGCTGCTGCCATCGGCACGGCTCGCCTGCGTGAACGTGCTGAAACAAAGCTATATCGGCTCCCGAGACACCGCTCTCGATGCCGAAGGCCACAACAAGCACGTGAACCGGCTGGTGGCGCTTAAGGCCTGGGCGCAGCCCCTAAGGCTCGGCGAGGGGCGCATCACGTATCACGTGCTCGAGGCCATAGACCCTGCCTCGGCGATCCTGACCTATGCGGAGCAGAACAGGGTCGATCAAATCCTGATCGCCGCGCGGCAGCATACGTTGCGGCGCTCCATTCTCGGCAGCGTGTCGTCCAAGGTCGCCTCCGAGGCAAGCTGTACGGTGACGGTCGTGCGTCCGCCTCGAAAATGGGGCGCTGAGCGGCGGGAACCGGCGGAAGAAACAGCGGTCGAAGAGACTGACGCTGTCAATCCTTCTTAGTTCGACACCGGCGTTGCCGACCCGCCGGGAATGAAACGGTTCCGGCTTGCGGTGTTTCGATTGGCGCCACGCCCTGTCAAACGGCCTACTTTGACGTGCATGGCCTTTTGCACGCACGAAAACGCTGTTGAAAAGTATCGGATTTGCAACCTGGGTGTGCAGGCGGCTGTGGAGGCAAGTGCATACATATGGAATCATCTTCGTCCACAAAAAGCATAATGCATTCGGAGAGAGATGCTCATGGACGTCGATGTTCTCCTGCTGGCCGCAGCCTTCATAGTCATCGTTGCGGCGACTTTGATCTGGAAGTTCCACGATGACTTCAAGCGGGAGACCAAGGGACTGCGGAAGTTGCACTCGAGAAGAAGGGTGCGCGATTGAGCGTTTCTTTGTAAATGGCCAGCGTGCTCGGCGACCGCTGGCGCCATATCCGCCCTCTCGCCGTGCAAATCCTGAAAAAAAAGCGCGCTCACTCCTTTTTAGGAAGCAACGCGTCATCGATTTCGCGGGCGCGGATCGCGGCGGGGCGGTCTTTGATCCTGTTCCAATAGGCCTCGAAGGCCGGGCGCTTTTCGAGCGCACCGAACATCATGCCCCAGCCAAGCTGTGCCCCGAGATACAGGTCGGCGGCGGAGAATTTGTTTCCCACGAGATAATCCGAAGCCGACACCGCTTTCTCCAAGGTGTTCAGGACGTAGGCATGCGTGCCGTATCCCACCATTGCCTGCCTTTCAGCCGGTGGCTCGAAGCCGAGGCTCTTGTTGACGATCGCCCCATCCACAGGGCCGGCGCCAAAAAAGAGCCATCGGTAATAAGGGCCTCGTTCGCGGCTTCCCGGCTCGGGGGCCAAACCTGCCTGCGGGAATGCGTCGGCAAGGTAAGCGCAGATCGCGCCGGTCTCCGTGACAATGGTATCGCCGTGACGGATTGCCGGCACCTTCCCCATCGGATTGATGGCAAGATACCCGGGCGACTTCATAGCCGGTCCAAATTCGATAATTTCGGTGCGATAAGGCTGGCCGACCTCCTCCAGCATCCAGCGGACGATGCGGCCGCGCGACATGGGATTGGTATAGAAAACGAGCTCGTCGGACATCTCCGGTTCTCCCTTTTTCAGGTTCAAGCGCGCGAGACTATGGCTGTTCCGAAATGGAATAAATAATCACCATCCGGTGACTCACAGCCCATTGGTGAGGTTGCCAACAGGATTGGTGCGCGCCTGATGAGCGGCCCTTCGAGTGGTGTGCAGCCTGTGCCTTGGAGCGTGTTGCGCAGCGTGCCTGCGCGCGGCGGCGAACTGGCGGGCTTTCAATCTCGCCCTTCTTAATCGCCGCTGAGCCTCCAGCCGCTGCTGCTGCTTACGGAACTCCCGCTTGCGCTGGCTGAAATGACTTCGTTGATGATGCTTCAAGCGGGCGGCAAAATGCTTGGCGTCGCCGTCGTCCTGGTTAGAGAGCGCTTTGGTCTCACTTTGCTTCAGGCGCCGGATACGACGCTTGTAAATGCGAAGCGCGCCGCCGTCCTCGCTCTCGGCAAAGGCGGCCTGCAAGGAGGTATCATCCGCTGCGGCCTGCCTCGCCCAAAGGCACAGGAAGGCACTGCCGACGAAAACGATAAGACCGGCCCAAGCGAAAAGCCTCCACCCCCGGGTTACGTCTCCTTTGCGATGCACGCCACCTCTTTCCCTACCTCAACTCGGAACTCGCCCTAAACTCCGTCTCAAACAAGCAGCATACTCCTGGCGGCAAAAGAGCCGCACCGACGCACGCCTCACTCCCAATGTGGCGTTTTCGTGTTGACAGAAATGCGCGCGCCGTTCATCGCCTAGTGTTGAAGCAATATCCGCTTCCCATAACCCAAAACTATCCCCAACACCTTCTCCCGCAAATGCGGACTGGACAAAAGCGCGAACCATAGAACCGGGCTGGAAACGCCCGATGAACCTAGGAGCGAGGCGAGCGATGACCACGGCCCCATCTTCCGCCGGCGACCGCCGCATCGCTACGATTTCCGCCACCGTCGCGCGCGCCTGGCCGAACCGTTACGATCTCATCGTTTTTGCCGCGATCGGCGCTATTTTCGTTGCCATCATTCACGGCGCGAAATCCATGCACCAGCCGCTGGAGGGTCTCGAAGCCCACCCGGTCTCTCTCGATCCTTGGAACCTGCCCCAGTTCGCGCTGCTGACGACGCTGCGCATGTTTGCGGCGCTCGGTCTTTCGCTGCTTTTCACGTTCCTGGTCGCGCCGCTGGCGGCCAAGAGCAAGAAGGCCGAACGCGTCATCATCCCGGCCCTGGACATCCTGCAGTCGGTGCCCGTGCTCGGCTTTCTGACCTTCACCGTCGTCTTCTTCATGAGCCTTTTTCCTGGGAGCGAGCTTGGCGCGGAACTGGCTGCCATCTTCGCGATATTCACGAGCCAGGCGTGGAACATGACGTTCTCGTTTTATCAATCGCTGAAGACCGTTCCGCGCGACCTGGAAGAAATCACGGTCCATTTGGGGCTTTCGCCGTGGCAGCGGTTCTGGAAGCTCGACGCACCCTTCGCAACCCCGGGCCTCGTCTGGAACATGATGGTATCCATGTCGGGCGGCTGGTTCTTTGTTGTGGCGTCCGAGGCGATTTCGGTCGGCGATACGAAAATCACTCTGCCCGGCATAGGCTCCTACCTGGCCTTGGCGATCAGCGAGAAGAATATCGAGGCCGTGGCTTGGGCCGTAGGGGCGATGGGCGTCGTTATCTTCCTCTACGATCAACTCCTCTTCCGCCCCATTGTCGCCTGGGCCGACAAATTCGCCGTTGAGCTCATAGCTGCGCAAGAGCAGCCGAGATCGTGGGTCTTGGACCTTCTGAGACGGACCCGCCTTGTTCAGGCCATCACCGGTTTCGTGAGCGGCCTGCTCGACATGTTCAGTGGCAATGTCAGGCAGCTCGCGGAGCAAATCCCCGAACCTAAAGTAAATGGGGCTACAACCAAGGTCGTTGACTGGGCCTACAACCTCGTACTGCTTGGCGTTGTGGTCTGGGCAATTTATTCGGTGGTTTCTTATGTGGGCGCCACGCTCGGCTGGCCCGACGTTCAGAAAGCCGTCACATACGGCTTCATCACCTTTTTGCGCGTTATCATTCTTATCATCATCGCAAGCCTGATCTGGGTGCCAATCGGCGTCTATGTCGGGCTGCGGCCGGCCTTGGCCGAGCGCGTGCAGCCGGTGGCACAGTTCCTTGCCGCTTTCCCGGCGAATGTTCTCTTTCCCTTTGTGGTCGTGGGTATCGTGACCTATCACCTGAACCCAGACATTTGGCTGTCGCCACTGATCGTGCTCGGCACGCAATGGTACATCCTCTTTAACGTCATCGCAGGCGCGAGCGTGTTTCCGGGCGACCTGAGGGAAGCCTCGAAGATTTACCAGCTGAGGAGCTGGCTGTGGTGGCGCAAGGTGATCTTGCCGGGGATATTTCCCTACTATGTCACGGGAGCGCTGACAGCTTCGGGAGGCTCCTGGAACGCCAGCATCGTCGCCGAGGTGGTGAGCTGGGGGGATACAAAGCTCGAAGCGCACGGCCTCGGCGCTTATATTGCCAATGCAACCGAGGCGGGGGATTATCATCGCGTCGTGCTCGGCATAGGCGTGATGTGCGTGTTCGTCGTGACCTTGAACCGCGTCCTTTGGCGGCGGCTTTATGTGCTGGCTGACCGCCGTCTGCGGATCCAGTGAACCGGGAGGGAAACATGGGTATGACGCCGGGTATAGCGGTAGCGCGGGCCGCCGAAAGGCAGCCCCTGGTTTCCGTCGAGAATATCAGCCACTTCTTCAGGCGCGGCGTGACGGGCAATCTGCTTGTACTCGATCATGTTGATTTGACCCTGTACAACAACGAGATTGTCGCGCTGCTCGGCCGGTCGGGCTCTGGTAAATCCACGCTTCTACGCATCATCTCGGGCCTTTTGACTCCGAGTGAGGGCAAAGTCGTCATCGACGGCAACCGTGTCGCGGGACCCGCCGATGGCGTCGCCATGGTTTTCCAAACCTTCGCGCTTTTTCCCTGGCTCACCGTTCAGGAAAACGTGGAACTTGGGCTCGAGGCTCAAGGCATACACCAGGAGGAGCGTCGCAAGCGCGCCCTTGCCGCCATCGACCTCATCGGCCTTGACGGATTCGAAAACGCTTATCCCAAGGAGCTGTCCGGCGGCATGCGGCAGCGCGTCGGCCTCGCCCGTGGGCTTGTCGTCAATCCAAAAGTGCTGCTGATGGACGAGCCGTTTTCCGCGCTCGATGTGCTGACCGCCGAAACGCTGCGCACGGACCTGCTCGATCTGTGGTGCGAAGGCCGGATGCCGATCCGCTCCATCCTGCTCGTCACGCATAATATCGAGGAAGCGGTGCTCATGAGCGACCGCATCCTGGTGCTCGCGTCCAATCCCGGCCGCATCATCGCGGAAATCAAGGTGAACCTACCGCAGCCGCGAAACCGCGTCGACCCCGCCTTCCGCGCGCTCGTGGACGACATTTACGCGCGCATGACAGCAAAAAGCACGGCAGCCCCGGCGCGGGATGGCATCTTCCCCGGTACCGGCATCAGCATGAGCTTGCCGGAGGTGTCGACGAATACACTCGCGGGTCTGCTTGAAACGCTGGCCGAGCCGCCGTTCAACGGTAAGGCCGACTTGCCCCTCCTCGCCGAGCGCGCACAAATGGAGGTGGACGAGTTGTTCCACGCCGCGGAGACGCTTCAGCTCCTCCGCTTCGCGGAACTTGCGGAAGGCGACCTGAAGCTCACCGATGCGGGCCGCCGCTTCGTTGATGCCGGCGTCGACGAGCGCAAGGCGCAGTTCGCACAGCATCTCGTGGCCTTTATCCCGCTTGCCGCCCACATGAAGCATATTCTCGACGAGCGGCCGACCCATCGCGCGCCGATCATCCGCTTCAAAGACGAGCTTGAAGATTCAATGCCGGAGGAGGAAGCCGAACGGACCCTCCATACGGTGATCAACTGGGCGCGCTACGCCGAAGTGCTTGCATTCGACGGCGAGTCCGGGATGGTGAGCCTCGATATTCCGAGTTGAGCAGCAGTCTTGGATGCACCAACGAATGCATCTTGTTTCGTGGCCCCTTGAGGCCACAACATGCGGCCTATGGGGCGGGAGCAGTCAAAGCCGCGCGTTCGCTTTACAACTAATTGCGGAAGTGTTTAAAAGCGCCCTGCGGTCCTCACTGTGCATCCTATTAGTCAAGCTCCAAATTGGCCGTGTACTCTATAGTGCCGGCGGAAGGGCCTACCTTCTAGAACGTCGCGGAGCGGTTGCGCTTCGTGTCACGCGGGGACGGTTTAAGGATGCGCACCTATGACAACGAAGATTGAGGCTCACGAGCGCAACATCGGCGATATTTTCAGCGATCTGTATCAGTTCGAGATTCCGCCTTATCAGCGGCCGTATGCTTGGGAGGAGGATCAGGTTCGCGAACTTCTCAGCGACCTTCTAGACGCTATGGACAACCGTGATGCAAGCGGCGGTCTGTACTTCCTCGGCAGCATTGTAATTGTTAAACTTCCAACGGAAGCTCGGGCGAGAGTAATTGATGGTCAGCAACGGCTAACAACACTAACGATTTTGCTGAGCGTCTTGCGCGACCTAACGACAGAGTTGGAACTTAAAATCGAACGGCGTTCATACGTTTATCAAAGGGCGAGCGCTGATAAAGGGCTAGAGGAGCGCTACCGGCTTCTCTTGCGTGAGCGGGATCGGCCATTTTTCTCAAAGTACGTCCAGGCTCCCGGCGGGACGGACAATCTGCCTAACGTTGCGAAGCTCGAAGGAAGTCAAAAACGCATTGCTGAGAACACGAAAATTCTCCGCTCTCGATTGGAAGAGATACCAGAGGAGCGACGGAACGCGCTGATCGCATTTCTGATCCAGCATTGTTATCTAGTCGTTGTCGCCGTTCCGACAGCGGAAGCTGCTCGTAGAATTTTCACAGTCCTTAATGCCCGCGGCCTAGATTTAACTCCCACAGATATTCTTAAGGCCGACTTGCTTGAACGTGCGGGCACTGCCATGGAGGCGTCTCTGGCCAACAGATGGGAGCAAGTGGAGCACTCATTAGGTCGTGAGAGAATGGTCGAACTGTTCGGCCACATCAGAATGATTTATGAGCGCGACAAGCCCAGATTGGCGCTAGAAGCAGGGTTTCGGAAATTTGTGACGCCGTTTACAGGGGATGCGGATGCCTTCATCTCCAATGTCCTTGAGCCGCTCGCCGATGCATGGCTTCTGCTCACCGACAAGTCGCGCGTGCAAAAGCATTTTGGAAGCGAAGCAGCCAAGGCCGTGCGCTCGCTTGACCGAATAGACAACAAGGATTGGCTTCCCGCAGTGTTGCTTCGCATGTGGAAGTGCAAGCACGATGAAAGCTCTGCGATTGCGGGTTTTTTGATTGCGCTTGAGCGCCTAGCATATTTCCTCTTTGTCACACGCGCGGATGTGAACAGTAGGATCGCGCGTTTTTCTGCTGTGATGGACGAGTTCGCAGCCCCGGCAGGGCAAAGAGAAGCCGATCGGACTGACCCTGTCCAATTCGGAGCAAAAGCAATTTGTTCGCGTTCTATCGGGGCCGCTTTACCAAATCAGCCGCGTTTGCAAACCTGTGATGCAACGGTTGGACGAGGCACTGTCCAGTGGCGGCGCAAGTTATGACGAGCTTGTGTCGATCGAGCACGTCCTTCCTCAAACAGTCAATGACGGTAGTGAATGGGCACTTCTTTTTCCGGATGAGCAAGAACGGTCTGACTGGACCCACCGGTTGGCAAATCTAGTCTTTTTGACACACAGGATAAATATTCGCGCGTCTAATTGGGATTTCGAGCGAAAGAAAAAGCAATACTTCGCGTCAAGCGATGGCTCGTCGCCTTTCGTTATCACGCAGGGGGTCTTACAAACCGTAAAATGGACACCTGAACATTTGTGCATCTAGGCAAAAGCAGTTAATAGAAAAGCTATGTGAAGTCTGGCAATTAAATGCAGTGGATGTTGAGGAAGAGCTAATCAGCGCAATGCCAGAAAAAGGCACTTGGCAGTTCACAGATGCTAATATCATCGACGCTAAGCGAGAAAAAATGATGCAAGCGCTAGGCCAAGGGTATGGACTGACGCTGAATAAAAAGGGTGCGCTATGTTGGACGGACGATAAGGCCTTTCGCGCCGTCTGTGCTGTATCAAAGCGATATGCGAGGGGGCCGCCTACTGGTACGGATACTCCACTAGAGCAGCGAAAATTTCTCTCGGAGGGTCAGAAATCGTTTTTGGTATTCGGCTGCGTGGAGCGTAGCAGTGCCTATGCGGTCCCCGCCGCCGAGCTTGAGAAGATAATTGATAATCTTCACCGGACGCCAAACAAACATTGGCACCTCATATTGGATGAGAATGAGACAGGGGGGCTCGATCTAGTTCCTAGAAGCGGCCCACGGATTCCGCTGAACAAGTATGAACTGAAATTGGTTTAGAAGGATCGGTGCCGAGCTATTGACTCGTGCTAGATCCGAACGCGGCTTTTTTCGGCGGCGGTAGCCCGTTTCACATTCGGTTTCGGAAGTTTTCGGAAAGCATTGAGAGGTCCGCTCCCGCCTCCAGCAACGATTTCTGCCGGGCTAACGCATTCAATCAATATTAACCACCTGATTTATGTAACTTTACTTCAAACAGGAACTAGAAAACGCAATTATTGGAAAAAGCTGAAAAAGCGCTCATGTCGGCACCGTAAAATCAGGGCTTCAACAGAGATACTTTAATACTTACTTATAGGCTGTTTTACGAAACGAAACCAATTTTCACCGGATGTTAAGCAAACCCGCCGGATAAGGCGACAGAGCTTACGGAGGCAGGCTCACATGCGCTCGCGGCAAACTGGCGCTCACTTCCCCCAAGGAAGAGACGCCTCAACTGAGAAGCTGAAGGGCGGGTTCTGGCCTATGTCGCCCTTCGCAGGTCAAGCCGCGAAAGTTTGCCTAGTCCTTTGCCATGACGTACAAGGCTGAATGGAAGCAGACAGAGCCCTTATCGCCTTTCCCGATGGTGGAAGCGGCAGAACGGCAAATCATGATCGCGATCGAAGCGCGTGACATCACCAAGAGCTTCGGGCCTGCGCAGGTCTTGAAGGGCATTTCGCTCGCTGCCGAGCAGGGCGATGTGATCTCGATCATAGGCGCGTCCGGCTCGGGCAAGAGCACCTTCCTTCGCTGCCTCAATTTTCTCGAAGTCCCGAATAGCGGAGAGATCCGCGTCGGTGAGGAGCATCTCATAGTTGGCGATGGCGGGAAGGCTCTCGACCGGCGGATGATTGAACGAATACGCCGCCGCGTCGCGATGGTGTTCCAGAGCTTCAATCTCTGGCACCACATGACCGTCGTGGGCAATGTGATCGAGGCCCCGATCCATGTGCATGGCAGGCCGCGCGCGGAAGCCATTGAAGAAGCGATGGCGCTGCTCGCGAAGGTCGGGCTTACCCATCGCGCAAACGCCTACCCGAGCCAGCTCTCCGGCGGCGAACAGCAGCGCGCAGCCATCGCCCGGGCGCTCGCCGTTCATCCGAGCGTGATCCTCTTCGACGAGCCGACCTCGGCGCTAGACCCCGAACTCGTGGGCGAAGTGCTGTCCGTGATGCAGGATCTGGCGGCGGAGGGGCGCACGATGATCATCGTCACCCACGAGATGGCGTTTGCGCGCGACGTCTCCACTCGCACCCTTTTCCTATGCGAGGGCCGGATCGAGGAAGAGGGCGTTTCGACGGAGCTTTTCGGCGCGCCGCGCAGCCCGAGGCTTGTGCAGTTCCTCGCATCTTTCAGGACGGGACGCTTTACGACCGACAGGCAGCGAGCTACGGTGCCGGGCAATTCACAATAGAAGCCCCGCCGGCGAAAACCATGCTTCAGGTCCGTCTACTGCGCATTGTCACGCTTACTTGCGTCCTTGTCGCCCTCTCCTTCGCGGCTCCCGCCCAGCAATTGAAGCTGCGGATCGCGAGCGAAGGCACGAACCCGCCCTTCAGCGTCATCAACTCCAGCGGCGAGCTGGAAGGCTTCGATGTCGACATCGCCCGCGCCCTGTGCGCCAAAATGCAGGCGGAGTGTGAAATCGCCGCCCAGGACTGGGACGGCATCATCCCGGCGCTGCTCGCTCGCAAATACGACGCCATCGTCGCCTCGCTCAATGTCACCGAGGACCGCAAGAACGTCGTCGCCTTCACGAAGCCATACTATCGGTCGCCGAGCGTCTTCGTTGTCCGCAAGGGCACGGATGTGAAGGATGTATCGCCAAAAGCGCTGACCGGAAAATCCATCGGCGTTCAAAGCGCGACCAACCACTCCGCTTTTCTCGAGGATGTCTACAGCCGCTCTATCGTCCGGCTTTACAACACGGTGGCCGACGCTTATCGCGATCTTGCGGCGGGACGCGTCGAGTATGTGCTTTACGACAAGCTGGCGATTTATGACTGGCTGAAGACGCCCGAAGGCGCGTGCTGCGAGGTTGCGCCAACCGAGCTGAACGATCCGGCCTATTTCGGGTCGGGCGTCGCCATCGCCTTGCGCAAAGGCGACGATGCGCTGGTGCAGAAGTTCAACGCCGCCATCGATGGCATCGTCGCGGACGGAACCTACGCCAAGATCAACGCCAAGTACTTTCCGTTTCCGATTTTCTAGCAGTCCTTCCGCAGATCGCGGACATAAAGAGGGAGCATGATGAGAACGTATATAATTGGGGCATCGGTCTTTTTGTTCGGGGTTACCTTGTTGCCGTTGCAGGCGCTTTCGGAGGAGTTGCCGTGTGCCAAGGGCACCTTGAATCAGCGCCTGAAATGTTTCTCGGAGCAACTGGCGACGCTCCAACGCACGCCCGGACCGAAGGGCGACACCGGCGATAAAGGAGAAAAGGGCGACAAGGGTGATAAAGGCGATAAGGGAGACCCCGGAGATAAGGGTGAAAGAGGCGAGAAGGGTGATAAGGGCGATAAAGGCGACGTAGGAGAGAAGGGGGACAAGGGCGACACCGGAGCCAAAGGCGACAAAGGCGATCCGGGATCGGCGCCTTCCACAAAGGCAAAATAGAGCCCGCCTCTTTCACGTTCGCGGTTGCAAGCTGCGGTTCAGCCAGTGTCAAGCGAGGCTACCCGCGATGCGGTTGGCGTGAAGCCATTTCCCTTGATAGCAAAAAGAGCCGCGAACTCGGCCCCCCTCATCGCAAACCCTCCCGGATCTCATGGACGGCACTACTCATAACATGGGGACATGAGCTCGCGCTGGGGGTCGCGATGACGGTGGGACTTGCTTTGGCGACGCTTCCTTTCGGGCTCGCCCTCGGGCTCGCGGCGGCTCTCGCGAAGGACTCCGCTTCCGCCGTCTTACGAGCGAGCGGCGAAATCTATACGACCGTCTTTCGAGGGCTGCCGGAGCTTCTGACCCTTCTCCTGATCTATTACGGCGCGCAGACCCTGATCCAGAACATGGGGTTTTCGATCAGCATTTCGCCCTTCGTCGCGGGCTTGATCGCACTGGCCCTTGTCTTCGGCGCTTATTCCAGCGAGGTGATGCTTGCGGCTCTTCGCGGCGTCGAGCGCGGCCAGATCGAGGCTGCGCGCAGCTTCGGAATGAGCCCCGGCCTTGTGTTCTGGCGAGTCAAAGCGCCGCAAATGCTGCGGCTTGCGCTGCCCGGCCTCGGCAACAACTGGCTGGTGCTGCTGAAGGACACATCGCTGGTGTCGGTGATCGCGCTCGACGACCTGCTGCGCATGTCGTTCATCGCAGCGCAAAGCACGCGGCAGCCTTTCGAGTTCTATGCCGTTGCCTGCGCGATCTACCTCGCCATGACGGCCATTTCCACTCTGCTTATCGCGCGCGCAGAACGCGCCGCAGCCAAAGGCTGGAGGCCCGCCGCATGATCGACTGGGCGCTCTTCGAAAAATTCGGTCCGCGCATGGCCGACGGCTTTCTCGTGACGCTCGAGCTGTCTTTCGGATCGGTGCTGCTCGGCCTGCTGCTCGCCACGCCGGTCGCACTCGGCCGCGTCTTCGGCTCCCGGCCACTCAGCGCCGCCCTCTTTGGATACACCTATATTTTTCGCGGCACCCCGATCCTGGCGCAGCTATTTCTCATCTACTACGGATCGGCTCAATTTCAGTCGACGCTTTCGGCAGCTGGCCTGTGGTGGCTCTTTCGCGATCCGTTCTTCTGTTCGCTCTTCACCTTCACGCTGAACACCGCTGCCTATCAGGCGGAGATCTTCGCCGGCGCAATACGCGGCGTTCCTCGCGGACAGATCGAGGCGGCGCGCGCTGCCGCCATGCCGCCCGCGCTCGCCGCGCGGCGCATCATCCTGCCGCAAGCAGCGGGCCTCGCGCTTCGTCCTTTCGGAAACGAACTGATCCTGATGGTGAAAGCCAGCGCGCTGGCCAGCGTCGTTACCGTGTACGATCTGCTGGCGACGGCGAAACTCGCTTTTCAGCGGACTTATGACTTCCAGGCTTATATCGCGGCAGCGCTCATCTACATTCTGACGGTCGAGATCATACGACGCGTTTGGAACGTGATCGACAGAAGGCTGAACCGGCATCTCGCCAGGATTTAACGCTGGACCGGGAAGCGGAGCCAAGTCGAAATGGTCGCTCTTGAGGCTCTTGAGGCGGCCATCCAGAGGATGCCTCATTGAGTGGCAGCATGTGGATGGCAGGGTCAAGCCCGGCATGACAATCCACGGCGCCTTGAAGCTTTGGGGGATCAGAAATAGAATTGGCCGGACCCGGGTGGGGCAGGGGTCCGGCCGTTCTGGGCACTTGAGAGGGAAATGATCGAAGCAATCCTTGGGCATGGATTGACTAGGATCACTAACAAGGGCGCTTGTGCATTGCTCTCCAATGAGTTGAGCTATCGAGTTCTAACCGGCTGAGTTACAATCTCGCGTTTGCACTTGCGTCTCGTTGAAAACACAACTACCGCGTGTGAGTTTGTGGTGCAACTTATTTTTGGTGTTTTCCCAGTTAATTCGACCCTAGGTTGTAGAAATCATCACAGAGGACCGATGGCGCAGCTTGCACTCATAACCGGCGCAGCCGTCAGGATCGGCAAGACGATCGCCCTGCATTTGGCACGCCAAGGCTTTTCCGTTGCGATTCAATACCGAAGCTCAAAGGCGGACGCAGAAGCTACCGTGGCCGCCATACGGGCAGTGGGCGTACAAAGCGCTTGCTTCCAAGCCGGCCTTGCCGAGCACGCTGAGGTTGACGCGCTTTTTGCGGCAGTCAACCAGGCGCTGGGGCGCGTTACGTGCCTCATCAACAACGCTTCCTATTTCGCCGACGACCGCATCGAGTCACTGACGGAGGAAAGCTGGAATGCGCATTTCGCCATCAACCTGAAAGCGCCCGTGTTCCTCGCCCAAGCCTTCGCCGCTCAACTCCCCGCGGGCGAAACCGGAAACATCATCAATATCATCGATCAGCGTGTGCTGCGCCCGAACCCGCAATTCTTCTCTTACACTTTGAGCAAGTCGGCGCTCTGGGCGGCGACGAAGACGATGGCGCAAGGGCTCGCGCCCCGCATCCGGGTCAACGCCATCGGCCCCGGCCCAGCACTTCCCAGCGTCTATCAAAGCCCGGACGATTTCGAGCATGAGTCCCGATCCATGCCTCTCGGCCACGGAACGACGCCGGAGGAAATCGCCAACGCCGTCTCGTTCATCCTCGCCTCGCCCGCCATGACAGGGCAGATGATCGCGCTCGACGGCGGCCAGCATCTGTTATGGCAAACCCCCGATATCCGCGTTACATAACCGCCTATGCCCGATACCGAGGACACGGTTGAAATCAGCTCCGGCGAGCCAACCCCGGACGGCGTCGAAAGCGCGCCGGAGACCGGGGCGCAGGTTATCGCGCGCTACGTGAAGCACCTCGGCACCGGCCCCGGCGTCTATCGCATGATGGATAGAGCGGGCGAGGTCATCTATGTCGGCAAGGCGCGGAACCTCAAGAACCGCGTCCAGAACTATACGCGGCTCGGCGGCCACACGAACCGCATCGCGGCGATGATCCGCTCGACCGCGACCATGGAATTCATGAACACGGGCACGGAAGCCGAGGCGCTCCTTCTGGAAGCGAACCTGATCAAGCGCTTCAAGCCGCGCTACAACGTGTCCTTCCGGGATGACAAATCCTTCCCCTACATCGTCATCCGGCGCGACCAGGAAGCTCCGCAAATCGCCAAGCATCGCGGCGCGCGCACGCTGAAAGGCGACTATTTCGGACCCTTCGCCAGCGCCGGAGCCGTGAACCGCACCATCAACACGCTCCAGCGCGCCTTTCTCTTACGAACGTGCTCCGACAGCGTCTATGAGAGCCGCACCCGGCCCTGCCTTCTGTTCCAGATCAAGCGTTGCGCCGCGCCTTGCACGCGCGAGATCGAACTTGATGATTACGAGAAGCTTGTCGAGGAAGCGACCGCATTTCTGTCCGGCAAGTCCGATGCCGTGCAGCGCAAACTCAATACGATGATGGAGGAGGCAGCGGAGAAGCTGGAGTTCGAGCGCGCCGCAAAATATCGCAACCGCCTCTGGGCGCTGGCGCATGTTCAGGCGCATCAGGGCATCAACCCGCACGGCGTCGAGGAGGCCGATGTGTTCGCCATCGCGCAGGAAGGCGGGCAGACCTGCATTCAGGTCTTCTTCTTCCGCAACAGCCAGAACTGGGGCAACCGCGCCTACTTCCCGCGTGCCGACCGCAGCCTGAGCGCTGCGGAAGTGCTTGGTTCGTTCATCTCCCAATTTTACGACGACAAGATCGTGCCGCGTTGCATCCTTCTGTCAGAAGAAGTTCCGGAGCAGGCGCTGATCGCGGAAGCGCTATCGACCAAGCTCGGCCGCAAAGTTGAGGTTGTGACACCCAAGCGGGCCGAAAAACGCGAACTCGTCGAGCACGCGTTCCAGAATGCGCGCGAGGCTCTGGGCCGCAAACTCGCCGAGAGCTCCAGTCAGGGCAAGCTGCTGGCAGGGGTTGCGAAGGTCTTCGGGCTCGAGCGCACGCCGCGACGCATCGAGGTTTACGACAACTCGCACATCATGGGCACGAATGCCGTCGGGGCGATGATCGTCGCGGGACCGGAAGGTTTCGTGAAAAACCAATACCGCAAATTCAATATCAAGGCCGCCAACCTCACACCGGGCGACGACTTCGCCATGATGCGCGAGGTGCTGACGCGCCGCTTTAAACGGCTTCTCAAGGAGCACGGCTTGCCCGCAGGCGAGTTTGCGCCGCTCGACGAGGAGAAACACTCGGATGAGTCATGGCCGGGCTCGACCCGGCCATCCGGCGCAGAGCGCGCAAGTGAGGCGGGGGTTAGGAGCATGATTGGACCGGTAGCCTCAACGCGGCCCTCGACGATGAGATAGGCATCAGGCGCGGCCGTGGCAGGTGTCAAGGAGCATGGCTTACCGGCAGGTGAGCCGGAGCCGCTCGACGAGGGGAACCCCTCAGATAAGTCTGGCCACGCCATCCGCGAATCTGCTGCTGCTCTGGATGGCCGCATCGAGGGCGGCCATGACGATGTTGAGCGCGATTGGATCGAAGGTGAAAACGAAGATAACGCCGATGCCCAGGGCGGCGATGTGGGCGCGTGGCCGGACCTCGTCGTGATCGACGGCGGCGCGGGGCAGTTATCGGCTGCGCAGGGTGTATTGGTCGAACTTGGTCTCCATGGCCTCGCCATCACCGGCATTGCGAAAGGCCCGGACCGCAACGCCGGCCGCGAACGCTTTTTCATGCCGGGCAGACCGCCGTTCAGCCTGCCTCCGAATGACCCTGTGCTCTACTTCGTGCAACGCCTGCGTGACGAGGCGCATCGCTTCGCCATCGGCTCCCATCGCCTGAAGCGGAAAAAAGCGATGGCCGAGAACTCGCTGGACGACATTCCCGGCATTGGCCCGACGCGTAAGCGGGCTTTGCTGAAGCACTTCGGATCGGCGAAGTCGGTAAGCCGCGCAGGCATCTCCGATTTGCAGGCCGTTGACGGCATCAGCGCCGCGATGGCTCAACAGATCTACGACTATTTCAACGACCGGAAATAGGCACGCCGCGCAAGCAAAATGCGACAGCTTGCCTTTTGACATGCTGAATGCCAGCCGCAATTCAGCCCGAATCAGATACGGTGTCCGGGCCTTGCTGTGATAGTGCACTCGCCGGCAGGGAGTTAGCCAATCTTGAGGGGGATTTCATGATGCGGAATGCGGCGCGGATTGCCGTAGCGGCAGCGCTTTGTTTCACGGCTCAGTACGCGATGGCCGAACAAGGTACGAGGGACGAGCAGGCAGCATGCAAGCCCGACGTCTATCGCCTTTGCAAGGACTTCATACCGATCACAGAGAAGATTGTCTCTTGCCTGAAGGAGAACAGAAGCAAGCTTAGCCCCGCCTGCCGCAGAGTCTTCTCTCACAGCTAAAATATTTTCGGCGCCACAAGAAATTGCGGCTGCTTGCCTTTCGACATTCTGAATGACATACATCCCCGGCAGCCCCGGCTCTGGCGGGGCTATTTACTCACGGGGAATTAATGCGGAATACGGCGCGGATTGCGGTAGCGGCGGCGTTTTGTTTCTCGGCTGCGCATGCGATAGCCCAGCAAGGGACGAAGCAGCAGCAGGCGGCTTGCAAACCAGATGTGTATCGCCTCTGCAAGGAGTTCATACCCGACAGCGGGAAGATCTACTCGTGCCTGCAACAGAATATGCGCAAGCTTCGCCCGGCCTGCCGCAAAGTGCTTTCCTAACACCAAGCAAACTTCGTTAATTGGGCAACGATTGCAGCGCTCGGAATTTCGTCATCCCGGCCGAGCAAAGCGCAAGCCGCGATCGTGATAGATAAGTCTTTCAACGTGTTACGATCCCATACAAGGCTTCGCCTTTCCGGGACTTGATTACCCGGATGTTTCGGCCAATTCCGTCGTCACGGCCGCCCTGGAGGCGGTTAGCCAGAAAAACACAAGGTATCCCAAGTTATAACTGGATGGCCAGGTCAAGCCCGGCCATGACAGTGGAGCGGAAATTCTCCAATGTTTTCATGGCTTCTTCTGCAAGCGGAAACATCCGGGTAATCAAGTCCCGGGATAACGGCGCGTGCAAGTCCCGCGAAATCTGCTTAAAAGCGGTCTTTGCGCCGCCTCAGTTCCTCAAAGACTTTTGCATCGGGCACATCTGCGCCCAGACCGAGGCTCCGGCGTATCGCGGGGCTTTTCACGCGCAGGAATGGATTCGTGTCCAGCTCCCTGGCAAGCGTGACCGGCAAGGTTGGCTCGCCCTTACTCCTCAGAGCATCGACCTCCCGCTTGCGGTCGAGAAGCACGGCATTCTCGGGATCGACCGTAAGCGCGAACCGGATGTTCGCCTGCGTGTACTCGTGACCGCAATAGATGAGCGTCTCCGGCGGCAAGGCCATAATCTTTTGCAGCGAGCGCCACATCTCGGCGTGGCAGCCCTCCATGACACGCCCGCAACCCGCGGAGAAAAGCGTGTCGCCAGCGAAGGCCAAGCCGCTGCGCCGCACGCTCCCCGGCACATCCAGCGCGCTGGGAATGAAATAGGTGACAGCACCGGGCGTGTGGCCGGGCGTCTGCAAAACCTGCACCTCGATGGACCCGAAAGTCAGCCGTTCACCTTCCTCGATCGGAATATCGATGCAGGGGATATCGCGCGCTTCTTTCCCGGGCCCATATATGGTGCAATTCGTTTCACGCTTCAGAGCCTCATGCCCTGCCACATGATCGAAATGATGGTGCGTTGTGAAGATATGGGTCAGCGCCCAGCCGGTGTCGCGCAGTTCCTCGCGAACGGCGTGAGCATCGGGCGCATCGACCGCCGCGGTGACGCCCGTCGATCGGTCATGGATCAAAATTCCGTAATTATCGCTTCGGCAAGGGAATTGGCGAATTTCGATCGTAGACATGGCTCACCTGACAACGTTTCTTGAGACAGACTTAAGAGAAGCGCCGGCATCATTAAATAGCAAATTGGGAAAGTGATCTTAGCCTCTCATGTATGACGACGTCTCGCAGCTGAGGGATTTCTACGCGTCGCCGCTGGGGCGGCTTGCGCGCCGAGTCATTGCGCGCCGCATCCGTGCCCGCTGGGATAATGTGTCCGGCATGGATATTATCGGCCTCGGCTACGCTTCCCCGTTTTTGAGGATCTTCAATGGCGAAGCCCGTCTGGCGGCCGCGCTGATGCCTCACAGGCAGGGCGTGCTGCAATGGCCTCGCGAGGGACCATACCGCTCAGCGCTGGTCACCGAGACGCAACTCCCGATACGGGATACATCCGTGGATTGCGTCCTGGTCGTGCATGGGCTTGAGCATGTGGAGGCGCGCTACGCTTTCCTGCGGGAAATCTGGCGTGTGCTCATGCCGCAAGGGCGCGTCATCATTGTCGTACCCAACCGGCGAGGCGCGTGGGCCCAGCTCGAAATCCACGCCGTTCGGACATGGACGCCCTTACAGCGTCGGGCAGATCGAGAGGCTCTTGCGCGATGTGCTTTTTGAGCCGATCGGGGTCACGCCGTGCCTCTTTGCGCCGCCTTTCCGCGCGCGCGCACTTCCGTCCGCGGCGTTGGTGTGGGAACGAGTTGGCGCGCGCCTCTGGCCCGCATTCTCCGGCGTCATTATCATTGAAGCCATCAAACAGGTTTATGCCGAGGTTCGAGTTGTCGCGAAGAAACCGGCTTTCGTCGCCATCCCCGCGTTGACCGGCCTTAGCCCGGTAAGCCGAAAACTGGGGCGAGAGGAGTCCGCGCTGGAACCGGACGGCATATCTTGAAGTTCAGCCGCCGCTAAGACGCCGAGCGTAAACCCGCCTTGATGACCTAGAGGCGCCGAAGCAGGATGGCATTGCGCCGCCGATCCCTGTCAGCAGCGGTAATTTCATCGGCGCAACGGAACGCCCCAGAGCAAGGTTGAACAAGTTGCTCCAAGCTTCTCAAATCCACGACCTTTGCCTGGGCGCGTTTCGGAAGCATGCTAGACTATCCTGGCGAATAGCGCTGAAAACGGACGAAAGCCCGAACTTATTCCATGGGCTCATGCCACAATATAACAGCGGAGCTCTCCGTGCGCCTTGCAGCCATTGCCGCGACCGGTCTTTATACCCCGCCCGACAGCATCTCGAACGCCGAGCTGGTCGAAGCCTTCAATGCCTATGTGGAGCTGTTCAACGCTGAGAACGCCACGGCCATCGCCCAGGGACGCGTGGAGGCGCTTTGTCCGTCCTCCGTCGAGTTCATCGAAAAGGCGTCAGGGATAAAGTCGCGCTATGTCGTTGAGAAATCGTGCATCCTCAACCCCGCCGTAATGCGGCCCGCGATCCCAGAGCGCCCGAACGAGCAAATCTCCATCCTGGCGGAGATTGGCGTGAAAGCCGCGGAGGCGGCGCTCGCTCGCTGGGGCAAACCGCGGGAGCGCATCGGGGCGGTGGTATGCGCCGCGTCCAATATGCAGCGTGCTTATCCGGCGATTGCCATCGAGATCCAGGCGGCGCTCGGCATTGGTGGCTTCGCCTTCGATATGAATGTCGCCTGCTCTTCGGCGACTTTCGGCATCAAGACGGCCGTGGACTACATCGCGACCGGGACAGAGGATGCGGTGCTGGTGGTCAACCCGGAGATCTGCTCGGGGCACCTCAACTTCCGGGATCGCGACAGCCATTTCATCTTCGGCGACGTGGCCACAGCCGTGATCGTCGAGCGAGCCAACGAGGCTCAAGGCGGCTGGGACATTTTGGGGACGCGCCTGAAAACTCAATTCTCGAACAACATCCGCAACAATGCCGGCTTTCTGAACCGCACCGCGCCCGAAGGCCGGGACCTGCCCGACAAGCTGTTTGTCCAGCAGGGGCGCAAGGTTTTCAAGGAAGTGGTGCCGATGGTTTCCGAGTTGATCGTTGGCCATGCCGCCGACCTGGGGCTCGACCCGCACGAGCTGAAGCGGCTCTGGCTGCACCAGGCAAACATAAACATGAACGAGATGATCGGGCATCGCGTGCTCGGCCGGCGTCCCAAGCGCGAAGAGAACGTGATCATCTTGAACGAATACGCCAACACCTCCTCGGCCGGGTCGATCATCGCCTTCCACAAATACTCGGAAGACATGGCGGCAGGCGATCTCGGGCTGATTTGCAGCTTTGGGGCGGGCTACTCGGCCGGCACGGTATTTGTCCGCAAACGTTGAGGCAGGATCACGGCTACCACAAGCCCGAATATAGTCATGGCCGGGCTTGATCCGGCCATCCAGCTGAATTCGCTGCCTGGATGGCCGCCTCAAGGGCGGCCATGACATTAAGGTAGCTAACCTCGCGCCGGGCGTCTCCGCTCATGGAACCATACGCGGTACTCCGCCATCTTGGAGCGCTGCGCCCCCGGCGCATGCCGCGTACACGTTGCTGCCTCTTGGCTCCCTTGCGATGCGCCCCAGCGCAGCTCGACACAGTCGTTCACGTTATAGGCCATCTCAAGAGCCGGCGCGCGATCGACCACATCCCCAAGCGCGAGCGTCCAGCTTGAGCCATCGCTGCGGAGGTATGAGAACTTGCGTGTGGCAAGTTCCGATGCGAGCAGGTTCTCCAGCTCGGCTTTGACTTCCGTGACGCTTTTATCCCTTGGCATGGCGTAGCGCTCAGGCCGCCGAGCGACGCGATCCGGGAAACCGCGCGCCACATCGATCGCAATCAGGATGCGCAAGTCGCGAGCCGGAGTTGCGAAATCTTCCCACGCGCCGGCGGCCTCGAAAATCGACGGGCCGTCCGGCATTTCCGCCTCGCCTTTGCCGCTGGTCTGGAACTTCCGCCCATTTTCGACCGATGTCACCCGCGCCTTCACCTGCTCCTCGAGCGAGTTGAGCACCTCTTTCAGCGCGCGCGAAGGATCGAGCGGCTCCGGCGACATCACATCGTCCATGCGATCGTAAAAATCCTCGGCCCCGAGCCGCGACTGCTCGACCGAGAAATCTCCATATTGCGGGTTCCTCGCGATCTCGGCATTCGTCAGCCGCCGCAAGACGCCATTCTTCGCTTCGATCGGCCGGAAGTGCTTAAATCCAGGCCCACCGAACGCAGCACCCTGTGCGAACAGAAAATTGCCTCGCCAGAAGCGCTTCCGCGCCACTGTCGCGTCGGGCTGACCGTCGACGGCGAAGAAAACGCCCGCTGCGCCGTCCGACTGCGGAATCCGCTTCACGAGCATGAGCACATGCCCATACGGATCGGCATAGATGGTCCCAGGCCGCAACGTCTCCTGGTTGAGCGGCACTGGATAATGATCGGTGTTGTCATCGTTCGCGGCCGTACGCCCGGACCCCGAGTGCACGGCATCGGCCAGGATTGGCAAATAATGACCGAACGACGCCGCAAGACCCAAATTCCTAGGCACCGGAGTTCTGGCCGGACTCACGGGGCGCGACACCGGCTGAGGACGTGCTGACTGGCTAAAAAATGGGAACCCAGAACCGGGAGTCGACCTGGGATCGGGCGAAGCGACCTCTTGTTCAGGCGGGGGCGGAGGAGGTTCCTGATTTACAATGTTCCACCAGGCAGGGCACCTTGGCGGCTGCCCGCCGCCGCCACGCGAGCATTTCGAATACCCGAACGGCAGGCCCATCTTGAATGAGAAATAGGCGCGCAAAAAGTACGGAAGGTCCGCGCAATCGGGCCGCATGACAAGCCCGTTCTGATCTTCACGCAGCCCCAGATGGTTGAAGAGAAAATTGCGGGATCGATCGCGCATCACTTCATGCAGGGCAGGCCATGACGGCGATGCGTCAAGCGGAGCGTCGAAAAGCTTCTCGATCCATGCGGAGTAAAGGTTTTCCGTCGCCCGGCTCCATGCGGCGCGAAGAGGCCAAACGCTACCTTCGCCATTGTGCGGCGAAGGGGGCTGGCGGTCCGCGACAGCGATTTCACGCGTGATTGCGGCGCAATCGGCTGGCGCGCCCGAAGTTGTCGAGAGTTTTGCGCGCCACGTGCCGGCAGCCGGCGACGCGACTTCAGCGAGCCAGAAATAGGGCGGCCCGCCGTGACGCTCACGCGATGCGGTCACGACGCGCCCGTCGGGCGAAATCAGCGAAAGCTCGCCAACCATCGGCTTTTCCGCAGCGAAAAGAACGCGCAAAGGCGCTCCCCTCCACGGACCGATAGGAGAGGTCAGAACCGAAAGTTCAGCAGCCTCCTCGCAGGTGGAGGTGGAGCCTTTAGCCTGCGAGCCCGGAGAACCGAGAACGACGATCGAAAACGCAGCCGCGACGAGCAAAGCGGCTCTTAGCAAACTCTGCGTATTTGGCCAGCGGATCGTCATCCCGGCCAAGCAAAACGCGAGCCGGGATCGCAAAAAGGTAGGCCCCTCAGTATGTGGCGATCCCGGATAAGGCTTCGCCTTTCCGGGAAGACGGTGGTCGCCGCGAGCAGACCGCCGTTCTGAAAACGATTGAGCCCGTTGTCTCATGCAACAAATTTCGCGCGTGTCCCGCGAAAGCTTTCGCAATATCTTTTGCAGAGTCATGTTAGTCATTCGACCTCAATAGACGGTGACTGCGCCGATATCCCTTTCTCTATCGCGCAGAACGGCAAGCGGATAACTGCTACGCCTGGGATTCAGCGCGCCCTGTTTCGCCAACTCTTGTGTCCGATTTGCGTCCTCCGAGCTTAAAGACGGCCGGCATCGGTAGTTTTCCGCAGGGACGCTAGAGCGGAGCGGGTAAAATCGGAATCGGTTGAGACGCAATCCTGAGGCAAACTTTGTCGTCCCGGAACGACGTCTGCGTCGTATTCGGAATCGCAAGAGGCGCTTCGATTTATAACGCGGAGCGCCTTTCGGGGCGGCGGTCGTCGGGAGCCCGCGTCCGATTAAGCGCACGATGCCTTAGCATCGTTAGGCCCGGCCACAACGAAGTAACCCCCGCCGTATCAATCATCAGGGCTTGAAGACCAGCTCGTCGGCGCCCTGCCGTTTAAGCTCATCCTCGGAACCGGACAGAGAAATGTAGCGCCCTTCGTTCCAGAGTGGCACCAAATCTCCGTAGTGGCGCGAGAAGATATGGCCGGACTCCCCCGTCGCGATGATGAAACGCGAGGCGTCGGGGTTGGCAAGGTCGTATATGCCGCGATAGCCAGCGCCGTGGGTGCGGGCAAAGGGATGATCGGGGTCGTTTTCCATGCCGCCGCCGCGGTCGAGCGTGTAGAAATCGCCGCTGCTCTCGACGCTGATGTCCGAGAGGCGGTTGAACAGCGGAATATGGGTGTAAAATTTGTGACGGAGCATCGCGACGTTCTCGCGTCCCCAGCGCCATTTCTTCATATCCGCGCCCTGCCGCGCCGTGAGCATCGCCAAAGCTCGCGTCAGCGCCCCGGTTTTGAGGTGCGCACAGTCGGCGTCGGCCGTCCCGCACCATTCTGCGGCGCGATTGCTCAAGATGAAATCAATGGAAGCCGCCGCAAAAGGACCCTTCTCCTTTATGGGATCGCCAGCTTTTTCGGTCACCAGCATCTGATGCATTTCGTGTAGCCAGGCCTCGAAAATCAGGGGCTCGGCGCGGTCTTTGTCCATAACCCCGTCCCAATTCTCGAGCAGGGCCAGCGCCTCTTTTGCTTGCGGTGTCGCCGGTGTCAGCGCCAGGAGCGCGGGCAGCAAATCCCTCGCCGCCAAGGATAGGTGATCGGCCTGCATCCGCGCCGACGTGTCGAGCGTATGCGGGCCGTTTTCATTCATGAATTGTTGAATTCGCCACGCACGGAACGGTTCTGCCCAGTCCCGCCCGAGGTTCGGCGAAAAGTTCGTAGGGACGACGGTGCTGTTGGCGTTGAAGATGAAGCCGGCTTCGGGATCGCGGACCTGCGGCATTTGTTCGAAGGAGGCCATCCCGGTCCAGTCAAACGCGCCGGATGCGCCGTCAGTTGGCATCCGCCCGTCGCCCGATTTGCGGATGGGCAGCAGGCCCGGATTGATGAAGCCGATATGCCCCTCGCGGTCGGCGTAGACGATGTTCTGCGCCGGGGTCTGGTAAAGTTTCAGCGCTTCCAAGATATCGTTTTGTCCGCGAGCTTGATTGAGTTTTGCAAAGGCTTCCGACGTTGTGTCGGCCGCGCCGAGCCCCGTGAAGGCGAGCGCCACGACCTTGCCCGCACCCGCCAGCGTTTGCGATTCCGCGTCGATATCGGAAAGGACAGGCCCGTGGCGGGTGGCGCGGACGGTGAGGGTGACATCCGGTCTGCCCTTGATATGAATGATCTCCTGCCTCGTCTCGAACGCCGCGGACCCTTCCGGGGTCAGGTAGCGATTGGCATCCTTGGGATCGACGGTTTCGATGAAGAGGTCTTGCACGTCGCTGTTCGTGGTGGTGAATCCCCAGGCGACGTCATCGTTCTGGCCCAAAAGGACCATCGGCGAGCCGGGTACGGTTACTCCCTTCACGGCGGTTTCGGGCGTTACGATGCGCGCGAGATACCACAGGATCGGAGCCTCCAACCCGAGATGCGGATCGTTGGCGAGGATCGGCTTGCCGCTTGCCGTGTTCTGACCGCCGATCACCCACTCGTTGGAGGCGGCGTCATGGAGCCCGATCAGGGAGGCAAGGATTGCCTCGTGCCTGGGGCCGAAGCCAACGGGGTTCGCACCGTCAGCCGGCTTAGCCGCCAAACGCGAAGGAGCCATCTCGGTAGATGCCCTCTTCACACTGCCATCGCTGGCAGGAAAGTTTTTCTGTGGTTCGATCGTGATCGGGCTCGGCGTATCCAGAAATAGCGCCTCCATCTGCGCCGCGCTTAGGTGCTGCGACAGGCGGGCGCGCAGCCGCTCAGATCTGTAATTTTTGCTGAGTTGCAAGGCCATCAATTTGCCCCAGACCAGCGAGTCCGAGGGCGTCCATCGTTCGGGCTTGGTGTCCATGAGCAGGAATTCCGGCGGCAGGCGGTTTTCATGCGTAGCCAGCCAGGCATTGACGCCGTCGGCATAGGCTTGAAACTGACTTTGCACTTCGGGGGACAACGCGCCGAAGCTGCTCTGCGCGAGCCGGTAAATTCCCAGCGTGCGAACGAACTTGTCGACGCCGAGCATGTCAGGCCCCGCAACCTCCGACAATCGTCCTTGTCCCGCGCGACGCTGCATTTCCATCTGGAACAGCCGTTCGCTCGCATGAAGGTAACCGAGCGCGCGAGCCGCGTCGTTCGTATTGGCGGCGAAGATGTGAGGGACGCCCCAGCTATCCCGGTAAACGCGAACCTCGGCTGACAAGCCGGGCAGGGCGGCGACGCCGCTGTAATCCGGCATCGCGCGTACGAATATAAAGGTTACCGAAGCCGCAGCGGCAGCGATGATCAGTCCAACTGCGAAAAGGCTTCGCTTCCAAAAGCGTCGGGGTTTTTGTCGGAGCATCAATTGTGACTTCGAATGTAGATATAGGTAATTCTACTCGATAGCATTCACGGATAACATGCTGCCCGATCGCAGTCTCGTTAAATAGCCGGCTTCTCGAATGTGAAAACGCAGTAGCGCATGGCTCCGGTGGTGTACGCGGCCAGGATCAGGAACAGGGTCAGCGCGAAGACCTTGTTCTGCGTGCCTTGCATAAACAGAAACTGCCGGTAGCGCCGGTCGCTGAACAATTTCGAGGCGGACCTCTTGATGCATATGGCCCAGGTGCGCTGTACATTCGCGCTTATGTCATCCGATGCGAGCATTTCGAAGCCAGCGCCGCGCGCAAATGCCCGATAATCCTCCTCCGTGCCCATGCCGGGGAGCCGCCCGTAACGGCAGATCGGCTCCAGGAGAAGCAGCTTCTCCCAGCCGGAAGCTGCCTTGCTCGCAAGCCATGCACAAACCACAAGCCGACCTCCCGGACGCAGCACGCGGAAAGCTTCCGAAAAGAACCGCTGCTTGTCGCCGATATGCTCCGAGCTTTCGACGGCATAGGCCCGGTCGAAATGCTCATTCGGGAAGCTGTTCTGAAGCCAATCGCAGAGCGTAATAGAAACGCCCGGTGCACGCCGCTCCGTCGCTACCCGGAACTGACTTTCCGAGATCGTAACGCCTTCGAGAGAAACCCCATATCGCGACGAGAACAGCCTGGCCGTCTCGCCATAGCCGCATCCGATATCGCATGCGGACATACCGGCTTTCAGATCGAGGCGTTCGGCGACAAGTTCGGCCAGGGCTTCCGCGGCTTCGGCGCTGGTTTCTTTCCCCGTCCTCCAGTAGCCGTGGTGAACGTGATCGCCCCAAATCTCACGATAGAAGGGATCGAGCTCGTTATAGTGGAGCGCAACTGCGGCGCTGGTCTGGTCGATCTTCGGTGTGATCATGCTTGGTCACTAGGAGCGGATGAAATCCGGGCCAAGCCTCTGCCCCAAGACAACGCCACTTTTCCCGAAACGAAGTCGATCGCGTCCACCACGGCGCCGGGAGATGAGTAATGGGGCATATGACCCGTTTTGCGCAGAAGCCATAATCTGCTTTGCGGGATCGTCTTGTGAAGCCGGATGGACTGACGGTCGACGTCCGCGACCTGGTCTGAATCGCCAGCAACGATCGCAGTCGGCACCTTGATAGATGGATAAGATTCTTGCTGGGCAGCCGCCGCGGGGACCATGGTGGCTGATTCCGCGGCTGCGGCACGGAGCTGCCATGGGCGAAGCGCCATCGGCAGTGAAAAGTTATTCGCAAATCGCTCCGGGACTGGAACAGGCGCGAAGAGTTTCTCAATCAGCGACGGTGCCAAGAACCAGCCGATAAGCGGCGAAATCGTATAGCGGAGCGCATCTCCCAGAACAGGAATCGCGGGAGGCGAAAAAACGATCGCGTCCCTGCGGAAAGTGGGAAAATAGTAGCCCGAGATGAGGACGAGGCCGCGAAGCGCGTCTGGATAGCGGATCGCATAGGCAGCCGCGACCAGGGCGCCCCAGGAATGTCCGGCGATGACCGGTTGCGTGACGCCCATCTGCATGAGCGCGGTGTGAAGCAGGTCCGCTTGCGCCTCCGGGGTCCAGGGTTGCCCTCTGGGCCGTTCGCTGTAGCCGAAACCAGGGCGATCGAAGGCGATGACACGATAGAAGCGCGCTCTTTCAGTGACGCCGCTGCGTCGCCAGTCCTCGTTCGTCATGCCGTTCCCGTGCAAAAGCACAAGCGCGGTGCCGCTGCCACCGGTGTCAGTGTAGTGGAGCCGTACCCCGTTCACGGTTATGAACTTGCCTTGAGGCGGATGATTTTTCTCGGCGTAACGCGCGGCTTGCCGGACAAGGAGAACTGCCCCGGCTACCGCGCCAACTGCGAGAAGCGCGGGCGGCAGCCTTGAATGACGGCGTCGGTTTGTCTTGTGGTTTGCCATGTCCCAAGAACTGCGACTCCGCCGCTTAGTTCCCTCAGCACAATGCTGAGCTTGCGGGATCTCTCCTGAGGTTAAATTGCATCAAGCCTCCGTGTGCATCAAGACGCAACCAATAGTTGCAAGAATCACCGTAATTGTGGAGTGGATATTCCGCTTGGATAGAAGACCAGTGAAAAGTTATTCGTAAAGCGCTCCGGGACTGGAACGGGCGCGAAAAGTTTCTCAATCAGCGGTGTCAGTGTAGTGGAGCCGTACCCCGTGCACCCGATCAGGTGAGGGCGCCCGAGGCGTTCGCGCGATGGCAGAAGGCGGTGGCAATCCCGCTGTCGCCGAATGGATCGTAGAGCGACCGGGGGTAAACGGGGGCCTGGCAACACTGACGAATTACGTTGATGTAGCTGTGTTGGCTGGGGTGGCTTGGAATTACGCGGCAACAAACCCCACGTACTATGTGCCGGGCCTCAATCCTCCAGGCGGTAATTTGTATCTACTGTCAATGCTCGACAATAGTAATAAAGTCATTTCTACGCCCAATATCGAGAACTCTCAGTTCATATGGTTTCAGAATTCTGGGTCGTCCTACTCAAACTAAGGTCAGGTTCTAGTTATCTGAGTTCCAATTCGTAATGCTAATCTGTAATGATGAAAGCACTATGAGACCGCGCACCACGGCTCCCGCATGAACGCCGTAGAGGTCTTCTGGAGAAGACCTCTACGGCGATTTTGCATCAATGACCGTGTAACATCATCACGGTCAGCGGAGGGCTGCCGCTTTGGTAGACTTATCTCCGGATTGGTCCGGTCTGCGGGTTGCCCGGCTGACTGGGAAGCGAAGTGTTATTGCCGGTCCGGTTCCCTGCGGTTGTGGAGTTCGGCGAACTCGAAAGGCTGCCAGATTGCCCTGTAGAGCCAGCGCCGTTGCCAAGCGTCCCCGGCGATGACGGATTTCCAGTGGTGTTGCCCATGCCGCCGGTGCCACCCATCGAGCCGCCGGATGTACCGCCCATGCCGCCCCCTGCTGCCGCACCTCCGCCTGAGCCACCTCCTGCCCCCCCTCCTCCGCCGCCGCCACCCTGGGCATAGGCTACGGAGCCGACAGTCAGAAGCAAAGCTGCTACCGAGACGAATAGTTTCTTCATGATTCCTCCTCTATGGACGAGAAAACCATGAGAATCTAACATGTTCCCGTACTTATTTATGTATTGAATTATAATATTCTGGACGTTATACTTTCTTAATTAAGAGACTGATTTCTTGAATAGAACTATTGCGCGCTGGCTGTGCCATAAAGACTGCGCACGTCATGACCAAGATCGGCACGAGACGCTGGCCGCAAGTACATCATGTGGCCGCCGCGATAAACTCGCACATCGATCGGCGCCGCTCCTTCGATGGGTTTGAGTTGTCCGATAAGGTATTGCGACATCGCGTAAGGCGTCACGAGATCGGTGTAGCCATGCGCGATGAAAACCCTCAGCTGACCATTGCGCACGCGCGCCTTCTCCAGTTCTTCCAGCGAACCCGCATAGCCCTGCCGGCTGGGTTTTGTTCCGAAGTCCCAATGTCCATTCGCATTCCGATTGAGTAGCCGGTACTCGAGATCGGTGCGGAAACCGAGTTCCTGCCGGACATAGCTCACGATGGCTGGTCTCAGCGCCGTGATCGCGCCGTCGAGGATTGGGTCGTAATGCTCGTTGTCTTCGGGCTGGGGAACCGGAACGCTGACGGTAGCGTCGTACCGGCTCAGCGCGCGGTCCTTGCGCTTTTCATACTCGCGGATAAACAGGCCCGTCGAAACACGGCCGTGATGCTTGGCGATGACGCTGGCGTCGAGCCCGGTGAATTCGGCGAGCTTTGCGACGACGTCGTCGTCGCGCTTCAAGCCCTCCGCCATGTGAACCAGATATTTCGTGCGCGCATAGGTTTCGGCTTCGCGAACGGCGTCGAGCGACGCTTTCGGACCGTCCTGCATTTCGATATGCGCCGCCGTCAGCGAAGGAAGCGCAAATGCGAGCGGCAGAAGTGTGAGTTCGCCATTGCGCAGCATGGAGAACTCCAACGCGGGCGAGATCATGATCGCGCCCTTCACCTGCACGCCCTTCGCCAGAAGCCGGTCTGAAACAAGCGCGGCGCGGAAGCCGCCATAGCTTTCCCCGGCGAGATAGACCGGAGCGAGTTCGCGGTCGTTTCGCGCGAGATATAGGGTCGCGAATTCGGCGATGGAATCCGCATCCTTTTCGACACCCCAAAAAGCCTGCTCCGCATCCTCGCTCCCCGTTGTAGACCGGCTGTAGCCCGTCCCGACCGGATCGACGAAGACGAGGTCCGTAAAGGCGAGCCAGGAATTGGGGTTATCGGCGAGTTGCAAAGGCGCCACGGGTTCGGCGCCGTTTTCACTAAAAGGGACAACGCGCGGCCCCATCGCGCCCATGTGCAAGAAGGCAGCCGAAGCGCCGGGACCGCCATTGAAAGCGAAGGTCACCGGCCTGGCGGGGGCGTTGTCCAGCGCGTAGGACACATAGAAGACCTTGGCCGCGATCTCTCCCTTGGGGCCAAAGAGCGGCAGAGTGCCCGCCGTCGCTTTGTAGGTGAGTTGCTGTCCTCCGAGGGTGATCGTGTGTTGCGTCACGCTATCCGCGGGCAGGTGGGAGGCCGGATTGCCTCCAGCCGGCGGCTTAGCCTGCGCTGCGTGCGGGTTGGGCGGCGCCTCTTCCGCAAGCGCAGGAACCAATGATACCGCGACAAAAAAAATGAAAATGAAGCGCGCGAGCTTCAGTCCAATCATGAGGGCAGCCTTCAAATCCGGGGCCGAAAGAGAATAGGAAAAGGGTTTGAGCTGGGAAATCGAAACACTTTCCTGATGATGTGAGATAACAAGCGCGGGGCAGATTTCCAATCCTTGGCCCGGTGTTCACCGTACGTTTTTCGGCGGCTCAGCAATTGTAAAAGTCAGGCTGGAGGTGAACTGCGTTGGGAGAGTTTAGGCAATTCTTTCAGGCTAGGGCATCGTGCGTGTAACCGGACGCGGGCGATGGTCCATTTTGTGTGGCATCCTGCAAATGGCGGCATGTGGTTTGTCAGCTTGTCCCCGACGCTTGTCTCCGCATTCCTTCTATCTGAAAGATCTTCAGCGAAATCGCCTTGATGCCAGGTTAACGCAGCTCAAACCCCTGACAAATATGGGAAAAATGACGGAACGGGACGCCATCGCCGCTGCCTGCGCCGTGCATTCCGGCTCTTCGCAAGCGTTAATTTGCAATCGTGAAACGTATTTAACGGACTTTTGCGCGTCCCAGTAAATGGAAAAATTCCGGCATTAGATTCTATTGAATGGGTCATTTGTTAACAATAAAAATTGTAGCAATTTCAATGTCTTATGGTAGCCGCCCTTTGTCCGGCCGTAGGCGCGGCATTCCTCCCTTTCGCTCCACATAAAGACGTTCTTTACCAACACACGGTGGGAAATAATTCCGGCGCGTTTCTGTTAACCACATAAGTATGAAGGCTCGCCGCAGTGAACGAAATGTTTACGAAAACGCGCGTGTAGAGCGTCGTCGACGATGGCGATAGCCGGTTTGGTGAAGGCTTCCTGACGCATCCCGCCTCGCGGGCGTCACCAGGATCGCCGCCCGAAATGCACCGCCGCACAGTCCCAGCCGTCAAGAAAAATTGCGGCGCAACCGGTTCCGATTTTGCGCACGCTGCGCTAGCATTTGCGTCAGGCCCGGCGGATCAAAACCACGGGCACTTGCCGTGGCTCCAGGACGTTGCGCACAAAGCAACATCGCTAAGAAATTCTGCGACCGGCGCGTGTGTGACGTAAATGAGAGCGCTCGCTCCTGCGATGAGGCTCACGGTGAAACCTGCAGCCACGAGATACCAGATGCGGGAAAGGATCAGCGTGATCTTCACCGGCACCTGCTCTTTGAGTGTGAGCGGCGCGTCGGGGTGATCCGAAATGGCGTGGGCCACGGTTTGAGCGCCGGGCGTGAAGCGAGCAAGCACGCCTGTCAGGCCGACGATGAAATGGGCGGAGGCTGGCACGATTGCGGTCATCAGCATGCCGGTCACGAAGAGTCCGTCTGTCCAGGGAGTCTCCACCGCCTTGTTGACGAGCGCCTGCCAGTTGAACCTCGGAAGGCTTGCGGAGGTGAACGCGAGGTTGAGAAGTTCAAGCGTGTTCGGGAGCAACGCCGCCAGCGCGACCATCAACAGCGCGCCGGATGCGAAAGTGCCGAGCACGGCCCCGAAGACCTTCAGTTCTCCCAGGAAATTGGGCTCCGCCTGCTCCGCCTGCCGCAGAAAGAACCGCGTCGCGCTCCAGGACAGCCAATCGATGGACGCGTTTGTGAGCGGAAGCAGGATGAAGAACAGAAGCAGGAGCAGCGTGAACTCGCTTGCGAAGGCAAGCGCAGCCCCCGCCAGGATCGCGATGGTAATCGAAAAGAGCGTCGCTCCTGCAAGCGCAAATGCAACCGCCAGCACAAAGGCAAGCGCGAACCCTCCTGCCATGGCGCCAAGCACCGAGCCCGCATTCGATACCTCGCCCGAAAACGCCGATGCGATTGCGAATGCCATCGTGAAGGCAACCATGAAGGCGAACCCGCCGAGAAGCACTCTCGCGATCGTTTGAGCAATCGCAAAATCTCCGCCGATCATCGTCCAGCCCTGCTCGATCAGCCGGAGCAGGTTTCTGAAAGCCGCTACGATCACATAGGCGATGATCAGGAAACCGGCGGCGAACAGCGCCGCCTGCCAGGTGTAAATCCGGTGCGCGCTGATGCCGTTTGCGATGAGCGTTATGAGAAGCAACGCGATCGGAAAAATGAACGCGATGGCGAGGCAGCGCTCAAAAGCTTTGCCGCTCAAAGCCGGGCCGAACCATTCCATAAGCCACTCGTTGAAGCGGCGCACCGTGACGAGATAAGCTTTAAAGGGTGGCGTGGCTCCGAGGCGGTCCTTCAGCGCCATGCGATCGCCGTAGTGGGAAAGCTGATTGCTCAGCGAGCGGTCCGGAAACGGAAGAAGCCAAGCCAGGATGGTCGCCAGCAGCGCGGTCAGCGCCGCCATGACCGACAGGACGCCCCATCCCTGCCACATTACCAGAGAAAGGCCTGTTTCAGCCGGATGCATGCGTCCCTCGATATCTGCCCCGCCGTTTGGTTAGCAATCCGCGACGGCGCATGCAAGCAGCGCATGAGCGCGGCGGCGGCGCTTTTCCCTTTTGATCCGAAGTTCTTCCCGCTTTCCTAGGGTATCGTCCGTTTAATCGGACGCGTGGCGTCCCGATGATCGTCGCCCCGAAATGCGCCTCGGCGCATATTCGGGGCCGTTATAAATCGAAGCGCCTTTTGCGATCTGCCGTGTTTGAGGTGAAGCGGCGAGGACGCAGGCGTCATTCCGGGACTTGCTTACCCGGATGTTTCCGCCAATTCCCTCGTCATGGCCGCCCTTAGAGGCGGCCATCCAGAAAATCACAAGGTGTTTCCAATTATGACGGTAGATGGCCGGGTCAAGCCCGGCCATGACGTTGGAGCGAAAATTCGCCAATGTTTTCATGGCTTCTTCTGCTTGCGGACACATGCGGGCAATCAAGTTCGGGGATGAAGTTTGCGTCGGCGTCGCAACCGACCGCAATTTTACCCAGTCCACTTTAGGTGTAGCGACCCGCATCCGAAGGGATTCAAAGGGCGCTTGCGATCAGACTGTGAGAGGGTTCTGGTTCTGGAACTTAGCGTTTATGACCTTCAGGAAGGCGTTGGCGATCGTTTTGAAACCAGCCGGATAAGGATGCAGTTCATTCGCCCAATCGCCAGGCTGGAGCAGACCTTGTGTCGGAACCAGGACAAAATTGTTTGTTCCATCGCCGGCGAGCCGGGTCAGCATCGCGTTGAAAGCGAGAAGCGCTTCCTTGACGATTGCAGTCCCTTCCTGGACGGACCAGTTGCAATACTGCAGGGAGGGTAAGAGCCATGGCCCGGCACACGCGGGGTGCGCCCCGTTCGGGATCGGAAAATCGTAAGCATGCCCGATGATGGGCACGTCCTTCGCATAGCGGTTCCTGAGAACGAAGAGATCGAGATAGGACGCCTCGACCATGCCTAAGGCTTTCTCGAACCGGATACTGTTGAGCCCATCCACCCCGGGAGCTGCGTAATCAAGAAAAATGCAAAACTGGTTGCCCGCGATGTCGTTGCCGCCGCCCGAGAACAGAATCGCGTCCGGCTTGCCGCTGCCGAGCCAGTTGTCCGGGTCTCGCAGCGCCTGGATGATGCGCTCCTGCTTCGGCAGCGCCAATTCGTCTGTTGTGGCGTCGCCGTAGTGCGAGATGTTGAAGATGACGGGCGGATTTCCGCCCATGGTCTGAAGCTGGGCTATGATGTCCGTCGTTCCGATAGTCAGTGAATTTCCGTCGAGCGGATAGTCGAACCAGGAATCGCCGACCGCGAGCATGACGAGCGGGGTCTTGAGCGGGATTTCCTCGCGGAAGGTGCGAGCGTGGGCCTCTGCTGCTTTCAATCTTGCGATCGTCGCCTGATGTTGCTTCCGCCGTTCAGCGATGTCATTGGCGATGGTGGTCTTGACTTGTGCAGAAATAAGTTCGTCGGACATGGAACGCACTCACATTATTAGATTTATATATCGATTGAATACCTTCGCGTCCAAGCCCGTCAAGAATAATGAGAGCTTCTCATCCGCCGTGATTGAAATTTCTGGTGGTTCAAAATCACGAGTTGAAAGATTTCGCCTTCATATTGCGACTGCTTAAGCAAGCAGCCTTAAGCAAAGCATTAAGGCTTATCCTTTTTCCCGTCGAGCTCGCGCATCCGTTTCTGGATGAAATCTCTTGGTGTGGGCGCCTTTTCCGGTTGAGGTTCCGCAGCCTCGCCTTCCGTGCGATCGCCCTTCTTATCGGGATGCAGAATGCAATCGATCTCTTCGCGCAACTCCTTGGCGCGTGCTTTGCCTTCCGGGGTCGGCTCGTCTGCCATGGGGTCCACCTCCCGCACAGGCACTCGCGATTAAGCTCCTGAGCCTAGCAGAAAACAAACCCTGAAGCACGCCCGTTCCCCGGCAGGTTGCAGACTGCTAAGACTCCGCACGAACGGAGGGTGCGGAACGCCGTCTGGAACTCGCAGAGGATTTCTTCCTGGAGGCGCGCAGGATGTCATCGATCTGTTCCTGCAAGGATGAGGCTTTGGCCGCCCCGGACATCGAGACAACGCTCACATGGACGCCTGCGGCTTCCGCGACCTGTCTTCCGCGGCGAATGGCGTTCATCGTGTCTTCCATGGTCAAGCGGTCGATAGCCGCCCGCAAATTGCCAGCCGATTTGGAATCGATCGGGCCAAGGCTGCGGAAGGCCGGTTGAGGAGTGTCGAACCAGATTTCCTGCCACCAGCTTCCTGAAACCGCGTCTTCCCAGGAGAGGTATCCCCCCTTCAGGACTTGGCGCGGCTCAGTGATGGCGCCTGTATAGGAATACCTCACGCCGGGAGCCTTGACGGGATCGAAATAGTTCGGCGTGTAGAAATCCGAGACGAGAATGCCATTTGCGCTGTATGCGTAATCTGACGCCTCCGAAGGGTCGCAGACCTCCACAAGAAAGCTGACGCGGCCCTGATCTGCCTTTGGGGAATCTCCAGCAACGAGGCGATTGCCGGACGGATCAACGAGCATTTCCATTGCTTCGTGGCTTGCAGTCAGAGACCATTCATCGATGCTGGATGAGGCCATCACCAGAGCAAAGGGCTGACCGTTCTTGTCCTCATGAACGCCAGCGCGCGCCGGGTGTCCCGATATCGTCCCTTACGATAATCGGCCAATACCCTGCCGGCACATCTTCAAGTTTATCGAAGGTGTCGCATGTCGCGGATATTTCCCAAACAGGCGCAAGGTCGCGCGAGGCTTGCTTTTGTATAGCCGCCGAGACCTTCAGTACATCTCCTCTCGGGATCTGGTTCGATTCTGAAACAAGAGCGAGCTGACGAAGCAGGGCGGACATAGACAAACTCCTTTTGCTGCGACTGCCGTTGCTGTCAGACGGATGCCCAACACGATCAAAGGTCCTGACTGTTCGGTAGTCAGATCAGCTGTCGCTTCTAGTTTGTCACTTTCTCTTCAAATGCGCATAGAATTATTCGGAAAAGGTTATCAAATCCGGGTGAGACTTCGCGCCCGGGAACTCGGCGCATGTGGGGCGTCATAATACGGGTGCGAGCCTACAACTGCCATGGCCAAGCGAGACTGACTGCTCCTACGAGACCGGCAACGAATCCAGCCTGACTGGCAGCCCGGCCGCAGCCATATGCCGCTTCGCTTCACCTATGGTGTGATCGCCGAAATGGAAAATGGATGCCGCCAGCACGGCGGTGGCCCCGCCATCCCGGATGCCCTCGACAAGGTGATCGAGGGTGCCAACGCCGCCCGAGGCGATGACCGGCACGGTGACGGCATCCGAAATCGCGCGGGTGAGCGGGAGGTCGAAACCGGCGCGCGTTCCGTCGCGATCCATCGAGGTGAGCAGGATTTCGCCCGCGCCAAGGCTGACGACCTCTTTCGCATAAGCGATAGCGTCGATCCCGGTGCGGTTGCGCCCGCCATGCGTGAAGATTTCCCAATGCGGCTCTTC